>CAKRXU010000034.1 GCA_934424575.1 uncultured Blautia sp.
GAAGATCTGAGTCATTCCGACTTTAGTAGCTAAAATAGCTTTCTTCATTTCTTTCTTCCTCCTTATAGCGGATTACCATAAAGGCAATCATATAGTTTTTTGAAATGCCCGATGGGCATTTAAAAACGAGTTAAATTATTTGGTTTTCATCTTGATATCGATGTGAACACCTGCAGGCATTTCCAATCTGGAAAGTGCATCTACTGTTTTCTGGGTTGGTGTCATGATATCGATGAGTCTCTTATGAGTTCTCTGCTCGAACTGCTCTCTGGAATCTTTGTATTTGTGAACAGCTCTTAAGATTGTAACAACTTCCTTCTTTGTCGGAAGCGGAACCGGTCCGCTAACAGTTGCTCCATTCTTTTTAACAGTATCGATGATTTTTGCTGCGGATGCATCTACTAACTGATGATCGTAAGCTTTTAAAGTGATTCTCATTACCTGATTTGCCATAAAAAAAGTCTCCTCCTATTCGTACTCAATTATGCAGTACGACAAGCGGCGACTGTACACATCTCCGTGTGTGTCATGCGACATTTATCCACACGTCCATCCCGATGATGGTTTCTGAACTTGTACAGTGACTTGTCGTCAGTTTCCTAACTTGACATTCGCTCCACGGAAAACCTGCCGGTAACTGGCAGCAACCTCGCGCTTCATAGCTATCATGTCACAGCAGATATTAGTATATACGATGATTCCCGATTATGCAAGTCTTTTTTTTATTTTTTTGAACAAATTTATGCACAATAATTTCGAGCATTTTCTTGTTGTTATAGTGCAAAATGCAGTGAAAGGATCATTTATCCCTCCACTGCATTTATTTCAACAGTTTTCTTCCTATATAATAGGATACTATTCAATTAGTTTTCTGATTCTTCGTCCTCATCGTCGCCGCCAATGATATCTGAATAATCAAATAATGTAACATTCGTGATCGAATCCCTTACAATATCTGGTGTATCTCCCGCTTTTCTTGCTCTGTCTGCAAGCTGAGATGCAGAATAATTCGGAATTGCAAGTTTTTTGATCTCTACCGGTATTTCTTCTTCCTGCTGCTTTTCTTCCGGCATTGAGATTTCCGGAAGCTCTTCCGTATATTCTCCAGCACTGCTATATGCATCCTGATCATCTTCCGCAGTGGCAGCTGCGATCTCTCTCTTCAGAAGTTCATGTGCTTCACTGGTAGCCATCTGAAGATTCTTTGCCGGTCGTACCGGCTTCTGTGTCGGTTCTCCATCAAGATCATCTTCATATATCTCATCTACAAAACCGCCTGTGCGGATCTTCTTTCGCTGTTTCTCATCTTTCTTAGCCTGTTTGCGACGTGTTTTTTCATTATAAAGAAGTTCCTTGTCTTCTTCATCCATACGTTTCTCACGAGCCTTTTCTTCCATTCGAAGTTCTTTGGAAGTCTTTACATGCTTACGATCTCCAAAAAGATCCTCATACTCATCCTCTGGCTCTTTCTTAAGAAGTTCAGCCATAACATAAAGAATAATAAGAAACAGTACCACCAGACCAAGAATGATCAGACCTTCTGTACTCTCTGTCGCTGTAAGGATATATCCGGCAAAAGGAATCGTGATTACAACCTTCTGCACCCAGTTCTTAACAGATACCGTAATGTTGCTCTGTACAGATGCTGTCTGATCGATCACAGTACCAGTATTGGTTTCTTTATTTACGCTTACAAGATTATAGCGATAAGTTGCTGTATCTTTCTTTACCAGGATTGGTGTGCCTACTGTTACTTCTTCTGTTTTTACCGGTATGGCATATGTTACAGATCCCATAGGCAGATTCGTAACCTTCTCGGAATTGTCCACTATCACAGTCGTCACTCCGAAGAATGGCGGTAATGCCATGCCAAGTATCAATACGATCGTACATACAATCACAAAATGTACAATAAATTTCAAAAATTTAGACATTGGTATCTCCCTCGCTTTGGTTTACATTCATTAACATTTTATCATTATACCTTGTTTTTGCTTTATGGTCAACTTATAATCTTAAAAAAGCATTGCCCCGGACTGGTCTTCTTCCGGGCAATGCTTCTTACTGCTCTGCTCTGATTCTTCTATTACTGATTGCTTAAATATTTCTCTATGCTTGTCATGGCAGCTTCTTCGTCGTCGCCATTTGCAGAAAGTGTGATCTCTTCACCTGCGTCCAGCCCTAATGTCATCATTCCCATAATGCTCTTGGCATTTACTTTTTTTCTTCCAATCTCAACATAGATCTCACTGTTAAACTGGCTTGCAACCTGTACCAGTTGTGCGACCGGACGTGCTTCAAGTCCAGTAGACAGTTGAATAGTGATTGGTTTTTTAATCATAATAACTCCTCCTCGTTCACCCGCAGTCCGTCAGCGATCTGGCTGAGCTTTCTTAAGCGGTGATTTACCCCCGACTTCCCAACCTGCGGATTTAACATCATACCTAATTCTTTTAGTGTAGCTTCCGGATACTGCAGTCTCAGCTCCGCGATCTCAGCAAGACCTTCATTCAGATTGTGAAATCCCATCTTTTCCTGAATCAATCTGATATCCTCTGTCTGCTTCACTGCTGCATTCACCGTTTTGTTGATATTTGCTGTTTCACAGTTTACTTTCCGGTTGACAGTATTTCGCATCTCCTTGACGATCCGGATGTTCTCCAGATTCATCAAAGATACATTTGCTTCCATAACTGCCAGCATATCTACAATCTGTGCGCCCTCTTTCACATAGACCACATATGATTTCTTGCGCATGACAATTTTGGCATCGATCTCAAAGCTGCGGATGAGCTCTCGAAGCTGCCCAGCTTTCTGCTCATCTGAACAGACAATTTCAAAATGATAGCCTTTCTCCGGATCACTGATGGAACCGGATGCCAGAAACGCTCCGCGGATAAAAGCCCGCTTACAGCAGCTCTGCTGCGTAACGAGCCCATTACCTGCATACAACGTCTCTCCGTTATATTTATCTACAGAAAGTTTCGTCCCCTGAAGTACAGTTTCTATCTGTGCCGGGTCCGCAATTTCGACAAAATACACCTTGCCTTTTTTCATCTGACAGCTTTCCCGAATAGCTATTGCTGTATCTATATTAAAGGTTTTTGTCAACAATGTAAAGTACTTTCTTATAACAGCATAATTTTCAGTTTGAAAATGCAGGATTCCATCTGCTGTCATCTTGCCACAGGCACTTAACAGTGCAGACATCTCTGCGATCCTGCAGTGCCGCGCCATACTGATCTGTTTGGAAAGTTCTTCTTTCACCATCCCCGAAAAAGACAACTCCAATTCTCTCCTGTTCTCTATCGCTTATTTTTTGCGCAGTGCGTCTTTACCTATATCCCTGTGTTCCAGCCGGATCCCAGATCCTCTTTCTGCATGAAGCTGTTCGTAAAGGACACGTGCCAGCGTAACAGAACGATGCTTTCCGCCGGTGCATCCGATCGCAATCACAAGATTTGTCTTGCCTTCTTTTGCATAATTAGGGATAAGGAACTTCATCATATCCTCCAGCTTATCCGCAAAATCCTTCGCCACCTGATTCTGCATCACATAGTTATAGACGCCCTCGTCCATTCCTGTCTGCGGGCGCAGTTCATCCACGTAATAAGGATTCGGAAGGAATCTTACGTCAAACACAAGATCGGCATCCTCCGGGATTCCATATTTGAACCCGAATGACAATACAGAAATCATCATATTGTCAAATTTGCCATTTTCTACAAATATCTTGTCAAGTTCCTTCTTGAGTTCTCTGGTAAGCAGATGTGTTGTATCTATGATATAGTCTGCACGTTCTTTGAGGAAGCTTAAACGCTCCCTTTCTTTCTGGATTCCCTCATCTACCCGGCCTGTCATGGCAAGCGGATGTGTTCTTCTTGTTTCCTTGTATCGTTTGACCAGTGTGCGGTCATCTGCATCAAGGAAAAGGATCTCAAACTTATATCCCTCTGCCTTAAGCTGGTCAAGTACTTCTTCCAGCCCCTCCAGATATCTGCCGCTGCGGACATCCAGTCCGATCGCTGCATTCTGAACATCCTCTCCCTGGTTTGCCGACACCAGGGAAACAAATTTCCCCACCAGCTGGATCGGCAGGTTATCTACACAGAAATACTGTGCATCCTCCAGCATCTTCATCGCTGTGGATTTGCCCGCTCCGGACAATCCCGTAACAATTACCAGTCGCATCTCTTATCTCCCGTTTCTCATTCAGCCAGTGATCTGTACAGATCCCGGATTCCACTGCTTTAGTTAAAATCCCCCAAAAATTTCACTTCCGGTTCCAGTGTCACACCATATTTCTCACGCACAACTTCTGTCACGTGATCCATCAAGTCCACAACATCTTTCGCCGTCGCATCTCCTGCATTGATCACAAAGCCGCAATGCTTGTCAGAGACCCTGGCACCGCCGATCTGATATCCACGAAGCCCGCTGTCCATGATCAGTTTACCTGCAAAATATCCTTCCGGACGTTTAAACGTACTTCCTGCACTTGGAAATTCAAGCGGCTGCTTGGAAGTACGCTTCTCGCTGAGTTCTTTTGTGAGTGCTTTGATCTCCTCCAGATCACCTTCTCTGAGAGAGATCGTTGCTCCCAGGACGAGGTAGCCGGCTCTCTTAATGATACTGGTACGATATCCCATCTCAAGTTCTGATGCCGGAATCACGCGGATTTCGCCTTCTCCGGTCATTACCGTCACTTCTTTGAGTACATCTTTCATCTCGCCGCCATACGCACCTGCATTCATCACGACAGCTCCCCCAAGTGTACCCGGGATTCCTCCCGCAAACTCGAAGCCTGTAAGAGAAGCCCTTCTTGCTGCCACTGCAATGGAAGAAAGGAGCGCTCCTGCTGCTGCACGGATCTCTGTACCCTCTACAGTAATATCCTCCATGTTGCGGTCCATCTGGATGATCACACCTCTGTATCCCTGATCACTGACCAGAAGATTGCTTCCGTTTCCGAGTACAAAATAGGAAAGCCCTTCCTCTCTGCATATCTCAAGCGCCCGGGCAACCTCATCGACTGTCTTTGGCATCACAAAGACCTCTGCCGGTCCGCCAATACGAAAGGTTGTATGCCGTTTCATCGGTTCTTCAAAAAGCACCTGCTCCGCTCCAAATTCCCGGCAAAATTTCTGTTTGATCTGTTCGTTCACAAACGTTATCCTCTATCTTTCTATTTATTTTGAACTTCAGGCTTATACAGCCTGATCCTGATATTATTTTTTGTGCTTTTCTGCCAGAATATCCCGCACTACTTCTCCTGCCGCCATGAGTCCTGCAACACCTGGCACAAAAGAAATACTTCCATGAATATTTCTCTCGACATTTTCTTTATTTTTTCTGAACTCAAAGCCTCTGCGTGAATGCTCTCTTGAACACAGTACTTTCAGCTTACGGACACCCTTCCTGCGAAGTTCCGCACGCATCTTCTTTACCACCGGGTCTGATGCGACACGCGAGATATCCATGATCTCCAGACTCGAAGGATTCAACTTGTTTCCCATATTCAGGCATGAGATCACCGGGACCTGGCATTTCTGTGCCTGCTCTATCAGAAGAATCTTGGATGAAACCGTGTTCATTGCATCCACAATATAATCATAGGCTTTCAGATCGAATAATCCCATAGTATCTTCATTATAGTATGTCTCATAGGTATGAACCAGAATATCCTCATCTATATTGTGGACCCGCTCCTTGGCTATCTGGACTTTCTTATGGCCGATCGTAGACTGCAGCGCATAGAGCTGCCTGTTGATATCCGTGACCGCTATCGCCTCATGATCCACAAGTGTAAGACTGCCGACACCGCATCGTGCCAGTGCTTCCACTGTATAGGAGCCTGCACCTCCCAGACCGAAAACAGCAATCTTAGCTGTACTTAGACGGTCAACTCCCTTCTGACCTAACAGAATTTCCATTCGGGAATATGCGTCGTACATGCAAAACCTCCTTGTAACATCCTAATATTCCTGGAAACGCCACGCATTCCCATTCCTTTTAATTATACTATCCAATCAAATAAAAGTACAGGTTTTCATAGTTTTTTAAGAATTAATGTATGTTTCTCTCATATTCTCACATACTAACTATCAAAATCAATGGAAAAGGAGTTCTTTTGTATGTGGCAGCAGATTTTTCTCGGCTTTACAGGAATATGTTCCGGCGTGATCATTGCCGGCGGTGCCGTCGGCCTGATGATCGGACTTTCCATCGTTCCAAGATATGCCGGCATCACACATACTGCAGATTCTATTCTGCTTTACGAAGATATGACTCTGCTTGGTTTTGTCCTTGGAAATCTGTTCTGGCTGTTTCATATTTCTCTGCCGCTTGGAGTTCCCTTCCTGATACTTTACGGTATTTTTTCCGGAATATTTCTCGGAAGCTGGATTCTTGCGCTGGCAGAGGTTGCCGATGTCTTCCCTGTTTTTTCAAGAAGGATCCACCTGACAGAAGGATTTCCTGCTATCATCCTTGCGATCGCAGCCGGAAAATGTATCGGCACTCTTCTCTTCTATTTCTTTGGCTGGCAATAGACGTTACTGTTTACAGTAACCGACAAGCCTCATTATTATATGCAGAAAACATACAAAAGTCAAACAGAAAGGAGTATTCATGGCAACAGAACAGCAAATAAAAAAGCAGAAAAAATATGAACAGTATGTCAAATCTGTCACGCCCACCCACAGTCTTCCCATAAATATGGCAAAAGCGTTTCTCACCGGCGGACTGATCTGTCTTTTCGGGCAGTGGATCTTAAACACTGCGCAGGGCATGGGTGCAGACAGAGAAACAGCAGGAAACTGGTGCTCCCTTATCCTGATCTTTCTAAGCGTGCTCCTTACCGGACTTAATCTTTATTCCAAGATCGGAAAGTTCGGAGGTGCCGGCGGTCTTGTACCGATCACCGGATTTGCAAATTCCGTCGCATCTTCCGCTATTGAATTTCAGGCAGAAGGACAGGTCTTTGGCATTGGCTGCAAGATCTTCACGATCGCAGGCCCTGTGATCCTGTATGGGATCTTAAGTTCCTGGCTTCTCGGCATTATCTACTACATTCTCAAACTTATGGAGGTGATCGGATGACCCCAGCGATCCAGACCGGAAAAGCAAGTCTTGCTTTTCGCGAACCGGTCTTTGTTCAGAGTGCTGCTTCTATCGTCGGCAAAAAAGAAGGCGAAGGTCCCCTTCGGGACTGTTTTGATATGATCAGCGAAGATCCCCTTTTCGGAACTGATACCTGGGAAAATGCAGAAAGCACTCTGCAGAAAGAAACCGCAGTCCTTGCGATCGGGAAAGCCGGTTTGACCCCCTCTGACATCCGCATGGCATTTGCCGGAGACCTTCTTGCACAGACGATCGCATCTTCCTTTGGTATTGCGGATATGGGAATCCCGTTTTACGGACTTTATGGAGCCTGCTCCACGATCGGTGAATCTCTTTCCCTTGGAAGCATGGCTGTCGCTGCCGGTTACGGTGCTCATATCCTCTGTGCCACATCCAGCCATTTTGCCACTGCCGAAAAAGAATTTCGTTTTCCACTTGGCTACGGAAATCAGCGGCCGCTCTCTGCAACCTGGACAGTAACAGGAAGCGGGGCCTGCATTCTTGGCAATAAACCGCCCGTTCTGGAAAATACAGAAAACGCCTCTCCCCTCCGGCATGAAAATGGCTGTGCGGCAGTCACTGCGCTTACTACCGGAACTGTTGTAGATTTTGGTTTCCGTGATTCTATGAACATGGGAGGCTGTATGGCTCCTGCTGCCTGTGACACGATCTACCGGCACCTTAAAGATTTCGACAGAAAACCTTCTGATTATGACGCTATTATCACAGGCGATCTTGGCATAGTCGGACAGCGGATCTTATTTGATCTGCTTCAGGAAAAAGATATCTCCATCAGTTCTGTCCACCATGACTGTGGGCTTTTGATCTTTGACAATGAGGCGCAGGATACACATTCCGGCGGAAGCGGCTGCGGCTGTGCAGCCTCTGTGCTGACTGCTTTTATCCTGCCACGCATCGTTACCGGCCAGTGGAAACGAGTCCTGTTTGTGCCTACCGGGGCAATGCTCTCCAAAGTAAGCTTTAATGAAGGAGAATCTGTTCCGGGAATTGCCCATGGAATCGTTCTTGAACATGTTCAGTTATCCTGAAAGGAGTTTTTTATGGATTATTTTAATGCCTTCTGGGTCGGCGGTGTGATCTGCGCCCTGGTCCAGATCCTTCTCGACAGGACTAAATTAATGCCCGGACGGGTTATGGTCATTCTCGTCTGCCTGGGTGCCCTTTTAAGTGCGATCGGGATTTATCAGCCCCTTGCCGACTATGCAGGTGCCGGTGCTTCTGTTCCGCTTCTCGGTTTCGGACAGGTTCTCTGGAAAGGTATGAAAAAAGCCATCGACCAGGATGGTTTCCTCGGACTTTTTACAGGAGGATTCACAGCCTGTGCGACTGGTGTTTCTGCCGCACTGATTTTTTCCTATCTCGCCAGCCTGATCTTCAAGCCAAAAATGAAAGACTGATCTGCGGCATTTTTAAGGAGTTTTTTATATGAGTGACACTTTATATATACAGCTTGATATGAACATCCAGGTACAGCATCCTCACGTGTATCTTCAGGACATCGCAAGGCTTTCCTGCACGGATTCCAAAGTTCTGAACAGGCTCCGCGTCCTGCCTGTTGCAAATCTGGATTCCAGCAAACCCGGAAGATATGTCATGTCTGTCATGGATCTCGTTGATATGATCCAGAAAAAAGAACCGGATCTTACGGTCACACCCTTAGGTGAAACAGATTTTATACTCACTTACCAAAAGGAATCCGTACCGGGCGTACTCTTTCGCTGGCTCAAGATCTTTTTCGTCTGTCTTGCCACCTTTTTCGGAGCTGCATTTTCAATCATGACATTTAATACCGACGTGGATGTCGGCACGTTGTTCCAGCAGATCTATTTTCAGGTAACGGGAAAAATCTCCAGCGGTTTTACCATCCTGGAGATTTCTTATTCCATTGGTCTTGCTATCGGTGTCCTGTTCTTTTTTAATCACTTCAGTCACATGAAATTCTCGGCTGACCCCACACCTATGCAGGTACAGATGCGCAAATACGAAGATGATGTCAACACTACGATCCTGGAAGATCTGAACAGAGAAAATGTGTCCTGTCAGCCTCAAAAAACAGAGGGCAGAAAACGGTGATCCGTCTCTGCCCTCTGTATGCCGAATGCTTTACTTTCCCCGACTGTAACTGATCAGTCTTCAAAACAGCTGATCACGTAACCGTCATTTTCGATGACTACATCTGAAACATTATCTCTGTCCCAGATTGCATCACTGATAATAGATCGTAAGCTCTCATCCATCTGAATATTGAACATCTCCTCAATAATCTGGAACGGAACGTTTTCATGTTCCTGTGCGTACTCCATGATGAAATCAAGAATCTTCTCTTCCATATCTGTAAATCTGCCTTTCTGTAATTACTGATATTGGCATCAGCCTGTATAATCTTACCGCAGTTTCCAAAATATGTCTACGAAAATTTATGATTTTGTTGCACTATCAGCTTTTTTCATTTATAATATACCTTATTAACATTTTACCATATTAAAGGGTTAAAAGGAAAGGGAGTAAACAAATGAAAAAACTTTGGACCAAATGGACTGAGATCGCACTGGTCAAGCGAATCCTCGTAGGACTGATCCTGGGAGCCATCCTGGGAATCGCTGTACCGGGAGCTTCTGCAGTCTCTATCCTGGGTGACGTATTCGTCGGCGCCCTCAAAGCGATCGCACCGCTTCTTGTATTTTTCCTGGTTATCAGTTCTCTGTGCAATGCCGGAAAATCTCACGGTGGTGTTATCAAAACCGTAATCATACTTTACATGTTCAGTACTGTGCTTGCTGCTGTGATCGCAGTATTTGCAAGTATGATCTTCCCGGTTGAACTGACACTGACAACTGCTGCTACTGATACTGCTGCACCACAGGGTATCGCAGAAGTCCTCAATAACCTTCTGCTCAATGTCGTTGCAAACCCTGTTTCTTCTCTCGTAAATGCAAACTATGTCGGAATCCTGATGTGGGCTGTCCTTATCGGACTTGCATTACGTGCTGCCAACAACATGACTAAGAATGTCCTTGCTGATGTTGCTAACGGACTTTCTACTGTTGTTACATGGATCATCAATATGGCTCCATTTGGTATCTTCGGTCTCGTATTCAACACAGTATCTACAAACGGACTGGATATCTTTACTACCTACGGTAAACTGCTTCTTCTGCTGGTTGGCTGTATGCTGTTTATCTATTTTGTCACCAACCCGATGCTGGTTTACTGGTGCATCCGCAAGAATCCTTATCCGCTGATCTTCCATTGCCTGAAGAGAAGCGCGCTGACTGCATTCTTCACCAGAAGTTCTGCTGCCAACATCCCTGTAAACATGAAAGTCTGCGAGGAAATGGGACTTGACAGAGATACTTACTCTGTAACTATCCCACTTGGTGCAACGATCAATATGGACGGTGCAGCGATCACGATCACGGTTATGACAATGGCTACTGCATTTACACTTGGTATCCATGTAGATATCCCGACTGCGATCATCTTAAGTCTCCTGGCTGCACTTTCAGCCTGTGGTGCTTCCGGTGTTGCCGGCGGATCTCTTCTTCTGATCCCGATGGCATGCTCCCTGTTTGGTATCTCTGATGATATCTCCATGCAGGTCGTTGCAGTTGGTTTCATCATCGGTGTTATTCAGGACTCCGTAGAGACAGCCCTGAACTCTTCTTCCGACCTTCTGCTCTCTGCTTCTGCCGAATTCAGACAGTGGCGTCTGGAAGGAAAAGATATCAAATTCTGATCGATATTTTTACATAACCGGCATTTTAAGAGGATATCGCTTCTCTGGTATTTTTCCAGGGATGCGGTATTCTTTTTTCTTGCATTTCCTGTACTGTTATGCTATACTCTCTAGCGTTATGAAGCTAAAAACAAGGTCGTATTAAGCTTCCCGCCGATTCCCGGCGTAAAATGAATCATGTGTTCGTGACCTTCCACATGTAAAACAAAACTAAAGGAGAACTGAATAATGAAAAACAAAAACACAATGTTCCTTGTGCAGGCAGCCGCTATCGGTGCTATCTACGTAGTTCTGACTCTGCTGTTTGCCCCATTAAGCTACGGCGAAGTACAGGTTCGCTTCTCTGAGGCACTGACGATCCTTCCGTACTTCACACCTGCTGCAATTCCTGGATTATTTGTAGGATGTATCCTCTCCAACCTGCTTGGCGGTGCGATCCCTGTAGATATCATCTTCGGAAGTATCGCAACACTGATCGGTGCTGTCTTTACTTACAAACTGCGAGACAGCAGCAAATGGCTTGCTCCATTACCACCGATCGTAGCCAACACGGTGATCGTGCCTTTCGTTCTTTACTACGGATACGGTGTGAACCTTCCGATCCCGCTGATGATGCTGACTGTCGGTGCCGGCGAAGTCATTTCCTGCGGAATCTTCGGAATGATCGTCCTTACCGCACTTTCTAAAGTAAAAGGCTCTGTTTTTGGGAAAACAAGTTATTCTAAATAAAATTTTAAACAGCTGCCAGGTGATTTCCTGGCAGCTGTTTTTTCGTTTAATTGCCAACAGGCATCGAGAAATAAAGCAATCATCCATCTCGATGCAAACTCCTCAGCTTCTTCAATATCCTCTTCTCCATCCGCGACACCTGCACCTGAGAAACTCCAAGCCTCTCTGCGATCTGGGTCTGGGTCAGGTCCTGGAAGTAGCGCATGTAGAGGAGTTTGCGGTCGGAGGCTTCCAGTTTTCCGAGGATTTCCTCGAGGAAGATCCGGTTCAGGAGATGCTCTTCGGCGTTTTCTTTTTCCGGGATCTTATCTATGAGGGAGATGTCGGTCCCTTCACTCTGGTAGACGGTTCTGTACAGGGATTCTACTTCTGCTGCTGAGTCCAGCGTCATTGCGACTTCTTCAGGCGGCATTCCGAGCATTTCTGCAATTTCTTTGAGGCTCGGTTCCCTGCCCAGTTCTTTCTCTATCTTTTCTCTTGCCAGATAAACTCTGTACTGGTTTTCTTTGATAGACCGGCTCACCTTGATCATTCCATCATCCCGGAAAAAGCGCTTCAGTTCTCCTAAGATCATCGGGATGGCATATGTGGAAAATTTCACTTCAAATGCCGGATCAAACTTATCAACTGCCTTAAGAAGTCCGATACTTCCAATCTGAAACAGATCCTCCATCTCCACACCTCTTCCCAGAAAGCGTCTTGCCACACTGTAGATCAGCCCTGTGTTTTCTTCGAACAAAGTATCTCTTGCCTCTTTATCCCCCTGGTGTGCACGCCCGATCAGAGCAAGAGTATGATCCATGTATCTCTCCTTATCGTCCGATGATCTTTTTCATTCTCACGCTGGTTCCTGCGCCAACCTGCGACTCTACTTTCAGGTCATCCATAAATGCCTCCATAAAAGTAAAACCCATTCCAGATCTTTCTTTGTCTGCTTTTGTCGTATACATAGGTTCCATTGCCTTCTCTATATCCGGGATCCCTTTTCCATGATCTGTGATCTCCACATAGATTTCCTGTCCAACAATACGAAGTTTCATTTCAATCTTATGTATCTCCCCCTCATACCCATGAATAATGCTGTTGGTCACCGCTTCTGATACTGCGGTCTTCAGATCTGCCACCTCTTCCAGGGTGGGATTCAACTGTGTACAGAAAGAGGCCGCCGTGATTCTTGCCAGCGATTCATTTACCGGCAGACTGTCAAAAACAAGTGTTACTTCATTCGCATTTTCCATAATTGCCTCCCTCTTCTCCGTTTTTCTGGATTTCCATGTATCTGTAAACGCCTGACAAGTGAAGCAGTTTATTAATATGTTCATCTGCATTGACAGCCATGATACATTTCTGACCCATTCCCAGCGCACGATACCTTCCCATGATCAGCCCAATACCTGAGCTGTCCATAAACTCTGTGTCCTTAAAATCAAAAATTATTTTTTTTACATAAATCCTGCTCATGATTCTGTCTGTTTCTTTTTTGATAAAGTCTGACTGTGGATGATCCAGATCCTGTGGAAGATACACAGTCAGGACTGAATCTTTAAGTTCAAATAAATCATTCATTTTTTATTCCCCCTCTTTTACATATCATTTTTCGATTTAAGTCGAAAAAAAGGAGATGTGCGATCTGCACATCCCCTTCTCCGAGGTTCTTCTTATGTTATTGTTTATTCATAATAATCCGAATCATCGTATTCTCCACTGTCATCTGTTGATCCGGTGTTTCCGGCATTCACAGCCTGACTGATGGTATTATAGATTGTTTGCTGAGTATCCGAAAGAACATCTGTCTGTACGTTCTGTAATTCCAGAGCTGCATCATCAAGATTTTTCTGCTGATAGTCCGTATATGCCTGCAGAAGTGCCTGATAACTCTTGCTCTTCGTCTGCTCAGATGTAAGCTGCTTTGTTACCTCATCTGCCGACGCTGTCGCTTCTTTCGCATCACTCTGCGCTTTGGTAAGTTCTGCCGCCTGGCTGGCAAGAGAATCGCTGTACTGAACGATCTGCTGATTTGCCTCCTTGTAAATGCCCTGTCGGATCGCTGGTGCTGCCAGAAGCCAGAATGCTCCTACCCCTGCAGCAACTCCTGCCATCAGGATAAAAAAGAGCGAAATTCCAGAACGTTCTCTGTAAATCGGCTGTTGTACAACACGCTCCGGTGCCAGCACATCAATTTCCTGCTTCTGAGATTTTGCAGAATGAAAAAGTCCTTTTTTACTTTTTTCCAGCTTGGTGGTTACTCCGGTCTGTTCATCTACCTCCCGCAGAAATCGAAGTGTCGTCGTATTTGTCTTATCAATACGTGCCGCTTTTCTTAAGGTTCTCCTTGCTTTGTTCCATTCATGATTTTTTATCTGGATCAGTGCAAGAAGATGATATCCCTTGATCAGCTTCGGATTCTGTGACAGTATCCTGCGAAGTTTGATCGCGGCCATATCTTCATGCCCTTCCCGACATAAAAGCAGCGCATTGTTATACTTCTTGATCGTCTCATTAATCGCATTCAGACGATTTTTGTTCGCCTGGAGCTTATTGATGTATTCTGTTGCAAGATTTCTCGTCGGCTGCAGGTTCTTGCTGATCACCCATTCACTGAGTGCAGAAACAACCTCGCCTGTCTCAAAATAAACGAGTCCAAGAAGATTCCTCGCCTTGATATTTCTCTTATCATAGATCAGGCTCTGTTTCAGACAGGCGATCGCTCCTGAAAGATCACGGATGCTTGCCTTTTCCAGACCCTGATTATAAAAGCTCTTGGACAGATAATCTACTTTTTTCTGGATCAGTACATTATAGCCACAATTCGGACAATAATCCAGATCCATATCTGTAAGAAATGCCCCACAGTTCACACAATTCATTCAATGTTTCTCCCTTTGTGTATCTTCGTATGCTTTGTCTTATCTTGTGCGTCGATTGCTTTTTGCCTCTCTTAAGACCTCCTGAAGTACATCCAGAATATCGGTCAGCTCTCTGTCATAGATTGCTCCCTCTGCGTCTGTGACGTCCAGACAGGGTTCGAATTTCTTCAGTTCCTCTTCATAATCGATCATAATATTTTCTCCTTATTTTCCGATTCCCTTAAGGATGGCGGTCTTGATCTCGCCCACCAGATACAGGGAACCTACACAGAACAACAGTCCATCTTCGCCTTTGACCGCGAGTGCCTTCTTAAATGCCTCTTCTGCATCATCACAGACCTCAGCAGAAGGGCAGCCATTCTCACGAAAGATCTCTGCCAGATGTTCTGCCGGTACTTTACGGTAGCCTCCCACCTGGGTAACTACCACATGTTTAAACTGAATCTTGTCCAGGATCGTACGGATCATATCTGTATAATCTTTGTCATCTACCGCAGAAAACAGCAGAGTCAGCGGATATTCTTTCTGGAAATGTGCCGCTGTCTCCACGAACTTGGCAACTCCATCCTCGTTATGAGCACCATCCACGATCACTCCCGGTAATACAGTTTCCATTCTTCCCTGCCAGCGTGTTTCAAGAAGTCCTTTCTTTACGGCATCTATAGATACCGGAATGACATCCTTCAGCACTTCGATCGTCTTGAGGGCAAGAGAACTGTTCATTACCTGATATACTGCAATGAACGGAATGGAAAATACTGTGTTACCATAATACCCATTCTTAAATGAAAAATCAATGCCAGAGCGTGTATTTCGGATAATTTCTGTATCATCTCTTGTAACTTCGTAGTATGGACTGTTAAGTTCCTCTGCCTTCGCCCGGATCACGCCTGCCGCCTTCGGATCATTTCCATCGTAGATCACCGGTACACCAGGAACAATGATCCCTGCTTTTTCCCCTGCGATAGCCTCAATCGTATTTCCCAGATACTGCATATGGTCAAAACTGATCGATGTGATCACACAGGCAACCGGATTCTCGACAGCCGTCGTTGCGTCCAGTCTTCCGCCAAGTCCTGTCTCAAGTACTACATAGTCGACACCGGCATCCGCAAAGATCACCATTCCCATCAGAAACAGGAATTCGAAATATGTTGGATGATAATTTCCTTCTTCTACCAGTTCATCTGCCAGCGCTTTGACTTTGCAGAATGCATTCAGAAATGTCTCATCATCAATATTTTTCTCATTGATCTGAAAACGCTCATTGATCACAACCAGATGTGGAGAAGTAAACAATCCACAGGAATATCCCGCCTCTCTCAGAATAGAAGTCAGGAATGCACAGGTGCTTCCCTTGCCGTTTGTACCTGCCACATGGATCACGCGGAATCTATCCTGCGGGTCACCAAGACGTTTCAGGCATTCCTTCGTATGCTCCATCTTGTTCTTGGTCGTAAATTTCGGGGTTTCTTCAATATAAGCAACTGCCTCTTCGTAATTCATAAAAAAATTCACCACTTTATCCTATAATGTATTCGCAGCAGCAAGGAGCCATATGCTCCTTAACTACTACGATATTCATTATATATGAGTGGTGAAAGATGTCCAGTACCAATCGTAATCTTTTATTCGCCAGAATCTTTAATTTTCTGCCGGAAGTTTCCATTTATTCTCATTATACAACATATAAGCCGAACGATCGTAACTCTTGCTCAGAGCTTTTCTGGTAGAACTGTTGCTTCGCTGAACAACAGAAACCCGGTCAAAATCATTGATTTCTTTTCCGGAGATCATCAGAGTAGTTGGATTTACATAGACCGTATCATACCAGTCTCCATTTAGTTTGACCTGACTGGACGGCGTGAAATTCGTTCCCTTGAGGCGATAGGTATGATCTACTGCAGATACCTCTTCCATGGAATCCAGTGTCACATCATAAAGTCCCATGCGCATCTTGGTTCTCTGGAACGGACTTTCTCCATCGTAGGAATATTTCTTGCCATAGAGCACGTCATACTGAAGTGTTTCCAGGTCAACCTGATAGTTTCTGGTATTTCTTCTTGCCTGATGATAGCGGAAGATCGTACCTTCGTGGATACCCGCGCGGTCCATGACTTCTGCCGCCATCTGATATGCCGCAAGGTTTTCATTCTTTTTCTCCAGGCCGAAGTTATCCCACATGACATACTGTGTCTGGAACAGATATTTGTTCTTGAGATCTTCCACGGTAAGTCCCATGGTTGGAAGGTGGTCACCATACATAACAAGGATCACATCCTCCGGATAATCTGCAAGTGCATCTGTCAGTTCCTTGACAAAGTTATCCATCTCGTGGATCTCATTACAGTAGTATTCCCACTGATTATTCTGGGCCTCTGTCTCGGCTCCGGAAACTGTGATCTCCGGATCGTCGATCAGCTGTTCTTCCGGATAGGCTCCATGTCCCTGCGTGGAAATCGTATAAATGTAATCCGATTCCTCCGTAGAATCCAGACATTTGATAATTTCATCCGTCAGAACTTCATCCTTGGTCCAGCCAAGCGGATTCTTATCCTCTTCCTCCGACATGTATTCTGCTGAAGTGAAGGTATCAAATCCAAGATTCGGGAAAATGCTCCTTCTTCCATAGAAATTCGCCTCATTGTTATGTACTGCATGAGTCGAATAACCAAGATTCTTGAGCACATACGGTGCACTTTCACAGGTAGTTTCCTTGAGGATGCTCTTGTATGGATACTCACCCGGTCCAAAGTAATGAAGGCTCATTCCTGTAATAGATTCAAATTCCGTGTTGGCAGTTCCTGCTCCTACAGACGGAACCTTGTAATAACCTGAACTGTACTCTTTCATAAGTTTACGGAAATTCGGGATCGGATCTTCTGATATGTTCAGGTACTCTACCAGTGTCGGATCAAAGAAAGATTCAAGCTGCACAAAAATAATGTTCGGCTTGCTGTCTTCGTTTGTTGCCGGAAGATTGTCTTCTGTCTTTTCGATACGGGTAATTTCTTTGTCCGAGTAATCACGCGGGCAGCTGATCCCCGTATCAAAGATCGTGACAGCAAGACAGTATGGATATCCATAGTCCTCATATGCAAAAGCAATATTTCCGAAATAGTTGGACAGCACTCTCTTCTCAAGAGCAAGCTGTGTCGCTCCTGCAAAAAGAGCCACCCCAATGACAACAAGAAGAAGGTCATAACGGAACTTCACCTTACGTTTGTATTTCGGTGCTTTGATCAGAAGGATCAGAAGCAGCAGTGCAAAAAATCCCAGAAGGATCAATGCAAGCACTACGCCCCATGCCGGCAGATATTTATTCAGGACTGCCATTCCATCTGTCAGAAGATGAAGATCCGGTCCGGTAAACGGAGTAACCCTGTTGGACAGGATCACTCCATTGATAATACCAAGCAGCAGCCACAGGATCGAGATCAGCACTCGCCAGAAACATCTCCTGCGAAAAAGATATACGATCAGTGAAGTCGTAAAGATCAGTGCTGCATTATAAGCAAAAACAAGTGGTTTCGTGGTCATATACGTCCATGCTGCCGAAAAGGAGCGGCGGCTGATCATCTCGATCAGGAAATAGCCCACCGCACTGCATAACGCATGAAGCAACAGGGAAATCCGGTTACATACTTTATACCATTTCATCCGAATGCTCCTTTATTATTTTTCCATCTGTTTCAGCTGTACGATTACCTTTTCCATCATTTCTTCGTATTTCTGAAGTTTTTCTTTTTCTGCGTTTACTTTTGCTTCCGGTGCTTTGTTTACAAAGTTTGGATTGTTGAGCATGCCCTGGCATCTTGCGATCTCTTTGGTGAGACGCTCCTGCTCTTTCTTGAGGCGTTCCATCTCTTTTTCTCTGTCAACAAGGTCTTCCAGAGGCATGTATACAACTGCATCAGATACAACAACGGATACTGCGTCCTCGCCAATGCCGTCTTTATTTTCCTGTACGTGGATCTCTTTTGCAAATGCGAGATTTACAAAGGATTTCTTGCAGGCTTCGTATCTTGCGCAGGTGTCTGCATCCTTACCTACGATGTAAAGATGTGTCTTGCGGTTCATCGGAACGTTCATTTCTGTACGTGTGTTACGGATTCCGCGGACAGCTTCTTTGAAGCTCTCTACTGCTTTTTCTGCTTCCGGGAATACCCATGCTTCCTGGAATACCGGCCAGTCAGAGATCATGATGGACTCTTCTTTCGGAAGAAGTGTACAGTAGATTTCTTCTGTGATGAACGGCATGTATGGATGAAGCAGTTTCAGTCCTTCTGTAAGAGCTGTACGCAGTGTCCAGAGTGCATCATTGGCTGCCTTCGGGTTCTCGTCTGCTTTCCAGAGACGTACCTTGGCCATCTCGATGTACCAGTCACAGAGCTCATCCCACAGGAAGTCGTAAACCTTCTGTACGGCGATTCCGAGTTCGTATTTATCCATGTTGTCTGTTACGTCACGGATCACGGTGTTGAGTTTGGAAAGGATCCATTTGTCCTCGAAGCAGAGATCATTAAGGTCTGCCGGTTCGGTGACTGTCTTGCCTTCCAGGTTCATCATGATGAAACGTGATGCGTTCCAGATCTTGTTTGCAAAGTTACGACTGGACTCTACACGCTCCCAGTAGAAACGCATGTCGTTTCCAGGTGCATTACCTGTGATCAGAGTCAGGCGAAGTGCATCTGCGCCGTATTTGTCGATAACTTCAAGAGGATCGATACCGTTTCCGAGGGATTTACTCATCTTGCGTCCCTGAGAGTCACGTACCAGACCGTGGATCAGTACATGATGGAACGGAACTTCTCCTGTCTGCTCCAGTGCGGAGAATACCATACGGATAACCCAGAAGAAGATGATATCGTATCCTGTTACCAGGACATCTGTCGGATAGAAGTATTCCAGTTCCGGTGTCTTGTCCGGCCATCCAAGTGTGGAGAACGGCCACAGAGCTGAGCTGAACCAGGTATCCAGAGTGTCTTCATCCTGATGGAGATGTGTGCAGCCACATTTCGGGCATTTCTCCGGCATTTCTCTTGCAACGACTACTTCGCCGCACTCGTCACAGTAATAAGCCGGGATCCTGTGTCCCCACCAGAGCTGACGGGAAATACACCAGTCACGGATGTTCTCCAGCCAGTGCAGATATGTCTTTCCGAAGCTTGCCGGAACAAATTCCAGTTCGCCTGGTTTCAGAGCGTCCATAGCTGCTTTTGCCATTTTGTCCATGCGGACGAACCACTGTGGTTTGATCATCGGCTCTACGGTCGTGCCGCAGCGGTCATGTGTACCAACGCTGTGGTTGTGCGGAACAACTTTGACCAGAAGTCCCTGTGCATCGAGATCTGCCACCATTGCCTTACGTGCTTCGTAACGGTCCATTCCTGCGTATTTACCGCCAAGGGAATTGATGGTAGCATCATCGTTCAGGATGTTGATCTCTTCGAGATTGTGGCGTTTGCCTACCTCGAAGTCGTTCGGGTCGTGTGCCGGTGTGATCTTAACGCAGCCTGTTCCGAATTCTTTGTCAACGTACTCGTCTGCGATAACCGGGATCTCACGGTCAGTGAGAGGCAGTTTCAGCATCTTGCCGATCAGATCCTTGTATCTCTCATCCTCCGGGTTTACTGCTACTGCGGTATCACCGAGAAGTGTTTCCGGACGTGTGGTTGCGATTTCTACGAATCTTCCTTCTTCACCTACGATCGGGTAGTTGATGTGCCAGAAAAATCCGTCCTGGTCCTCATGCTCAACTTCTGCATCAGAGATGGAAGTCTGGCATACCGGACACCAGTTGATGATCCTGGAACCTTTGTAAATGTAACCTTTCTCATAGAGACGGATGAACACTTCCTGTACTGCCTTGGAGCATCCTTCGTCCATGGTGAAACGTTCTCTCTCCCAGTCAGCAGATGCACCGAGCTTCTTGAGCTGATTGATGATCTTTCCGCCATACTCTTCTTTCCATGCCCATGCATGTTTGAGGAATTCTTCACGTCCGATGTCGTGTTTGTCGATTCCCTCTTTTTTCAGCTTGTCGATGACTTTGACCTCTGTTGCGATCGCTGCATGGTCAGTTCCCGGCTGCCAGAGTGCTTCGTATCCCTGCATTCTCTTGAAACGGATCAGGATATCCTGCATGGTCTCATCGAGTGCATGTCCCATATGAAGCTGGCCGGTTACGTTCGGCGGCGGCATAACGATGGTAAATGGTTTTTTATCTGGATTTACTTTTGCGTGGAAGTATCCGTTGTCCATCCATTTCTGATAGAGACGTTCTTCCAGCCCTTTCGGGTCATAAGTCTTTGCAAGTTCTTTGCTCATAATGTCCTCCTGAATTTTTGATAGGTGCATTTTGCTTATTTAAAAACAGCCCCTCACACAGAACCTGTGTGAAGGGCAATTAAATCGCGGTACCACCTTCATTGTGCAGATAGAACGTTACTGTTCACAATAACGATAAAACTACACATCTCATTCTCCCTTAACGCAGGAAACGTGAAAGCCTAATGATCCTGCCTGATGCAGTCCTTTCTCAGCTCTCCGGCTCCAAAGCTACCTTCGACAATCTCTTTCTGAGGGTTCCTTACAGCCTCCGAAAACCCCTCTCTGTCAGTGAATATCGCCTACTCCTCTTTTTCTCTGCCTTTGCTATGAAACTCATAGTTATGAAAACTACTATAATTGCATTTTTCGACCTTGTCAAGAAGGATTGACGAAAATTCACAGATATTCTCTTCCTTTTTTGTCCTTGAATTCCAATCTTTTGGCTATTCGACAGATTTCAGAGATTCTACCATGTCGATCTTCTTGAGTTTCCTGTGCATAAAGATATTTACGATGATCGAGAAAATACAGGTAATCACCGCACAGTATACGAAGCTTATCGGCCGGATGTTCCTTCCGAACATAACTGCATCAACCTCTACGGTCACGATGATATAGCGGTGCAGAAGGATTCCAAAAACAGCCCCGAAAAGGATTCCTGCTATAGTCAGGATGATATTTTCCCTCAGCACATACTGTGAAACTTCCCCATCAAAAAATCCCAGCACTTTGAGTGTTGCCAGCTCTCTCTGACGTTCCGTGATATTGATATTGTTCAGATTGTAAAGGACAACAAACGCCAGCATTCCCGCCGATACGATCAGCACAATGATGACGATTCCCAGTGTACTGAGCATACGGTTTACCATATCTATGGTGCTTGCCGTATAGCTGATACTTAAAACTGCCGGTGATTCCATGATCTTCTGTCCAATCGACTCTGTCTGATCTTTGTATTCATCTCTGACAGCAAAAACAATATCTGCATAATCCGGATCTTCGCCAAAGGTTTCCTTATAAAACGTCGGTGTCATATAAACATAATGTCCGGCATAATTCTCTGTGATGACAGCGATCTTCACCTGGTATTCCCTGTCGTCTTTTTTGACGGTCAGTTCGTCTCCCACTTTGAGCCCCAGAAGATTTGCTGTTTTTTCGCTGACTGCCGCACCTGCATCTGTCAGTTCATATTCTTCCTTTGTCTTGCGGTTTCTGAGCGTTACATCCTTTTTAAAGTTGTCCAGATTTTCCGGGACATAAACATATACGCTTAAATTTGATCTGCCATTCGGTGCTGTGAGTTTGGAAAGCTGGATCTTCGTATAGTGCTCCAGTTTTTCATTCTTATCCAGTTCTTCTGTAAGTGCTGTCTTTTCCTGTTCTGTCGCATCGTCATCCGAGATGATCGTACCGTCATAATGCTGGATATTTGCGTACTGGAGATTGACGATATCTGAAACAGAATCCTGGATCCCATAACCTACCAGCATCAGTGCCATGCTTCCCGCAATGCCGAAGATCGTCATAAACAATCGTTTCTTGTAGCGGAAAAGATTTCGAAGCGATGATTTCCATGTAAAGTTCAGATGTTTCCACAAAAACGGAATGCGCTCCAGAAGGATCCTCTTGCCTTCCTTTGGTGCCGGCGGGCGCATCAGGGATGCCGGGGTCTCTGCCAGTGCCTGCCGGCAGGAAAGGATCGTTGCTCCTACGGTACATACAAGTGCCGCAACAGAAGCAGTCAGCGCATATTTCCACTCATAATGGATCTGCAGGCTGTTGGAAACATTGTGGTACATCATCCCATATGCCTTGATGATTATATATGGAAGAATTTTTTCACCGATGAGGATTCCTGTCACGCTTCCTCCTGCTGTTGCAAGAAATGCATAACTTAAATACTTGGAAGCAATATCGAGTTTCTTATAGCCAAGCGCCTTCATCGTTCCGATCTGTGTTCGCTGTTCTTCGACCATTCGTGTCATGGTCGTAAGGCTGATGAGTGCTGCAACCAGGAAAAAGATCACCGGGAATACCTGACCGATATTTTTGATACGGTCTGCATTGTCTCCGTAATCAGAATATTCCGGAAGACCGTTACGGTCTGTGATGATCCATTCCGGTTCTTTGAGATCGTTCAGCTCTTCTTTCGCATCACTGATCTTCTGCTCACCATCGCGGATCTCATCTTCCGCTTCCTTCTTACCATCTTCGTATTCTTTCTTTCCGTCCTTTAATTCTTTCTCGGCATCGGCAAGTTTCTGTTCTGAATCTTTAAGTTTCTGTTCATTTTCAGTGATTTCTTTCTCGCCGTCTGCAAGCTTCTTCTCATTGGCCGCGATCTCTGCTTCTCCGGAAGAAAGTTTCGCTTCATTAGCTTCGATCTCTGCCTGTCCACTCTGCAATTTCTCGCGGTTTGCATCGATCTCTGCCTGTCCACTCTGAAGCTGTGCGAGACTTGCATCGAGTTTCTCCTTACTCTCTGTTAAAGTCTGCTCATTAGCTGCAAGTTCTTTTTCCCCGGAAGAAAGTTTTGCCTCCTGGCTGTCAAGCTGTTCCCGGTTCTGATTGATCGTCTTCTGGCCGGCATTCAGATTTTGCAGAGTCGCTGCCAGCTCTGTTTTCTTTGCCAGAGCCTGACTGAGTCCTCCCTGGGCTGCGCTTAAGTTATTCTGAAGTTCTGCTTTCTGATTTACAGCCTGCTGACAGGCATCCAATGCCGACTGAGCCTGACTGAGAGCTCCATTCGCCGTTTCCAGCTGCCCCTGGACTTCTCCAAGTGCCTGCTCATATCCTGCCAGTTCCTCCTCGGCAAGCTCACCTGCCTCAACCTGCTGCCTTGCCGCATCATAAGCTGCCTGTGCACTATTTACAGCTTCCTGTGCTGCCTGCACTGCACCACTTGCCTGATCGTGTGCCTGCTGTGCCGCTGATAGCTGTTCTTCCACACCGGAAAACTGTTCCAGTCCCGCCTGAATCTGCGCAATCTGACTTTCCAGTTGTGTGATCTGCGCATCCACTGCTGTCTGCCCTTCTTTGACCTGGGCGATCCCTGCGGTCAGTTCCTTCTGCTTCTGTTCAAGCTGCGCCCGTCCGTCGGCGAGCTGTTGTTTACCGGATTCTATCTGCTGTTTTGCTTTATCAAATTCGGCTTTGCCTTCATCATATTGCTGCTTTCCTGCATTGTACTGTGCCCAGCCGTCATCCAGCTTTGCCTGTGCCGCCGATAGCTGGGACTGACCATCAGAGAGCTGTGCTTTCGCCGAAGCAAGCTGTTCCCGTCCGTCGGCGAGCTGCGCTTTGGCATCTGCGATCTGTTTTTTGCCGTCTGTAATCTCTTTCTTTGCATCTTCGATCTGTTTCTTGCCATCCTCGTACTGCTTTTTGCCATCGGCAAGTTCTTTCTCGCCGTCATCGAGTTTTTTCTTTGCATCAGAGAGCTTCTCATCGGCCTCTTTTTTGCCATCGGCAAGTTCCTGCTCTGCATCAGAGATCTTGTCCTGTGCCTCAGAAACGATCTCATCATAGCGGATCTGGCATCGTTCCTCCTGGATCACCTCGACTTTGTCCTGAAGCTTCTCGATCAGGTTATCGTAGGCATCTGTATAGCTGATCACCTGATCGGTTCCATGTGTCCGGATATAGATCTGTGTAAAGATCTCCTGGTCGAAATCTTCCGGCAGCACATAGGCAAATCCATTCACCTCACCGGAACCGACTGTCGTATTTCCTCTGTTAAACGAAATGTACAGCGGGCTTTTGCCAAGTCCGACTACTGTATAGGTTTCTGTCAGAAGAAGCTTGCTGTCCCCATCCTGCCGCATATGGATCGTGCTGCCGATCTCGTATCCCTGCCCTGCAGCAAATGTAGAATCCAGGAAGCACTCGCCACTTTTTTCCGGAAGACGGCCTTCCGTCACAGTAAGCTGATTGACCTTCTGATTCATAGATTCGACATGGAGAACTTTCTGTTTCTCATTCTCTCCACAGATGACATCCGTCGAGTACGCACCTTCTGCACTCTCCACACCATCGATCGACTGGACTGCTTTTACATCGTCTTCGGTAAGACCCAGCGTTCCCATGACCTTGAGATCCATGAGGCTGGCTTCGTTATAATAAGCATCCCCCGAAAGCCTCATATCCGGCGACGCTGCCTGAATGCCGGAAAAAAATGCAACGCCCAGTGCCACGATACAGAAGATGGAAATAAAACGTGCCCTGCTCTTTCGGATCTCCTGCCAGAAATCTTTGTGTAATGCTTTTTTTCTACGTTTTCCTACCATTCGATCTCCTCCACCGGTGTCGGATGGTCATTCAGTTCCATCGAAGAGACGGTTCCATTCTTGATATGGATCACACGGTCTGCCATAGGTGTCAGAGCAGAGTTATGCGTGATGACGATCACCGTCATTCCCTTCTCCCTGCACATATCCTGAAGCAGTTTGAGGATTGCCTTACCGGTCTGGTAATCGAGTGCACCTGTCGGCTCATCACAGAGAAGGAGTTTCGGGTTCTTTGCAAGAGCTCTTGCTATAGAAACACGCTGCTGCTCACCTCCGGAAAGCTGTGCCGGAAAATTTCCCATTCGATCCTTAAGTCCGACTTCCTCAAGGACCTGTGCCGCATCCAGAGGATTTTTGCAGATCTGCATGGCAAGTTCTACATTTTCCAGTGCTGTCAGATTCGGAACCAGATTATAAAACTGGAATACAAATCCGATATCATCCCGGCGATATGCCGTAAGCTGTCTGCTGCCATAATCTGTGATATTCCTTCCATCTACCAGAGCCTTTCCTTTCGATGCAGTGTCCATGCCGCCGAGGATATTGAGGACCGTCGTCTTACCTGCTCCACTTGGACCTACGATGACCACAAATTCCCCCTTCGAAATCTCAAAACTGATCTCATCGACTGCACGGATCTCGACTTCACCCATCTTATATATTTTGGAAACTTTATCTAATTTTACATATGCTTCTGTATTGTTCATCAGCCTCTCCCTGTCGTTATACCGTTGTAATTGCTTTTAAGTATAACACAAAAAGGCACTGCCCGGAACAGCTTCCAGACAATGCCTTTTGTGAAATTTTTCTAAAGTGTGGAATCCTTCTCTTTCCTGCGTCCGGTCATCAGACCGCCAATCCTGCCGGTTTCTTTGGCAGAAAGGCTTTTCCAGCCGCTCTCGAGGACTTTGTCAAGAATCCCCATTTCTTCTGCGATCTCGTACTTGATCTTTTCTTCTTCGGGAAGTTCGCCCCGCAGATATGCCTCCACTTCTTTCTCCTTGTTCATGTCCTTTCACTCCTTTGTTGCTTTTCGTTACTGTTCACTTCGTTCACAGTAGCTGCTCTTCTTCTGGAGTATGGACAGTTTGGAGAAAATTTATTCACTCAGGATCAGCCTTTCGGAATAATGATGGCTGCAATGATGTACGCCCAGATTCCCGCACCGCCGAAGCAGGTAAGAATGACCCACGCAAGACGCACCAGTGTCGGATCAATGTCAAAATATTCAGCGATGCCTCCGCACACACCGCACAGCATATAATTTGCGGAAGATTTGTAAAGTCGTTTGTTATTCATAAAAAGCCGCCTTCTTTCTCAAAATAGATCATTTACTAAAAGTAACTGTAATATTACCAACGCCGCAGTTCAGTTCCATATCTCCTTTGGCATTTGGATTCGTGATATTCTTGTCGTGACCGATTCCGCTGTACGAACTGTCACCGATGTCCACATTTCCTGCCGCACAGGAAATCTCATAATTATAGTCTGCTTCTTTGCCAAGAATGTCAAGGTCAACATTTCCGATACCGCAGTCAACTTCCAGATCATGCATATCCAGTTCTGATATTTCTACATTTCCGGTGCCGACTTCAACTGAGATGTCATTAGCTACACTGATCTTCCCTGTATTTGTAAACTCGCCTGCTCCTACAGACACATCCAGGTCATCTGTTCTGAAATCATCACACATCGTAACAGTACCTGCTGCAACCTCTATGGAAGTGTCCTTAAACCTCAGGTCCTTCGGATAACTCACAGTAATCTCACGTTCCTGTGTCCTGCCAAGTGACTCAATGATCAGGCTGTCATCGTCTGTACCGATCCTTACTTTGTCTTTCTTCGAACCGGACACTTCTACGCGGATCTTATTTCCATCACAGCTCTGAAGCTTAAGTGCATCTCCACTCAGGGAAAAGTCCAGATCCGATACCGGAGCGATCTCAAAGATTTCTTTGTTACCCTCTGTCGTGGCCGGCTTAAGCTGTGTGATCTCATCCCAGTCTTCATCCCAGGAATCGCGGCTCTCCTGTAAGGCAGAATTTGCAATTTTCCTGATATTTCCATTCAATCCATATTTCGTAAGATTGATACCTGTGATCGTTGCCCCCATGGCAACGCCTCCTATGCTGAGTCCCAGTCCGACAATGGCAAGGACTAATGCAAGTTTAAGAATCCGTTTGGAAAATTTTCTCATAATCCCGCCTCCTTCTTCTTACTTCCTCTGTTTACAAGCCGGCTGCAGAAATCTACAAATTTTCGCAGGAGCGCCGGAAGTACTTTCGTTGCTGCCCAGACCAGAAATACAAGTCCGACAAGTGCCAGTGCCAGGATCAAAAGTCCGACTCCGATCCCAAGGATTCCAAATCCGATGCTGGCGGAAAAGCATGCCCCAATCCCTGCTCCAAGCACTGCGATCCCTGCTGCAAAAAGCCCTATGACTGCCGCCCCGATCCCAAACACGATCAGAAACGGAAGCAATGCCAGTGCAACGATAAATCCAAGGACGCCTCCGACTGCACCCTTGATAAGCGGTGAGATAAATACCAGCAGGATCAGTACAAGGATCACTCCTGCATTACTGCCCTTACGCTCTGCGTGATATCCACGCTCTGCACGTCTGCCTCTCTTCTCAGGCATCTGCATATCCTCCTTTACACGGTCATCCTCAAAACCATTCTCCGTGTATTCCCCGTAATTCTGCGAGCTTCCCTTAAGGTCTGCCTTGATGATGGCGGCTACCTTGCCCGGGCTTCCAAGCTCCCTGATCACATTTGTCTCCTGATCCTCTCCGGCGTCATCGAAGTAACTCTCGTAATAATCAAGAGCCTCCTGCCTTTCCTCCTCAGAGATATCAGAAAGCAGTTTCTCCAGTTGTTCCATAAACTGCGCTCTGTTCATAACTCTATGCCTCCCTCAAACAGTTTCGAAATCTTGGTTGAATAGTTCCTCCATTCAACTCTGTAAAGATTAAGCTGTGCCATTCCTTTCTCTGTGATCTTGTAGTATCTGCGGTTCCTGCCTGCATATGCCATGTCGTAAGTCTCCAGACACTCATCCTTCTGCAGTCTCCGAAGGACCGGATACAGCGTGGACTCAGATACCTCCAGCACACTCCGCACATCCTGGGTGATCTTGTAACCGTAGGTTCCCTCCTCTTCCTTGGAAACTACCGCCAGCACGATCGCATCCAGGAGTGCTGCACCTGTATTAAATACCATGCTCTCACTTCCTGTTCATATATTCTATAATATTATTATTTTGTATAATATTATTTCGTTAGTAATACTATATATCATATAATATAGTTTTGTCAATAGTATTTTCTATTTTCCCTGCCTGTTTTATACTTCTATAATAGGTTATGATCTACAATCTACACAGAACAGGAGATTTTCATGTCAGAACAGAATATCACAGAACTTCTTCATCCGGCTTTTCTCGCCCGCATGAAAGAAATGCTCGGAGAAGAATATGATCCTTTTATAAAAAGCTACGAAGCACCCAGAACTTACGGACTTCGTGTCAACACCGCCAAGATCAGCTGCAAGGAATTCGAGAAACTTGTCCCGTTCCCGGTGACACCGATCCCGTGGATCCCGAACGGTTATTTTTATCCGGAAGATGTCCGTCCTTCCTACTGCCCGTTTTATCAGGCAGGGCTCTATTATCTCCAGGAGCCCAGCGCGATGACACCGGCTTCCTGCCTCCCTGTCACTCCCGGCGAGAATGTACTGGACCTCTGTGCTGCGCCGGGCGGCAAGACGACAGAACTGGGGGCGCGTCTGAACGGAGAGGGACTGCTGGTCGCAAATGACATCAGTGCTTCTCGTACCCGTGCCCTTCTTCGAAATGTGGAGCTTTTTGGCTTCACAAATGCCTTTGTTGCCAATGAGACTCCGGCACGTCTCAGAGACCGCTTCCCGGAATTTTTCCACAAGATCCTGCTGGATGCACCATGTTCCGGCGAAGGGATGTTCCGCAAAGAAGAAGCACTTGCCAGAGACTGGACTCCTGAGAAATCACAGGAACTTGCCGCGATCCAGCGAGAACTGATCCTCCAGGCAGCCGATATGCTCCGTCCGGGCGGACAGCTTCTTTATTCTACCTGTACTTTTGCGCCGGATGAAGATGAGGGCGTTATTTCCTGGCTTCTTGAAAACCGGCCGGATATGGAACTGATCGAACTTCCTTCTTATGAAGGATTCACGCCGGGCGTTCCGGAATGGGGCAACGGTGATCCGTGCCTTACTCGCTGTGTCCATCTCTTTCCGCACACCATGCAGGGCGAGGGACATTTCATGGCATTATTTCGCAAAGAGGGCAGAACGGATCTGATCGGTACCATGTCCTCTGCAAAACCGAACGCCGACACACGCAAATGGCTGGAGCTTTTTCTTGCGGAGATCGGGCTTAAAACCCTCGGCGGAAAACCATTCGACTGGAACCGCGTGGAGACACGTAAGGACAAAGTCTACTATCTCCCGCCTCTCACCGGAGATTTCCGCGGACTGACCTTCCTTCGAAACGGCCTTTACCTGGGCGATCTCAAGAAAAACCGTTTCGAGCCGTCAGAACCTTTTGCACTGGCTCTGCATAAGGGTGACGCCGAGGCAGTCATCTCCCTTCCGGTATCGGACGAGCGCCTGACCCGCTATCTTAAGGGCGAAACACTGAATATTGAACCAGAAGAGGCAGCTCACACCAAAGGCTGGCATCTTCTCTGCGCTGACGGCTATCCGATCGGATTCGGCAAACTGGTCGGTGCAACACTCAAAAACAAATATCCCGCAGGATGGAGAGTCTGATACTCTCCTTCCCACGGGATATTTTTCTGTTGTCTCTTATATTGTTACTGTTCACTCCGTTCACAGTAACTTGGTCAAAATCCATTCCAAATCACCTTCGGTGATGGGATTTTGCCC
>CAKRXU010000035.1 GCA_934424575.1 uncultured Blautia sp.
TCGGTATGCCTTAACCGTACATGGAACCATTTCCAGTCATGCCCATCATATAGTTTCAGATAAGCAGCATCCTTCCCTTCCTTATCCTCCCGGTACATCACATCACGGTAAAAGACCGGCATGGCATGATTCTCATATACAAGTTTCGGTTTATTTTCTCTCTGACCTGTTTTTTCCCACAATCCCAGTCGAGTTTTGTAAGAGGATACGCTTCCCAGCGCATGCTGGATGGCTGCCCTTCTCAGATAAGAAGGCATCTTTGGAAAACGGATGTCAAAATCAAAACGGGCCTGATTCTTTTTCGTTGTATGTATCAGATGTTCTGCTTCATTGAAACGTTTCTTCGCTTCCAGAATCCCTTCCAGCTCTTCCCATACCTGCGCATAAATTTCTACCAGATAACTAACAGCAGACCTGTAGACATCCAGCGTCTGACGGATTGGGATATTCTGTTTTCGTAATTCCACACCATAGCTGGATGTAATCTTCATATCTGCTTCTTAACCTTTCTATCTTGTACTGATACAAATAAGTCCTATTTGTTCTTGTGTTTTCTATTATACTCCTTATTAAGTCCAATAAAACTCCCTATTTCTATTTTTTTATAAAAAATTTGCGTGTCTAACTCATCACTGAAAGTAACGAGAATGCGACACGCAGTTATTCAAGGAATTTTACATTTTTCATAAGGAGGATTTTCGCAATGGACACTCAGGAAAACATAGTTACAACGAAAAAAAATGATCTCCCCGCATGCCCGGTGGAGACCACTCTTACTCTGATCAGTAATAAATGGAAGTAAGAGACCTGGTTTCCCGCAAAGTCTATGCAGAAGTTCCCTCTCGCGTGGAATATTCACTCACAGATCTTGGATTCAGCCTGATAATCCTCGATGCCATGTGGACATGGGGCGAGAATTATCAGGCACAAAATTCATAATTATTTTTCTTCTTTTTTCTCAAACTCTGCTGCAACGTCTTCCAGAAGCTTCCGGATCTCAAGGTGCTGCGGACATGCTTTTTCGCATTTTCCGCACTTGATACAGTCGGAAGCTTTTCCTTTGCCATCTGCGGTATGCACTACATTATAGTAATAATCCGCATTCCAGTCATGATAGATCTGCTTGGTGTTCATGCAGGCAAAAAGATCCGGGATGGAGATTTTTTTCGGACATCCGTCTACACAGTATCTACATGCAGTACATGGGATCAGATGCGCGCTGCGGATGATCTCCGTTACTTTGTGTACAACATCCAGTTCTTTATCGGACAATGGTTGGAAATCTTTCATGTAGCTTAAGTTATCCTGCATCTGTTCCATACTGCTCATGCCGGAAAGTACCATCTCGATTCCATCAAAACCTGCTGCAAAACGGATCGCATAACTTGCCGGACTGCCGCCGTGAAGGTCTTCCAGAACTTTCTTCGCGTCTTCCGGAAGATTTACAAGACTTCCACCTTTGACTGGCTCCATAACGATCACCGGTTTGTTGTGCTTGCGACAGACTTCATAGCATTTGCGGCTCTGTACTGCCGGATCTTCATAATCCAGATAGTTGAACTGGATCTGTACGACTTCTACCTGCGGGTATTCCGTCAGGATCTGCTCCAGAACCTCTGCCTTATCGTGGAATGAAATTCCAACGTGTTTTACTTTGCCTTCTTTTTTGAGTTCAAAGGCTGTCTCGTAAGCTCTGCACTGTTTGAAGAATTTGAAGTTTTCTGCTCCCTGTGCATGCATCAGATAATAGTCAAAATAATCTACGCCACAGGTTTCCAGCTGCTGCTCAAAAAATGGTCTGATGTCTTCTTCTTTTTTGAAAAAGAAGTTTGTCAGCTTGTTGGTAAGGATGTATTTGTCACGGCTGTAACGATCGGTCAGACAGGTCTTGAGTGCTTTTTCACTCTTTCCCTGAATGTATCCATGCGCAGTATCAAAATAATTGAAACCCTGTTCCAGATAAGTATCGACCATTTTGTTGGTCTGCTCGATGTCAACATCCTCGCCGATCATCGGAAGTCTCATGCATCCAAAGCCGAAATTTTTCTTTACTCCGTCCATATTGTCTTCCTTTCTTTTCTCGTGAAATTGAGTTGTAACTGAACTAAGCCAGACAATTCCCTTTTCTGGAAATCACCTGGCTTTATTACCTTGTTTCTATTTGATCATAAACTGTTATACTGCTCATCTGTGACTGGCTCGCACCATTCATTGCTGCAGTTTTCTCCCGGAACTTCTACTGCAATATGGGAAAACCAGCTGTCTTTCTTGGCACCGTGCCAATGCTTTACCTCTGCCGGAATCGTGATAACAGTTCCCGGTGTCAGGCTGACTGCTTCCTTGCCTTCTTCCTGATACCATCCCTCACCTGCTGTACAGACAAGAAGCTGTCCGCCGCCCTTGGTTGCGTGATGGATGTGCCAGTTATTACGGCATCCCGGTTCAAAAGTCACATTCGCAAGAAATACCGGACATTTCCCTGGCTCAGTCAGTGGGTTCAGGAAAGAATCACCGATAAAATACTGCGCATAAGCGGTGTTTGCCTCGCCAGTCCCAAATACATTTGCTTTCTCAAATTCTGCTCTGTCTGAAATCTTCATAATAAAAAATCCTCCTGACATAAAATCGTTGTCTTCAAGTTTGATTATAGTTTACAACCTGAAGTTGACTTTAGGTCAAGAGGAAATTTTGTTTTGTTTGTTTTGTTCGTTTTGTTTTTATTATATTCTATCCGATATCCGTTTTCTCAGAAATCAGTGCTTTCATTTCTTCGTACTGTTGTTTTTCCACCAGGATCTTGTTTCCCTGTTTCCGGATCAGGCCTTGTTCTGAAAGTGTTTTGACTGCGCGGTTTATGCTTTTCAGACACATTCCGGTTTTATCTGCCAGGCTCTTCTGGCCTTCTTTTACACAAAGAATTCCATCTTTCTGATATTGCTCATAATGGTAAACAAGCAGCAGACATAAACGATCCGTCCCTTTCATCAGGAGAACGATGCGCTCATTTCTTGCCTGTTCCAGCAGATATTCGCCTATCAACTTGCTTTCGTATTTCAAAGCCTTTATATCTGAATACATCCACTTCTCGAACATTGCTCTTGAAATCTTCACCGCAATACTGTCGGTCACAGTTCGAAGTGATGTTTTGTACACATCCAGGTCCATGATGAATTCCATTCCGCCAAATGCATACATTTTTTGGAACTGCATAAAATCGTAGCTGACTCCAAGCACGCGATAATCTGTGGCTACGATCAGTCCCTCTACGATAAAATAGATCGTGTCTGCCGGATTGTTTTCTCTGATAAATGTTGTCCCTTTTTTTATTTTCTGTACAACCAATGAATCAATAAGCCAGTCAGGAGCAGTTCGAAAATATATTTCAAACTGCTCCCTCTTTTCCTGGCTTAAGGCTTTTAAAAAGGGACACTTCTGATGTAAATACCGTTCTCCCATATTCTTTTCTCCGCCAGTATAATATATTACTTCAGATCTTTGAGAATTGATTTTCCAATTGTGCCTTCCGGCATCTCCACGCCGAAGTTCTCTGCGATAGAAGCCCCGATCACTGCAAATGTATCCTGATTCTCAATCGCACCAGTTTCTTTCATCTTCTTTGAATATGCAACAAACGGCACATATTCTCTGGTATGATCAGTTCCGGTATAAGTCGGATCATTTCCATGGTCTGCTGTCAGGATGAGAAGATCATCTTCCCTCAGTTCATCCATGAGAGCTCCCAGGCCTTTGTCAAATTTCTCGATCTCATGGCCATATCCTTCCGGATTTCTTCTGTGTCCCCACAGGGCGTCAAAATCTACCAGATTGACAAAGCAGAGTCCGTAGAAATCTTCTTTACAGATTTCAAGCGTCTGCTGCATACCATGAACAGAACTGTCGGAATGGTGCGTCTCTGTGATTCCTTCGCCACAGAAAATATCATTGATCTTGCCGACACCGATCACATCAAGTCCTGCATCTTTTAATGCATTCAGCGCTGTTCTGCCAGTCGGTTTGAGTGCATAATCATGACGGTTACTGGTTCTCTTGAACTCGCCTTTTTTCTTTCCGACATAAGGTCTGGCAATAACTCTGCCAACTCTCCACTCATCTTTCATGGTCAGTTCTCTGGCGATCTCACAGCAGCGATACAGATTTGCAAGATCAAAAGTCTCCTCATTTCCACAGATCTGCAGTACAGAGTCAGCAGAAGTATAGACGATCATCGCTCCTGTATTGATTTCTTCCTCACCAAGTTCCTCGATGATCTCTGTACCGCTGGCACTCTTGTTTCCAATGACACGCTTGCCGCATCTCTTCTCCAGCTCATCGATCAGTTCTTTTGGAAATCCTGTTTCTGTAAAAGTGATAAATGGTTTCTCTGTATAGATTCCCATCATCTCCCAATGTCCGGTCATGGTATCCTTGCCATTGCTGGTCTCGCCGATTCGCATATAACGACCCATCGGCTTCTCTACGTCTTCCATCGTACCGCCCTTATGCAGATTCAGCATTCCAAGTTTCTGAAGATTTGGGATTTCCAAAGAGCCCATTTTGTCCAGGATATGTCCAAAAGTATCCACACCCTTATCACCAAATTTTTCAGAATCCGGCATTGCGCCAATTCCAAGTGAATCCAGAACGATCACAAATACTCTCTTATAAGTTTCCATAAATATTCCTTTCTGCCTGTACGGCTCAGATCTGCATCAGCTTATCCGGTCTATTATTTTTCTTTCGCCTTGTCTGCACGGATCAGTTCACGGATCGCCTGTACAGCAACCTGGATCGCCTTCTCTGTGTCATGCACTACCGGGTTTTCCAGTCCTAATTTCTCTCTTTCCTGATTTGCGATCACCAGAAAACAGGAGCCTGCACGTACTCTTAAGTGACTTGCCACTACAAAAAGAGCAGCGGATTCCATCTCAGAAGCAAGGCATCCGAGGCGTTTCCATGCTTCCCATTTGTTCATCAGTTCGTAGCTGACCGGCTTTGTTTCCGGCTCATGCTGTCCATAAAATGCATCTTTACACTGAACTACACCTGTATGGAATTCGCAGCCCTCTTTCTTAGCTCCTTCCACAAGGGCATTAGTCACTTCCAGGTCTGCTACCGCCGGAAATTCGATCGGTGCATACTCTTTGCTGGTTCCCTCCATACGGATTGCGCCTGTTGCGATGATGACATCGCCGCTCTTTACTTCTGTCTGCATTCCTCCGCAGGTTCCGATACGGACAAAAGTATCCGCACCGCAGCGGTAAAGCTCTTCCATTGCAATGGAAGCAGACGGTCCCCCGATTCCGGTAGAAGTTACACTTACTTTTACTCCATCCAGAGTTCCGGTATAAGTCACGTATTCACGATTGTCTGCCACAAAAACCGGATCATCAAAATATTTTGCGATTTTTTCGCAGCGTTTCGGATCTCCCGGTAAAATAACGTAACGTCCGACTTCTCCCCTACCTACCTGGATATGATACTGTTTGCTTGCGTCTTCTGAATAATTTTTCATGTTTTTTTCCTCTCTTTCCGGTAACTATATATCCTGTTTTCATTTCTTTTTGTTTTATCTCTGTCCCTTGTCGTATGGGATTCCTTCTGCCTTTGGTGCCCTTGATTTCTGTGAAATAAAAGCAAGCACGATAAGAGAAATAATGTATGGCAGCATATTATATAAGCTGCCTGGAAGTTTTAATGCTACAAGTGGTGCAAATCCGGTGTACACATTTGACAGTGCACGGAAAAATCCAAATAACAGTGCTGCCAGTCCAATGTTGACCGGTCTCCACTGACCAAAGATCATAACTGCCAGTGCCAGGAAACCGAATCCTGCCACACCATTTTCAAATTTCCATTCACTTACACCTGCAGTGATGTAGACCAGACCGCCAAGACCGCCAAGTGCACCTGAGATCAGTACACCTGCATAACGCATCTTATAAACAGAGATACCTACGGAATCTGCTGCCTGCGGATGCTCTCCACATGCACATAAACGAAGACCAAACTTTGTCTTATATAATACTACATGTGAGGCAATGATTGCCAGTACAACAAGCAGCATAAACCAATTAAATTCAAAATCTCCAATCTTTACCAGAAATACCTGTTTCGCCTGACGATATACTACGGTAGAAGATACGTTATCTGGATTTTCTGCCACGTTGATCGCTCTTACGATAACAACTGCCGCTGCTGTTCCCATTAAGTTCAATGCTGTTCCAACCAGTGTCTGATCTGCATTGAAGTGGATTGCCGCAACTCCAAGGAGCAGCGAAAACACCATTCCGACCAGAACACTTGCCAGCACGATCAAGATGAATAAAACGATTCCCGGTGTTGATGCCGGAATAAATTTCATTGCCAGAGCACCACCGAGTGCTCCCATTACCATAATACCTTCCAGACCGATATTAATTACACCGCTGTGCTCAGAAAAACAGCCCCCAAGGGCAACCAGCGCCAGAACGGATGCAAAGATCAATGTATACTGAACTAATAATGTCATATTATTTCCGGCCTCCTTCCTCTACTTTTGCATTTCTTTCTTCTTTTTTGTCCAGGTAACGGTTAAACCAGATCTTGAAGAAGAATACAAACGCACACAGATAAATAATAAACGCTGAAATCAGATCAGAAATCTGTGTACAGTATGTTGTTGTATCCACATAAGTACCACCGCTGGTAATATGCTGGATAAAATAAGATGCAAAAATTGTTCCGATCGGGTTCAGACCCCCAAGAAATGCCGCTGCGATCCCATTGAATCCCATCCCCGGCACACTCGTCTGCTGCACCATCCACTGTTCAATTCCGCTTAAGTAGAAGATTCCTGCACCGAAACCTGCAAGCCCCCCGGAGATCATCATAGTAACGATGATATTTCTTTTTTCACGCATGCCGCAGTATTTTGCAGCCAGTTTATTGATTCCTGTTGCTTTTAATTCAAAACCGAATTTTGTTTTCTGCAGCACGACCCATACAATGATCGCTACGATAACTGACATCGGTACACCGATCGTCATATATTTATTGTGAAATAGTTCATTTAATCCGGCTGTCGGAAGCATTGCGCTCTTGTTGTAACTGAATAATAATTTTGTATATGGTGTAGAACCATCCTTTACCTGTGATAATAACATATTAATGCTGTAAAGAGAAATCCAGTTCAGCATAATACAGGAAATTACTTCATTTACATTCAGATATGCCTTTAATGCGCCTGAAATCCCGCCTATAAGAGCAGCCATAACTACTGCTGTTATCAGGCATACATACCACGGCATGTTAAACTTTAATGCCATATACAGGCATCCGCCTGCACCGATCACATACTGGCCTGCAGCACCGATATTGAACAGGTCTACTTTGTAGGCAAATATAACAGATAATGCACACATCAAAAGTGCAGATGCTTTTATCAACGTCGTTCCAAAATATTTCGTAGCCGCTGCGGCATTCGGATAATAGAAAAAGTTTTTCAAGATCGCAGTGATCGCTTTTCCTGCTCCGGCAGGTGAAATGATCAGCAGTACGACAAATCCAATGATAAGACCTATGATAATACAGATCAGAGATGCCAGTACTGTCTGAAATCCATTATTTCTCAGAAGTTTCTGTTTTTTATCCATTTTCTTTTGTCCCCTTTCTCTTCGAACCTGCCATGTATAATCCAAGCTCTTCCACGGATACTTTTTTCGGGTCAAATTCTCCGACGATCTCGCCCTCATACATGACCAGAATGCGGTCTGAGACATTCATGACCTCATCCAGTTCAAGACTTACCAGTAATACACCTTTTCCTGCATCACGCTCAGCCACAAGCTGTTTGTGAATGTATTCGATCGCACCGACATCCAATCCTCTGGTCGGCTGTACTGCGATCAGGAATTTCGGATCTTTGTCGATTTCTCTCGCGATGATCGCTTTCTGCTGATTTCCTCCGGACATGGAACGTACTGTTGTGATCGGTCCCTGACCGGAACGGATATCGTACTGTTTGATCAGACGATCCGCATACTTTCTGATTTCTTTTCTCTTCAGGAAACCGAAGCGGTCTGTAAACTGTGGTTCGAAATAACGTTCCAGAACAATGTTGTCTTCCAGTGAATAGTCAAGTACCAGGCCATGTTTATGTCTGTCTTCCGGAATATGGCTCATGCCGGAAGTGATACGTTTGCGGATCGGCATATTAGTAATATCCTGACCATTCATTGTGATCGTTCCTTCTTTTAACGGTTCCAGTCCGGACAGACCGTATACCAGTTCTGACTGACCATTTCCGTCAATTCCTGCTATGCATACGATCTCTCCTCTTCTGACATCAAAAGATACATTATTTACAGCATTATTCTTATGCTGTTTTGATGCAACCGTCATATTTTTTACGCTTAATACAACATCTCCTGTTTTGGCTGGCTTTTTGTCGACAATAAAGTTTACATCTCTTCCAACCATCATTGCGGAAAGTTTTTCCGGGGTAGTATCTTTGATATCTACGGTTCCGATGTATTTTCCTTTTCGAAGAACGCTGCAGCGGTCTGCTACTGCCATGATCTCAGCCAGTTTATGGGTGATAAACAAAATGCTCTTTCCCTCTGCCGCCAGATTTTTCATGATCACCATGAGCTCCTGGATTTCCTGCGGAGTAAGTACTGCTGTCGGCTCATCAAAGATCAGGACTTCATTATCACGATACAGCATTTTCAGGATTTCCGTTCTCTGCTGCATACCCACGGTGATATTTTCGATCTTTGCATCCGGGTCAACGGCAAGTCCGTACTTCTCAGACAGCTCTACTACTTTTTTTCTTGCTTCATCTTTCTTAAGGAAACCACCTTTGGTTGTCGTTTCCACTCCAAGCATGATGTTATCCAGTACGGAAAAGCATTCTACTAATTTAAAATGCTGATGGACCATACCAATTCCAAGTTCATTGGCATCATTCGGGTCCTGGATCTCAACTTTTTTACCGTCTTTGTGGATCTCTCCTTCTTCCGGCTGATACAATCCAAACAAAACACTCATCAGCGTTGATTTTCCGGCACCATTTTCTCCAAGCAGTGCATGGATCTCACCTCTTTTTAGCTGAAGTGTAATATTGTCATTCGCTACAATACCCGGAAAGCGTTTTGTTATATTTAACATCTCAATAACATACTCGCTCATTGTTTTCCTCCTTTATTTCATCGTCTATTATCCCTGTTATTTAATGCTGCCGTAATCGGTCGCTGTGATCTCTGTTTCCGGGAATGTTGTGCTGTCACTTGAGACTTCATATTCTCCGTTGTACATTCTCTCTACCAGTTTCTGATAATCTTCTTTTGTAAAAGTATCATCCCACTGTGTCGTCTCTTCCGGAAGCTGTACATAGTTTTCAGCCGCGTCCGGTGATTCCATTCCAAGGTTTTCGATCTTTCCTACGTACTCATCCCATTCGTCATTCAGGATCGCATCAAGTACATTGTCAATGGTGACCTGCAGGCCTTTCATCGCAGATGTCACGGTCAGTCCGTCTTTGTACTCATTGATCGTTACTGACTGATCCAGATCAACACCGATTACTTTTCCACCTGTCTTGACTGCCGCCTCTGCTGCTGAAGTATAGATACCTCCACCACAGGCAAATACGACTTCTACACCTTTTGATCCATACCAGGTATCCATGTAAGCTGTGATATCTGCATCTCCATAGAACTGTCCGCCGCATACATATTCGACCTGCACTTCATCGGTAATTCCAAGTTCTTTTGCCGCTGCGTCCGCGCCCTGTACGTATCCGTATCCATAACGGTTGACTGCCGGAACAGACATTCCTCCGAGGAATCCCAGATGACGATAGCCAAGCATTACTGCCGCGTAACCTGCCATAAATCCGGAAAGTTCTTCCTGATAAGTACAGCAGTATACATTATCTTCGTTGTAGTAATCTGTCACATTGTAGTGATCCGGATTATAGTCATATCCTTCTCCGATACCCTTTTCGCAGATATCACCGGCACTTACGTCCAGTGCCAGAAATTTAACTTCCGGATAAAGATCCGATTCATCGATCACAGTCGGGGCAAATACGTAGCCGGATAATACGATCACATTCGCGCCATCCGCTACTGCCTGATCCACACTTGCTGTTCTTGCTTCATCGGAGTCACTCTGTGGTTTGTAATAGTTGAATTCAATATCGTTTTCTTTTCCCCATGCCTTACATGCCTCGTAAGTCATCTGATTGAAGCTCTGGTCGGTGATATCACCAGAGTCTGTTACCATTGCTACTTTCATTTTTTGTTCAGAAGCATCAGCCGCATTTTTGTCCTGTGTACTTCCGCATCCTGCCAGCGATCCAGTCATCGCTGCTGCTAATAATACTGCCATTATTTTCCGTTTCATTATGGCGTCTCCCTTCATGTTTTTTTGATTTTGTCATCCGCATTTGTTAGTTCAAAGTATAAGCGGCGTTGGTCCTTTGTCATAGGACACATGTCTTTTTTCAGAAGTGCTTTCGATATTTCGTTGCTTTTTGATAATTTGCTGCGTTAGTTTTTAGTTATTTTATACAATTGAGGATGCCTGATTTCCACAAAAAAAATCCTTCTGATATAGAATCAAAAGGATTTTTTTAATAAACATTTTCTCAATGTGTCAGGTCCTTCACCCACTTATACTTCCGGAAATGGTGAAGCACCCAGGGCAGTTTGCCGACTTCATCGATGCAGGTACAGGCATAAACGACCACAACCGGCCAGTGGAAGTAATATGTTCCTGCAGCTGCCAGTGGGATTGCGAGGCACCACATACAGACGGCAAGGCTGTACATATCAAATAAGGTATCACCGCCTGCACCAAAGATTCCGTTGATTGTCACGTCATTGACCGCACGCCCGATCATATAAAAAGCGATCACGCCAAACATTCCTTTCAGATAGGAAGTTGCCTGTGGCGTCAGTTTTACAAAATGCAGAACAACCGGTGATGCAATACACATCAGAAGTGCTGCCACGATTCCACAAAGGCAGGAGATCTTGAGAAGACGGATTCCATATTCTTTGCCCCGTTCCAGATTTCCGGCTCCGTCCTCATTCCCGACCATAATACCAGCCGCCCCGGAAATTCCGGCACTAAGACAGCAGACTACATCTCTCACAACGGCAGCAACAGAATTCGCTGCAGCCGAATGCACAGGCTGCAAAAAATACCACCGACACCGCTGACATATAATTCTGATCCATTCCGCCAAGCATAAATGCATCTGCAACAGCAACCAGTGCCAGCATCAGATTCTGCAGCACGATCGGCAGCATCAGCCCCCATAATTTGTTATAAAATATTTTCTTCATACGCAATCCTTTTATCTTTTACTTCTTCAATGATATCATCCAAAAGCACAGGCTTCATTTCATGTGCGTCTAAACACACACAATACATATAAGGGTGTTCTTCATAAAAGTGTTCTTTCTGGTGAGTATGACCATATAAATTAATAAGAGCGGTTCTTACAGGTTTGAGCCTCTCATGGGCAACTAAAGTTGGATAGTGTGACAGATAAAACTGATAGCCTTTAACTGCCGGATATTTCAGATAACATGCAGCTTCACCTGCTTTGATCACGTTTTCGCAGGTTTCATATTTTTTGAGCTTGCTCTCACTGTCGTGGTTACCTCGAAGTATAATAAGCTCACCATTTAATTGTTTTAATATATTCAGGGCATATGAGAATTCCTCGTCTTCGAGATCTTTTTTTAACATCACATCACCCAGAACATATACGACATCATCTGAGCTGACAAGTTCATTCCAATTAGAGAGCACTGCTCTGTCATGCTCTTCAATTGATTGAAATCCTCGCTCTTTGTATACAAACTCTTTGTTATGACCAATATGCAGGTCACTGGTTACCCATATTCTACGCATACGTGCTCCTTTTATGTCCTTTTATATTACTGCATCTCATGCTCTTCCTCCGATCACCTGTGCCACGGTTTCTTTCAGCACCTGCATATCCACCGGTTTTGCCACATGTGCATTCATTCCGGCGTCCAATGCGTCATGGATATCTTCTACATGATCTCAAACTTCTGCCTCCGGAGGACCATCTGCGGGCGGACGAGGGCATCAATATTCTCGATGATCTCATCCATATTTTCTTCTTCCAGCGTCAGCTTCATCTTGCCTGCCTCGATCTTGGACATATCCAGCACATCGTTGATAAGGCCCAGCAGATGCTGACTGGAAAAAGCGATCTTCTTTGTATATTCCTGCACTTTTTTCGGATTTTTGCTCTCATTATCCAGCAGCGTCGTAAAACCTACGATCGCATTCATAGGTGTCCTCATATCATGGCTCATATTGAAAAGGAAACGACTCTTGGACTGGTTCGCCTCTTCCGCAATATGAAATGCCTCTTCTGCGGCTTCTGTACCAGACAAAGAAACCTGAACACAGGATTGCAAAAGCACATGCCGCAACCAGTGCAAACGTGCGAATGATAGAATTCACCATGTCCATGGTATTCGTCGCCACATGATCTGCTGACACAAGAAACAGCATCGTCCAGTTATAACTCGGGATTTTTTTCAAACAGTAATAGTATTCCCTTCCTTCATAAAACGCATTGGCACAGACAAAACGTTTTTTGTCTTTCATACTGTTCTCCTCCATGCTTCCTGCTGTTTTGTTTCAGAAATATAATCCCTGTCGATCCAGAAATTATTAATGACCTTTGGTCAGTACTTAACTAATTCGAATTATACTCGAATTTTGTATTTTTATTCACTTTACTGAGTAAGTTTAAATTTCATGTAGACCGGATCGTGGTCGGAGTAGGTGTAGCCTGTGTTGATGTCTTCGTAAGACACACATTCCATATTATCGGAAATGATAAATCCGTCCAGTGTGACTGTGTAGGTTTCACCCGGTACATATTCCATGTCTGCGTTACGCGCGCTGTCCCATAAGTCCTGTTTTTCCTGCTCGGAAAGCTGATCCATACCGAAGGAAAAATGCTCCGGGAGTTCGGATCTCGGGAATGGATATGCCCAGGATTCTCTTTCTGCAGAATCGTTTTCATCTGCTTTAAGGTCATGATTGAAGTCGCCGCCACAGAGCACGTAATTTCCTGCTTCATATTCTTTCTGCATATCTTCGGTCAGCATGCGGATCTGTCCTTCCCGGATCTCATCGCTGTTCCCATAGGCAGACATGTGCAGTTCAAAGATTACGAGTTCTTTGCCATTATCCACAGGAACCCTGGAAATGCTGTAACAGCGGTCCAGATCAAAAAATTTGCTGAATGACGTGGATACCGGAAAGCTTCTTCTCAGAGAATCTGTGACAGGATATCTGGAAAAAAGAGCCAGCCCTGATCTGCTCTTACCGTGTGGCTGTGTAAATGGATAGAACAAAAATGCAGAATCGTAGTTCTGTGCAAATACAGTATCGTAATCTGCAAAGCAGTCCTTCAATATGTCATATTCATTTACATGATAACTTCTGGTTGAATTCAGATCCACCTCTTCAATCAGGGCAAAATCCGGATCATAAGATCTGACCAGTTCTCCTGCACCCTGAACCGTCTCAAGCACACTGTCCTTACTCTTCGCCCAGGAAGATCTGCCACCGTCCATAAAAAAGCTGAAATCCGGTGTGTATGCACCAAAACCGATATTGTATGTAAGTGCGGAGTATTCTTTCTCCGTTGTCAGATGCGCATCTGCCTGTGCATGAGATTCCACTTCCAGCGACAGGTTGTCTTCGATACGGTGATAGCTTGCATAAAGGTAGATGATATACACGATCAACGCGGTCACAGCCACCCCTGCTATGATTCCAATGATCTTAAAAATCTTTTTTGCTGTTTTCATAAGTTTATCCTCGCTTCCTTGTGATCCACAGGAACGTGCATGTGAAGATGATACCTTTGACAATTGATGTTACAGAGAGTGCCCACCAGATTCCACTGAGTCCTATCATTCCGCCGAGGATGATCGCCAGCGGGATCCGGGCACTGGTGAAGGTGATACTGATGATACTGCAAAGTCTCGTCCTGCCAAGTCCGGACAAGGCACCTACCGTTGTCAGTTCCACGCACATGAAAGCTTCACTGAATCCAATGATCACAAGATATCCAACTGCTGTCTCGACTGCCTTCGGTTCGTGGAAAAAGATATCCGCGATCGCATTGGGAAAACATATAAATGCAAGTGAGATCAGCACTCCCCATACACCAACTGTCCACAAAGCTGCCTTATATCCTTTTCTCACACGGTCGTTCTTTCCGGCTCCATAATTCTGCGCAATAAAAGCATTCAGCGCCGCCGCAAAACCATCCGCCGTATTCCAGGAAATCGACTCGATCTGCCCGCCGACTCTCTGTGTGGCAACCGCCTCTGCGCCATATCCTGAAACCATTCGTGTCAGCACCATGGAAATTGCACAATATGCCATTCCCTGGATCGCTGTCGGAATTCCGATCCTGCAGATTCCACTCAGATATTCTGCCGGGATCTTTGCCAAAAGCTTTATACCCTTCAGTACATTTTCTTTTTTCCGCACAATGATCGCAAGGACCATAATACTCATAACGATCGCCTGTGCCGTTACCGTTGCAATTGCAGCTCCGATCACGCCCAGTTTCGGAAAAGGTCCCGATCCAAGGATCAGAACGGGATCCAGGATCATGTTTGTGACAAGCCCGATCAGATTCGCCAGAAATGGTGTCTTGGAATCGCCCTGCGCCGTATAAAGTCCTGTCAAAGTCAGAGTCATAAATGAAAATACGATCAGCCCGCACGCGATCCTCGTATACGACATAGCTGCCGCATGCGCCTCGCCATCCGTCAACTGAAAAAAGCCGACCATCTGTTTCGTAAATACCAGTGAAAGAATCGCATACGCCATTCCCATTGCCGCTGCCAGCTGCACTGCTGCCTGTGCAAACCCATGCGCCTTTTCCCTGTCGCCACGTCCAATGCACTGTGCAACCTGCACCTGACCGCCCATCCTCGCCATAGAAGCAAGCCCCTGCGAAAGCCAGGTAAACATACCGCCAACGCCAACACCGGCAACTGCCTTCGAGCCAAGCAGCCCAATCCATGCCATATCCGTGATATTATACAAAGTCCCAAGAAACGACGATGCCATGATCGGAATTGCAAGCTTCGTCAACGTTTTCAGAATAGGACCTTTTGTTAAATTTCCCTCCATGAATTAAATTCCTCATCCGTTTTTATTTTTCATCATCCATGAGTCTTATTATACATGGTTTGCAATATGTTTTCACCATATATTTCGTACAGAAAAAAAGCTCACATCTCGTTTCATTATGATGTGAGCTTCTTTTGACCATTTTTATTTGTATTTTACCGCAGTTCCATAAGCGATCACTTCTGCTGCTCCTGACATGACCTGGGAGGAGCCGTATTTGACACCGATCACGGCATCGGCATCCATCTCCTTGGCTTCATCCACCATACGCTTCGTAGCGATCTGTCTTGCCTCGTTCAGCATTTCTGTGTAACCTACGATCTCGCCGCCAACCAGGGTTTTCATGCCTGCCATGAAATCTCTGCCGACGTTCTTGGTCTGCACAACGGTTCCTTTTACGATTCCGAGCGGCTCAAAATCCACGCCCGGAATATATTCAATACTTAGAAGCTTCATCTTCTTCTCCTCCTTCGATTTCCTTCATTCTTCCTGCAAGTGCTATGAGCGTTCCTGCAATGATGACTGCCGGGATCCCTGCGATCAGCAAAAGCAGCCCCAGCGGAATGGGATCCTGTGCGTTTGCCCAGAATACGATTATGATCGTCACCAGCATGAGCACTGTCATAACTGCTGCACCGATGATCGCTCCCGTTCTCTTTTTCTTATGCACATCTGTTTTATTAACGTTCATAAACTTTGCACCTTCTTTCTCCATCTGCTCGATTTCTTCCAGACATTCCTCTGCATTCAGAGATTCCAGTGACCGATGTTCCAGGATCAGGCGTTCGCACATGTCCTGCATCTTCAAAAGACCTTCCTTTCGGTGTTCCAGTTCTTTGAGATGCTGTTCCAGACAGATCTGCAGGCTTTTCTTTTTTTCGAAGAGAAGTTTCATTTCTTCTATGGAAATATCCATCTTTCGGAATAATTTGATCTCCTGAAGCCGGATGACATCCTCCTGATGATATTCCCTGTATCCGTTTTCTGCGCGTTCTACATTGAGAAGCCCCTGATCTTCATAAAAACGGATATTTTTTCTTGTGATTCCTACAAGCTCTTCCACCTGTTTGATCTTCATTGCGCTACCTCTTACTTTCCTGACAGTCTGAAAACTCTTCATATCGCTGTCTGTACTTGTTTTATACAGCTTCCATAAGGTGGAAGGTCAAGTGTTTTTTGAAAAATTTGTGGTTTTCATTCTTTATCCATCTTTTCGCTTCTCATTATCGTAATGATCGACATAAGCAGAAGGAACATCGGGTAAAAAAGTTTCGGAATGATCTGGAAAGCGGATATTTCGCCACCCAGCTCATTGACCGCTGAGATTGCCACTAGCATCTGTGCACCATATGGAATGATTCCCTGAAAGATGCAGGAAAAAGTATCCAGCAGGGAGGCAGTTTTTCTTGGTGTGATCCCATACTCCTGTGCCATCTCTCTGGCGATCGGATTTGCCATAACAATGGCTACCGTATTATTCGCAGTCGCAATATCCATGGTTCCGACAAGAAGTCCCATACCAAGCTGCCCGCCTTTTCTGCCACGGAAGATTTTGTGGATCCAGCCAAGAAGTGCATCAAAACCGCCGTACTCACGAATCAGCGCACACATTGCCGCTACCAGGATCGCCACCATACAGGTCTCAAACATTCCGGATACACCGGAACCCATATTCGTCAGAAGATCCACTGGCGTGATATGCCCTCCGGCAAGCATGATGATCGCTCCGGAAACAATTCCTGTCAGAAGAACCACAAATACATTGATGCCGATGATGCCTCCAACCAGCACCAGGACATATGGCAGTATCTGGAGCAGATGATAGGATTGACTGACATGTCCCTGAATTTCCGTCTGAAAAGACAGAATCAGAATCAGAACAAGTGTGATCAGTGCCGCCGGAAATGCAATCCAGAAATTTTCACGGAATTTATCTTTCATCTCACAGCCCTGTCCGTTGCAGGCTGCGATCGTGGTATCGGAAATGAAAGAAAGGTTATCACCGAACATCGCCCCGCCCATGACCGAAGCCACACAGAATGCGAGATCAAAACCTGACGCACTGGAAACAGCAGCCGCGATCGGCACCAGAAGTGTGATCGTACCTACAGAAGTTCCCATCGCTACCGATACGAAACATGCAACTACAAATAAAACCGCCACAGAAAATCTCGCCGGAATCAGCGTCAGCATAAAATATGCCACACTTTCCGCGCTGCTTCTTCCTACCACGCCGACAAAAGAACCTGCTGTGAGAAAGATCAGAAGCATTGTGATGATATTTTTGTCTCCGACACCATGCGCCATGATCTCAAGTTTCCTGTCAAAACTTACTTCCCTGTTCTGCAGACAGGCAACCAGGATCGCGGCAAGAAATGCGACCACGATCGGTACATTATAGAATCCCATCGGAATCTTCATCACATACTCAAATAAAATGCCAAGGCCCAGGTATAATATGAGAAATACACCAATTGGCAGGAGTGCAATGGCATTACCTTTTTCTTTTTTCATAATGAAAGTCTCTTCTCTATATTTTTCAAATATATGTTATCGTACATATTTATCTATCATAACATATATACCCTGCATTATAAACAGAAATCGGATTTTGTTACCGTCGCAAAGACAATTGCAGTTCCAGCCGCCGCCATGCATATACCTGCCAGAAGAATCGCACCTGCCCCCTGACTCAAAAGCTGACCGCCGGCAAAATTACCAGCCGCGCATCCCAGCGCATAGGCTGCTGTTATAAATGCCTGTCCTTTTACCATATCATTGTCTCTGACTTTCTCTTTTGCATAGTACACCTGAGCAGGTGCCAAAAGCGCGTAGGATGAGATCTGAAAGAACTGTAACAGATAGATCGTCTGTATATTTCCCGCAAAATAAAAGCCAACTGCCTTTATAAGAAAAGAAACTGCTGCTATCTTCAAAACAGTTGTGTCTCTGAAAACCTTCCGTATTTTTTCAAAAAAGAAAATCACCGGAGCTGCTGCCATAGCCGCAATAAACAGGGCAACTCCTACATGACTACTGTTACCGCCCAGCGCATTCATGATCACGATCATATAATTTTCCGTCATTGCATGATACATACCCAAAAAAGCGATTCCAAGTAACGACAGACAGTACCAGCGATACTGTCCCAAAAACGCACCTATGGAAAGACTTCTGTGATCTGCTCTGACTGCTGATCTGCTCTGTTGGATCTGAGGGAATCCAGCAAGGGCGATCATACTCCCCAGGCGTGCTGCCAATAAAAGCACCAGCATCCACGTTGTGCCAAATTTTGCGATCACCCAGCCAATGATCAGACTTGAGACAGCACTCGCTACTGCTCCAATTCCCCGGGCTGCGCCATAATCCACGAAATAGCCCGCATTGTTGTATGCGACACTGATGGCATTTAATAAGGGAACCATTGCATCGCTGCTCCAGATACTGACCATGTACAAAACAGCCATCAGCATAACAGAAATTCCCGGCAGTAACTGCAGGAGTATGCATACACTGCACAGAACAGACATGATCAGCAGCATTTTTGTCAGGACAAATTTTTCTGCGCGGTCTGCCAGAGATGCCAGAACTGGCTGTGACAGACAGGAACAAAGCCCTGCCAATGCCAGCAGGAATCCTACCATTCCTGAAGGAACCCCTTTGTTCAACAGATACGTTGTTGCAAAAGCTGCTGCCCCAGAAGATGATGCCCAATGTGTAAACTGGATCGCACTGTATCGATAAGTCAGATTCATACATTTCCTCCTTTATGAAAAAGGAGCTGGTTTCATGACCAGCCCCTTTCCATGGTGTGTAATACGAAAAAAGATCTCTCTTTCTTGTAATAACAGGATAATGCATTTTTCAGTACAAATCTATATTATTCGTGTCTGTTTCTATTACAATCGTGCCATTTTCCACGATATCTTACAGGACTGCAGTTGAAATGCTCCCGAAAGATCTTTCCAAAATAGCTGCTGCTTCCAAATCCACAGTCACTTGCGATCTCTGTAATAGATTTCTCTGTCTCTATCAGTTCCATACATGCCTTCCGAAGTCTGTATTCTCTCATATATTCCAGTGGACTCATATGAAGATTCTCCTGAAACAGTCGGAAACAGACTCTTTTACTTATATGCGCTTCCCTCGCCAGGCAGTCAACCGCTATCATCTCCGTATAATGATCCTGAATATAAGCCATCATTGCTTTCATTTTTTCAGCGGTATCTTTGTTTTTGTGTATATCTTCTGTCTCAGCACATGCCAGTTCCAATAAACCAAGCCATACTTCTGTGAGCAGCTGCCGAAGAGTGATCTCATAGCCCCAGCTGCCTTCCTCCAATTCAAAGCCGGCTTGAATCTTCTGCAAAAGAGCCGCCTGCCCGGGCTCCTCGGGTGACAGGCAGATCATTTCCAACCCAGATCTGTCCGTCAACGGGCGAATATATCTTTCTTCTATTCGATTAGATATCCCGCCTGACAGCAGTTCCGGATCAAACAGATGCAGTAATTGCACGGTTCCATCCTTTGTAGAACTCACTCTTGATGAATGCAGTACATTGGAATTAACAAACCCGCCTGTCCCCGCCGGGAATATCCATTTCCCATTTGGCGTTGTATACTCTACTCTGCCACTTTTTATATAAAATAATTCTACTGCATGATGCCAGTGCCAGGGCACGACCGGATCTATATATTTATAAAACTCCACGCAGGAGCAAATATAGGGAAAATCCATAAAAAAATCCGGGAGTAACTCTTCATTGCTTTCCATGATCAACTGAATTCCCTGTATATTTTTCATTTCAGATCTCCCCTCTCCTGTTTTATATTTTAACATTATATTTAAGTTTATTCAAGAAACTCAAAAATATTCCAAGCAACTCAAAAAGAAACTCAAATAATTTGAGTTTCTTTTTGAGTTATTAAACATATTTCAAAACAGCATCTCTATCTGCTCACCAACCTCTATCCGTGCTGTAATCAGTTCATCAGGTTCTTTGCCTCTCTTGTGTTCGGCTTTCAGGTACTGTAAGCCTTTTCGGAGACTTGCAGTAATCAGATTCAGCACATAAATATTATCAAAACGGTTGTAAATAGAGTCACCGCCCAGACCGGTCAGGCAGATAAGCTGCGTGTTGGTCTTTTTTGCCATATCCATCAGCGGAATCAAAAGATGTGAAGCATTTGTCTGTGCAAACGGGTTATCCATGATCAGAACTTTTCCTTCGTTTTTGTCTGCAAAAATATCAGTATCATCCCGTCTCATATAATACAGAAGACTGGAAAGGATAACGAATGCGGACAAAAATCCCTCGCCGCCTGAGTTTCTGGAAACTTCTTTCCATGTGATCGGATATTCTCTCTGTGCTTCAATTTTATAGAGATGGATCTGCACATTTCCGATTCCTACTACCTGATCGTACAGATTCCTGGTAGTAACACTGGAACCAAAAAATTCCTGTGCATTCTCATTCTTTTCAAAAAGTTCCACGCCTTCCTTCGTAATCTTGTCGATAAAGTCTTCCAGTCGAAGGTGATACAGTCCCACATTTTCCTCCCAATCCGGAAGCTGGATCTTCAACATTTTAATATTTCTGTCTCTGATAGTGATTGTAGAATTGTGGTCGATCTTGCCCAGGTTATTGTGAATCTCCTGAATATAATCTTCCATGAGCTCTACAATTCTCTCTTTTTCTCTTTCCACAACAGAAATATCCACTTCCAGTTTTTGCATAAGGCTGTCAAATGACTGTACAGTTGTTTTCAGCTGCATCAGAACACGCTGTGCATCATCGACAAGCTCCAGCATCTGTTCCAGTGGTTTCCGGTAAAAGTCATCCTGAAAACTTTCCATTCGAATAACTCTGTTCAAAAGCTGCACAATCTGTTCTTTCTTCTGCCGGGTTTCTCTGATTTTCTGGTTATAATCACGAATAAGAATTCCCTTGAGATTTCGCAGTTCTTCTGAAGTCAGAGTATCCGAAACCGGATCTCGTTCCTCCATTTCTACTGGAATCAGTTCGTTATATTCAGAAAGTGCTGTCAGGTTTTCTTCATAACTTCGAACTTTTTTGCCCAGAAAATCAGCATGTTTTTTCTCTTCTTTCTTCTGGTAAAGAAGCTGGTTCTTTCGTGCTTCAAAGTCCTGTCCCTGGATCTCGTTCCTGGACAGCGGTTTTTCTTCTCCACATACAGAGTGGATTCTTTTCTGCAGATCATTACTCTTGCTCTGAGCAACTGCTGCCTTTTTGTCTGCGTCATTCCACTGCATATCTTTTGTCTGGATTTTTCTTTGAAAGTCTTCCAGAATCACTTCCTGATGTGATTCCTCTTTTCTGTCATAGATTACATCCGCCCACTGCACTGGTTTCAACCGATATTTTTTCTGAAGATGCTCAAGTTCATTCTGTTCTCTCTGGAAACGACCGGCAGCTTTGGTTTCCCGCTCTTCCAGGTCTTTCAGTTCCTGAGAAAGGACAGAAGTGATAGCCTCATAACGTGCCTCCATTTGTTCTACAGATATTTCTTCTGGCAGAGTATACTGCCCGGCCTTTTCGTATGTAGCATATCTGGTGTATTTCTCATTGAGTTTTTCGGCTTCCCGTTCCAGAATATTTAACGTATTTTGTGCCGTTTTCTGTTCTTCCAGAAGTTTTGCCTGTCGCTCCTTCGCCAGCTTTTGATTTTCCTGAAAACGCTGTTCTTCTTTTTTACATTTTTCCAGAGCTGCTCTGTTGCTTTCGTATACCGCATAATCCTTTTCAAGCTGTCCAAAATCCGCGATACGCTGTTTCTGGTTCTGAATTTCCAGACCTGTTTTTACAATGAAATCCTGCAATTCTTCGTGTTCTTTTTTTAGTCTGTCAAGGTTCTGTGCCGTTTCCAGAATATCTTTCTCAAGATTTTGTCTTTCTTCTTTCAGCTTATCCAGAATCTCCTGGATTTCCTGCCATTTTTCCTTTGTTACAGACTGATTCTTGAGCACTTCCTGTCTCTGAAAATACTCTGCATATTCTGCTTTGCGGACTTTTACTGCCTGTGCAGTTTTTTCCAGTTCCTGTTTTTTCTCCCATATCATTTCCTGAAGTTTTTCTTCATCCAGAAGATTTTCATTAAACAGAATATAGAAGCTGATTCCCGGAAAATGTACAAGTTTATCTGTATATTTTTCCTGGATTTCTTCGATTTTTTCCCTTTCTACAATCGGCACCGGAAAAGACGTACAGATATTTCTGCCGCTCTTTGCCAGCTTTTCCATCTCCTGCCTGGACAGGATCAGTGCATATGGAAGGAATGGATTTCTTCGCACAAGTTCCTGGTTTTTCTTCTGCGAATAGCCGTTTTTTTGGAGCCATTCCATACCATAAACGATATGAATACCCAGATTATCCAGTTCTTTTTTCAGATCTTCCGGCAGTTCCAGAACCTTTCCACTGGTAAGATTCTGATACTCTTTCTCCAGAATATCCTCTTCTTTTTCCAGGCTTCTTCGCAGTTCCTCCAGCTCTTTCAGCTTTCGCTCTGATACATTAAGAATTCTGTCACGATCCAGAAGATATCCTGCTTCCATGTCCAGATACTTAAGAATATTTCTCCTTGTTTCCAGTTCTTTCTCATAAAGCTGATATACTTCTGCCTGTCTCTGGATCTCTGCTTTTTTATGAACCAGTGCTTCTTTTTTATCTTCCAGGCTGCGCTCCTGGCTTCGAATCATCTCTCTTTCGGATTCCAGTTTCTTCTGACTTTCTGTACGTTCTCTTACGATTCTGGTCAACTCCTGCTCATAGATCTGATGTCGGATTTCCAGCGTTCCGGCTTCATAAGCTCCCACAATATTCCGTACAAGTTCTTCCTTATAACGGGTATTAAACTGCTCTTCCTGGCGGCTGTACACCTCAATCTGGCTCTCCAGTTTCCCTTTTTTGCCATAGCAGTCACGTATTTTTTCTTCCAGATCTTCAACTCTGCGACTTTCTTCTTCTGCCTGTGTTCCGGTTTTTTGAATATATTCAGACTGAATATTCTGCTGTTCTTTATTTTCAAAAAGATATTTTTCAAAAAGATTTCTGAGGGCAAAACCAAGTGCCTTTCGTTCCGGTTCTAGATCAGCTCCCTGTTGTCTGGCTGCTTTGATCTTTTCCCTGAGAAGATCCAGTTCTTCCTTTTCTTCTGCCACGGACTGCTGCTGTCTGGCACATGCCAGAACATGAAGTTTTTCCTCTGTTTCTGCTGCCCGTTCCTGGAGATTTTCCCTCTCCATATCGATCATATCCCGGTTTCCCAGATGAAGATTTTTTTCGTCTTCACTGGCATAAAATTTACTGGAAAGCTCCTCATATTCCACTCTGGAAATATCCTGATCCAGCTTTTCCATAGCGGATTCTGACTGTCTGTATTCCTCTTCCGTTGTCTGCAAAAGTCCGTTTATATCATGGATAAACCAGGCAATTTTATTCTGCTGTCTATTTTCCTCCTGCTCCGCACTTCGGTATTCTTCTGTCTGATTCTGAATTGACTCTGTTTCTTCTTTAAACTGACGAATACTGTCTCGTCGCTTGATTTTGGAGCGGTTGTCTTTATATTGTCCGGCATATTTTTCCAGAATAGACTGAAACTCCTTGATACGGTTTTTGTCTCTGTTTAATTTACTTTCAATTGCTTCCAAAAACCATTTTTCTGTCAGACCTTTTTCATCTTTACAGTCAGCAAAAAGATCCGAAAGTCCGGATTCTTTTACATTGATTTTCTTAATAATTGTTTCCCATTCTTTATAATTGATCTGATATTCCAGTAGTTTCTCGAAGTACTGGCGGGACTGTGCATAATTGGTCAGATCATAGTAAAAAAATTTCATATCCCGGTCTTTTTTGTAGCCTTCAAAAAGCTGCCGACAGGAATTGAAATTCTTGAGAATCATCTCTTTTTTTCCTTTTTCCACTACAGGAAGATGGCGGATATCCTGGATGCAGGACTCCTGATACTCACTTATAATTCCAATGATATCCAGATTTTCTTTACTCTCTTCCTGCATATCCTGTGCTTTTCTGACCATCAGACCTGTAAGGACATAACCGGCTCCCTGATCCAGTGCCCACTCCACAAGAATGAAGGATGGCTTCGCTGTAGTAAAATAACTTTCAAACGGACGGTCTTTTGCATTACGATATCTGCTATGTACAAAAGGGGCTGTCAGCATCTGCACAAGTACAGACTTTCCTCCTCCGTTCTGCAACGAAATCAATGTACTTTCACCGTTAAAATAAAGAATTTCATCACTGATACGATTTGCGTTATTGTTATAATTTACATTGATCAGACGTACTGCATTAATCTTACTCATCTTTTGCCACCCCCAGTACTCTCAAAACTCTCTGATAATTATTCTGATTCAAAAGATTCCAGTCCATAAAATTATCCAGTTTTCTGGTCGTCTTTATCATTTCGTCCTGCACTACATATTCAATCAGCCCTTGTTTCTGAAGGAACATGAGAATATTGTAGATAAATCCTTCTTTGGTCGTTTTGGCTCTGGAACCTCTGTCATCGGATTTCAGTGCTTCATAAGTCTGATAAAGCACCTGAAAGGAAATTCCTGCTGTATCTTCCTTCGTTTCTTCTTCATCTGCGCCTTCTTTCAGGCGAAGCGAAATGCAGTTCATAAACTCTCCCACGCGCATATATTCTCTGGATTTACTGCTGCTTCCCTGCCCGTCAAAAAACTCCACAAGTAATGTAAGAATTGCAAACTGGGACAGATAATAGTCCTTATCTGTTGCTGCTGATTTACATAATGCAGTCTTTAACTGCTGCTTGGAAAAACCAAGGAAATTATTCTCTTCTTTTGGAATAAGATAGACCACATTTCCATACCGTTCTATGTTACTGCCTGCTATCTCTCCTTGAGACTTTACCAGATTTCGTACTGCTTCTTCTTCTGCATATGCCTTGTACAAAAGAAGCTCATCTTCTTCTCTGAGTTCATGATGCTCCAGAAGATAATAAAATATTTCCTGGCTGGTGCGTATTTCTTCTGCTTCGTATGCCATATCTGTTATTCCTCGTTTCTTACAATCCTGATCAGGATATTTGAACAGCGAATGCTCTTCGTTTCTCCCACTTCCATCTGTACATTATTAAAAGTAACAGTGTTTCCGTCTTCAATCCTGTACACTTCAATCTTGCGTATTTTCTGGTCTGCAAATCTGCTTTCTGAAAGCTGTAAGAGCATTTCACTTAACTGAAAATCTTCTGTCTGCTCCTGAATGAATTCGCTTCGTTCCCTTTTAATTTTTTCTATATCGATCTCTTTGTTTCGTATCAGCTCAACCATGATTTCTTTAAAAATCTCTACACTGGGAATGAGCTGTTTCTGAATTTCTTTGGAAGTAATTTCATCTTTATGGATTTTATTCTGCAAATTCAGAAGTGAAATTTCGCCCTCCGAAACAGCCTGTTCCAGAAGAACTCCCAGGCTGTTTTCGTACTGTTTCATCTTTTCTTTATGTTTCTGTTCCTGCTCTTTTCGATATGCCTCTTCATCAAAATCCAGAATTTCTTCTATATCTTCTTCCTCATTTCTGACGGAAGGTTTCTGATATAGCAGCGCTTTGTTCAGATTGTAAACTTTTTCAGGTTCCTGGTTAAACAGAGGTCTGAGAAAATAATCCAGATTTTCAAGGGCTGCCGGATTTTCCAGCACTTTGTCATAAAACTCATTACGAAAAGAAAACCGCCGAATCAGTGATACCTGAGACAAAAGTTCCAGTTCTCTGGTATAAAGTGCCTTGAGATCAAAATGACTGCTGAGGATTTTCTGATGTTCATCAATGGTACGATTCAGATAACTCTCAATAATTCGAAGGTTCTCCAGATTTTCTTCTTCCTTTTCTCCGAGGCGACGCACGTTAATGTTTTCTTCTTCCAGTTTCTTAACACGACTTCGCACAAGTTCCCGGTATTTCTGAAATTTTTCTTTTGTATCACTGATCGTATCCAGATTTTCCAGCAAAATCTCTTCATAATCTCTGACAGAATAATTCAGAGCATTTCTGCGGATCTTGCCCATTGCTTCCTGAATTTTCTGTAACTGAATGCGCATCAGATTAAATACATTTTTTATCTCATCCACAGCCTTGTCATAGCTCTGTTTCTCCAGATGCATCTGAAAGATCATTTCATGGATGGTAAGTTTCATATTATTTTCTATTTCAAGGGTAGAAAGGATGAGATTGTATCCGTCATCCGTCAGATAATAAGAGGTTCGACGAACCTCCTGATCAAGATATACGATTCGATTGGCAACATAACTGATGTGCATGATATGATAATCATTCTGGTCAAAATCGTATCCATCAAAGTACATGGCACGACCTTCGTTGGACAGGATCACATTAACAATAAAATCTCCAAGTTTCCTGCTGTCCTCATAGGAAATTTCTTTATGCAGATATCTGCTGTTGATGGTATCAATATACGCACCGATGTCATCCATCGTACAATTTTCTTCTTTCAAAGACTGTTCCATAATATAAAGCATTACGGCAAAAATAAGATTCATCTGCTCATCAAACTTAGCGAATCCGAACTGTTTCCATGATGTTTTCTGTATGCTGTTCTGGATAAGTACCGCATACAAACCCACATTTTTCATTCGTTGGGGAAAATTTTTCAGAAATTCGTACTGCACTGTAATCCTCCTTCTGACCATGATATCAGAAATCTGTGGTATTTAATATTTCCTGCGGAATATATCTGTCTTCTTCCAGAATTTTTTTCATCTTGCAAACAGTCTGTTCATCGAAATACGCAAAAAATTCTGAACTGATATTTCTGTTCTGGCTTTCTTTTGTCTTTGGTAATATTTTTACGGATTCAACTTTTCTGAGCATTGCCTTATACGCAGGTATAAAAGGTATTATTTTCCATCGATCTTTAAACTTTTCGGCAAGATTTTCATAAATCCCAATACCCTCATAATCCAGATCCCCGAAATATAATATCGTGTTTCCCGGATGCTTCATATATGGCTCTGCACACAAGTCAAAATCCTGAAAGGAACGAATAATTCCTTTCCCCGCACCATACATTAAAGTTCCTGTTTCTATATTAAAAATTTCAGTATGTCCACTTAATAAGTGATTTCTCATACTGAAAAAAGGATCCTTATTCTCCAGAATCAGAAGATTCTGAGGAACATTTCTTGTATGTGTATAATATGGCAATGGCTCTGTCGTTCGGTATACATTCAGGGATTCTACATTTATCCCACAATGTTTCAGGATTTTCTTTCCCTGTTCTCTGTCAAGAAACTTTTCTCTGTTCCATATTTCAAAACTTCTCTCATTCAGAGATTCCGGGATTTTTATTCGATCCGAGTCATTTTTAAGATATTCATCCAACAGGATCACCCATGGACGTTCTTTTTCATAAATATCCGGATGTGCCAGGTAGTAATCTACTGATATCTTTGTTGAAAGAGTATATTTCAGTTCTTCTATATAAGCACTGTAATCTTTTTGCTCTTCCAGAATCCAGTATTCCCGATAAAGTGCCGGCTTCTTGCCATTTGTTCTGGAAGTTTTTACTGGTTTTATCTTTTCTTCCTGTAATAACTTACAGACGTATTCATATTGCTCCTGATAAGAAAGATTTTGCCTGGTGTGAATGAGGGTTTCCAATGAGATTCGTTTCATGAAAGGTCTCTCCTCTCAAAAATTCTTTCGACCTCATTCTGCAGGATTTCCCATCCGCATTCAATACATTTTTCCTCAAAATATTCAATATCGAAATTTTCTATGAACTGCTCGATTTGTTGAGTATTTCCTTCATATCCATTGTCTTTTAATAAATACTCTATATCATCTCTGCTCCACTGAATTGTTGATATTACTTTGTCCATTTTATTTTCTCCACCTGCTTTGGCTTCCATGGTAACATTATACATCAGACCTTTGCTTTTGTACAACAGGAAATACCATTATATTCCAGTATAACAGAAAAACCCGTAGAACCGAAGTTCTACGGGTTTTTCTGGTTTTCTCTCCAAAATACAGTGAAAAACGGCTGATTTACACCATGTATTTTTATTCGCCTGATTTCTTGGCACCGTTTTGGCACCGGAGAATACTCAAACCGATTCTCTTCTGTAGATACTAGATACTTCTCTACCAACTTTATATTGCACCGGTAATTTTTAACTGTTATAATCGAAACATGGGTGCTACCATAACGGTAGGCGGTTAGTCCTTCTCCAGAGGGTTGCAGAGTGCCAGTGGCACTCGTTTTGCAACGACCGAAGTGAAACGGAGACCTGTGACCCTCTGATTACATAGAAACCTGTAAAGGAATCCAGTGGAAAGGAGGGCTAAGCCAATGAGTATTATTGACTTCATAGCAGTAGTGAGCTTCGGCTTAACCTGCTTTAGTATCGGATATACATTAGGCAAAGATAATCATAAACCACAAAAATAACCGCCCTGGTCTGGTAAACTAAGCGGTTATCTTTGATAGATATTCTAAATAGTAAAACGGACTAACCGTCTATCGGTAGCACTCTTTTTCTATAATCATATTAGCACGCATCTGTGGAAATGTCAAAAAGTTCTTTTTCCATAGTATGTAATACGAATTTGAAAATACTTATAAGCCGAAAAAATACACCAGTACCAGCTTGATCACAGCAGCTCCACCAAAAGCAACAACTGCAGTTACAACTAATTGCATAGGTTTTGGGAAATTTTCGAACACAAAAACTTTCCTACTCTTGCTCCGCACCTTGCTTAAAGATCCTGTCGTAAATGCTGCCATCATTATGACTGACACAAATACCAAGGTCTCACAATAGCCGGCAAGCTTTCCTAACACATCATTATACATATATGCACCTGTTTCATGCAGAATCCAGTATAGAACCAATGCACAAACTCCCATGACACTTTGGAGCTTCATTTCCTTAAAAATCTTCTCTTTCTCTGTAGTTGCATAATCCGACATTGTTTTAGCAATTTTTCTTTCTTCTTCATTCATCATCTCGCTTTTCCTTTCTCCACTGATAATCTCAGGAATGCTGATATCATAATAATCTGCAATATCCACAAGAATACTGATATCCGGCATATTGTTTCCGTTTTCCCATCTGGATACGGTCCTTCCAGAGACATTTAATATTTCTGCCAACTGCTCCTGTGTAATGCCTTTTTCTTTGCGAAGTTTTTTTAAAAAATTCCCGATTTTTACTTGGTCCACCTCAACTCCTCCTTTCATCATCAAATATAGAATCTGTTATCTGCAAATAACACGACACAAAGCGAGAAATGTCGTATTTTCACTAATAGACACAGTTGTCTATGCGTTTTTCATTTTTTCAATTATACAAACTGAAATTTGACTTGCCTATTTTCTTAAAATCTCATGTGGAGCTTCTATTTCATTTGCCAAGGTATGCTCTGTTAATTCTGA
>CAKRXU010000036.1 GCA_934424575.1 uncultured Blautia sp.
ATATCATACTGTTTTCCCGTAGCATCATTGGCATAGATATCAAGTCTCACAGATCGTCCAAACAGATTTCCTATTGTTAGCTGTGTAACCGATTTTGTCACAGATAAATCGTTTCTCTTTAATATTATTCTCAAAAGTTCTTCTGTACATTCTAAATCGCCCGAAAAAACCTGGGTCATAAAAGTATCATCCATTAACGTAAATTTATTAATGACCTCCATACGCTCTGCATTCTTTTCTTCCAGATTTAATACCTGCATCTTCTCTCCTTCTTTTCTATATTATATCTACTATTGATTTTTCATACAACTATATTTTAATATCTCATCCCAAAGTCATAATAGATGGCATCACTTTAATTTTGCACCTTGTCTTTTAATAACTGATAAATCGCTCTCCCATCTTCTCTTCCAAATTTATGTAATGCGCCTGTATACAACGCCTTCTTTCCCATTTTTCCTTTTACACTCATAAACTCAATGATATCTGCCGATTGTTCTTCATACACTGTTCCCACCAAGATATTCTTTAATTCACTTTGTATCTTCTTCCGTTCCTCTATCCTTGCACTTTCTGCCGCCAGATCCAATAATACTTTTCTGTTCTGTAATTTTTTTCTCCGTTCTGCATCTTCCGGTGCATGAAATAACATGAGCGCATTTTCTATATTTCCAGCTTTTACAATCTGTACCTTCTTTGCCTTTACATCAGCACTAAAAAAATCAATAACCGCCTGAAATCCTTTGTCATTACTTATAATTGCAATCTGATTTTCTTCTCTTTCACTAATGATTCCACATTCTACTGCAATATAAAAATCAAGCGCATTTTTCCCTGTCCCTTTTAATTTTACAACTCGAAATTCACATCCGCTCTCTTTTATCTCATGCATATAATCGTATCGTATTTTCTGGCAACAGCTACTATAAAAAATTATCAATGTATCTTCCCTGCACAATACATCAGCTCCTTTTAATCCATTAGAACCATTGACATTTTCATAATCAACTAATATCGTTGGCATGAAATATTTCACCTCTGCTTTTCTTCTTTGCATTACAATTCCTTATTTCGTTTTATCGTATCGTATATACGTATATTAATATAAAATAAATTGCATGTCAATCCGAAATACTGACATGCAATCTATTATTGGTCATAATAATATAATCTATTATAATAAAATCAACTTTCCTGTAATGCAGTTAAATATCCAAGCATTCGCTCTTTTTGTCTGATTGGCAATCTCCTGTAACATTCCAGGACAAACGCTTCCTCCTTATTCACCGCAAATAAATTATCTACTTTCCCGCTTGTATCGCTAATACCCTCTGCTAACAATTCATACGGTGTAACTTTCAACACTTCACATATCTTCAATATCTTATCTGCTGATGGATTCGTTTTCTTTCGTTTCCAATCACTAATCGTACTTTGAGAAATCCCCGTTTGCTCTGAAAATTCTTTCTGGGTCATATCCGTTTGGCTGAGCAAATAGAAAATTCTCTCGCTGATAACCAAAAAGAGTACTCCTATTCAAACTCAATCGTTCCCGGTGGCTTGCTGGTCAGATCGTAGAATACGCGGTTAACTCCCTTAACTTCGTTAATAACACGATTCATAACCCTGTTCAGTACCTCATACGGAATCTCAGCGGACTCTGCGGTCATGAAGTCGATGGTCTTGACTGCGCGGAGTGCAACTGCATAATCGTAGGTTCTGAAGTCGCCCATGACACCTACGCTTCGCATATTGGTGAGGGCTGCGAAGTACTGGTTTGGCATCCAGGATGGGTCTTCGCCGTGTTCTTTCTTGTAGTCGGCGGCTGCTTTGTCGACTTCTTCACGGTAGATGTAGTCTGCGTCCTGAACGATGCGTACTTTCTCTTCGGTTACTTCTCCGATGATACGGATTCCAAGGCCCGGGCCCGGGAATGGCTGACGGAATACCAGTCTTTCCGGAATTCCAAGCTCCAGTCCGGCTTTGCGGACTTCGTCTTTGAAGAGGTCACGGAGCGGTTCGATGATTTCTTTGAAATCTACGAAATCCGGAAGACCGCCTACGTTGTGGTGAGATTTGATCACTGCGGATTCTCCGCCAAGACCGCTCTCTACAACGTCAGGATAGATGGTTCCCTGTGCGAGGAAATCCACTGCTCCGATCTTCTTTGCTTCTTCTTCGAAAATACGGATGAACTCTTCACCGATGATCTTACGTTTTGCTTCAGGCTCTGTAACGCCTGCAAGCTTGTCGTAGTATCTCTGCTGTGCATTGACACGGATGAAGTTCAGGTCGAACTGGCCGTTTGGTCCGAATACGCCCTCTACTTCATCGCCTTCGTCTTTACGAAGAAGACCGTGGTCTACAAATACGCAGGTAAGTTGCTTACCGATCGCTCTGGAAAGAAGTCCTGCTGCAACGGAAGAATCAACTCCACCGGACAGTGCGAGGAGCACTTTGCCGTCGCCGACTTTTTCACGGATTTCTTTGATGGTGTTTTCAACGAAAGCATCCATCTTCCAATCTCCGGCACATCCACAGACACCAAGTACGAAGTTGGACAGCATGGTCTTGCCTTCTACGGTGTGAAGTACTTCCGGATGATACTGGATCGCATAAAGCTTCTGATCTGCATTTTCAGCTACCGCTACCGGACAGTCTGCTGTATGTGCAGCGATCTCAAATCCCGGTGCCGGTTTGGAAATGTAGTCTGTATGGCTCATCCATACGATTGTCTTATTGGATACATTTTCAAAAATCCTGGAATCTGTCTTATCAACAAGAAGTTCTGTCTTACCATATTCGCTGACTTCGGCTTTTTCAACCTTACCGCCAAGGACATGCATCATAAGCTGTGCGCCGTAGCAAAGTCCCAGTACCGGAACGCCAAGTTCAAACAGTTCTTTCTGGTAAGTCGGTGAATCTGCCTCATAGCAGCTGTTCGGACCGCCGGTGAGGATAATTCCCTTAGGATTCATCGCTTTGATCTTCTCAAGATCGGTCTTGTAAGAATAGATTTCGCAGTATACGTTACATTCTCTGACGCGTCGCGCAACCAGCTGATTGTACTGACCGCCAAAATCAATGACAATAACTAATTCTTTTTTCAAGGCTTGCCTCCTGTTTCCTATATAATCTCTCTTTTGAATCTGATTCTCATTATAAATGAGTAAATCTACTTTTACAACGTCTAATTGCTCACTGGAATGAATTTTTTTATTCTTCCAAAAGAAAATTTATTTCTTCTTTAGAAAAGCATCACTCTTTCTTCAATCTCTCATCACAAATTCATCACAGATTCCCGGTATAGTAATAAGCAAATAAAGCGAATGCTTTTTTACATATATTTTTCTTTTTCATACTCGCCGGGCACAGACGCCCGGCCCTCCTTCTTTTTGGATCTTTTTTGCATTCTCTCTGTTCTCTTATTTCCAGAGATAATTTTTTCCTTCCTGATATAAGGTATTCATTGCCAGACGAACACCCGCTTTCTCTGTCATAGGATCTTCAATTCCGATAGAAAGATGATATCCCTTTTTCAGAAGACTGTTCAGTTTTTCTGTCTTCAGTGTGGTTGATGTTGATATTTCTTCTCCCGGAAGCACAGACGACACTTTTATTTCGATATTTTTCTTTTCGACAAGTTTTCCCTTCTCATCTTCAATATAAATATATACCGGCCAGTCTTTGTATAACGGTGCCACTCCTGAATTTTCCCATATGAGCTTCAGACTGCTGCTGTTTCGGGTGCTTTTTAGCTCTGCCTTTGAAATCCACAGACGATACCCCATGTTTTTGAGGACTTCTTTGTATCCTTCTGCATAATCCTCATCCGGGATCTTCGGTCCCAGAAAGGTTGTATGTGCTTCACGGATCATTTCTACAGTCTCTGACAAATCTGTGTCCATCATCTCCTCCATCGAGAAAGAACTTGTAAATTCTCCGCCGGACGGTGCGGTTTTCCAGAAATCCTTCATGGACACCATTGCATTTTTTTCACCTGTCTGATCATACTCACCGCCATTGCTGATCCAGTCAAGCCAGCTCTGGGTTCCCTGTGGATGTCCGGTCATATCATTATATAACCCGAATCCATGTTTTTTTGCAGCAGCAAATGGTCTCCGCATAAGAATCTTGGCATCCGGAAAGGCCTCCATCCATGGGAGAATATATTGTTCTCTTATATCTTCTCTCGGAATCCTCTGAATTCCCTCGCTGTAGTTTACATGCCACTCTCCCCAATGTCCAAGGCTTCCAAGCTCAATATAACTGATCAGTCCATCCTGCCCCAGGTGCTCTCCAAGTGCCCTGACTGCCTGCTCATGACAGGAAATGATCGTCGGATTGTTATAATCCGGAGCAAAACCTTTTCCATATCCTCCGGCATACCATTGACCGGCTTTTCCACTTTTTTCGTACAGCCATTCCGGTATGTCCAGATGCTCTTCCTGTCCCGGAATATCACAGACAAATCTTAATACCAGATGCTTTCCCTCGCTTTTCCATCGTGCGAGCTGATTTTTTTTCTCGATGGCCTCCCAGTCATAAACATCCTCCTCTGGTTCCAGTTCTGCCCAGGTAATGTCCATATACAAAAGAGAAATGTCTTCCGAAACTTTATCATACCAGGCATTTCTCGCATATCCCATAAGTGGATTTCCAAAAACCGCCTGGCTTTCCTTATATTCTTTTACTGTCTTTTGTCTGCTAAGCCAGAACATTTCCACTCCTGCTGCCAATACCACTGTCAGAATCACGGTCAGACACAGTATTGCTCTTTTTTTAATCATCCTGTTCTCCATTATACTTATCATACGTCTCCCAGCGGCTTCAAAGATCCTGCCCCGGATATCCGTATCCATCTCAGTTTGTAATATTTTACCCTGAGCAGATGCTTATTGCAAGAACAACGTTACTGTTCACGGTAACAGAATAACGCAGCTTTCCCTCTTTTTTGAAGTTATTTTCTTGTATGAGATTTTGCCGGATGTTATAATTCTTTCTGTATAAAACTGTACTTTCAGAAAGGATTTTTTTATGTTCAAATGTCAAGAAGGCTATACCCTTCGTAAAATAAAAGGTGTCAGTTACATTCTTCCTTTCGGACAGCAGATTGCCGACCAGCGCAAAGGAACCATCCTGAACGAAACCAGTGCTTTTCTGTGGAATGTGATCCAGCATAATGAAGGTGCCAACCTGGAAATGCTGACAGAAATGCTTGCTCGCAGATATGGACTTGAGGAGGAGGATTTTCCCATGCTCCGCGAAGACATTCTTGATTTTCTGCAACAGTCGCAGTCCATGGGAATGCTGACCGAAACTTTTCGTCTTCAGTCGGAAGAAGCCTCCTTATGCATCCTGATCGCAGGGCTTCGCCTTCACTTCCATGGTGCTTCACAGCTTTTCTCCGGATACTTCGATAAGTTCCGCGAAATGAATCCTGCGAAAGATGCAGACCAGGAAATTGAGTTTTTTACAACTCCGCCGACCAGCAAATCTTATGGGAAAGTCCTCCTTCGCAATTCAGATATGACAATTTTTGAAAACACCGATCGCTATGTGGTTCTTTTTCCGCAGATGTCAAACATTCATCAGGTACATATGAGCCTGGACGGAAGTTACGTGAGATTCTACTGTACTCCGGAAACCTCTGAAACGGCACAGGAAAATATTTTTCATGCGATCCGGCTCTTTTTCCTGTTCGTTGCACAGAAGCACGGGAAATTCGCCATTCATTCCGCATCGATTCTTTATAAAGAAAAAGCATGGCTGTTCTCCGGACATTCCGGTATGGGTAAATCAACACACACCAAAATGTGGCATGATCTACTGCAGACCCCATATCTGAACGGGGATCTCAATCTCCTTGGCGTGGAATCCGGCAAAATCATCGTCTACGGGATTCCATGGTGCGGAACTTCCGGGATTTATACGACCACCGATCATGAGCTTGGCGGTATCGTCCTTCTCGGACGCGATCCGGAGAAAGATTTTCTTCAGGAGCTGACTCCTTCGGAAAAAATCATCCGGGTTATGCAACGCATGATCTCCCCTTCCTGGAAAGAACGATTCTTCTCCATGAACCTTGACTTTGCAGAAAAAATTGCCGGACAGGTACCGATCCTGCATCTGCTCTGCACCAGAAATCCATCTGCTGTTTATACAGTTCAAAGGGAAATAGATGCTCTGGAGGAACCACAATGAAAGAGAAACTCCAGCTTATCATGAAACATCTCAGACAGGGAAGCCTCCAGAAAATGTGGAAACAGACCATATGGATCTACCAGTATGGCAGACGTTACTGGAAATCTATGATCCTCTATACACTGCTGGGTGTTATGGGATCCTGTGTTTCACTTGCTTCCAGCCTGATCTCCAGGGATCTTGTCGATATCATCACAGGCCATCAGACCGGACGGCTGCTGTCTACCTTTGCAGCAATGATCGGATTTGCGATTGCAAATCTTCTTGTCTCACAGGCATCCGGATATGCTTCGACCTTTATCAGTCTTAAGGTTGACTCCGAGATCAAGAACGATATTTTTGCAAAAATGCTCGTCACGGACTGGGAATCTCTGACGGAATATCACACCGGTGACCTTGTTACCCGCTGGAGTTCAGATGCTTCCAACATTTCCAGCGGTATTCTGAACTGGGTACCAAACCTGATCATCTATACCTTCCGGTTCATCAGTGCTCTTGCTGTTGTTCTGTATTACGATCCGACCTTTGCCCTGTTTGCACTTCTCGGTATCCCGTTCAGTGCCCTGATGTCGCGTCCGCTGCTACGCAGAATGCGGAACAACAACCAGAAAAGTGCTGCCATGAATGCAAAAATGTATGGTTTTAATCAGGAGGCTTTCTCCAATATCCAGACGATCAAGGCCTTTGATCTGATCCATTTTTATACGGACCGGCTCAAAACACTTCAGAAGGACTATATCAGCATGCGTCTGGAATTCCAGCGAATGTCGATCCTGACCTCTGTCCTGATGTCGATCGTTGGTTTTATCGTATCCTACAGCTGTTACGGATGGGGAATTTACCGTGTATGGAGCAATGCGATCAGTTACGGAACCATGACCATGTTTTTGTCTCTTTCCGGAACGCTGACAAGTTCCGTAAACTCCCTCACGAGCCTGATTCCTTCCGCGATTTCTCTCACAATCTCTGCCGGACGTCTGATGGATATCGTGGAAATGCCGCAGGAAGATTACAGCCAGGATCATGCAGTAAAACTCTTTGAAAAGCAGCACAAAACCAGCGGTATCGGTCTCACAATGAAGGATCTGAGCTATACCTATCACAGTGGAACGGAAGTTTTTGCCCATGCTTCGATGGAAGCTTATCCCCATGAGATCATCGCCCTGGTCGGACCTTCCGGTGAGGGAAAAACAACGATGCTCCGGCTGATCCTGTCACTTCTTCGGGCGCAGAACGGAGAATTTCAGATTTGTGCCGGAAGTGATCATAATCAAAAATTGAATATGTCACCTTCGACCAGAAAGCTTTTTTCCTATGTTCCACAGGGAAATACCATGTTTTCGGGAACCATCGCAGAAAATATGCGAAACGTAAAGCCGGATGCCACAGATGATGAGATCATAGAGGCTCTCAAGCTCTCCTGTGCATGGGATTTCGTGGAAAAACTTCCAGATGGTATTCAGAGCGTTGTCAAAGAACGCGGCGGTGGTTTTTCTGAGGGACAGGCACAGAGACTTTCTATTGCAAGAGCACTTCTCCGTAAGTCTCCGATCCTTCTCCTGGATGAGGCAACTTCGGCACTTGATGTTGCCACCGAAAGAAAGGTTCTCAAAAACATCATGCAGGATACCTATCCAAGGACCTGTATTGTGACAACCCATCGACCTACGGTATTAAATATCTGTACGAGAGTCTATGCGATACGCGATAAGAGGTGTGAGGTACTGGACGAAGTGGAAATTGAGAAGATAGTGAAGGAATTTTAAAAAAGGCACAGAACCCGCGGGTTCTGTGCCTTTTGGCATATCCTATATACAATCAGCTTGTATATCCTGCATCTGTTACTGAAACCAAAGTTGCTTTCAAACTGGAAGCCTCTCCTGTAACCGGCTGAACGACAACATTAAACATCCCCTGATCAGCACCGCTTGCATTCATGGAAGAATTCCTTACGAAGGTCAAAGTATCCGTTCCATTTCCGCTCTGATAAAATCCCTGTGCATTTCCATCTACAACATTAACAGGTGCATTCAGCTTCACAACTACAGTCTGTGCTGTGTTACTATGTTCTTTGGTCTCATGAGTATAATATACTGCAAAACGATATTTATTCCCCATTCCACCTTCATAACTCTCATCAGCAATTCTGCCTACAAGACATCCGCTTGCAGCGTACACTCCCTCTGCCATTCCTGCATCGATTTCTACCACTGGTTTTTCATACTTGCTCATTCTTATGTTCCTTCCCAAGCTATCCTGCTCCTGCAGAACAGCTTATGAATTTAATTTCTGTTATTTTACAGAATATGTAAATCCTGTCATCTTAAGATCATCGATACTTGTTCCATGGTTCAGGTGAATTCCGATTGTCAGCGGATTAGTTGCTGTACTTGCAAATGTAAAGGTAGCAGTTTTTCCTGACCAGGATGTCTGTACGGATGCATCGTCTGTTTCAGCCTGATCTACAGTATCATTAAAAGTAACGTTCAGAGTAATTGTTCCGTCAATACCAGACCAGTCTGCCATTGCAAGGCCTTTACCACCATTGGTGCCCCATCTGTCCCATACACCATAATAAGTAACATTCAATTTTCCCTGTGCAGCTCCGCTTGCAGCGTATACTCCCTCTGCCATTCCTGCATCTACAGTTACAACCGGCTTTTTGTATGTGTTCATCATCTTTATTTCCTCTCTTTCGTCGGTTCATGTTTCATTGTTTTTCAGTATTATTTTTCTTATATATTATCCAGAATTCCTTCAAAAGTCAACCCTCAAACCCTTTATTTAAGCCATTTTTCGCCATTTTCTTGTCTTTTTTTCTTTAGCATATTATAATGTATTTGCTAATGTAAAATCACACTGGAAATGAGGATTTTTTTATGAAAAAGAACACAGGAGATTTCAAAACAGATCTCGAACAGCTTCTCCAGGAAGGAAATATTATCCGCCTTAAACCACAGGGGTTCAGTATGTATCCCCTCTTCATTCCCGGAAGAGATGAGGCTCTGATCCAACAGGTTCCTGTCACCTCACTTAAGAGAAATGATGTGGCTCTCTACCGCCGCGATCAGGGAATTCTGGTTCTGCACCGTATCGTCCGTGTTACTGCCGATGGCTATTATATGACCGGAGATAATCAGTATGAGATTGAAGGGCCGCTTCGCCCGGACCAGTTCAGGGGCAAACTCATTGCTTTTGTACGCAATGGAAAAGAAATCTCTGTCGGAAATCCTGTATACCGCTTTCTCTCTGCACTCTGGCTTCTGATGCTGCCAGTACGTCCTTTTTGTTTCAGACTGACTGCTTTTTTACGACGTACAAGGTCAAAGTAAAAGGCCTTTTTCCCTCAGAGTTCTGACAACCGACACCACATCTTCATACACTACGGATTTTTCCACCTCATATGCTTTGCTGACCAGTTCTGCAAGTTCTTCTGCTGAGTCAGCTTCTTCTGCATGAAGATACATAAATCCGGCTGTCTCACTCAGAGAGATTACTTCGTTTACTTCCTCTGCTCTCTTTCCAAACGGAAGAACCACATATTCATCCTCCAGTTTCCTGATCCGATATCCTTCTGTTTTTTTCATATTCTCCCCCTTTATTTAGCAAATACTTCATGTTATACTCTATTATCACAACTGTTCAGTATCCTCACAGTTACGAGTCAAAATGCATTCCAGCTGAATAGTTACCTATTATCATTTATTTTCAGGAGTTTTCCATGCAGCCATCATATAAACATTATTTAAAGATCATCAGAAATACCTGTACCGGTCACGAAAGACCTGTCACCATTCCATCTGAAGAACTGGCCGACCTTGCACGACTTGCCGAAGATCACTGCACGGTTCCTTTTGTCCTGTCTTCTTTTCGAGGCACACCTTTTTATCCTTCCATGCTCCAGCGGACACGCAGTATGATGCTGAATTATTATCAGATTGACCAGTTTACTCGCCATACAGTCTCTCTTCTCAGGGACAACGGAATCGACTGCATCCTTCTTAAAGGAATCAGTCTTGCTTCCTGCTATCCTGTTCCCGAATATCGTAAGCTTGGCGATCTGGATCTCTATATCAGCCGGAAATCCGATGTTTCCAAAGCTCAAAAGCTTCTGGAAGCCAATGGATATATCGCAGAAAATGAACTCAGTGACCATCATCTGACTTACCACTATACGTTTCCCAAAACAGGACGCAGGTTCCTGCTTGAACTGCATTATCGCGTAGTTGGAATGTATCAGTATGAGCACGCAAACGAGATTGTAGATCAGGTGTATTCCTTTGAAAATCTTGTTCCGGTATCACAGACGATCAATGATTTTACCTACTCCGTTCTGCCGCCTTCGGAATATGTTTTTTATATGATCCATCATATGCTGAAGCATTATCTGTACAGTGGTTTCGGTATCCGTCTGCTGTGTGATTTTACCTTTTACCTCAGGAAGCATGCGGATGAAATTGATTTCCACAAGATACATAACTGGTGCCAGGCTTCCCGCATCAGCCATCTTTATGAGATTGTTCTGGAAACCTGCCGGATTTATTTTGGCCTCCCACAGCATATTGACTCCAGGGTTCACTATGATCCACAGGACTGTAAGGAATTTCTGATCCGTGTCCTTAAAGATGGAGATATGGGTACGGATGTTTCAAGTGAACTCGTCGGAAGCACTTCCTATCAGAAAGTCAATCTGATCACTTACTTTAAAGAAGGACATGTGCAGATGAAGGTCCGCTTTCCGAAAGCCAGCCGCTGCCCGGTTCTCTGGCCGGTTTTGTGGTGTATTACTTTTTTATGTTTCATTCGAAATACTTACAAAATACGAAATACCACTTTACGACAGACTCTCCATAATTTCAAAAAAAGCAATCAGAAAACCAAACTGATACGTATCTTTGATAACAGTGACTCCTGATCCGGGAGTTACTGTTTTTTATTCTCTCAGACCTGTATCTGATAATTTTTCATCTACTCTATGTTCGATCAATTGTTTTATCCCAAATGACAATGCCAGATAACACTTCCATTTCATTCCCCTGGAAAATCCCTTTATTACAATCCTCCATATTTTCTGGTTCAACTGAGGAATGCGTTTTCTGTCACAGGCAAGTTTCGCAAAACAGTCTTTTCCGATAGAATCATTACCGTAAATCCTAAGTGTTTTCCAGATCATCCATATTGATTTCCGTCGCTTCTGATACTCCATCTTGGCGTCAAAAAAGGAGGCAAAAAAAACAGTATATTGTATCAGTCCCTCATACTGCTCAACATCTTTCCCCTCTTCTTCCATCCAGTTCTTGAAAGTCTGTGCGATTCCCAGCCAGCATCTACTGGATTCCGGATTGTATTTATAAGAGACAGAATCCTCATTTTTTCGATAAACATTTCCGACCTGCTCTATAAATGCATATTTTGCCCCACAGACATAACACTGCATATTAAACAGCTTATCCTCTGCATAAGGGTACTCAGAGAAAGTAATCCTGTTCTGATCCAGAAAAGATTTCCGATACAGTTTTCCCCAGACATATGATAATGTACCAACGGAAAAAAATCCCCGAAAACGAAACTCTTCTGAATCCCTCTCAAACCTCGAAAATTCACTGTGACTAGTGGCCGGAAGAAGTTTTTCGTTCCACAGACGTGCATAATTACTGACAACAATATCTGAATTAATTTTGTCAGCAATATTAATATACCTCCGAAAAACCTCCCTGTCCGGAAGATAGTCATCTGCGTCCATGAATAAGATATACTCACCTTTGGATTTCTCTAATCCCCTGTTCCTTGCACAGCCTATACCACGGTCTTCTGCTATGATCAGATAAATATTATCGTATTCTCTGGAATATTTCTCTGCAATTTCCACGCTTCTGTCTTCAGATTCGCTGACCACCAGAAACATTTCCCAGCTTATATAACTCTGTGCGATTATACTTTCAATCGCCTGCGCCAGATATTTTTCAGCATTATACACTGGTATAATTGCAGATATTTTTCCTTTGTTTACAGTCATTAGCTTTGCCTCCGGACACTTTTTCCTATCTTAATAATACTCCTGCACAAAAGTCCTGATGTTTTTTTCCAGTTTTCTGTTCTTCGAAATATCAGCCAAAGCAAACTATTCGGAACAATTATACAGATCACTGCTCTGTAAAACAGATTAAAAACTGCACTTCCATTTACTACCTGGCAGCAAAATTCTGTAACTGCCCAGGCAGCTGCCATAACGATAAGATACAAACTGTATCTTCCAAAATACTCCCGAACCGGCTTCTGGAAACGATATCTATAAATGATGTAAGGCTCCACCCATACAGACGTAAGCACTGTGCTGCAGAAGGTTCCGACAAAAACACCAACCACGCCAAAATGCGTAACCAGAAGAATCGAGATTCCAAGGTTCAGGACAGCCTCCGCGATTGCTTTGTAACGGTCATACCAGAACAGTCCCATAGACTCCTTGAATATCAACACAGCTTTTCTCGTTCCGTTAACAAAGAAATTAATGCACAGAACAAGCACTACCTCCCGCTGAAACAGATATTGTTTTCCAAAGGCCAGCTCCACGAACGGATTCAGCAGTTCAAATAGACAGATTCCGGCAAAGCCATATATCCAGTAACCGATAAAAAATAACTGGTCAAAAATCCTGCTCACTTTCTCGGAATCTTCTGTAGCTCCAAGGTTTCCGACACTTGCTGCCACACCCTGCAGTGCCTGATCCAGAACCTGTCGGATGGAACCTATCACCAGATAATAATTCGAGTAAATTCCCGCAGTAATTACGCCAACAAAACTGGAGATCAGCAGATTATCCGTATTGTTGACCACAACATTTCCAAGCTTATGCATGAGCATGGCTCTGACATTTTTTAAGATATCCTGTCGTTCTTCCTGTGGGAGTTTTTCATGACAGGGCTCTTTGAGATAAGGAAACAGTGCATCTGCTTTTCTGGACATAAAGACATTTCCTGTGATCGTACATACTACCGCAACGATCAGAAACAGCACAAAATTCCTGGTCGTGATCAGTATAATGATCTGGCAGATATCCTGCAGCACCAGAAACCCATTATGGTACAGCACTGTGATATAATTCATCTGATGTGCATCTATCAATGTTTTTTTGTAAATCAGCAGATATGAGACCACAGAATTCAAAAGATACAAAAGATAGATCAGCACAAGATGATCTACATCCGGACGGTCTTTCATCAGAATATCCAAAAATGGGATAAGGCACATCCCTGCCACCAGTACAAATCCGGCAGTCATCCGGTAGAATGTCCGAAACATACGCATCAGGATCTGCTGCTTTGAAATGTCATTTTCCGCAATCGGTCTGTAAAGAGCGTAAGTGATCGCTGTCCCAACCCCCAGTTCCGACAATGACAGTATATTTAAGATGTCTGTAAACAGCCCGTTAATTCCAACGTATCCTTCACTGAGCATTCTGGTAAATACTACTCTCGTGAAGAATCCCATCAGGATCGCCGATATCTGCGCCACAAATGCAACGCTTGTATTCATAACAGAATATTCTGTCCTCGATTTCTGTTTCAAGCTCTATTTATCCTTTCCCTTGTATATGTACTCCAGATAAAACTCATCTGTATGGTAAAAGTTTTTGTTTTTAATGTTTTTCCAGATCATAGCCTTTCTCTACATCCATTTTGAGGATTTTTTCCCGTATCCACACTGCCATGAGTGAGAAGGTCATTCGAAACATATAGACAAACGGTTTCAGTCCGGAATGCATACTGACTCCGGTAACACGAGGATGCATGACTGCCGGGATTTCTCTTATATGAAATCCAAGAAGAGACATCTGCATCAGCATATTTGCATCCGGATACTTATCGTCAAAGTTATTATATTTGGAATAAAACAGAAACGTTTTCCAGTTCAGACCCTGAAGTCCTGTGGTTGGATCTGTAAAATCTTTACCGGTTCCTCTGCGAAGCAGGAAGCGAAACCACACGAAGGCAATTTTTTTTGCCGCGGAAACCGGGAATTCTGTGCTTCCTTCCATAAATCGCGATCCCAGAACAATATCCGGAACTGTTCCATCTGCATCCGGTGTTGTCAGTGCTTTATAAATAGCCGGAATATTACATACATCATGCTGTCCGTCTGCATCCATCTGGATCACATACTGATATTTTTTGCGGACTGCATATTTATATCCAAGCTGCAGACCACTTCCATAACCCAGATTAAACACATGCGTTACCACTGCATGATTTCTCTTCTTTGTGATCCAGTTCGTTGAATCCGAGGAGGCATCATTCATGACCAGAACATCTGCAAGTTCTGAGATCTCAGGTTTTTCAAGTTCCTCCAAAAGTGCTGTAATTGTCTTTTCCTCATTATAGGCCGGAATAATAATCAATACTTCTTTTTTCTTTTCCATATACTCAGTCTTTCTTTTGTTGTTTAAATTTGGAATAGTTTCAGTACATCTTTATCTTCTGATGATAATTTAACAGCGGCTTTCTGTCCAAGCTCTCTGCATTTCTGTGGATTTTTCAGCAGTTCTTCTATGCTTCTGCTGACTGCCTCCGGAGTCAGGCTGCACATCATTCCGTCTTCTCCCTGAATGACCTGCTCCCTGTTTCCGCTGCTGTCCGACACAAGGATCGTACATCCAAGAGTCTGTGCTTCCTGTATTGCAATGCTCTTCCCCTCAAAACGAGTCGCATGAACATACAGGTCACATTGTCTGTAATACGGATAAGGATTCGTCTTTGCTCCCAGAAGCACAAAATCTTCCTGCAGACCAAGACGGTTGATCTGGCTCTGCAGCTTTTCTCTCAGTTCTCCCTCTCCAAGGACGTACCATCTGGCTTTTACACCATGATCTTTGAGGATTTTCATTGCATCAATCGAAATCTCATACGCCTTCTGTGCTGTCAGCCTTCCAACGGTGAGAATCCTCTTCCCGTCATAGAAATCCTCAAATCCACCTGGAAGTTCTGCTTTCCTCCGGATTTCTTTCTGATCTATGAGGTTATGAAATACATATGTATTTTGACTGCACTCCGGATATGCCTCGACAAAGCTTTTCTTCACTTCATCGGACACTGTAAAAATCCTGTCAAAATCCAGATAGCAGTTTTTGTCCAGTTCTCTGGTATAACCGGCAAATCCATAGTCTACATGGAGAAATGTAAACTTCCGGTCAGCATTAATATGATCATGGACATAATAGGTCGCTCCACCCTCAAGATAGGCAACTGCCATATCATAATGTTCTTTGATACACTGTCCACTGTCTGACATTACACGCCAGAGAAGCTTATCCGGACTTATCTTGCCTTTTTTTAACATGACAAAGGTATTTCTGAACAGGAACGGTATATTTCTGAGCGCCGCTCCCCGAATCCAGAGACGTTTCCATATCTTTCTGTTAAGAACTTTTTTTCCTTCCTTTGAGAGAACAGAGGCATCTGAATATTCCCTGTTGAGAACCTTTACATGTTCCGGGATCTGAGAGATCAGTTCTCCCTGATCCAGAAGGACATACAGTGATACTTCATACTGTTCCCTCGGAAAACGTTTCAGAAGCTCGATCAGAGCTTTTTCGGCTCCTGCTCCTCCAAGTGTATTGATCACAAACAGAACTTTTTTCATTTTTGTAAATCATCACCTCCTGCAAAATGCTGGTCGATCCTTTTTTCCAGTTCTTCTAATCTCTTCAGCATTCTTTCACTGTCCTGATTAAGAAGGGATATCTGCATCGCCAGTTCCTGATTCTTTCTCATCAGGATTGAAAGCTGTGTGCTTATGAACCAAAGAGTCCATGCCGCTCCAATCGTTATAAGAAAAACTAAGATCAAAATCCTGAGACTTACATACCGCTCCAGTTCAGAAGGCTTTATCAGAATTCCGCATATGACAAGCAGCACTGATACAATAGCCCACGCAAGACAGAACGGTTCCGTCATTTTTCTCTTTGCCAGTGATAATATTGCCATCACCAGAAGAAAAATTCCCATCACTATCAAAAATATCGTTAACAAATCTCCCAATGTCATATTTTCCCTCCTTTAATTCTGTTCATATCTGTCAAATACCTTCGGTGAAGGACAGCTTCCTTTTGATTTCTGAAGCAGATGTCCATTACAGAAAATGTGGATATCCAGATTCTTTTCCATCCACTGGAGCCTGCGATACGCAACTGCAAAACCGATAAAACTTCCGACTGTCAGTCCGATTCCGTACCAGATATCCGAAAGATGTGTAGCAATTATGCTCCCGATCAGTGTCCCGATACAGAAGGACAGACCGGTAAGTACAGAGCCCTTAAAATCATCGAAATAATACAGAAAAATAATCTCTGCATACATCAAAAACAAAATGAAATATCCTGCTGCAAGGCAGGGATAGATTCGAAGCGTCATGCCCCCAAATCCGGCCTGCGGAAGAAAGATCATACATAACAGGAAAATAACCAGCGTGATAATGAACTGTATTCTGGCAAGACTCAGCAGTTCCTCTGCCAGAAGCCGGAACATTCGCTTCTTGGTGATCTCAATATCAGCTCCTCTGCCTCCGATAACAGCCTCCGAGTACGCTTTGTACCTTTCATGGAAATTCATCTCCACCCTGCTGATAAAGATCACACTCGCAGAAATATTTGTGAACATCGCAAGACAGGTTGCCATATCATAGGTCGTCACACATACAAAGCTTCTGGCTATCACCATATGAAGGTCTGTCGTCCAGAATACAAAGTTATGGATGTACAGTCCCAGCGTATACAGGAAATTGGTAAGCACCAGCGGCCAGTACTCTCTGAAATAATGAAATACCCTTCGGTATCTTCCGCTGTTCTCCCGGAAATAGCTTCGTATCAGAGCAAATTCCAGACAGGCTGTCAGCCAGAAACCAATGGCCAGTGCAAGAAGCATTCCATAGGTGATGCTCATATGAATGACTTTTACAAACAGAAAAGACAACAGTACTGTCACAGTCATACCGATCATAAAGAAAAAGGAAATTTTCTTATAATCTTTACAGATCGACAGGTACAGCATAGAATAAAATACCAGTACCAGGGCAACAAATCCACAATATCCGGTAAAAACATAGATGATATCCACATTTCCCACCAGATACTCGTGGATACAGAACGGGATTCCGAAAAGTGCACTGAATGCGATATTCAGGATCATCCCGACATAGTAACACGGAAGGATATCCTCATAGGTTTCCTCATAAATGATATCCGACATGTACTTGGATAATACAGAGTTGAACGGCGATGCTGTAAGGAGCGAAAATATAAAGATATACAGTACTGTACAGGAGAACAACTCTCTCGTAGCATATCCGACTGAATCAAAGCCAAGAAAATGCTCCATAATACAAAGTGCACCAATCACAGTAAGCATTGGAGCAATGGTCATGACCGTACTGTAACCCATTCCGATGATATTTGTTGTCAGCGTTCTTTTTCCATATATATTGTTTAATTTAACACCGATTCCAGCCATTATCCTGTCTCCATCCTGTTTTCTATCGTTTCAGTTGAAACGGTTCTTCTGTCCATCCAGCCTGCTGCTCCTCTGCAAATCTACGGTAAATCTCTTTATAAGTTTCCTTCATCTGCTCAATCCGGTAAAAGGAAGTAACCCTCTTATATCCGGCTTCACCCATCTGTTTCCGTCCTTCCGGATCTATGGCAAGATCTATCATTGCCTGGGCAATTTCTTCCAGATTCATGATGTGAGTCAGAATACCTGCTGCCCCAAATCCATCATCATTTCCATAGATCAGTTCCCGGCAGTTTCCGACATCTGTCGCGATCGTCGGCTTATGTGCCGCATAGCTTTCCAGAATTGTCAGCGGCTGTCCCTCACTGATACTGGTAAGAATCGTAAAATCCATCCTACCGAGATATTCTTTCACATTGACCCGTCCTGTAAATTCGATATCGGATACACCGAGAGAATCTACAATATCAAAACACTCCTGTGCATATTTCTCATCTTCATCAGTCGGACCCATGATCCAGAGCTTTAACTTTGGCACTCTTTTCTTTGCAAAAGCAAACGCCTGTATCATCGTCTTTACATCCTTGATCGGACTGACACGAAGAACAGCTCCTATATTGATCATCTGTTCTTCTTCTGGACTCTTGCCGGGTATATCTGCAAAACCAGCCACATCAATTCCATTTGGCGTCACCTGAATTTTTTCTTCCGGACAGCCGAGTTCCATCTGAAGCGTTCTGGCACGTTCAAAGAGACAGGTAACAGCATCTGCCTTATCATACGCCAAAAGTGACATCTTCTTGAACTGTTCAATCCAGATATTTTTGTAGACACCTTTTACCCACTGTGCTTTGATCAGCTCCTCTTCTCTCTCTCGGGTATAGATTCCATGCTCGGAGATCAGAAGCGAACTTCCATGGAAATGCTTTGCCATACTTCCGAGTACCCCTGCGTAACCAGTAGCAACACAATGGTACAGGTCAGCTTTTGGCACATCCATCTTTAATGCCCAGAACAGTGGCAGATAAATGGAACGGAGCGTCCAGAGGAAATCCGAAAACGTGATATTCGGATACTGTCTGTTGTAGCATTCTCTGGCAATCTCAAAAAAGTCCGGTCCCATCAGAAAGCTGTCCACAGAGATGCCGCCATAGTGAAACAGATCAAAGATAATTCCCCAGTCGGTCTTTCTGTTGAGAACCATGTTCAGGACTTCTTCATATTCTTTTCTGGGAAGGCGGGCTTTTCTTCTGCTCTTTCTCGTTTTTCTTCCTTCATCCCACTCACAGTCATCCAGATACAGTTCATATACCTGCGTCAGATTTTCCGGAAGCTCATATACAAACTTTCCTCTCTGAGATCTGTTTGCCACAATTGCAAGCAGGATAAATTCTATATTCGGAAAGGATTTGATCAGACTGTTGATCCATCCTGAAACACCACCGACCACATATGGGTAGCAGCCCTCTGCCACTAAGCAAACTCTCATCGCTTACCTCTCTCTACATCAGTTTTTGCGGATATCATAGTAAAGCTCCTGCTCTTTTAACCGGATTTTTACTGTAGTATCTTCGGCACAGATCAGATATGCATCAGCTTCTATTTCTGTCTGGCTGCCGCCGTCAATCTCATCGATTTCTTCACCATGTGTTCTTAAGATAAACCAGCTTCCCACCTCTGAGCTCTGAAGCGTGATCATATTATCTTCTCGAGACTGGCTATATGCCAGATTAAGGAACGTTCTGATTCTTGCATTGCTCTCAGAAAGAGTGGTGCTGTCAAAATCTCTGAAATTTTTCCAATATGTCAGAAGGTTACTGGAAAAACGCTTCTGCATGACTTCCCATCGGTCAGTTTTTTCCTGCGGCCAGAAAATATCATACATATCCAGCATAACATTTGTATATCCAAGCGCGGTCTGAATGCTTCGCATCCGGATATCGTCACTGTAGGCATAATTCATACCGTCACTTGTAACAGTCTGCAATGTTACCGAATCACTGTAATAAGAGACCACCGGCTGGTTCTCTGTATAGTCACAGACCAGAGTTCCGACATCTCCAAGAAGACCGGAATCCGTATCTTTCAGAATTCCCTTCAGGTCTTTTTCTTTTGCAAATGCCGCGCCAAAACGATAGTTTATCTTCTCATTTTCAAAAAACTCGGTATCCTTTATAACCTTATCTTCCGCTTTATCCAGCTTCTGATATTCCAGGGAAATCCCTGCCTCAGCATTCTGTTCCTTCATCTGCTTCAGATAAAACTCCAGATTCCCGGATTTGGGTTCTATATCATCTGTATAATCTGCCTGCGGCTGAATGAAACAGGTCATTTTCATATCACTTTTCTCGACAACAGAAATCAATGCGGGCCACATGATATCCCGGGCAATACCAGTTGTAGACTGACTGTATAGTTTCAGCATTTCATCATTGTTTTCATCTGCAAAAACGGGAAAATTAACCATGGAAAGATTCTGTGCGTTAACGATCGGATAAATTGTATATTGCAGTGCTTCTGCTCGCATTCCATCCAGGAGTCCAAGAGCTGTGCTGTCCTTCATATAATCTCCGACTACCGCAAAGACATTTCCGTAGTCTATTCCATTTCGCCAGATGATTGTCGGAAGATCCTCATTTTCAACATTTTTTCCTGTTTTTTCATCAAGAAGTCCTACCATATAGGTTTTGGTTCCGCTTCCTACCTGATACCAGGGAACATCGAGTTCCAGATCCTGACGTTTCTTTTCCTCTTTATCTTTCGATGTATTATAGGTCACTTCTCCTCCAAGGAGCAGTCCTTCAAACAGCTTCACACCTGCAAGATGTGTTTCCTCTGCAACAACCGTCTGAATCCCAAGAAATTTCATCAAATCCTTGTTATTCTGAATATTCTTTGCATTTTCCAGACAGCCGAAGACAATAATTACGCCTTTCTTTTCCAGAGTTTCCAGTGTAGTAAGGTTGTCTCCATCTGCATATTTCTCAGATTCCAGAATCATCATCTCCGGTAGATTTTTGTCATCTGCTTTATATGTACTTACAGATTTACAGGAGATTAGTTTTCGCTTGGCATAAGTACACCATCTGCTGACAGCTGTTCCCATATCGCCATCTTCATTTCCGACAAAGACAACAGAACTGTCAGTCCCGATCACTGTGGTACTGTTGCTGTCAGAAGGCGTCCACTGATTCTCACCATCGGCCTTTTTCTCTGCAAGACTGGAGTTTACATCATAGGTATTCCTGCTGTCTCTGAGCACCATGGAAAACTGAAACAGAAAAAACAAGACAAACATCATGGTCGCAATGCTGAAAAATTTTCTCTTAGAAACCATCACTACTCTGCCTCCTGTTCCTCTGTTTCTACCTGATTATATCCATAATCAATCGCAAAATTATACTGATGGTACATATTCTGCGGAATTCTGTAGCAGATAAACTGGTCATCTTCATAGTAAACTTTCATTTCATTTGGATATTTTTTCATGAAAGCCTGTGCCCAGTAGTACATTCTTGACATTACGATCCATCTTTTTTCACCCTGATACATTCCGATCCCGCCAACATTTGGAAGCGTCTGACCTGCACCTTCCTTAGAAATAGTCTGTCCACTGTCAGCATAGCTGACACTATAATCCAACGGTATCTTTTCAATAAAAAAGTAAATATTTTTCGTTGGAATAAGAATCTTTGTATTCTCGTCTATTTTCTCAAGCTGTCTCAAAAAGGTAATCGTTTCATAATGCCATCCATGATCCAGACCCATCTGCGTTTCATCGTTTGCAGAAACAATTGTCCATGTTTCATCCTCATTTTCTTTGATAATATTCGTAAGACAGGTAATCGCACCGTTTGTTACATATCCTGATGAAAACTCCGGATTTTTCACCAAATCCTTTTGCAATAACACAATCAGAAGGACTACAGATATTCCCAACGATAATACGTTTTTGCTGTTTCTGAAAATTTGGGGCATCGTCATAAAACATAAAATCCCGTCTGCCAGCACAACTCCCGCCACCGGTAAAAGATATGCATAATAAATACTGCATCGTGCCGCATCCATTAGAGTCGGAAGGCCAAATGGCCCCGCACACAGGAGAACGGTCAGTATCAGCATACAGAATCCAACCGACATAAGTGCCGCTCCATATTCTGTTTTTCGAAAAGCACAGAACACCAATCCCAAAAGCAGTAAACCCGCATAAGCCGTCATTACTGCTGTTCCCATCTTCTGCCAGTCTACAGGAAGGACTATATTTCTGATTCGTATTGACATTGTCCTGACTGCCTTCGGTACTCTATTCGGTATGTCCTTAATTTTATCTGATATGACCTTGATTTTCTCTGCCACTGTCCGCATCCGGTCTCCTAAAGAAGGTTTCTTCTGCTGCTCGACAACAACCGTTGTTTCACCCTTTTTAGCGGATGGCAGTTTACTTACATCGATTTCTGTAACCTTTCCATTGCCTGATGTAACCTGTACTTTGTTATTTTGTGTAGTATTGGCCGCATCAGACTCCTCATTTTGACTGCCATTAATGACACTCATTCCCCATCCCAGAGAACCCTGAAGAGGTGTCCCTCCTGCAAAGGCAATTGCCATTGGAAGAACTGCCAGTACAACACTAAGAATTCCTGTAACCATAATGCGGCAGAAGTATTCCTTCTTCACAAATCGAAAACAGAACCCCAGCGCAATGCCAATACAACAGAGTCCTGCAATCATTGTCCCATAGAAATGAATTGCCAGTGTAAGTGAAAATGCCATCGCAAAACATTGCAGGATCCTTCGGGTTTCCCTGTCTTTCAGATCTTCCTTACGTATCTGAAAAAATCTGATAAGAAAATAGACGGATGGAATCACAAAAATCATACCATATTCCTGCGGCAATGTAGAATAAAATCTTGAATAAGTCTGCCCTGACCAAAAATTTCCAACGATGTATGTAAATACACCGATGTATGGAAGATATTTTGTTTTACAGAGCAATTTCAGCATAGCCAGAAGCACTGCATGAAGATAAATAACCTGAACAAAAAAGAACTCACACAGGATTACATAAGTATCTACTCCAAAAACAGTATGGAGATAGTAGATCATACAATGAAATCCAAACGGATAAACACCTTTTGAAAAGATTTTTCCTCTGCTCATCTGATTTAGCCAGCTTAAATGCACCGGAATATCTGATGCTCGATAACCATATGTGAGTATGATCTGGCGGCCATAAATCCAGAGAAGTGCTCCACAGATAAATATCAGAAATACAGACTGTATTGGTTTCTTCACAATATATCTGCAAAAAAGCTTTCCAAAATATCTGCATCCAGATTTCATCCATTCTCCAAATTTGCTAACAGCAGATCTGATACCCAGGCTTCCATCGGACAGCCTGCAAAATATTTTTTTACCCTCTGCAAGTTTCCGTCTCAGAGGGATTCGATTGATCTTAAGCCCAATCAATATGCTCATCAGAACTGTGACTGCTGTGAGCGTGAAAAAATTCGAAATGTGAAGCAGCTGAAGTGCAAATACAATGTTAATAATATAAAAGTTTCCAAATGTATAGGACATCAGAAATTGCTCTGACAGCCTCCTGCCTTTCAGTATTCTGCGGAACATGATTTCCGGCAAAAGCACTGTAATTCCCGTATATGCAGCAAAAATACCTGTAAATCGTAAAATCACCAGTGTTGACATTAACATGTTGTTTCATCCTCTACATAAATATTCTGATAAGTTCCAGTGTCTCATTATCAATCGTAATATCAGATTCTTTAAGTTCCTGCATAACACGGAAAAAATTTTCCCGGTCGCCGCAGGAAAAAAACAGCTTGAGCTGACAGGTATAACTGGAAAGTGCCTCCGGATACTGCTCTCTGGCTCGGGCACACCATTTGCGGCAGTTTTCATAATCTTCAATCTCAAGAAGTCTCTGACACACCTTCTCATAAACGGAACTGCTTATCTTCTGTCTGTCTGCCGTCCACGCCTTCTGCAGAACTTCATCCATACGCTCTGCCATAGAACGCTGCTCCAGATCAGTCAGAACCTTCTGTTCAACAACAGGATTCATATATTCCAGAAGATTAATGCAGTTCTCTGCAATATGCTCCTCGTCTTCGTCCAGGGTACGGTATTTTTCCTGTACACCGACACGAAAATCACTCAGCACATCCTGAAGAATTGACGCGGCATAATGAGCAGTCTCCGTGTCTTCACTGTTCAGTGCCAGTGCGATGGACGACAGAGAATTCTTATAATCGCCGCGAATTACATTAAGAATAAAACTACGAAGACTTTTTTTGTCGGTGACTTCCAGTGCCTCTTCAAGTGAAACCATATTTTTTTCTGTTTCTTCATCAGGACGTATAAATGTTTCTACCCTTTCCTTACTGAATACCACATCAGAAAGATCCATGGACATCAGCATAAAAAGCCGGCTGATCCAGAATGCCACAAACACAAAGGTCGGTCCTACAACCGGACATAACAGCATCATTCCTGCTTTCATCCATGTACTTAAGCTCTTTTCTTTTCTTCTGAGATGGTTCCAGATAAGATACACCACAACCACCAGAAGATTCAGAACAAGTAAAATTATAAACAGCCTCATTCTTCCGGACATACTGCAATCTTCTCCACAATTTCTGTACTATAGCCATTCTGTTCAAATCTTTCCTGCACAAAACCGGCATTTTCTTTTGTTGTATTTGCAAGAAGTGCATATAACTTTCCATCTGGAAGGATTCCAAGATAATCACTGTCTCGCAGTCTTTTTGCCATAAGCTGATCTATCTGTCTGTACTGTTCCGGATCGGCATCTATCTTCAGAAATACGCATTCTGCCAGATCTTTTGCTTCTGCATCCATATAGGCTTTCACCAGTGGTTTAAATGCATCCTCTCTGAGAATCCTCGATCCTTCTTCACTGTATCGATTCTCCTCGAGTGCCTGCATATATCGCTGTGCCCTCAGAACTGCATTCTGGATCAGATAACTGACTACAGTAAGAAAGTTTGCCTGTCCCAGAGTCATTTTTTCCCAGCTGAGTCCCCAGAGCATGATGATCATTTTAATATCTCCATTCTCATAGATGGCACGTGCCATCAGAGGATAACGGGGATCCATGTTTTTGTTGATGTAAACCTTTTCTTCTGTCATTTCCTCATACACTTCTGTCATTTCCCTGTAACGGATTGAATTTCCAAGACTTCTTGCTTTGGCGGAACTTGCTGAGAAAATTCGGGCATAATCCTGGTTAACGACATTGTACAACGCCACATCCTTGGTCCGCATCAGCTTCATCAGCATCTCTACCGCATAGAACATAACCTCATCCGGCATATACTGATCCAGTGTATGTGTGATCGTATAAATCTTGCCGATACTGTCTTTCTGGTCGATCAGCTGCTGCTCCATAACGCCTTTGAGGCGGGCATTGCTTTCATTAATGTCCTTGATATCTGCAATCTGCCTCGACAGATGAGCCTCCAGTTCCTCGCTTTCCATACGCATAGTCTTGATCTGATCCCGCATATATCCGACTACAAGACCAAGAATAAACAGCTGTGCGATCCACACATAAGTGTTATAATCCAGAAGAACTTCAAATCCACTCCGCGTGTACATCTGCCGGAACATATATCCAGCCACTGCACATATTGCAGAAAAGGTTGCCTGCTGCTGTCCATACACGATCGCAAACAGCAGAACATACAGAAGAAACGGATCCAGGTTCGCGAAATATCGGCTGCCTACCGTTCTGTTATTCATCATAAAAAACGGAATAAAACAGATCAGGTTCTCCACAAACGGAAACAGAACACTGAGCAGCCATTTCCATTTATTCCACAAGACCTTCCACCATGGAAGTTCCAGTTTATCCTCATTTACAAAAACAGCCTTGTGCTTCTGCATATACGCTGCCATTTTTTCAATATTTCTGTTCAGATCACCAAAGGCATGTACACCGTATTCTTTCTCGAATCGTGTTCCGGACAGAACGCAGCGGCCAATACCTCCAGATGAAGTCACAATATTGGCACTGTCCGCCATATGCTCCTGTACCATGGCTGCCAGTTCCAGCTCACTGACCACGTCATTGGAAGAAAGCTGATAAAGCGAATATTCATGTTTTTCGGTACTGACAACTTTATAAATATATTCTACTGCATCTTTTTCAAATAACAGTGAAAACGTATGGTCTGTGTCGGCTTTGATGTATCCCTCGCTCAGACATTCCAGACACATCCGGGCACAAATATTATTTACATCTTTCCTGTCTCTCGGAATGCAATACAGATGATCCAGTCTGAGAACGACAATATCCGTATTTCGGTTCTTTCTGAAATTCTCGCATATCTCTTCTGCCTGTGCCAGGATATCTGCCTTCATTCCAAATCCGATAGTTTTTTCTGTTTCTTCAATGTCATTTACATAATTTCCGCTATAAACCTCATCTGAGGAAAGAAAGATAAGTTTACCTTTCCTGACTGTAGAATACGCCACCAGAATATTGACCAGATGAGACACAAAACGAACAGATTCCCTCTCCTCTTCATTCCAGTGATAATTGGTGTCAAAAGCCCCCATAAGAATTGTTGCATCCGGATTGACACTTTCAAAAATAGAATTCAGATTTTCTGTGTCATATGGAAATTCATACTTTTCAAATACTCTCTCATATTTATTATGTTTATACTTGTCTCCGGTCAGTATATATACCCTGTGTCCTTCTTTTCGAAGTTTCAGGATCATACTGTCCATCAGGCTACATGAGCCTCCTACCAACAGGATGTTCATTATTCTTCCTCTTCTGTGCTCCTTTTATTTTTCGTATGAAGATTTCTGGCTTAGCCTCTGTTCCAGTGCAGTATTGATCTCTTTTTTTACCTTTTCAAAATCTATTTCATGGTTGCTGTCATTAATACAGACCATCTTGTTTCTGTGTCCGGTAATGGTACGAAGCAGTTTTTCATTGTTCTGTGAAACATCATAATAACTGCACAGTTTACGGATATTTCTTGGCACAAAATCACCTTTTAGCTTCTGATACTCCCGAAGTACATACTGGCTGATATCTTCTTTATGCCGAAAAGCATGACTGCATACTTTTGTCAGAAGTTCAGGTTCCAACTTCCACAGTGTTTCGAATGTCTGCTTCTTCAACGGTGAGGCACCATGAACCGTATAAAATCCGGTAAATCTCGGAAATGCCATCTCCATAAAATTATAGAAAAAATACATCGGCGGATAACCTATATGGAAATATGCCCCTGGCTGCTTCTTTACATTCTCATATTTCTGAAAATATTTTGCCAGAACCATTGTATTATTCAGATAAATGTACGGCATGACCGCATTATCTACATTTGCCACATCAGGCTGCAGGGCAAGCAT
>CAKRXU010000037.1 GCA_934424575.1 uncultured Blautia sp.
CATGATACTTACAGGAATAGACGATATTGTTATTGGATTTATATGTTGTGTTCATATTTGTATTATATTATATTTTTACAATTAATACAATCATTATTTTCTCCATCTTCAATTACTTGCGTAAATTCGATGGACGTGTCTTATATCCCTGTAGCTAAAGCAAGGGGTTTTACGACGCATTGGATAAAACTTTATACAAGACAGACAAATGACCGGGATTAAAACTCTCCCGGTCATTTTGTCTATTAATCATTTTTATGCAGATTTCTATGTCAAATTCAGATAATGTCGATCGTTTTATTATTCAGCGTCTGCGCTGTCATCTGTTGTCTCTGCAGCTTCGCTGTCGTCTTTGGATGCATCATCTTTTTTATCATCTGCCGGTGCTGCATCTTCTTTTACTTCTGGTGCACCTGCATTCATTACAACAACTGCTGTTGCATTTCCATCTGCATCAAGAGTAACTTTAATGGTATCACCAACTTTGATGTCTGAGAATGCGATCGCTTCCGTCTTCATTTCCGGTGCTTTTGTATCGTCTGGTTTTGCATCTTTGTCAGCTGCATCTGCGGATTCGTCTGTTGTTTCATCTGCAGCATCTGCATCTGTACTGTCGCTGTCTGCTGTTTCATCTGTAGACTCATCTGTAGAGTCTGTATCGTCTGCTTTGGCGTCCTCGCTGTCAGCATCCTTGGAATCATCTGCTTTCTGATCATCTGCCGGTGCTTCGTCCGGTTTCTCCGGCTGAGCTTCCTTCTCATAAGTTGTGGTATCTGTTACTTTGATCGTCTGAGATTCTCCCGTCAGATCCAGCATAGATGGAGCTTCACCCTTGTCATCTGGAACTTTTGCATCTTTCTCATCAGCTGCTGCCTCGTCTGTGCTGTCTTCTGTAGATTCGTCTGCTGCTTCTGTGTCTGCGGACTCATCTGTGCTTTCCTCTGTATCTTTGGAATCATCTGCTTTTTCATCTTTGCTGTCGTCAGCTTTCTCGTCCTTGGAATCATCAGCCTTTGCATCTTTATCTCCAGCGTCTTTGCCATCCTCTGGTTTTTCACCCTTCGGATCCTGTCCGTCCGGCTGCTGTCCTTCTTTTGGAGTTCCTACATTGATCGTAATGCTATCCTCTCCAACTTCTGTAACTTCACCGTAAACTTCTGTAGCTTCTGCCTCATCTGTAGTTGTATCTGTGGAATCTGCACTCTCGTCCTCTGCTGCTGCCTCTGTTGTCTCAGCAGTATCACTTGCTGCGTATGCCATATTTACAGAAGTCAGTGCCATTGTCAGTCCTAATACCATTGCTGCATATTTACGTTTCATAATGATCAATTCCTCTCTTCTATTTTAATCTTGATTTTTCTTTTGTTTTGCTTTCTGTTGCTTACAGCTAACAATATAGGCTGGATTTGTGACCCTTATGTGATAAAAATAAGGAGATTTTATGAAATCGGTCACATTTTTTGCACAAAAAATCCTTCACCTCGGGAAAGATGAAGGATCTTCATTATATTTAATTTCGTCTCAGTGCCTCGATCGGGCTCAGTTTCGCGGCTTTTCTTGCAGGGTAGATTCCAAAGAAAACACCTACCGCGCAGGAGAACAAAGTCGCTGCCAGCACGACTGTCGGGCTGATTCCCGGTGAGATTGCCATTCCCATGCTATTACTCATGACCGTACAGATTCCATATGCCGCCAGCACACCGAGCAGGATTCCGATCAGACCACCGATGACTGTCAGGATCGCTGCTTCTGCAAGGAACTGCAGCATGATAGACGCAGTCTTGGCTCCAAGAGATTTACGGATACCGATCTCCCTCGTTCGCTCTGTGACAGACACAAGCATGATATTCATAACACCGATTCCACCTACAAGAAGAGAAATTCCAGCCACAAAAGAAATAAAAGTCGTGACCATGCCAAGCATCTCGTTCATAGATTTCATGATATCCTGGAAACTCTCAACCTGGAAATAATCTTCTCCGGCACACTGATGGCGTTTTTCCAGCAGGTGAACGATCTGATCTGCGATTCCCTGGGAGTCCTGCGTTTTGTCTGCCTGGACAGTGATCGAATAAAATTCATCAGACCCTACGACCAGATCATCCATGGATGAATACGGGATATTCACCGTAACCGGCATTCCATCATAAGTATAACTTACAAAAGTACCATTTTCTTTCTGAGTCGTGACACCTATGATACGAAATGATTTGGAAGAATCATAACAGGTGATATCAAGGCTCATACCCACGACATCATCCGTACCAAACAGTCTTTTGGCATCGGAATTGGAAATGACGCAGACATTTTTCCCCTCCTCGATCTCCTGCTCTCCGAAATAATTTCCGTATTTCATTTCAGAGTTATTGATCATTTTGGCATCCGGACCCTCGCCGGTTAGCATAATAGAAAAAGTACCCTTGCCGGTCACAGTCTCACCGTCATAACTGTTTGAAACACTGACTCCCTCTACATCATCCAGTTTACGGACTTCCTGCACATCTTCCGGTGTGATCCATTCGTCCTCTGTCATGGCATCACTGCTGACGCTGATCGCGATCTTGCCGGCACCGATCCCGTCGATCTCACTGTTCATCTGATTCTTGGTTCCCTCACCGATAGAAACGATCGCAATAACCGAGGCAATACCTATGATGATCCCAAGCATAGTCAGAAAAGAACGTCCTTTATTTGCACGGATATTCTGGACTGCCATTTTTATGTATTCATACAATCCGCCCATCAAGCACCTTCTTCTGTTTCTGTAACCACATCTTCTGCATCAGCAGGAACAGTATCTGTTCCATCAGCGCCTTCCGCACTGGCATCCACGGCCTGTGCAGTCATTCCTTCCTGCAGGGAACCGATATCACGGATCACCTGTTCATCTGCCTCAATGCCATCTGTTACCTCGATATAATCGTCAGAACTTATGCCTGTTGTGATATCTTTTCTGGTGATCACGCCATCTTCAAGGACATAACAAAAAGAACCCTCTTTGCCAATGTTGACAACTTCGGACGGCAGAACGACAACATTCTCTGCTTTCTGTGCCTGGATCGTTACTTTGGCATCTACGCCGAGAAAAATATCTTCGTCCGGATTTTTGATACGGATATCTGCTGAGATCAGGGATGCGCCTTTTTCATTCTGCGTCGCAATGTGGCTGACCTTGATAACTTCGCCTTCGTATGTTTTTCCTGCAAGTGTGATCTGTGCGCTCTGTCCTTCCTGAACCTTGTCGTAGTCATACTTGGATATATTTACTGTTACATCTACTTTATCTGTATTCTGAAGGGTAAAAAGTTCTGTACCGAGTGCTGTTGTAGAGCCTTCCACAACAGCAACCTTTGTCACTACGCCGTTAAAATCTGCGTGGATTCCTTTTTTAGCTGCTTCTACCAGTTCCTCGGCTGACATCTGATCCAGTTCTGCGAGGTTATTGGTGATCTCCATTTTTTCCTTTTCTTCCTCGGTCACAGCTCCCGGGTCTGCTTCTGCAGTTGCTTCTTCACTGGACAGTTTGGACTGGAGCTCTGCAAGATCGCTGCTGGCTTTTTCCAGCTCAGATTCCAGAGCAGAAGTATCTGCTGTTACTGTCGCTGTTTCTGTAGTATCCGAAAAATCAGAGGATGTTTCTGTCTTGGTTCCATCTGACACTATTGCAGAACTTTCTCCTGTGTAATCAGATAACACCGGTGCTTCCGGCTTCTGTGTCTTATAATCTTCGTAGTCACGCTTTGCGTCCTGATATGCAATCTGTGACTCACTCCGTAACTGTTCTGCAATGGAAAGTGCATCTGCATTTTCGTCCGTCTGATCCGCCGACCAGGTCTGAAAAGCCATCTGATACTCACTCTCGGACTGATTGTATTCCTGAAGAGTCTGATTCATCGTATTGTTAAGTTCATTCAGCTTATTCTGATATGCCGGGAGTGTTTTGTTCTGATATGTACTGAGATCGGCTGCATATTCCTGCTGGATTTTTTGCTGTGCAGCTTCCTGGGCGGCCTGCGCCTCGGCTGCTTTTCTTGCAGATTCTGCTGCTGCCTGTGCCTGTGCATTGGCTGTTACCTGAGAAATCTGTGCCTTAAGGCTCGCCACATAATCTTCCTGCGCTGCCACCTGCTGTTTCAGGCTTGACGCATTACCTGCGGCATCTTTCTGTTTCTGAACTGCCTTGTCCGATTTGTTGATCGTATTGGTCATGTCCAATTTCCCGGACTCTACGTTCAGATCAGCTTTTTTCTGCTCTCTTTCGAGATCCTTTTTGTCAAAAGCCACCAGCTCTGTTCCGGCTTTGACGGTGTCGCCCTCTTTGAAATCGACCTTGTCTACTTTGGCATTCACCGGAGAAAAATATGTCTTGGATTCTTCGCTGACTACGGTTCCGCTTGCCTCCACGGTCTGCTGGACATCACCGATCTCGGCTTTTACCACCTCAACCTGTGGAACTGCCTCCTCGCCGGATGACCTGCCTCCCAGGACAGATACGCCGCCCACTGCCACAACTGCGATCACGCCTGCACCGATCAGTAGTTTCTTTTTGGATTTTTTCTTCTTCATGCCTCTGCCTCCTGGTCAAAATCCTCATTTATTGTGTCGGATTCGATTTTTCCGTCCATGATACGTACCACACGGCGTGCCTGAGCCGCAATTCCATTGTCATGTGTGATCAGGATCACGGTTCGTCCTGACTTGTGCATCTTTTTGAGGATCGCAAGGATCTCCCTGCTGGATGCGGAGTCCAGGTTTCCGGTCGGCTCATCTGCCAGGATTACCGGCGGCTGTGCGGCAATGGCTCTCGCGATGGCAACTCTCTGCTGCTGACCACCGGACATTTCGCTTGGCTTATGATCCATACGTTTCTCCAGACCGACCAGTTTGAGCGAATCTACGGCAAGCTGGTGCCTTGTTTTCTTGTCTACGCCTCTGTAGATCAGGGGAAGTTCTACGTTTTCGATCGCGTTCAGATTTGCGATCAGGTTAAAGCCCTGGAAGATAAAACCGATCTCACGGTTTCGCACTTCTGAGAGTTCATTGTCCGTCATTTCGGACACATCTGTTCCGTTAAGATAATATCTGCCGGAAGTCGGAACATCAAGGCATCCAAGCATGTTCATAAACGTGGATTTGCCGGAACCGGACTGTCCGATAATCGCTACCAGTTCCCCTTTTTTGATCTCCAGGCTCACATGATCCAGAGCACGCACTTCGTTTTCTCCAGGATTGTAAATCTTGCATAAGTCTTCTACTTTGATCAGTGTATCGTTGTCCATAAATCCTCCTCTGGTGCCCCTTCATGGAGCCTGTTTATTGCTGTTTCAGATATCTTCATGCATCAAGCAAAAATGCTTTGTAGGCTTTCTTTGCTTCGTAAATATCGGCTTTGCTTGTGACTTCCCACGGAGCGTGCATGCTTAAGACTGCCACACCGCTGTCGATCACGTTCATTCCATAAAGAGCTGCGATATATGCGATGGTTCCACCGCCGCCTACATCGACCTTGCCAAGTTCTGCTGTCTGGAATGCAACCTGATGGTCGTCAAAGATCCTGCGGACTTCTGCAACATATTCTGCGTTTGCATCGTTGGAGCCGGATTTTCCTCTTGCTCCTGTGAATTTATTGAGCACGATGCCTCTTCCGAGATATGCAGCATTCTTTTTCTCGAAGCATTCTCCGTAAGCCGGATCATAGCCCGCGCTTACATCAGAGGAAAGCATGCTGGAGTTGCGGAGAGTTCTTCTGAGTGCCAGATCGGAATAGCATCCCATTCCATCCAGAAGTTCTGCAACGGTATTTTCAAAAAATCTGGACTGCATTCCAGTTGCGCCGACGCTTCCAATCTCTTCTTTATCTGTCAGGAGACAGCAGCTTGTGCGTTTCGGTGCGTCCATTTCCATCATTGCGACAAAGGAAGTATAGGCGCATACGCGGTCATCCTGTCCGTAAGCGGCTACCATGCTTCTGTCCAGACCGCAGTCACGTGCCTTGCCTGCCGGAACAATCTCAAGCTCTGCTGAGAGGAAATCCTCCTCTTCTACATCGTATTTCTCTTTGAGGATACGAAGAACATTGGATTTGACTGCTTCTTTTTTCTTCTCGTCGGTGCTTTCGCTGAGTGGTCTGCTTCCGATCAGGATATCGAGATTTTCACCTTCGATGACTTCGGCTGCTTTTTTCTGAAGCTGTTTGCCTGCAAGGTGGATCAGAAGGTCTGTGATGTATACGACCGGATCATTTTCATCTTCACCGATGGTAACGTTGACTACGCTGCCGTCTTTTTTTGCGATCACGCCGTGGATCGCGAGCGGAAGAGCTACCCACTGATATTTCTTGACACCGCCATAGTAGTGGGTATCGAGGTATGCAAGGTCTGTGTCTTCATACAGAGGATTCTGTTTTACGTCGAGACGTGGGGAATCGATGTGTGCGCCGAGGATGTTCATACCTTTTTCCAGCGGTTCCTGGCCTACGTGGAACAGTGCCATGATCTTTTTCATTCCGACTGCATATACTTTATCTCCCGGCTGGATCTTCTCGCCTGCTGCCTGTTTTGCTTCAAGGCTGACGTATCCGTTGGCTTCTGCTTCTCTGACAAGTTCTGTCACACATTCACGCTCTGTCTTGCCTGCATCAAGGAATGCACGGTAATCCTTTGCAAGTTTCTCCATCTCTTTCTCATCCGCTTCCCCATAAGAAAGCCATGCGTTTTTTCTTTCCATAATATATAAAACCACCTTTCGATTGATTAATTTACTCCAATATTAACGAATTGCTCCGCTGCAAGCAGCTCCCGCAATTCTGCATATCTCCCACATTATAAATCAAATACTTCCATATTTCTACAATCCTCACAATTCTTAATTAAAAAATAAGAATTCCCTTACTTATTTCACAGTTTTCTCAAATTTTTCTTGAAAAATTCGCCTCCACCGTTACAATAATATTATTCATATTCAAACTACAATTCGTATTTATTTTATGATTATGGAGGTCATCTACATGCAGCAATCCACAGATCTACAGAATCTTTTACATTCTGTCCACCGAAAAAGCTATCCTGCCTATAAATCTCTGAAAGGCAGTTACCAGTTTGATCATTATATTCTTTCGATCGACCATGTGCAGGGGGATCCTTTTGCTTCGCCTTCTCATATCAGTGTCCGGATTTCCCACAAAACCGCGGGATTTCCACGGGAATATTATAGCGATCATGTTACCCGCATCACGCTGTCTGATTATCTTACCAGACAGTTTGAAAAGCAGGTCAGCCACTACACCTTCCGTGCCAAAGGCTCCGGCAAGAGCGGCCTGATCTCGGTGAGCCACTGTGGACAGGAAGTGCTGGAGCGGACCGCCTGTGAGATCACAGAAAAAGGGATCACCGCCCGTTTTTTCATCGGTTTTCCGGCCAACGGGAGAACGATCAACGCCACAGAGCTGGAAAAAATCCTCTTCGACTTCCTCCCGGTCTGCGTGCAGAAAGCTTTTCTTTACAGAAACATCAATCACAAAGAACTGGAACAGACTATCTTTCTCGCCGAAGACCAGACCTACATCCGAAACCAGCTCGCAGAGCAGAATCTCGTCGCCTTTGTCGCAGACGGCTCCATCCTTCCGAGGGAAAGCGGCATTTCCTCACGCCCGATGAAAGGTTCGATCCCATTTACCTCACCGGAGTCTCTGCGCGTTACCATGGAACTTCCACACAGAGGAAGCATCTCCGGCATGGGGATCCCACAGGGGATCACTCTGATCGTGGGCGGCGGCTATCATGGCAAATCCACGCTTCTGAATGCCCTGGAACTTGGCGTCTACAACCATATTTCCGGTGACGGCCGCGAATACGTCATCACCGACGAAACCGCCCTGAAACTCCGCTCCGAGGACGGACGCTTCATCAAAGATGTAGATATCTCCCTCTTCATCAATGATCTTCCGAACAAGAAAGACACCCGTTGTTTTTCCACGGAAGACGCCAGTGGAAGTACCTCCCAGGCTGCCGGTATCATAGAAGGAATGGAAGCCGGAAGCAAAGTCTTCCTGCTGGATGAAGATACTTCTGCCACCAATTTCATGGTACGCGACGCTTTCATGCAGGAAGTCATTGCCAGAGAAAAAGAACCGATCACCCCATTCCTCGAACGTGCCGAAGATCTCTATAAGAAAGCCGGGATCTCAACGATCCTCGTAGCCGGAAGTTCCGGGGCATTTTTCCACATCGCAGACACAATTATCCAGATGGATTCCTATCATCCTGTGGATATCTCCGAAAAAGTACAGCAATTATGTGGAAAATATCCTCTGAATCCCGTCAAAGCCCCGGAATTCAATTTTCCGGAGAGCCACCGCATCATGCAAAAACAGACACCCTCGATCCGTTCTCACGGAAGAAACGCCGGCCGGCCGGAACAGCTCAAAATAAAAGTTCATGGAAAAGATGGTTTCCTGATTGGAAAACAGGATGTCAATCTCCGCTACATCGAGCAGCTGATCGACACAGAACAGACAGCAGCCCTGGGACTGCTTCTCAAATATACGATAGAAAAACTCGCCGACGGCACCCGCACGATCGACGATATTATAAAATACCTTGCAGATCAGTTAAAGCACAAAGGACTTTCCTTCCTGTCAGAAGGCTCCTATATCTCATGTGGATACGCCATGCCAAGGATCCAGGAAATCTACTCCTGCTTTAACCGCCACCGAAGATAAATGATCAAGGGAGGCACCTGCAGCACCTCCCTTGATATCCAGCATAACCTTAAAACTGCCGCCAGCCCGACGAATCTTGTCAGGCGGCGGCAGTTTAAAGTTCTGTTTTATTTTTAGGGAAAGGAAAGAGTTCCGGCAACTCTCCCGGCATTGAAGTGTTACCGGAGGTCTTAAAAGGCTTTTCCTTTAAGACAATTACATCTTACAATATAAATGTGAGGAGTTTTTGTCCTTTTTCTAATAAATTTATAAAATTTCTAACATAATTATAAATTTCAGGCTTTTCTTTTGTCTAATTTTCTGGAAAGCATCATGCCAAGTCCCTGAAGAATCTGTACAAGAACGACAAGGATCACGATCGTAACCAGCATGATGTCTGTCTGATAACGATAATATCCATAACGGATCGCGATATCACCGAGACCGCCACCGCCGACAGTTCCTGCCATAGCAGAATATCCGAGGATCGTTCCGACTGCAATGGTAACTCCTACGAGGAGGGAAGTTCTTGCCTCTGCGAGAAGGACTTTCCAGATGATCGTTCCTGTTCCTGCGCCCATGCTGACTGCTGCCTCGATCACACCCGGCTCAACTTCTTTGAGGGAAGATTCTACCATACGTGCAATGAACGGTGCTGCAGCGATCACCAGCGGAACGATCGTCGCACTGGAACCATAACTCTGACCTACGATCAGTTTAGTGAGCGGGATCACCAGGATCAGAAGGATCAGGAACGGAATACTTCTAAGGATGTTTACGATCACATCCAGAACTTTATATAATGGTGCATTTGGACGGATACCTTCTTTGTCTGTAACTGCAAGCAGGATTCCAAGAGGGAGCCCCAGAACATATCCGAAAAATGTGGAGACAAGCGTCATGTATAACGTATCTCTTGTGCCTTCCAGCAGCATCGTAATTGTTGCATTATCCCACATCTGAGCTCACCTCCTCTACGCCCATATTGATATCTCTGAGGTACTGGATCATCTTATTCGCCACTTCCTCGATCTCGGGAAGCTGCAGGATCATCTCTCCCTGTGCCTGTCCATTAATGTTCTTGGTATCAGCATACAGAATATTGACCGGTGTCCGGTAAGTAAGGACCAGGTTTGCGATCACCGGCTCGAAGGAAGATTTCTCCTGGAACGTTACACGTACCAGACGTTTGCCCTTCATTTCCTGGATCTGGGTCCTTCCGCTGAATACCAGTTTTTTGGCTTCATCTGTCTTTGGATTACGGAAAAGTTCTTCCACAGTTCCGGTTTCTACGAGAGCTCCTCGTTCCAGAACTGCTACCTTGTCGCAGATTTCCTGTACGACACTCATTTCATGTGTGATGACAACTACAGTGATCCCATAATCCCTGTTGATCTCTTTGATCAGTTCCAGGATCGCCTTGGTCGTCTGCGGGTCCAGCGCACTGGTTGCCTCATCACAGAGAAGGATCTGCGGATCACTTGCCAGCACTCTCGCGATCGCAACTCTCTGCTTCTGTCCGCCGGAAAGCTGTGACGGATAAGAAAGTGCTTTCTCCTCAAGTCCTACAATCCTGAGATATTCCAGAGCTTTCTTACGTGCCTCTGCCTTCTTGATCCCGGCGATCTCCATTGGAAAACAGACGTTATCCAGTGCGGTTCTCTGCATGAGCAGATTAAAATGCTGGAAGATCATTCCTATCTTCTGACGCTCTTTACGGAGCTCTTTTTCTGAGAGCTCCGTAAGATTTTTGCCATTGACTCTGACTGTTCCTGATGTTGGTCTTTCCAAGAGGTTCAGACATCGTACCAGAGTACTCTTGCCTGCACCGGAGAGACCGATGATGCCGAAGATCTCTCCTTTTTCGATGGAAAAACTGATGTTTTTGGCTGCCTCTACTGTTCCACCTTTGGTGTTGAAACGTTTGCAGAGGTTCTCTACCTGTATCATCGGTTCCATTTAGATCATTTCCCCCTGTCCCTTAATGAACATCCTGAAATTATTCTGCCTCTTCTTCAGCTGCTGCTTCTGTTGTTTCAGCGTCTGCTGACTCATCGGAAGCTTCGTCTGCTGTTTCTTCTGCATCATCTGCGGAATCTTCGAATGGAACAACTGCTCCGTCGTATTTCTCGTTGATGAAATCTTTGATCTCGTCAGATTTCAGAGTATCTACCAGTGCTTTGATCGCTTCGCTGTCTTCGTTTCCTTCTTTGACTGCGATTACGTTTACATAAGTTTTTGCTGCCTCAGAATCAGAAGTTTCGTGTGCGATGGAGTCGTTGGATACAGAATATCCAGCCTGCAGTGCGTAGTTACCATTTAATACAACGAATGCAACTTCATCTTTGACACGGGAAACCTGTGCTGCTTCCAGCTCTTCGATCTTGATGTTCTTCGGGTTTTCTTCGATATCTTTAACAGTTGCCTCAAGTCCTGCTCCGTCTTTCAGAGTGATCACTCCATTGTCCTGGAGAAGAAGAAGTGCTCTTGCTTCGTTTGTTGTATCGTTCGGAACTGCGATGGTGTCGCCGTCTTCCAGATCATCAAGAGTTTCTTTTGTTCCCGGGTAAATTCCGAATGGCTCGTAGTGGATTCCACCGGCATTTACAAGGTGTGTTCCCTGCTCTTCGTTGAAGTTGTCAAGGTATGGGATATGCTGGAAGTAGTTTGCATCGAAATCTCCGCTCTCTACTACAAGGTTTGGCTGTACATAGTCATCAAATACTGTAACTTCCAGATCCCATCCTTCTGCCTCAAGGAGTGGTTTTGCTTCTTCAAGGATCTCTGCGTGTGGTGTTGCGGAAGCTGCTACTTTGATGGTTCCTTTCTCTGCGTCAGCGCTTACGATCACGCCGTTTGCTGTGAGTGCTCCGATTGCCAGTGCTGCTGTAAGTGATAATGTGATGATTTTTTTTGCTTTCATAGTTCTTTCCCTCTCTTATTCCTTTTATTTTTGATTTTTAATTTTTTCTTTATTCAATTGTAAGTGGCTGCGACCTCCTGCATGTACCTGCCCGTTCGCAGGATTCTTAATCAAAAAAAATAACAGGAAGTCCTCTGGATTCTCCCTGTTCATGCAATCTGTCCGGCATTAAAAAATGCTTTATTTACATCTCGGTATCTGTCATCTCTTATACGTGGTCGGCAGATATCTCAGGAAGTATCCGATACATAGAAGTACAGCAAAACATAGACATGCACATGTCCATACACATCTCCTGATCCATCATACACATGACTTCTCTCTGAACTGCATTTCCTGTAAACATGATTCTTCCTCCTTTTTACTTACTTGTGATAAATTCTATTCGGAAAATGTATTACCTATTTCTCCGATAGGTTGAATATAACATGTCTCGTTCACAATGTCAACACATTTTTTATTTTTTTCCCGAACGCATCTTTGCATTGCTTGACACTGATTTCTTATAATGATACCATAAATTAAATTACTCTACAATCCAATCTACAATCAACAGGAGAAAAATTTATGAATAAAAAAGCGATCATTGCCATGAGCGGCGGTGTTGACTCCAGTGTTGCAGCCTATCTGATGGTTCAGCAGGGCTACGACTGCGCCGGTGCCACTCTGAAGCTTTATGATAATCCACAGTGCAGCTATCCTGGACACCGGGCATGCTGTACTCCTTCCGATACAGAGGATGCCAGAAGTGTTGCCGCACGTCTCGGCATGCTTTATTACGTATTTCCCATGCAGGAGAAATTCCACGAAAGCGTCATTGATAAGTTCGCAGATACTTATCTCCACGGAGGCACACCGAACCCGTGTATCGACTGCAACCGTTTCCTGAAATTCTCTGCCCTTCTCGATAAGGCAAGAGAACTTGGCTGCGAATATATCGCAAGCGGTCACTACGCACGCAGAGAGCAGGACCCGGAGACAGGGCGTTTTATCCTCAGGAAGGGCCTCGACCCGACCAAGGATCAGAGCTATGTGCTCTACGCCATGACTCAGGATCAACTTGCCCACACACTCTTCCCGCTCGGCACCTACACCAAGAAAGAAATCCGTCAGATCGCGCAGGAGCAGGGCTTCATCAATGCTGACAAGCCGGACAGCCAGGATATCTGCTTCGTTCCGGACGGTGACTATGCATCCTTCATCGAGCAGTACACCGGACAGGCTTCCGAACCTGGCGACTTCGTTGACAAAGAGGGCAAAGTCCTCGGCAAACACAAAGGTCAGATTCATTACACCATCGGCCAGCGACGTGGTCTTGGTATTTCTGCGCCGGAGTCTCTTTATGTCTGCGGCAAATCCCTGGATACCAATAAGGTCATCCTCGGAGGCAAGGATGACCTTATGAGTAACTACTGCTATATCAACGATATCAACCTGATCCCATGGGATCATCTGGACAAACCGATCCAGTGCAAAGTCAAGACACGCTACCGTCAGCCGGAACAGCCAGCAACTGTTGAGCAGCTTGGAGACGATCTCATCAAGATCACCTTCCAGGAGCCGCAGAGAGCTGTCACACCTGGACAGGCTGCCGTTCTTTACGACAGAGACATGGTACTTGGCGGAGGAACGATCCTCAGCGAAGAAGCCGCTGCAAAAGCAGTCGCTTCCACCAATTAATTTCAGCCCATCTGTACGATCACATGATATTCTTTTTTGCCGGGGATCAGAGGAATCTGGTTTCCGGTAATTTTTTGTCCATCCAGCTCGATCCAGCTGACACCTTTCTGGACACCCGTCGGTTTATGGATCTCAATATGATATTCCGCTCCCCGGAAATGGCGTTCTACCGTAAAATCACCAAAACTTCCAGACAGACACGGATCTACCGTAAGTCCGTCATACTCCGGCTGGATTCCGAGAAGTGCCTGCGACAGATTCACAAACGTCCACGCTGCCGTTCCTGTCAGCCAGCTGTTTTTTGCCTCACCAAACCGCGGTGCATCCGCTCCTGCCACCATCTGTGAATATACATACGGCTCCGTTCTGTGGATGTCGCTGATCTCCTCGATGCAGGACGGACAGATCTTGCGGTAAATTTCAAATGCGCGGTCTCCTCTTCCGATCGTTGTCTCTGCGATCGAGATCCACGGATTATTATGACAGAAGATCCCTGCATTTTCCTTGTATCCCGGCGGGTAAGATGTGATCTCACCAAGTTCCAGATGATATCTGGTGTACGCCGGCTGCAAAAGCATGATACCATATTTCGTCTCGAGATGTTTCTGTACAGAATCGAGAGCTTTTTCTGCCAGACCGTCTTCTTTGCCGATCTCTGCCATCACACAGAATCCCTGCGGCTCAATAAAAATCCTGCCCTCTTCGCATTCCGAGGAACCGACTTTGCCTCCCTCTGCATCATAAGCACGGAGGAACCACTCGCCGTCCCAGCCGGCATCCAGAACTGCCTGATGCATTTCTGATACCGCTTTTTCTGCCTCTGCTGCCAGTTTTTCCCTGTCTGTACGTCGGCATATTTCTGCAAATTCCCTGCCATATTTTACAAACATTGCCGCGATAAATACCGACTCTGCCACCGGTCCCTCAGAAGGCCCTGTCGTCTGGAAAGGTTCGCCCGGCTCACTGGAGAAACAGTTCAGGTTCAGACAGTCATTCCAGTCCGCTCTTCCGATCAGCGGAAGTCTGTGCGGTCCGAGATGTGTCACTGTAAACTGGAAAGACCGGTTCAGATGCTCAAACAGGGGCTCTTCCGTTCCCTTTTTGCAGTCAAACGGCACCGGCTCATCCAGGATCTCATAATCACCCGTCTCTTTGAGGTATGCCGCCACTGCCGCGATCAGCCACAGCGGGTCATCGTTAAATCCACTTCCAATATCCGCATTTCCCTGCTTGGTCAGCGGCTGGTACTGATGATATGCACTTCCATCCTCAAACTGTGTGGATGCAATATCAAGGATCCTCTCCCTCGCCCGCTCCGGGATCAGATGCACAAATCCCAGAAGATCCTGGCAGGAATCACGGAATCCCATTCCACGTCCTGTTCCCGATTCATAATATGACGCAGATCTGGACATATTGAACGTCACCATACACTGATACTGGTTCCAGATATTTGCCATGCGGTCAATATGCTCATTTCCGCTGGAAACACGGAAGCGTGCAAGCAGTGTTTCCCAGTAAGACTGAAGCGCAGCAAAAGCTTCTATTGCTTTCTCAGTCGTATCAAATCTCTCGATCAGGGCCTTTGCCGGAGTCTTGTTGATGATGCCCGGTGCTTCCCATTTATCGTCTGCCGGATTTTCACAGTAACCCAGCATGAAAACAAATTCTCTTTCTTCACCAGGTGCAAGCGTAAGGTCAATCTGATGCGCCGCGATCGGATACCAGCCGCTTGCAATAGAATTGCTGCAGTGTTTCCGGCGTACTGCCTGCGGGAAAGCATTGCCGTTTCCTGCACCCAGGAAAGCATCCCGGCTGGTGTCATAATTCTGAACTGGAACATTGACCGTAAAGAAACTGTAATGCCGTCTTCTTTCCCTGTACTCTGTCTTGTGGTAGATCGTGCTTCCCTGCACCTCAACCTCACCTGTACTCAGATTCCTCTGGAAATTCGACGCATCATCCACAGCATTCCAGAGACAGAATTCCACGTACGAAAACAGCGAGATATTTTTTTCCATATCAGAATTATTCTTTAGTTTCAGACAGTTGATCTCGCACGCCGCATCTACCGGCACAAACGCCAGAAGTTCTGCTTCCAGCTGATTCCTGGAAGAATGAAAACGGCTGTATCCAAGTCCGTGTCGGCATTCATACGTATCCAGCTCTGTTCCCGACGGCATACTGCCCGGATTCCAGATCACACCGTCATCGTTAATGTAATAATATTTTCCATCGGAGTCCACCGGTACGTTATTGTAGCGGTATCTTGTAATCCTCATAAGTTTCGCATCTTTATAGAAGCTGTAGCCGCCGCATGTATTCGAGATCAGTGAAAAAAAGTCATTGCTTCCCAGGTAATTGATCCATGGCAGCGGTGTGCGAGGTGTATTGATAACATATTCGCGTGCTCTGTCGTCAAAATATCCGTATTTCATAAAAGCCTCCTTACAGACATATATAAATAAAAGGGTATGCGTCAACGAATTATAGACTGAAAACAGATTTGCGAAAACGAATAAGTTAAGAATTCTTAGAATTAAAATCCGTATTAATTTGGATATAATTCAGTATAATTCACTTTTTTCAAAAAATCAACCGCATTTTTGCCAAATATAATCCTGCACAAATATACTGTTACTGTTCACTCCGTTCACAGTAACTTGGTCAAAATCCATTCCAAATCACCTTCGGTGATGGGATTTTGCCCTGTATGTCTCGGGATTTTGCCATATTCATGGCAAAACACCTCGCGGGATACTACCTGTGAACAGTAACAATATACTACTTTTTTAGTACAGATATTTACGAAACTTTTCGTAAATACCAAAACCCTTTTTTGTGAAATTGTAAAATTATTATCAAAACATTTTTGTGCAAGACCGCGAAATTATACAAATATACCAATTTCGTATTGCAAATTTTCGGAAAATACAGTACGATAAATTTGCGAAAACGATTTAGGAACGAAAAACAGAAAAAGGCTGGACATGCATATGGTATCCATGAAAGACATTGCAAAACAGTGCAACGTATCTGTTGCAAGTGTCAGCAAAGCTCTTAATGGCTATTCAGATATCGGCGAAGAAACCCGACAGCTTATTCTTAAGACAGCTTCCGAGATGGGCTATCTTCCAAACTCCTCTGCAAGAGCACTCAAAACCAAGCGAACGCATAATCTTGGTGTCCTCTTTGTAGATGAAGCCATGAGCGGACTGACCCATGATTATTTTAATCATGTACTCGAAAGCTTCAAACGTACCGCTGAATCCAGAGGGTACGACATCACATTTACAAGCGGAAATCTCTCCGGACAGCGGCTTGGGTATTACGAGCACTGCCGCTACCGCGGGGTCGACGGAGTTGTGATCGCCTGCATTAACTTTTTTACCGAAGAAGTCCGCAGGCTGGTACAGTCCGAAATTCCGATTGTCACGATCGACCATGTATTTGACGGAAGGATCGCAATCGTCTCCAATAACATTCAGGGAATGGAAGATCTCGTTTCCTACATTCTGAAAAAGGGACATCGCAAGATCGCCTATATCCACGGCGAGGATTCCTCCGTCACAAGAAGCCGGCTGGGAAGTTTTTATCACACGCTTCATAAAAAACGGATCGAAGTACCTGATGAATACATGCCGGTGATCCCCTACCGTGACGCGGAAGCCGCAGCAATGGCAACATCCGATCTTCTTGATCTGAAAGATCCGCCTACCTGCATCCTTTACCCGGATGACTTTGCTGCTCTGGGCGGCATCAACGAGATCCACGAAAGGGGGCTTCGGATACCGGATGACATCTCCATCGCAGGATATGACGGACTGACTTTTGCCCGCATCCTCGAACCCAGGCTTACAACACTCTGTCAGGACACAGAGGCGATCGGTCGGCTTGCAGCACAGAAACTGATCGACCTGATCGAACATCCAAAGACAACGATCATCGACAAATTCACCGTCGACGGTCAGCTTTTCCCCGGTGCTTCTGTCCGGGACCTCAGGAAACAGGAATCAAAAGAACGTATATAAAATCCAAAAATCAATCACAGGGAGGTAATAACATGAAGAGAAAGATGATGGTTATCACATTAACAGCAGCGATGCTTGCCGGCATGACCGCAGCACCTGTATGGGCCGAAGAAGCAGCTTCTGATGAGGGCAAAGTCCTGAACATCTATTGCTGGAATGAAGAATTCAAATCCCGTCTGACCGACCACTATCCGGGATATGAAGAAGTTGATGGAACCCACGGCAAGATCGGTGATGTAGATGTTGTATGGAACATCACACCATCTGACGACAATGCATACCAGAACAACCTGGATGAAACACTTCTGAAACAGGCAGACGCAGCCGCTGATGACAAGATCGATCTCTTCCTTGTAGAAGCCGACTACGCATTGAAATATGTAAATACCGAATACACCATGTCCGTAGCAGATCTCGGTATTACCGATGAAGAAGTTGCTGACCAGTACCAGTATACCAAAGATGTTATGACAGATTCCGACGGAAATCTCAAGGGACTTTCCTGGCAGGGCTGCCCTGGCACCATGATCTACAGAAGAGACATTGCCAAAGAGGTTTTTGGCTCTGACGATCCTGCAGAAGTTCAGAAAAAAGTTGCTGACTGGGATACTTTCAAAGCAACCGCTGCCGAACTCAAAGAAAAAGGCTATCAGATGACCTCCACCGTAAACGATTCCTACCGTGTATTCTCCAACAACGTAACCTCTCCGTGGGTTGTTGACGGCAAGATCACTGTTGATGACAACATCAAGAACTGGGTTGACATGTCCAAGGAAATGGTTGACGCAGGCGAAACCGCTACTTATGAACTGTGGAGTGATGACTGGAGCAAAGGCTTCTTCAAAGACAGCAATGTATTTGCATACTTTGGACCGGCATGGTTCATCGACTTCTCCATGAGTGCTGATCAGGACGGCTCCGTTGGTAAGGACGGCGGCTGGGCTGCAACAGAAGGACCGCAGGGCTTCTACTGGGGCGGAACATGGATCACAGCAGCTACAGGTACTGACAACCCGACACTGGTTGCAGATATCATGAGAACCATGACAACAAACGTTGATGTAATGAAAGAGATCGTTACAGCTGATAACGACTTTGTAAACAACAAACCGGCTATGGAAGAAATGGCAGCTGACGAGAGCTACGGCGACGCTGTTCTCGGCGGACAGAACCCACTGGCTATGTTCTGTGCAGGTGCTGACAAAATCGACCTCAGCAACATGAGCATTTACGATCAGGGCTGCAACGAAGAATTCCAGAATGCGATGAAGAACTACTTCGAAGGCAACGCATCCTATGACGAAGCTCTCGACCTGTTCTACAAAGCAGTCGTAGAAAAATATCCGGAACTTACTTACTAAGCCCCACAACCAACGTGCCTGCCTGACCATCAGGCAGGCACGTTTTATATGGAAAAGACTTATGGAGGACAAAAATGGCAAAGAATAATAACCATAAGGCGGTCAGCTATAACAAATGGGGTTATATCTTTCTGATACCGTTTGTAGTAGTATACCTCATATTCCAGCTTGTTCCGCTTATCACTACAATTTATAACAGCTTCTTTGAAAATTACAGATCGGGACTTACGCAGGTCGGACCGAACTTTGTGGGCTTTGCCAACTATGCAAAACTCTTCCAGGACGGTGAGATCTGGATCTATTTCAAAAACACGATGATCATGTGGGTGATGGGATTTGTTCCGCAGATCCTGGTTTCCCTGCTCCTCGGTGCATGGTTTTCCAACCCGAGCCTCCGTCTTAAGGGACAGAGATTTTTTAAGACCGTGATTTACCTTCCGAACCTTATCATGGCATCTGCCTTTGCAATGTTGTTTTTTACCTTATTTGCAGACGGCGGTCCGATCAATGCCATGCTGGTCCATGCGGGGATCCTGAAACAGGCATATTCTTTTTTCAGCCACAAATGGAGTGCCCGGACGCTTGTTGCACTGCTGAACTTCCTGATGTGGTTCGGTAATACAACGATCCTTCTGATGGCAGGCATGATGGGCATTGACCCGTCACTCTATGAGGCTGCAGAAGTGGATGGTGCGACATCCTCCCAGATCTTTAGAAGGATCACTCTCCCGCTTCTCCGCCCGATCCTGATCTACGTTATGATCACATCCCTGATCGGTGGCATGCAGATGTTTGACGTACCACAGATTCTGACAAACGGAACCGGTGATCCGATGCGTTCCACCATGACACTGATCATGTACCTGAACAAGCATCTGTTCAGCAAGAACTACGGTATGGGCGGTGCACTGTCCGTATTCCTGTTTGTCATCACAGGGCTTCTGAGCCTGATCGTATTCCGTTTCAACAAGTCAAACGATGACCGGAGGTGAGAAGAATGAAGGAAAAAGATCCAAAGACCAAAAAAGGAATGAGCCTGAAAAGACAGCGTATCCTCGCCTATGTAGTACTGGTTATCCTCTCTTTCTTCTGCCTTTTCTGGTTTTATGTACTGTTTATCAACGCAACCAGATCAAACGGAGCCCTCAAAAAAGGCTTCACGGCAATCCCGGGGGGGCACCTTCTTGAAAACTGGAAAAACCTTCTTGCAGGAACACTTCCTGTATGGAACGGTATGTTCAACAGTGTTTTTATCGCTACCTGCTCTGCCATTTTGTGTACTTATTTTTCCACAATGACAGCCTATGCGATCCATGCATATAATTTCAAAGGAAAAAAATTCATGTTCACTTTTATCCTTGCAGTCATGATGATCCCGACACAGGTAACTGCTCTCGGATTCCTGCAGCTGCTCGGCAAACTGCATATGGATGATTCCTTTGTCCCGCTGATCGTTCCAAGCATTGCCGCACCGGTAACTTTTTTCTATATGAAACAATATATGGAAAGCAACCTCCCACTGGAACTGGTGGAAGCAGCCCGCATCGACGGGTCCGGCGAATTCCGGACGTTCAACCGGATCGTATTTCCACTTATGAAACCGGCGATTGCCGTGCAGGCGATCTTCTCCTTTGTGCAGAGCTGGAACAATTACTTTATCCCGGCACTGGTGCTTCATTCAGACAAGAAAAAAACACTTCCTGTACTGATCGCACAGCTTCGAAGTGCAGATTTCCTGAAGTTTGATATGGGACAGGTTTATGTGATGATCGCATTTTCCATCTTCCCGGTTATCATCGTGTACATCCTGCTTTCCCGGTTTATCGTATCAGGCGTTGCGCTTGGCGGTGTAAAAGGCTGATTTTGGGACATGTCATTTAGAGTGTCTATTGCATCCCCTTCTGGTTTGTGATTTAATTAAAAGTAACGATAATACAGACTGAAACGTATCTTTTTCGTCTGTATTCCACAACTTTTCTATCGAAGGGATATCAAAATGACAGCAAAAACTTCTCGAATTGTTATAAAGACTTTTATAAAGACTGCGCTCAAAGATTCCGATGAATCTCCGGAGCGATGCACCCGAAATCTCGTAGATATGGCACTGAACTTTGCAAACGGCCGCTTCCAGCAGTCTTTTTTTGAAATATCACGTGCAATGCTGAACAACGAAAACAGCCCTTATTATCCACTGATCGAGGATGTCCTCAAGCACATGGATAAGGAGAAACTGATCGACTTTGGTCTGAATATCGGTTACAATGGCTGCACGACAGGCGCGCACATGATCCGTAAACTGAAACGCACAGAGGATATCAATGTTCCATGGCTGCTTTCACTGGTCATCGATACCTCCCGGCCGGATTTTATTACAAAATATGATTCTGTACTGAAACAGGGCAAGGAACTTGGAATCTACACCTACTTCCTCCATACCAAAGATGATCCCTCAGAAATACTTCCTCTTATCCAGAATAACCCGGACTGTGCGATCATCCTGCTCTGTGACCCTTCCAGAATAACAGAAGAACTTGCAGAAAAAGCAGAATCATTGAACAATGTTCTGTTCGCAGTAGAATATGGAGATCAGGCAGAAGCAGCCTGCCTCGTACTCAGAGATCATAGGCTCCTGTACTCTCTGTACCGTCTCTATTCTGAGGAAGACCGCGATGAGATCCTGGCTGGCACTTACTTCCGTTTTGCAGAAGAAATGCACTGCCCGTTCGCCGCTGTTTTCAGCAACGTGGGCTGCTCCAGTGAGACCCGCCACGCCATCTACCAGAAAACAGTCGAGGATCGAAGTGCTCAGCGATACCGCACGATCCCTCTGGATCTGTTCTGTGATACAGAAGTGATCGGAAACGTCATCTCTTCCCCGACCAGTGTCGTCGGCTTCGGACCTGACGGTACGCTCTATACACCTGGCAGAGAAGTTTTCAGGACACCGTACAACCTCTTTGACCAGCCACTGAAAGAACTTTTTACCAAAGCACTTTAATTCCACCAAAAAAGCCTTATTCATTCGTTTGCTGAGTGAATAAGGCTTATATTTTTGTACTTTTATGCGTCAAGTCTTTCCTGTGTCTTGATGATCACTTTGATGCAGGATTTGAGTAATTTCACAAATTCCTTCGGTGGTACCGGATTTCTCTCTGAGATCCATCTGCCAAACGCGCAGATGATCGCATCATTCCAGAAGTTTACATAAAAATCCGTATTCGTCTGATCTCCAAGGATCTCCTTGATATCCTCTGCCATGACCGGTCCTACGATATCTCGGAAATGATTGGAAAAAGAATTCTGATCTTCTACTTTCATAACTTTCCTGTAAAAGTCTTTATTTTCATAAAAATAATCACAGAGATGAAGGACGCTGTCCCATCCGATCAGATCTACGCCAAGCTGTACGTGGCTCAGATACTCCACATCAAAGATCCAATTCACAAGGTCAAACTTATCCTTGAAATGATAGTAGAAACTTTTGCGGTTCATATTGCATTTTGCACAGATATCTGAAACGGTGATCTTACTGAATGGGGTAGATTCCATCAATTCCTTTAATGCCGATGCCAGTGCACGCTTCGTAATATTAGAGTCTGCCACGATAGTACCTCCTTCTTACATTTCTGTTGCAAATAATGCTGCACCAAGAGCTCCGCAAAGCTGTGATTTATCGCTGATCACCAGCTGCGTTCCCAATCTTTCCTCCAACGTTTTGACAAGGCCCTGATTCTGTGCAACACCGCCAGTCATCATATATGCCTCTTCCCCTCCGACACGCTTCACGAGGGAGGCTGTTTTGGCTGCAACCGCCTTGTTCAGTCCATGAACGATATCATCAGTTGCTTTGTTCTGTGCGATCAGGGAAACCACCTCTGATTCGGCAAAAACTGTGCACATACTGGAGATCGTAATATCCTCCTGATAGGAAAGTCCTACTTTACTGAGTTCATCCAGGCTCATTTCCATGGTTTTTGCCATCATCTCCAGGAATCTTCCTGTTCCGGCGGCACATTTGTCGTTCATGACGAAGTTTTTGACAGAGCCGTCATCATTCAGACGGATAACTTTGCTGTCCTGCCCGCCGATATCGACAACTGTTCTGACAGACGGATCCAGGAAATGGGCTCCCCTTGCATGGCAGGTGATCTCTGTAATACTCTTGTCGCCATCAGAGATCGCAGTTCTTCCGTATCCTGTAGTCACGACCGCATCGATGTCTTCCCGGTTCAGCCCGGACTGTCTGAGTGCTTCTTCCAGTGCACGTTCCGCGCCGTTCGCGGCCCCTGCTCCCGTCGGCATGATCACGCTGGAAACAATCTTTTTGTCTCTGTCCAGGATCACAACATCCGTGCTGGTAGAACCACTGTCGATTCCTGCAAAATATCCTTTACCCATGGTTTTCTCCCTTCTCGTTTCTGTCTCTATGTTCAGGCTCTCTGCAAAAGCCTCCAGACGTGTGCTCAGCTGCCCGCTGCTCTGCACGGTATAATCCGATTCGATCTTGAGGAGCGACACATCGGTATGGCCTTTGATATCAGAATATTCAAAGCTGTAAAAATCACAGAACTTTACGGTATGATAGATGATCCCCTTTAAAGATGGATCCTGATAAAGCTGTTTGCGGCCTGCGGGATCCATCATACGCATGCATGGGATCTGATGAAGAAGTTCTTCTGCGTACCATTCCATAAGCTGGTCAAAGTCCAGATCTGCTTCCGGAAGTGAGTCTCCCGCGGAACGGTTGTTGACACAGGTCTCATTCACTACAGGAAGCGGCATGGCATCCTGTGTCATCTGAAAAAGTTCATTTCCCATTCTTGCTCCGAGAACTGCAAGATGCGGATCCTGCGTTCTCTTTTTGGGATGAAAAGCTTTGAGAAATTTCTCTTTATTGAAGGTAGTTCCTTTATATTCACCGTAGGCTCTTACAAGATCTTTTAACTGTGCTGCGGTTCTCTCACGGCTGCAGCTTGTATCGCAGTGAAGCATATCCACCATGTACAGAAAGTCCATCTCGCCGCTGTCCTCCAGAATATCATAGACGCTTCGGATCGTATCGCAGCAGTTGACCAGGACCAGTTCTTTTACTTTGCCTGCCAGAACTGCTTCAAGGACTGCTTTGCCAAATCCACAGATATTCGGGTGTGCTACCTGCTCTGCCAGATCAAATCCCTCCGGCATATCGTTCAGGATCTCGCACTCGCCTCCAAGGGCTTCAAGAAGTTCTACCGGTGTATATTTACAGACATAATATGTTTTATTCATGATCAAAATCCCCCAGCATCTCCAGAAATGCTCCCAGTCTCGTGGAAGTCTGTCCTTCTCCGCCATGGCTTCTGTCACAGCCGTCTCCATCCAGGATCAACAGTGGGATCCCCGCTTCCTCAAAGCGTTTCTTGGCGATCCTGGAACCTCCAAGGGTGTGCTTGCAGCCCCAGTGGTTAAACCAGACAACACCATCTGCTCCTGCCTGTTTTGCATGGCGGATCCCCGCGTCGATCCTGCGGGAAACTGGGCCGTTCAGGGCATGATATACAAGGCGCAATGCCATCTCCTCATAAGGATCCTCGGAATGCTTCGTGATGTCCGCCACTTGTGCAAGCTCACATCCTACGATCTGTGCCTCCTCTTTCAGAAGAAGTGCATCTTTCACGGCTTCTGACCAGAACGGGATCGTATGCATCCAGTAGATGTGTCTGCCTTTTTTTGCAGGGGCTTTGCTGACATCTTCAAGAAGTTTTTGTGTATAAAGTTCTTCTTCCTCTGTTCCAAGAAGAATGTTGTTTGTCATTCCGCTGTAAAGCGGAGAAACAAGATCTGAAGGTATATATTTATCTGCTCTTGCGCTCTGAAACTTATCATAATTCTGCAAGGTTCTCCGGCTTCTCGCAAGACGTTCCTTCAGTTTTGATTCATCAATCGTTCTGCCGGTCACTTTCTCAAGGAAAGGAACCAGCGCCCGAAGCTGTGTTGCTACATAAGACACATTTGCCGGTGTCTGTGCGGATGGTATATCAATAGAAAAGACCGGGATATCAAAAAATTCTGCCAGTCTGTGAAATGTGAGAAGATTTGCGTCACACGCCAGGTTCGTATAGACGATGCATTTCGGTTTCGGAAGAAGTCCCTTCTCTGCCGCTCCGATAAATGTCTTGTGGTAGCTGCAAAGCGTTTCTGAAATTCCGGAATCCTCTGCTCCCTGAAGAAAGGGCCTCTCTGCCTGTGATGCTGCAAGATAGCAGGAAAAACTTTCTACATTATATGGATACAGCCCTGCCTCCTGGATCAGTTCGCACGGGGTAAACACGCTTACCATAACAGAACTCTCCGGATGTTTCAGCGGCTGTGTCATAACATTCATCATCATCTTGGCCAGATACTGATCTGATGGGTTCAGCCGTCCTTCCGGAAGCAATCGAAATTTCAGATTCTGCGCTTCCCATCCTGTCTTCAAAAGCCATCTCGCCCTCTCCGGTGACGTTTCACACCATTTCTCTATGTAATTTCCAAATGTCTTCACTATCTCCATTTTGGTCTGACCGCCTTTCTTCCAAACAGTATATAGCAAATTGCAGGTTCTGACAACTAAATTTTCCCAAAAACAAAAAGCCCCAAACCCTCTGAAATAAAGGATTTGAGACTTCTTAAGTCGTGCCGCAGACCGGAATCGAACCGGTACGGGTATCACTACCCACGGGATTTTAAGTCCCGGGCGTCTGCCAGTTCCGCCACTGCGGCATATTCAAAAATGGGACCTATAGGGCTCGAACCTATGACCCTCTGCTTGTAAGGCAGATGCTCTCCCAGCTGAGCTAAGATCCCTTAAAAAACGACCCAGATGAGACTCGAACTCACGACCTCCGCCGTGACAGGGCGGCGCTCTAACCAACTGAGCCACTGGGCCAAAAAACAACAATGGACCTTCGGGGACTCGAACCCAGGACCGACCGGTTATGAGCCGGTTGCTCTAACCAACTGAGCTAAAGGTCCAAAAAGCCGATGATCGGACTCGAACCGATAACCTGCTGATTACAAATCAGCTGCTCTGCCAATTGAGCCACATCGGCATATAACTATATGATGTATTATACACCAAATGTCGTAATCAAGTCATCCAAAAATCACAATTATTATTTTTAATGACTCCAAGGGGATTTGAACCCCTGTTACCGCCGTGAAAGGGCGGTGTCTTAACCGCTTGACCATGGAGCCAGGTATAAAAAACTCCCCCTGTTGGACTCGAACCAACGACACTGCGGTTAACAGCCGCATGCTCTACCGACTGAGCTAAGGAG
>CAKRXU010000038.1 GCA_934424575.1 uncultured Blautia sp.
GGGACGATATAACACAAGGGAAAAAATAAGGGAAAGCTCACCTGCGACAAATCCAGTGTTTTCAAGGGTTTGCGGAGGATTTAATAACAAAATATAACAGTTATTAAATCTCTTAAAACAGGTGAAATCTCAATCGGAGTTTAGGAAGTGAAACATATGGATTTTAAGGCTTTTGATAGAAGCAAGTTGAATGAATATTCCAGACAGGCAAAGGAATTATATGGCAATACACCAGAATATAAGGAGATGGAAGAAAAGCAAAAGAATCGAACTGAGGAAGATGAGAAAATCCTGGCAGATAGATTTATGCTTCTTTTTAAAGAAGCTGGAGAACTGAAAAATATGAATCCAGCATCTGATGATGCACAGAAACTTGTAAAGAGAATACAGGATTATATTACAGAAAACTTATATACTTGCACCAATAAGATTTTGCGTGGATTAGGGAAAATGTATTCAGGAGGTGGAGAGATTACCACGAATATTGATGCTTATGGTGGAAAAAGTACAGCAATTTTCGTAGCGGATGCAATAGAAATATATTGTGATAATGCAGAATAAAATTGAAATTTTATCTATGCAGAACCTATGATAGTTATTTTTTGTCGAACTGGTAAGATACAGAAAACAGCATAAGAATATCTTGAATTCCCTGTATAAACCATATATAATAGGAATACTGTGAAGAAATATCTCTTCATGTAACTTGTTATATATGAACCTTCGAAAGGAAAATTATGAGAAAACTAGCATTACGCGATGAAATACTCCTGCAGATCGACAAAGCCGCGCGTTATATCGGCGGGGAAGTCAATGCAGTTATGAAGAACAAAGATGATGTGGATATCCGGTTTGCGATGGCGTTTCCGGATGTGTATGAGATCGGTATGTCAAATCTTGGCATGATGATCTTATACGATATGTTTAATAAAAGGGACGACGTATGGTGTGAGCGTCTTTTTTCTCCGTGGACGGATCTGGACAAGATCATGCGCGAGGAGAAGATCCCGCTCTTTACTCTGGAGTCCCAGGATCCGGTGAAGGAGTTTGATTTCCTTGGGATCACTCTCGGATATGAGATGTGTTATACCAATGTACTTCAGCTTCTGGATCTCAGTGGAATTCCGTTCCGTGCAGCAGAACGTGCCGAAGATGATCCGCTCGTGATCGGTGGCGGTGCGTGTGCTTATAATCCGGAGCCACTGGCAGAGTTTTTTGACCTCTTCTATATCGGAGAGGGAGAGACCGTCTATGACGCTCTATTTGACGCATACAAGGCAAATAAGAAAGCCGGCGGCAGCAGGCAGGATTTCCTTTTGAAAGCCGCACAGATCCCGGGGATCTATGTGCCGTCTCTCTATGAAGTTACTTATAAAGAAGACGGTACGATCGAATCTTTCCGGCCAAAGCATGCAGATGTGCCGGAAAAAGTAGAAAAACAGCTCATCATCGACATGGACAGAGACTACAACAAGCTGGAAGCACCGGTTGTTCCGCATATCAAGGCAACACAGGACCGTGTCACTCTGGAGATCCAGCGTGGCTGTATCCGAGGCTGCCGTTTCTGTCAGGCAGGTATGATCTACCGTCCGACAAGGGAGCGTGATGTGGAGACTCTCAAGGAATCTGCAAGGATCATGCTCAAAAATACCGGGCATGAGGAGATTTCCTTAAGTTCTCTGAGCTCCAGTGACTACAGTCAGCTCAAAGAAATCGTAAATTTCCTGATCGATGAATTCCGTGATGAGGCAGTCAATATTTCCCTGCCGTCTCTTCGAATCGATGCTTTTGCCCTGGATGTCATGAGCAAGGTGCAGGATGTCAAGAAAAGTAGCCTGACTTTTGCTCCGGAGGCGGGATCTCAGCGTCTTCGTAATGTGATCAACAAGGGACTTACCGAGGAAGATATCCTTCACGGTGCCGGCGAGGCCTTCAAGGGCGGCTGGAATCAGGTAAAACTTTATTTCATGCTCGGACTTCCGACAGAAACAGAGGATGACATGAAGGGGATCGCACATCTTGCCCAGAAGATCGCAGAAACTTATTATGAAGTCGTTCCGAAAGAACAGCGAAGAGGAAAGGTACAGATCAATGTCAGTACATCTTTCTTTGTTCCGAAGCCGTTCACTCCGTTCCAGTGGGCTCCGATGTTCCGTGAGGAAGATTTTATTGAGAAAGCCAAAGTTGTCAAAAACGAGATCCGTGCACAGTTAAACCAGAGAAGCATCCGTTACAACTGGCATGAGCCGGATGTTACCGTGCTGGAAGGATTCCTTGCAAGAGGCGACAGACGCTGTTCCAAAGTCATTCTCAAAGCATACGAAAAAGGTGCCCTTTATGATGCCTGGTCCGAAAGCTTCCATTACGATATCTGGAAAGAAGCTTTCAAAGAAACAGGTGTGGATATCGAATTCTATACCCTTCGTGAGCGCAGCACAGATGAGATCCTTCCATGGGATTTCATTGATGCAGGCGTGACCAAGAAGTTCCTGATCCGCGAGTGGGAGCAGGCAAAAGCAGAGACTGTAACACCGAACTGCCGTCAGAAATGTTCCGGCTGTGGTGTTCTCAAATACAAAGGAGGTGTGTGCTGTGAAAGTAAGAATTAAATTTGCAAAAACTGGTCATATGAAATTTGTAGGACATCTGGATACCATGCGTTATTTCCAGAAAGCGATCCGCCGTGCAGAACTGCCGGTCGCTTTTTCCGGCGGATACAGCCCGCATATGATCATGTCCTTCGCAGCACCTCTCGGCGTAGGAACCACAAGCCTCGGAGAATATTTTGACATGGAACTGACAGATACCGTTCCGACAAAGGAGATCGAGGAACGTCTGAATGCAGTCATGGTGGATGGTGTTTCCGTATGTTCTGCCCGCCAGGTAGAGGATGGCAAGGCAAGTACAGCCATGGCACTGGTGGCAGCAGCTGATTATTTCGTACAGTTCCGTGAGGGAAAAGAACCTGCTGCATCCTGGAGGGAGAAACTGGATGAATTTCTTTCCCAGAAAGAGATCATCGTGACTAAGAAAACAAAGCGCAGTGAAAAAACCATAGACATCCGTCCGTATATTTATGAAATGCATCTCGACGGCGAGGGCGTTTTCGTGCAGCTCGCTTCTGCAAGCTCCAACTACACCAAACCGGAACTTGTCATGGACACCTTCCTTCAATGGATGGGAGAAGAGCCGCTTCCGTTCGCATACATGATCGAACGCCGCGAGATCTATGCCAACAAAGGCGATGAAGAACACCGGAAACTTATTTCTATGGAAGCATTAGGTGAAGAAGTTGAATAAGCTGATCATTACGGAAATGCTCCTTGACGAAGTACTCTGTACTGTCTGTGCAGTCGTCAGAGACCAGAAGGTGGTAGAACTTCGTCTGGAGCCATCCGGAAAGAAAAATACTCTGAACAATATTTATGTAGGACAAGTCGAAAACATTGCCGCCAATATCCAGGCGGCTTTTGTCCGTTTAAGCGATTCCGTAAACGGCTATCTGCCACTGAACCAGTGCACAAATGCCATCTTCACAGACGGACGAAAATCAGACCAGCCCCTGCGTCCGGGCGACCAGCTCCTGGTCCAGATTAACCGCGAAGCCATGAAAGGAAAACTTCCCGCCCTGACCGCAAACCTGAACTTTTCCGGCAAATACCTCGTCCTCACCACCGGCAACCGTAAAATAGGCTTCTCCAACAAACTTTCCAAAGAAGAGAGCAGCCTTCTAAACAAATGGCTGGAAGAAGAACGAAACCTCCCAGACCGTCCCTACGGCCTCATCGCCCGCACCAACGCCGCCGAAGCTACCAAAGAAGAATTCCTCCACGAACTCGAATTCCTCAAAAAACAATACCAAAAAACAGCCATCCACGGCCGCAACCGCACCTGCTACAGCCTTTTATATGAATCAGAATCGTTCTACCTGGCAGCAGTCCGCGACATCTATACACGTGACCTCGATGAGATCGTTACAGACATCCCAGCCATTTACGAAAAAATTTCCGAGTACCTAAGCGAATTCCAACCAGACAAACTACAAATCCTGAACTTATACCAGGACAAACTCCTTCCATTATATAAACTATACAGCCTGGAATCCGCAATCGACGAAGTACGTCACGAAAAAATCTGGCTCAAAAGCGGAGGCTTCCTAGTCATCCAACAAACCGAAGCCTTCGTCTCCATAGACGTAAACAGCGGCAAATACACCGCCAAGAAAAAAGCCGAAGAAACCTACCGAAAGATCAACCTGGAAGCCGCCACAGAAATTGCCCGTCAAATCCGCCTCCGCAACCTCTCCGGCATCATCCTAGTTGATTTCATCAACATGCAAAACCCCGACCACCAGGACGAACTCTTCCACGTTCTCCAGAAACACCTACGCAAAGACCCAGTCAAATGCAAAGCAATAGACATCACCCCACTGCACATCCTAGAAATGACCCGCCAAAAAGTCCGCCGCCCACTAATAGAAGACCTAAGAGACCTACATCAACAGCAGCAGTGACATTAAGCAATTAATAATATAATATAGAAGCAATCCGTGCCGCAGTTCAAAAATCTATTAACATAATATTATTTATGTAAACTCACCAACTCCCAGCGGAACAGCGCAGCGCCTTCCGCGTCCCTCAAACGACGGTTTTAGCGGTGGCCAAAAAGGGGGTGCGCGAGGGGGAAATTCGGCCGTTCGCAACTCCGAGATCGTCCCCCTCGCACGGTTTTAATATTTTTTTAAATTTTAGAAAAAAACACTTGACGAATAAACTACATCATGCTATCATACAGAAGATGCCGCACAGAGAGGTTTAAGAGCATGAGATTTTACTAAAAAATCCTCATCCCACCACATCTGGCGAGTAAAGTTCATAGGAGGTGCCACAGATGTACGCAATTATTGCAACAGGTGGTAAACAGTACAAAGTTGCCGAGGGCGACGTAATCAGAGTTGAGAAACTCGGTGTTGAAGCTGGTGAAACCGTTACTTTTGATAACGTTCTTGCAGTTAGCAACGAAGGTTTAAAAGTTGGAGCAGATGTAGCTAATGCCAGTGTTACCGCTTCTGTAGTTGAAAACGGAAAAGCTAAAAAAGTTATCGTTTACAAATACAAAAGAAAAACTGGATATCACAAGAAAAACGGTCACAGACAGCAGTTCACTAAAGTTAAAATCGAAAAGATCAACGCTTAATCTGGTGTTTGCATGATTACAGTGACAGTCAGTAAGAAGAACAATTCCTATGTCAGTTTCACATCCAAAGGACATGCCGGATACGCAGAAGAGGGATACGACATCATATGTGCCGCTGTTTCCGCTCTCGTGATCAACACGGTAAATTCCCTGGATCAGCTGACGAAAGATCATATAGAGGCAGAGGAGAGTGACGGCTTCGTATCCTTCACTTTTACCGAACCGATTTCAGAAGGGGGAACTCTTCTGATGGATTCCCTTGTTCTCGGACTGACAGAAATTGAGCATAGTTATTCAAAACGTTATTTAAAAGTAAAAGTCAGGGAGGTGTAATGACATGATGAAAATGAACCTTCAGTTATTCGCACATAAAAAAGGTGTTGGTTCTACAAAGAACGGCCGTGACTCCGAGTCTAAGAGATTAGGTGCCAAAAGAGCAGACGGACAGTTTGTTAAAGCTGGAAACATCCTTTACAGACAGCGTGGAACAAAGATTCACCCAGGTGAAAATGTAGGCTGCGGTAAAGACTATACATTATTTGCACTGACAGATGGTGTAGTAAGATTCACCAGAAAAGGACGCGATAAGAAACAGGTTTCTATCGTTCCGGTAGAGGCAGAATAATCAAGTTCAGCGTAAGGCTTCAAATCGTTCAGGTTTGGAGCCTTTCTTTGAATTCAAAATAAAAGAGGAGCGACATATATGTTTGCAGACAGAGCAAAAATTATCATCCGTTCAGGAAAAGGCGGAGATGGACATGTAAGCTTCCGCCGAGAGCTGTACGTGCCGAATGGCGGTCCTGACGGCGGAGACGGAGGAAGAGGCGGAGACGTGATCTTCGAAGTAGACGAAGGTCAGAATACGCTTGGAGAATACCGTCATAAGAGAAAATTTAAGGCACAGGACGGACAGGAAGGCGGCAAGAAACGCTGCCACGGAGCTGACGGCGATGATATCGTCCTCAAAGTTCCGGAAGGAACCGTTATCATGGAAGCACAGTCACGCAAGGTCATTGCGGATATGTCCGGTGAGAACCGCAGACAGATCGTGCTCAAAGGAGGAAGAGGCGGCAAGGGAAACCAGCATTATGCGACAGCAACCATGCAGGTTCCGAAGTATGCACAGCCGGGACAGCCTGCACAGGAGCTGGAAGTTCTTCTGGAACTTAAGGTGATCGCAGACGTAGGACTTGTAGGATTCCCGAATGTCGGCAAATCCACTTTCCTTTCCAGAGTCACCAATGCACAGCCAAAGATCGCCAACTATCACTTCACAACACTGAGCCCGAACCTTGGTGTGGTAGATACTGAGAATGGCGGATTTGTTATCGCAGATATCCCGGGACTGATCGAGGGAGCATCCGAGGGTGTTGGTCTTGGACATGAATTCCTGAGACACATTGAGCGTACCCGTGTCCTTGTGCATATCGTAGATGCTGCATCTACAGAAGGCCGTGATCCGGTGGACGATATCCATAAGATCAACAAGGAACTGGAAGCATACAATCCGGAGATCGCAGCAAGACCGCAACTCATTGCGGCAAACAAGATCGACTGCATTTTTGACGACGGAGAGGAAAATCCGATCGACCGTCTCAAAGCAGAATTTGAACCACAGGGAATCAAAGTTTATCCGATCTCAGCAGTAACAGGCCAAGGGCTTAAGGAACTCATTTATGGGATCAAAGAGCTTCTGAACAGCGCACCGGCAGAGAAAATCGTATTTGAACAGGAATTCTTCCCGGAGGACGAACTGTTTGCAGAGAATCTTCCATTTACAGTAGAGAGAGATCCGGATGATCCGGAGATCTTCATCGTAGAGGGACCGAAGATCGAAAAAATGCTCGGATATACCAACCTCGATTCCGAGAAAGGCTTCGCATTCTTCCAGCGTTTCCTCAAAGAAGGCGGAATTCTGGAGGAACTGGAAAAAGCTGGTATCGAAGAAGGAAACACAGTCCGTATGTACGGCTTTGACTTTGATTATTATAAATAGAAAGGTCTGAAAATATGACAAGCAAACAGAGAGCATACCTGAAAGGGCTTGCAATGAAAATGGAACCGATCATGCAGCTTGGCAAAGGTTCTGTCACACCGGAAAACACAGCGGCTGTTGACGAAGCACTTGCAGCAAGAGAACTGATCAAGATCAGTGTACTTCAGAACTGCCTGGATGATCCGCGTCAGATGGCAGAGGTTCTGGCAGAAAGAACACATGCCCAGGTCGTACAGGTCATCGGACGAAAGATCGTTCTGTACCGCGAAGGCAAGAAAGAAAAGAAAAAGATCATTCTTCCGTAACATCAGGGAGGAACAGGTATGGAGAACAGACGAAAAAAAATCGGTATCATGGGAGGAACGTTTGATCCCATCCATGTCGGACATCTGATCCTTGGAGAGAAGGCATACGAACAGCTTGGACTTGACAAGATTTTATTTATGCCGGCCGGGAATCCTCCGCACAAGAGGAACCGTAAGGGAAGGGCATCTGATGAACAGAGAGTTGAGATGGTGAATCTGGCGATCCAGGGAAACCCGCACTTTGAACTTTCTCTGATCGAGATGAATGCAGAGGGATTTACCTATACCTATCGTACTCTGGAAACTCTTAAGAAACAGAATCCGGATACGGATTATTACTTTATTATAGGAGCCGATTCTCTGTATAACTTTGCAACCTGGATGGAGCCTGCCCGGATCTGTCATGCGTGTACGATCGTTGTTGCGACCAGAGATCACGTGCCTGTAAAAAATCTGGATCAGGAGATGACGTATCTCTCAAAGCAGTATGGAGGATGCTTTATCCGACTGGAGACGCTCAATATCGACATTTCCAGTCAGCTTCTGCGTAAGTGGCATCAGGAAGACAAGAGTATCCGCTATTATGTGCCAGATGCAGTTGTAGATTATATTGAGGAGAATCAGATCTATCATCTGTCTGAGATGGTACCTGATCCGATTCCGACAGAGGGAGATAACGTAAAGATGGCAGATTATGATTTCATAAAAATGCAGAAGAAACTGGCAAAATATCTTGATGAAGACCGCTATGCACATACCCTTGGTGTGATGTATACCTGCGCGTCCCTGGCGATGGTCCACGGATATGACATCAAAGATGCACAGGCTGCAGGGCTTCTTCATGACAGTGCCAAATGCATTCCGAACAAGAAAAAGCTTAAGATGTGTGAAGAACATAAAATTTCGGTTACAGAGTTTGAAAAAACACATCCGTTTCTTCTTCATGCAAAATTAGGGGCATATGTTGCAGAAGTCAAGTATGGGATTAAGGATAAAGAGATCCTTTCTTCTATTACGTATCATACAACTGGAAGACCGGACATGTCTCTTCTGGAAAAGATCGTATATATCGCAGACTACATTGAGCCGGCGAGAAACAAAGCACCAAACCTCACCAAAGTAAGAAAGCTTGCTTTTGAGGATCTGGATGAGTGCATGTACGAGATCCTCAAGGATACACTTTCCTACCTTGAAGAAAATCCGAAGGACGTCGATTCTGCAACAAAAGAAGCATTTGAATTTTACAGCGATTTGCATAACACCAGGTTTGGGGACAAAACACAGGCCTGATGCAGAAAGGAATAGAAGCTATGAACAAAGAACTGGAAATGGTACGTCTTGCCTGCAAAGCAATGGATGAGAAGAAAGCACTTGATATCAAAGTGATCGACATCCATGAGGTTTCCGTGATCGCAGATTATTTTGTGATCGCAAGCGGAAGCAACTTAAATCAGGTACAGGCAATGGTAGACAACGTAGAGGAACAGCTCGGACGTGCCGGCTATGAGCCGAAACAGGTCGAGGGAACAAGAGGTTCCAACTGGATCCTTATGGACTACGGCGATCTGATCATCCATGTATTTGATGAGGAAAACCGTCTTTTCTATGATCTGGAGAGAATCTGGAGAGATGGAAAAGAAGTCGATGTGGAAGAGTTTTTGAAATAATTTACCATAAATATATTATGTAAACTTTCACTGCAAAAAAGAAGCAGCGCCCTATGTCATTACAAAAATGATAAGAGCACTGCTTCTTTTTGATCATATACATATTATTTACTGAAAGAAGCGAAATACACCGAATACCTTACCAAGGATCTGAAGATTGTCCTGAACAATAATTGGATCCATGGAGTCGTTCTCCGGCTGCAGACGATAGTAGCCATCTTCTCTGTAAAAAGTCTTTACGGTGGCAGAATCCTCAACGAGGGCTACCACGATATCACCATTCTCAGCAGAAGTCTGCTGCTTCACGAGGACCTGGTCTCCGTCAAAGATCCCGGCATTGATCATACTGTCACCCTTGACACGAAGCATGAAACTCTGTTCATTCGGCATGAATTCTGCCGGAACAGGGAAATAAGTTTCGATATTCTCTACTGCAAGGATCGGCTGTCCTGCGGCTACAGTGCCGACGAGAGGGACATTGACCACTTCTCTGCGGACGAGATTAAAATTGTCATCAATGATCTCGATCGCTCTTGGCTTGGTTGCATCTCTGCGGATATAGCCGTTCTTCTCGAGCGCTTCGAGATGAGAATGTACAGAAGATGTGGATTTCAGATGGACTGCTTCACAAATTTCTCTTACGGCAGGAGGGAAGCCTCTGTTCAGGATCTCGTTTTTGATATAATCCAGAATCTCCTGCTGTTTTTTACTGATTCTGCCATAAGCCATAAATATACCTCCGGATTCACGATACTTTATTATATACGAATCTATTATATCATAGTTCCTGAAAAATAGCAAACAGATATTCGGAAAGTACGTTCGAAAATCGCATGAAGAATAAGAAAATGACGGCTTTTTCTTGTCATCATAGGAGGAAAATGGTACAATAGTTGGGTGCAAAATATAAAGATTGATATAAAGGGGGCATTTTTTTGCCTGATAATCAGAAAAATTCAGGAAATCGTTCAAACTTTCCTGCCAGGATCCGGAGGATTTTTAGTCTGAATATTGGTACGATGTTGTTTGGATGTCTTTTAATTTATATGCTGTTCAGCGCAGTCCTTTATCTGACATCTACGCATATTGAATCTTATCTGGTCATTACAGGGCCGCTGTCACGAAATGAAACCTATACAGGGCTTGCAATCCGGGAGGAGACTGTCCATCAGGCGGAATCTGATGGATATGCCAGCTATTATGCGCGTGAAGGAACGAAGATCAATGCGAATGGAATCGTTTATGGTATCAGTGGTACGCAGCCTTCTGAAAATACGACAGAACTGAGTGCCGAACAGATGTCACGGATACGAAGCAATATGCTCAGTTTTTCCAAGGGCTTTAATTCCAGTAATTTTAACAGTACATATAGTTTCAAATATGAGCTGGAAGGAGATATCCTTCAGTATGCAGCCGTTCCAGGAAGTGATTCTTCTGATGGAGCATCTGCTCTGTCTTATGCCGGACAGACATTCAGCAGAGCAGATTCTGATGGTATTGTGCTGTATTCTGTAGACGGATATGAGAGCAAGACAATTGATTCTCTGACAGCGCAGGATTTTGATCAGAACGCATACCAGGAGACAGACCTTAAGAAACAGGGAACCGTGAATGCCGGTGACAATATGTATACACTGGTGACAGATGAGAGATGGAGCCTTCTGATCCCGCTCAGTGACAAACAGGTTGCAAAACTTAAGAACCGGACTTCGGTGCGTGTGAAATTTCTGAAGGATGGTATGACGCAGAGTGGTGATTTCAGTATTGTAGAGATTGACAAAGCGAAATATGGCAAGATCGACTTTAACAAAGGGCTCATACGCTATGCATCTGACCGTTTCCTTGAGATCGAGCTGGTAACAAATACAACAACAGGGCTTAAGATCCCGTTGTCTTCGGTTGTGACAAAGGAATTTTACAAGATTCCGGAAGCTTATCTGACATCGGATGAGGACCAGGGAACTGGTATAATGATCCAGAAGACAGGCAAAGGCGGCAGTATTTCTCAGACGTTTGTCAAAGCTACGATTTATGGAGAGGACAAACAGAAATCAGCAGATGGAAAATCTGAGGAAAGTATTTATTATATTGATATGAGTAATTTCAAAGAGGGCGATGTTGCAGTCAATCCGGAAGATCAGAGCAAGTACACGATCCAGGAAGTGGGAGTGCTGGAAGGTACTTACTGTATTAATCAGGGATACGCTGTATTTCGCCGAATTGAGATTGAAGATCAGAATGAAGAGTATGCGATCATATCCAAGGACACCAGATATGGACTGTCCCGATACGATCATATTGTAAGGAACGCCGATAAGGTAGATGAACAGGAAATTTTATATTAAGATGCAGAATTAAAGGAGGCTGATATTTATGGTAACAGAAAATCTGAACCAGGTCAGAAAAAATATTGAAGAAGCATGCAAAGCAGTGGGACGTGATCCAAAAGAAGTTACTTTGATCGCTGTCAGCAAGACAAAACCAGTACCGATGCTTAAAGAAGCCTATGATGCAGGTGCGAGAGTTTTTGGTGAAAATAAAGTACAGGAGATCACAGATAAATATCCACAGCTTCCGGATGATATCCAGTGGCATATGATCGGACACCTCCAGAGAAATAAGGTAAAATATATCGTAGATAAAGTTGCACTGATCCATTCTGTAGATTCTTTGAGACTGGCAGAGACGATTGAACAGGAAGCAGCCAAGCATGATGTATGTGTACCGATCCTTCTGGAAGTCAATGTGGCACAAGAAGAAACAAAATTCGGACTTAAAGTCAAAGAAGTTCTTCCATTAGTGGAATCTATTTCGAGATTTCCGCATATAAAGATACAGGGGCTTATGACAATTGCTCCTTATGTACAAAATCCAGAAGAAAATCGTCCGATATTCCGTCAATTAAAGAAATTAAGTGTTGACATTGCGGCGAAAAACATTAATAATGTTACTATGAGTGTTTTAAGCATGGGTATGACTGGAGATTATCAGGTCGCTGTGCAGGAGGGCGCTACAATGGTGCGTGTTGGAACTGGAATATTTGGTGAACGAGATTATTCGAAACAGGCACAGGACAAATAAGATGGGAGATTATAATGGGCGTTTTAGATAAACTTTTGGACGTTGTAAAGCTGAATGATGATTATGACGATGATGATTTCTTCGATGAAGACATCCTGGATGAGGAAGAGGATGACTTTCTGGATGACGATGAAGAAGATGAAAAACCTGTAAAGAAATTTTTCCAGAAATTTGGTAAGAAAAAAGAAGATGATTTTCTGGACGACGAGGAAGATGAAGTTGAGGAAGAGCCAGTGAAGGCTGAACCGAAACAGTCTGCACCAAAGCAGACCTTCAGAGCATCTTCTGCACCGAGACAGGAGAAGCCGGTCCGTACTTCATCCAAGATCACACCGATGAGAAGCAGCAGAAGAGCAAGCGGCGCTCCGGTAAATATGGAAGTATGCGTTATCAAGCCATCTTCTATGGAAGATACCCGTGAGATCGCAGATACTCTGGTTGAGAGATCTACCGTTATCCTGAATCTGGAGGGGATCGATGTTGAGCTTGCACAGAGGATCATTGATTTTACATCTGGTGCATGTTATTCTCTTGGCGGAAGCCTTCAGAAGGTATCCAGTTATATTTTCATCCTCGGACCAGATGGTGTAGATATCACAGGAGATCTTCAGAATATTCTTGGAGGCTCTTCTTCCACCCAGTCTGTAAGAGCAGGTTATTGATAAACATGGAAAAAGAAGAATTTTTCATTAAGAGAATCCGGGAACTGGCAAATCTCTCCTATCGGAGGGATATTGTCACATTTTCGGATTTCCTTAATTTAAACGAACAAAATATCGTAAACAACCGAAAGAATCAGATTCCTGGTGTAGTGACGGAATGCTTCGGCGGTTATGAGCAAGCAGAGCGTCAGATGATAGCGTTTCATCCTGATGCTCTTACTTTTACCTGGGAATATCCGATCACCTGTCTTAAGGTCGAGCCGAAGGCCAGGAAATTCTCAGAGGACCTGGGTCACAGGGATTATCTGGGGGCAGTTTTAAACCTTGGGATCGATCGTTCCGTGATCGGGGATATTCTGATCCAGGAACATACGGCCTGGATCTTCTGCCACAACAAGATCGCAGATTTTCTTGTGGACAATCTAGACCGGATCCGTCATACTGCGGTGAAGGTTTCTGTTGTGGACAACCCGGAGCATTATCCGGAACCACAGTTTGCACTTGTCACAGGAACCTGTTCTTCCGTACGTCTGGATGCGCTGATCGCACTTGCTTTTCAGGCTTCCAGAAGCAGTATGGTTTCTTTTATCGAGAACGGGCAGGTTTTTGTAAATGGCAAACTGATCACTTCCAATGGCTACGAGCCGAAGGAAGGGGATATCATATCAGTCCGCGGAAAGGGCCGTTTTATCTTTGACGGAGTTTCCCGGCAGACAAAAAAGGGACGGAACAGTGTGAAGCTGCGCCGTTATCAGTAAATCACAGAGGAGGCAGACATGGCAGAAGAAATTTTACAGGTAAAAAGAAATGGGGATTTTTATTATCCGATCTATTTTGAAGAGGGATTTGACAGACTTGCAGACGCGATCCGTACAGAGGGACTGGAAGGACGAAATCTCTGTATTGTGACAGACACCCATGTGGAACCTCTTTATGCGGAGAAAGTAAAGCGTGTTCTTACGCAGGTTGCGTCCAGAGTCTCTGTCTTTGTCTTTGAGGCAGGTGAGAGAAACAAGAACCTGAACACGGTGCAGCAGTTATACAAGGCACTGATCGAGAACCAGCTTGACCGCAAGAGTCTTGTGGTTGCGCTTGGCGGCGGTGTGGTAGGCGATCTCTCCGGATTTGGAGCAGCGACGTATCTCCGCGGCATTGATTTTATCCAGATCCCGACAACACTTCTCTCTCAGGTAGACAGCAGTGTAGGCGGCAAGACAGGTGTAGACCTTGACCAGTACAAAAACATGGTTGGAGCTTTTCATCAGCCGCGCCTTGTCTATATGAACATGAATACGCTGAAATCTCTCCCAGCGGTAGAGTTTGCCTGCGGAATGGGGGAAGTACTTAAGACAGGGCTGATCTGTGATGCGGATTTTTATGAATATGTGCTTGCAAACCATGAGGCGATCCGTACCCTCGATACTGCTGCCCTGGCAAAAATGATCCGACGCTGCTGTGAAATCAAGGCCGGTGTTGTAGAGCGTGATCCGAAGGAGCAGGGAGAACGCGCACTTCTGAATCTTGGTCATACTGTGGGACATGCAGTGGAGAAGCTCAAGGATTTCCAGCTGCTGCACGGACAGTGCGTTGCGATCGGACTTGTGGCCGCTGCCTATATTTCCTGGAAGAGAGATCTTCTCACAGAAGCGGAATATAACAGGATCAGAGAAGGCTGCCTTCTTTATGATCTTCCTGTCAGCGCAGAGGGACTTGACGAGGCAGCAGTCCTTGCGGCCACCAAGAAGGACAAGAAGATGGAACAGGGACAGATCAAATTTGTGCTGATGAAGGGAATCGGAAGCAGCTTTATTGACCGTTCTGTAAGTGATGAGGAATTGCTGGAGGGAATCAGGGAGATCCTTAAATGAAAAAACAGGATACATTTCACACAGGAAGGACTGCAATTCTATGGAGCGGTCTGATCCTTGTACTGATTTTGCTGGATCAGCTCGCGAAGCATGAAGCGCTCCTGCACCTGAAGGATCACAGTAGTATCTCGCTGATACCAGGCGTGCTGGAACTTGCTTATGTAGAGAACCGCGGCATGGCGTTTGGCATGCTGGAAGGCAGACAGTTTTTATTTGTCGGCATGTGTGTGATATTCTGCATTGCACTGATCTGCATCTTTGTCAGGATACCGAAGAACAGATATTATCTTCCCCTGCTGCTTACAGGAGCAGTACTGTTTGGCGGGGCAGCAGGGAACTTTATTGACCGGCTGTTCCGTGGATATGTGGTGGATTTTATCTATTTTTCCCTGATCGATTTTCCTGTGTTTAATATTGCGGATATCTATGTGGTATGCGGCGGGATCGTGCTGGTGCTTCTGGTAGTCTTTAAATATAAGGATGAAGACTTTGCATTCCTGAATTCGAAGATAAAGGATAAATGATCTATGGAAACAATGAATTTTAAAGTGGATGTGGAAAAAGCCGGCGTCCGTATTGACCGCTATCTTGCGGACGTATGCCCGGACTTTTCCAGATCTTACCTGCAGAAACTTCTCAAAGACCAGATGGTTTCTGTAAATGGCAAAGTAGTAAAGGCAAATTATAAGACGCAGGCGGGTGACGAGGTGGCACTTCAGGTGCCGGATATGCAGCCGCTCGATATCAAACCGGAAGAGATCCCTCTTGATATCCTGTATGAGGATGAATGGCTGATGGTAGTAAATAAGCCAAAGGATATGGTCGTGCATCCAAGTGCCGGACATATGGAGGGAACTCTGGTCAATGCAGTCATGGCGCACTGCGGTGAGCATCTCTCCGGGATCAATGGCGTTCTGCGCCCCGGAATCGTGCACAGGATCGACAAGGACACAACAGGGGCACTTCTTATCTGCAAGGAGGACGGAGCCCACAGAGACCTTGCAGAGCAGCTCAAGGAGCACAGTATCAAACGAAGATACCGTGCTGTCGTGCAGGGGAACATCAAAGAAGATGAGGGAACTGTTGATGCTCCGGTAGGAAGACATCCGATCGACCGCAAAAAAATGGCAATCAATCATAAGAACGGCAAGGAAGCTGTGACACATTATAAGGTTCTGGAACGTTTCGGCAATGCGACGTATATCGAGTGCCGCCTGGAAACGGGACGTACGCACCAGATCCGTGTGCATATGGCAAGCCTTGGTCATCCGCTTCTCGGCGATACGGTGTATGGATCATCCAAAAATCCATATCATCTCCAGGGACAGGCACTTCATGCAATGATCCTGGGATTCCGTCATCCGGTGACAGGAGAATATCTGGAATTTACGGCACCGCTTCCGGAGTATTTCGAGAAACTTCTCGATAAATTGCGTAAGTAAAGAATCAAGAGACTTTTCTGGCAAATTGTTGGTCTAATTTCAGGAAAATTGTAAAATAATTATAAATTGTTGGCATTTTCGGGAAAAATAATGTATAATACTCCTATAGTTTTTGCAGAAGGGAGTGCACAGCTTATGAATAGTACAAGTTCAATCATCACAATCGGACGTGAATATGGAAGTGGAGGAAGACAGATCGGTCAGGAGATCGCCAAATATTTCGGGATCAAATGTTACGATAAGGAACTTCTGGAGCATGCCGCAAACGACAGTGGTATCTGCAAGGAACTGTTTGAGAATCATGATGAGAAACCGACCAACAGTTTTCTGTATTCTCTGGTCATGGATACCTATTCTTTTGGATATTCTTCCGCAGGATTTTCGGATATGCCGATGAACCACAAGATCTTCCTCGCACAGTTTGATGCGGTCAAGAAACTGGCAGATGAGGGTCCGTGTGTTATGGTAGGCCGCTGTGCAGATTATGCGCTGGCAGACTGGAAGGACTGCTTCAGTGTATTTGTACATGCAGATCTTGACTGGCGGATCAACCGTCTTGCAGCCAAACATAACAAATCTCCAAAAGAAGCCAAGGACATGATCACCAAGACCGATAAGAGCAGGGCAAGCTACTATAACTACTACACCAACAAGAAATGGGGAGCAGCCAAGAGCTATAATCTCTGCATCGACAGCAGCAAGCTCGGTATCGAGAACAGCGTCAGAACGATCATAGAAGCGATCAAGATCTTTGACGAGAGCAAAAATAAATAAAAGTTTCAGCAAAGAAGTCCTCTGGCAGTGTGTCAGGGGACTTTAGCTTGGGGGAGGAACACTATGAGCCACACATCGATCCTGCAGTTTCGTACAGCCAGATCAAAGGTATTGACCTGGTAACGGAGGGGCTTCTCACGTTACAGAAGGTGATCGATTATTATGAGGATTTCAGCGAAGACAGGCTGTATTATAATCGGATCATCAAGAAGAAGGATGCGGCAGCAGAACTGTTTCGGGTATTGTTTGCCGAAGCTATGGAGATCAATTTTTTCTTTGGAAATGCACTGAATGAAAATTATACAGCACTTCATATTGAACGAGAAAAGAAAAAGAATCTGGCACTGGAGCTAATCGAAGCTTTGAAATCCGAAGGAAAAAAAGTGAAGATCTGCTTCTGGTGTGTATAAATGAGGAAAATGGAGAAGAATGCAATGATAACAAGACAGGCTTTAATAAATCAAATAGAACTCTATCAGCCGTTTAATGAACAGGAAGAAGCAGATAAAGCTCTGATCTTGCAATGGATCAGGGAGAATGATAACGCATTCTTAAGGGAAAACAACGTCGCCCATATGACGGCCTCTGCCTGGGTAGTGAACAAAGACCGGAGCAAGGTACTCATGGTATATCACAATATCTATGATTCCTGGTCGTGGCTAGGGGGACATGCGGATGGGGAGACGGACCTTCTTGCGGTTGCGCTTCGTGAGGTAAAAGAAGAAGCGGGGATCTCGCATGTGCACCCGGTATCGGAGGAGATCTTTTCGCTGGAATCTCTTACGGTGGATGGGCATGTCAAGAAGGGAAAGTATGTGTCCAGCCATCTGCACCTGAATGTGACGTATCTTCTGGAGGCAGACTGTGAGGAAGCAGTTTCGATCAAAGCGGATGAGAACAGCGGTGTAGCCTGGTTTTCGCCGGAAGAAGCATTAAAGCAGTCTACAGAGCCATGGTTTGTAGAACGTGTATATGCGAAATTGATAGAAAAAACGAAAAAAGAAAGATGTCAGTAGCAGATTTATGCTATAATATATTTGGAAATAAAGCTAAAACAGGAGAATTTTATGAGACTGGTTGTACAGAGAGTACTTCAGGCAGAAGTACAGGTAGATGGACAGAGTATAGGTAAAATAGGCAGGGGCTTTCTGGTGCTGGTAGGTGTCGGAAAGGATGACACAAAGGAGATTGCAGACAAATACCTCAAGAAGCTGCTGGGACTTCGTATTTTTGAGGATGAGAATGGAAAGACAAATCTTTCTCTCAAAGATGTTGGCGGGGAACTGCTTCTTGTTTCGCAGTTTACGCTCTATGCAAACTGTAAGAAGGGAAACAGACCAAGCTTTATCGAGGCGGGTGAACCGGACAAGGCGGAAGCTTTGTATGAATATATGATCGAGGAAGCATCAAAGAGCGTTCCGGTCGTACAGCATGGAAGCTTTGGGGCAGACATGAAGGTTTCTCTTATCAATGACGGACCGTTTACAATCCTTCTGGATGAGCATATTTTATAAGATACCGAAGATGGGGAGGTAAGGAATAATGATTATTGATCATGTGAAGGTTTTTACAGAGGATAAGAAGTTTACAGACGGCGGGATCGTCATAAAGGACGGAACGATCGAACAGGTTTATACAGAGGGGAACAGACCGCAGACAGAAGATGAGGCCCTTGACGGGAAAGGCATGTACGCGATACCGGGGCTTATTGACCTGCATTTCCACGGGTGCAAGGGAGATGACTTCTGCGACGGCAGCAGGGATGCGATCGCCAGGATCGCGGAATATGAGGCTTCTGTGGGGGTGACTGCGATCGCTCCGGCGACGATGACGCTTCCGGTCGAGGAATTGGAACAGATCCTCCGTGTGGCAGCAGAATACAAAAAAGGTCCGCACAGTAAGAAAGAGGCGGATTTTGTCGGCATCAACATGGAGGGACCTTTTATCAGTCCTGCCAAAAAGGGCGCGCAGGATGAGAGAAATATCATTCCGTGTGATGTGAAGGTTTGCGAGCGTTTTCTGGAAGCTTCAGAGGGGCTGGTGAAGTTCATGGGTATCGCGCCGGAGGAGAGCGAAAATGCGGTTTCTTTTATTGAGGCGGTCAGAGATAAGGTAAATGTTTCTCTGGCACATACAAATGCGGATTATGATACGGCTATGGCGGCTTTTAACGCAGGGGCAGACCATGCGGTTCATCTCTACAATGCCATGCCGGCGTTTACACATAGGGCACCGGGCGTGATCGGGGCCGTTTATGACAGTAAGCATGTGATGGCGGAGATCATCTGTGACGGTGTACATATCCATCCGGCAACAGTCCGGGCGACATTTGAAATGATGGGAGAGGACCGCATGATCCTGATCAGTGACAGCATGCGGGCAGCAGGAATGCCGGACGGTTCCTATACTTTGGGCGGGCTGGATGTAAACGTAGTCGGAAACCGCGCTACATTGGCCTCAGACGGCGCGATAGCAGGTTCCGTGACGAATCTTATGGACTGCATGAAAACAGCAGTTAAAACCATGAATATCCCGCTGGAAACAGCAGTTGCCTGTGCCACGATTAATCCGGCAAAAAGTCTTGGGATCGATGCCGAGTACGGTTCCATCCGAGCAGGCAAAAAAGCGCACATCGTCCTGATGGATCAGGAGCTGAACGTGCAGCAGGTAATTAAGGATGGGGAACTGCTATAGTTGCAGTTTCCTTATAAATATGTTATAGTATATAAAAACACCTAACAAACCCAAAAACCTGCTTCGCGCAGACAGGAAAGGAGGACATTTTCAGGTGGAAGATTATCCATTCAGTGAAAAGACAAGAATCATATGGAAACATTTTATCCGACAGTTTCAGGAAGAAAGTATTGCATCCTATCAAAGTGATTTCCTGGAATTTACACGATTTACGAAGAAAGATTTCCTGGACATCCATGCAGAAGATGTAGCGGGATTCTACAGAAACCTTGAGAAAAAGATCGAAGAGAAAACACTGGCTCCAAGTACCTGTGCCAAAAAGATCCGGGAACTGAATTCTCTGTCAAATTATATCTACGAAAACAGGCTGGAATTTGGTATCAGCGATGATTATACGAATCATTTTGCCGATTATGTCAAAAAAGTCCAGAAAGTAAGCATGTATGCAAATGCAGTTCCGGTGGAGGACATTGACCGGCTGCTTGTAGCCGCGCAGGAAAATCATATGGCGTACTGTATCATAATTTTGCTTTATCGCATGGGCTTTTCCTCGACAGAGATCATTGACATGAAACCGGAAAATATCCGCCTGTACAATAACGGAGCCTATGCATTTATGCCAAAACGTGACAAGGCAAATTTTATCCCGGAGGATGTTTACAGGATCCTGGAGCTGTATCTGGCAGAACGAGAATCGAACGAATATCTGTTTTACAATAAATATGGAAATCAGCTCAATACTATGTATATCAGCCGTCTGCTGAAGAAATATACGGCAAAAGCAGGGATTCACAATTACAGTGCTCAGCAGCTTCGGAATTCCTGTATTTATACGATGTTTGCATACGGGGCAGATACGGAAGGCGTTGCAGAGGAAATGGGGATCACACCGGACAATCTGAAGCGTTATAAACGTAATTATATAGATGAGACTTCCAGAAGTATCCGAAGCATGGTCAAATTAAAAGCAGATCTTCCGGAAAATGAATAAATAAACAGACAGAAAGAAGGAATTTTTTATGCGTCAGGAACAATTTAAAATGGAACGCCAGGGACTGATCAAAGTCGGCGATGTCGTAGAGATCTCAGAATTTCAGTCCTACATGAATTACAGTTACATCATAGAACCGGCCGTGGCAATGTCCGGATGTTACAAAAACTCCGAACGAATCAAATCCAAAACCGGCGTGATCAAAAAGATCGACCATACGCCAAGGGGATTTATGGTAACGGCTGAATTTGAGGAATAAAGGCAAAATCCGGGATATGGCTGGGATCTGCATATATCTATATGAAAAACTACGGTTTGTCGTATAGATATAGATGACTGCTGTCAGCTTTATTTTCCAGGCTTTACCCATGATTTGATTTTAAGGAGTTAAATTTTTTTATGGAGAAAAAAACAACATATCACGAACAAAAAGATATCGAGAATATTTTAAGGCTGCGTGAAGTTCTTTCAACGCTGCCGCCGTTTTGCAGAGATTATTTTCGTGCGATTGATACAACGACTACGACCAAGACCAGGATTTCCTATGCCTACGATATCCGGATTTTCTTTCAGTTTCTTCTTGATGAAAATCCGGCATTTAAGGATTACAAAATGACGGATTTTACAGTTGATGTCCTGGATCAGATCAAGGCTCTGGATCTTGAGGAATATCAGGAATATCTCAAGGTCTACCAGGCTGGTGACAAAACCGAAACAAACGGCGAACGTGGGCTCAAACGAAAGATCTCTGCCCTTCGGAGTTTTTATGCATATTATTACAGAAGGGAAATGATCGAGACAAATCCGACCGTACTTATCGATGTGCCAAAGATCCATGACAAAAGCATCATCCGGCTTGATACCGATGAGGTTGCTCTCCTGCTTGATTATATAGAACATTGTGGCGACCAGCTTACCGGTCAGAAACGTGTCTACTATGAGAAAAACAAAGAACGCGATCTGGCGATTGTGACTCTGCTTCTCGGAACCGGTATCCGAGTTTCGGAATGTGTGGGACTTGATATTGAAGATGTGGATTTTAAGAATAACGGAATAAAGGTCACCCGAAAAGGTGGAAATGAAATGGTTGTATATTTCGGACCGGAGGTAGAAAAAGCTCTGAAACGTTATCTGGAAGTCCGCGAGAATATCATTCCGCTGGAAGGCCATGAACACGCTCTCTTCTACTCTGCCCAGCGCCGCCGTATCGGTGTCCAGGCGATCGAGAATCTTGTCAAGAAATACGCCCAGCAGATCACGACCACCAAAAAGATCACGCCGCATAAGCTGCGCAGCACCTACGGTACGGCCTTGTATCAGGAAACAGGTGATATTTATCTCGTTGCGGATGTTCTTGGCCATAAGGACGTAAATACGACCAAGAAACACTATGCAGCGATCGACGATGCCAGAAGACGCCAGGCGGCGAAGGCTGTCAAGCTGCGTGAGGATTAAATTAAGCACCTGCTGCCAGCCACAAAAAGAATGCCATCCTGGGAATATGCTCTCAGAATGGCATTCTCGTTCATGCCCGCATCAAGTGCCTTTGCCTTATCTTCCGATATAAAATCTATCAGGCTGACTTTCTTAAGGGCATTGTCGTACATGGACAAAGCTCCGGTAAGCATCGATGACTGCATGGCTTCCAGAGTCTTATTCAAAATGGACAAAAGCTCTGTACAACACAGTATTTGACAGAACAAAATATGATATTACCCTGCCAGATGCAGTACTTCTATCAGAAAGATCCAGCTCAATCCATAATAGGAAATAACAGCCACAAGGTCGTTGACTGTAGTGATGAGCGGACCGGAAGCAACTGCCGGGTCGACGTGGATCTTTTTGAAGAATAACGGAATGCAGGTTCCTACTGCACTGGAGATCAGCATTGCGAGCAGCAGGGAAGAACCGATGCAGGCAGATACCGCAAAGGCAAAGATAAGGGTTTTGCCTTTAAATAACCAGATATACAGTCCGATCAGCACAAAGGACATAAGTCCAAGCACGCCGCCGTTGCACAGACCGATGCGCATTTCCTTAAAAACAAGTTCCAGTTTCTGTTTGCCGGTGAGGGATTCATCCATCAGTACACGGATCGTTACAGCCAGTGACTGGGTTCCGACATTACCTGCCATATCCAGGATCAGTGACTGGAAACACATGATGATCGGCAGGTTGGTCACAACCTTTTCAAAGATTCCTACAACAGAGGAAACGACCATGCCAAGTCCAAGAAGAACGATCAGCCATGGCATTCGTTTCTTCATACTTTCTTTGAGAGGTTCCCTGAGATCCTCCTCAGCAGTCAGACCAGCCAGTTTCGCATAGTCCTCTCCCATCTCATCATCGACGAGATCTACAATGTTTGCAGATGTGATAACACCGATCAGGCGGTTGTCGTTATCAAGGACCGGAATGGAATCCTCGGAATAATCCTTGAGGTCTTCCATACAGTCATCGATCAGGGCTGTTCCGTATACATACGGGTAGGAAGTGACGATCAGTTCACTGAGCGGATGATCCTGGCGCGCGATGATCAGATCCTTCAGATCGATCGCACCGTAGAATTCCTGATTGCTGTTTACGACAAAAATAGTAGAGATGTTGTCGTTCTGAGCCGCCTGGGATACCAGAGCACTCATGGCTTCCTTCACAGAAAGATGATCCTGGATCACGATATAGTTGGTGGTCATCCGGCTTCCGATCTCTTCATCATCAAAAGAATTGATCATCTCGATATCATGTCTTGCTTCATCATCCAGTAATTCGATCAGAAGTCTTCGTTTTTCTTTGTCAAAATGCTGCAGGATCTCCGCCAATATGTTTGTTTCTGTTCGGGAAAGGATCGCAGCAGCTTTCTTGAGGTTCATTTCTTCGAGATAAGTGACTGCCCTCTCCTCATCTGTATATTCCAGAATATCCGATAAAGTATCAAGATCAAAGATCCGGTAAAGCTTGCTTCGTTCTGCAGAAGAAAGCTCCGGCAAAACATCTGCAATGTCGTTTTCGTGGAAATCCTGCAGACGCTTGGAAAGGACTGCCGGAGATATATTGCTTCTGATCACTTCAAGGATTTCTTTTGTGTAGTCCTGTGTTCTTTTTTCCATCCTGTTTTCCTCCTTTTTCGTGGTTTCCGAAAAAGAGCACACCAAAACAAGGCATGGCCTTTCTCAGAGCATGTCAATTGGTATCATTGTTAAACGGATATTTGAATTCCGTTTCGGTATTTGGTTAGATTGTGTTCAGGGATTTTACAGGATAAAAAAGAGAAAAATAGAATAGAATATAAATTAAAACAGAATGTGACGTGTCATCTCACAAACTGCTGCTCTCTTTGATCCTGTGTTACTACTTCGCCCGTGAGAATCACAACTCTCCATTCTGTTCACCTGCCTTTGTATAATTGAATTTTATTGACGGTCATATTATAACCCGCTCACCAGGGGATGTCAAACGGTTTTATCTTAATATTTATTTAGATTACATAATCATACTTATGGTAACTAAAATGGTGCGCAGAAAAAGAACCCTGCCAGCCAGCAGAGTTCTTTTCGTCTCCATTTCCTATGTAAAATTTAATGAAACCGTAATTATAATGCAGTCACGATCTTATCCTGGAATGCTTCCGGAACTTCTTCCTTGTCAAGAGATATGCTGATGATGAATTTTACATTGAATTTCTCACCAACTGCGATAAGCTGTTCCAGAGTATTGGAAACATCCTGTCCCTCTAATTTAGCGGTTGTCAGGAAACTGTCGAGATATACCTGCTCAAGGTCGTGGTCCTGAGAAATGATTCCGCATACGAAACCAACAAATTCATCGGCGTTCTTAATCGGATATACAGAAACATCGATCAGACGAACCTTATTATTCAGTTCATACATGTGTTTCGTGCTCTTGTCTAAGTAAACAATGCTGCCATTTGCATCCTTAATTGCGCCGTTCACTTTGTCTAACAGTACTTTTGTTTTGCCCTTGCCTTTCTTTCCTACAATCAGTTCAACCATCCTGTTTTCCTCCTTAGACACAATATGATATTAATTTTGAACAAATACGATAATTAATATGTTTGTATTATAGTGTATTTTGTATCAAATTTCAATAGATAATTGTAAGTTTTTGTGAAATTTTCTAAAAAGGATGGATTTAAAGCTCATTAATACTCTCTGTGATCGGCATAGATCGGATCCGTCTGGCTGGTCTATAGACGGCAAGTGCTGCTGCCAGGGATATATTGGGACTGCATACCGGAGATACAGTCACTGTTACAGTGCCGGACGGTTCTCAAAAGAAGTACCGGATTACAGGGGTATTTGAAAATATGGGAAGTC
>CAKRXU010000039.1 GCA_934424575.1 uncultured Blautia sp.
CAGGCGTATCCGCCGATATTTAGCCTTGTCGCTTAAAGCGACTGAGGAGCATGTGACTTCAGTCATGTGAGATCCACTACGATGAGGATGCTTTTTCTATCTCAGATCAGTCGGAGATCATGGATACGATGGAAAGTGTCAACAGTACGATGGCACTGATGATCGGTGGTATCGCAGCAATCTCCCTTCTGGTCGGCGGCATTGGGATCATGAACATTATGCTGGTCTCCGTGACAGAGCGTACCAGGGAGATCGGAATCCGAAAAGCGATCGGGGCCTGCAAGAGAACGATCATGATGCAGTTTCTTCTGGAAGCGCTGATCGTCAGTATCATGGGCTGCTTCGCCGGAATCGGACTTTCGTGGGTGATTCTGAAGCTTGTGGGGATTTTTGCCCCGTCCATGCAGTTTACGATGGATATGCGTGTGGTATGGATCTCCGTAGCATTTACAGGCCTGATCGGTATTATCTTCGGTCTGTACCCGGCCAACAAAGCAGCCAGAAAAAAGCCGATCGACGCACTTCGCTATTCAGGTTAAACAGCGATAAAAATCGTGTCGAACGAAAATTGTTGACCCTCACGGAGAATACTCTTATAATAATGATATCTGCAGATCGATCCATAACAACCAGGTCTTCTAACCCCTTATCAAGAAAAAATACTTGACAGGAGCGCGATTATTAAATATAATTTTCTTATAAATTACGAAAATATTACAGAAAAAATAATTTCAGAAAAGAAGACATAATGAAATTGCAAGGATTATAAGAGTATGAAGAAATCAGAATTATCAGAGAATCAGAACCCGGAGCCCGTTAAGGGTAACAATAAGATGAACAACAGGATGAAACTGCCGGCCTCATTGAGAGCCTTTGTTTCACTGACCGTATGTGCCGCTACCGTACTGACCGTATCCGGCGGCATTAAGATCGCGGACAGCCTTAACAGGCAGAACAGAGTCTATGCGGCAGCAGACAGCACAGGAAGCAGTATTTATGAAGGCGCGAATTATGATCTGCCATCAGGGATCGCAGGTGTGGCTTCTGGCGTGAGCGGAACTCCTTCTGCAGGAATGACGATCAACCGTATCGGAACTTCCTGTGAGGATGTGATCGTAGGACAGCGTGTACAGAAGATCACCAGTCAGGCAGTTGAGATGAATGTCAGTGAATCCATGGCAACGACCATCGACAATTTTGATTCCAAGGTCGTATCTTCTGCGAAGATGATGTCTGATGAGGATTATCAGAACCTTCTGCAGATCGTGGAGGCAGAAGCAGGAACAGAGGATATCAAGGGCAGGATCATGGTTGCCAATGTGATCATGAATCGCGTCAAATACAGTGAATTTCCAGATAATGTCACGGACGTCATCTGGGAGTACAATAATGGCGTAGCTCAGTTTTCGCCGGTTGAGGATGGACGGATTTCAGAAGTCACCGTTTCACAGGAGACGAAGGATGCCGTCAGACAGGTCCTTGAAGGAACGGATTATTCCCAGGGCGCGTTGTTCTTTATCCAGAAATCAGCCGCAGCCAGGGACAATATCTCCTGGTTTGACAAGAACCTCAAGAAGCTGTTCAAGCACGGTGTACATGAATTTTATACATATCCGGATGAGGTGCTTGCAGCAAACGCAGAGAACTAGAATATAGCAGCCGGACAGGCAGAACATACAGGGACAACAGAGTATACAGCTCCGAGAGAATGAGAATCTTTCGGAGCTTTTTGAATTTTACTATGGAATTTTACACGTTACCGTGGTATACTATGACAAAAATCAAAAAAGAACCAAAGAAAGGCAGGAAGGATACATGCAGGTATTATATAAGAGCACCAGAGGCAAAGGCGAGACAGTAACAGCGTCTATGGCTATTTTGAAAGGACTTTCCGAAGACGGAGGTTTGTTCGTACCTACTTCTATTCCGAAACTGGATGTTCCTGTAGAGAAACTTGCTCAGATGACATATCAGGAAACAGCCTATGAAGTTATGAGCCGTTTTCTTACAGATTTTACAGAAGAAGAGCTGAAGAACTGTATTGCAAATGCATACGATGAGAAATTCGACACCACAGAGATCGCACCGCTTCATGAGGCAGATGGAGCTTACTATCTGGAGCTGTTCCACGGTTCTACCATCGCTTTCAAGGATATGGCACTGTCCATTCTTCCACATCTTATGACAACAGCAGCGAGAAAGAACCAGGTCAAGAACGACATCGTGATCCTGACTGCAACTTCCGGAGATACCGGTAAGGCTGCACTGGCTGGTTTTGCAGATGTTCCGGGAACAAGAATCATCGTATTCTATCCGAAGCACGGTGTAAGCCCGATCCAGGAGAAACAGATGGTAACTCAGAAGGGTGCCAACACAGCAGTTGTAGGTATCACAGGAAACTTCGACGACGCACAGACCGCAGTCAAGAAAATGTTCAACGATAAGGAACTTGCCGCAGAGCTTAATGAGGCAGGCTTCCAGTTCTCCTCCGCAAACTCCATCAATATCGGCCGTCTGGTACCGCAGATCGTATATTATGTATATGCTTATGCGAAACTGGTCAAGAAAGGTGCCATCAAGGCAGGAGATGAGATCAACGTTGTTGTTCCGACCGGAAACTTTGGAAACATCCTTGCTGCATTCTATGCAAAACAGATGGGACTTCCGATCCACAAACTGATCTGTGCTTCCAATGAGAACAAAGTCCTGTTTGATTTCTTCCGCACAGGAACTTACGACAGAAAGAGAGATTTTATCCTTACAACTTCTCCGTCCATGGATATCCTGATCTCCAGCAACCTGGAGCGTCTGATCTACCGTCTCACAGGCGAGAACGCAGAGAAATGTGCAGAGCTGATGCAGGCATTAAGCCAGGGCGGTGAGTACACGATCACAGACGAAATGAAAGCAGGACTCGCTGACTTCTACGGAAACTACTGCAGCGAAGCAGAGACCAAAGAAGCGATCCATGAGACATTTGAGAAGGCAGACTACGTGATCGACCCGCATACAGCAGTTGCTGCAGGCGTTTACAAGAAATATGTCAAAGACACAAACGACACTCTTCCGACCGTGATCGCATCCACAGCAAGCCCGTACAAATTCACAAGAAGTGTTATGGCTGCAATCTCCAACAAGGGAGAGGGACTGGATGACTTCGCACTGGCAGATGAGCTGACCAAGATCTCCGGGGTTAAGATCCCGAGAGCAGTAGAGGAGATCCGTACAGCACCTGTCCTTCATGACAGAGTTGTAGATGCACCGGATATGCCGGCAGCAGTTAAGGACATCCTTGGAATCCACTGAGAATAAACTATAATCAAATAACGAAGTAATAATAAAAGATATCCTGACAGATCCTCTGTTTTATTGAGCAGTGTGGTCTGTGCAGGATATTTTTTTATGGGGAAAGATGGAAAATTAAGAAACTTTAAGAAATGATTCAGGAAATGTTAAAGAGACTGTGTAAAAATATGACACGTAAGGGCAGGTGAAAGTTAGAAACATGACATACTGAACTTTTGCGATTTTAAATATGGAGGATAACTAATATGGCATATCATCAGGGAATCTACCTGTTCTGCTTTCTTCCTTTTGTTGTACTTGTTTATGCATTGACTCCCAGGAAAATCCGGCGTGCGGTCCTGATACTGGCAGGATACGTCTTTTTCTGGTCTTTCAGCCGCTGGCTTGTCGTTTACCTGATCGGAGTAACGACATTGATCTATGGAATCGGATGTCATATGGATCATCTGAAAGCTGAGGGAAAAAAGAAGGCAAAAGAACAGGGAGCCAGAGAGACCCGTACTTTCATAAAGAAGCAGTATAAGTCCAGAGAAAAAAGAACGCTGATCGTAGGGATCCTGCTCCTTCTGGGGATCCTTGGATATCTGAAATATTGTAATTTCTTTGTGACAAATATAAATCATATCCTTGAAATGTCAGGAAGATCAGTCTTCCTTCAGCCGCAGACACTGCTGGTTCCGATCGGAATCTCTTTTTACACACTGGAAGCTGTCGGATACATGGCAGATGTGTACTGGGGCAGGATCCATGCGGAGAAAAACTGGGCAAAAATAGCATTGTTTCTTGGATTTTTTCCGCAGATCATGGAGGGACCGATCGGTACGTGGAATGAGACTGCTGATGCACTCTGGGAATGTGCACCAGTACGCATGGAAAATCTTGCACAGGGGACCATACGTATTGTATGGGGAATGTTCAAGAAGATCGTAGTTGCAGACAGGCTGTATGTGATCGTACAGATGATCTTTGAACATTATCAGAATTACCATGGCGTGATGATCCTGGTCGGGGCAGTTTCCTATACGCTGCAGCTTTATATGGAGTTTTCCGGCTGCATGGATATTGTGATTGGAAGCGGAAATCTGTTTGGTGTGGCTTTGCCCGAAAACTTCCGTCAGCCATTTTTTTCTGGAAATGCTTCGGAATTCTGGAGAAGATGGCACATTACTCTGGGCGCATGGCTCAAAGCCTATGTGTTTTATCCGGTTTCTGTCTCCGGGATCGTAAAAAAATGGAATCATTTTGGAAGAGAACATGCAGGAAAATATCTTACAAAGATGGGTATTTTTGCCCTGACATTGTTTCCAGTCTGGATCAGTAATGGTCTGTGGCATGGAGCACAGTGGAATTATATTTTTTATGGAATGTATTATTTTGTGATCCTGCTCGCAGGAGAAGCGGTAGCACCTGTCAGAGAAAGATTCCTTAAGAAATTTGACCTGAATGAAAAGGCCCTGTACTGGAGAGTGCCGCAGATATTAAAAACCTGGGTGATCATTTTTACAGGTGAGATGTTCTTTCGGGCAAATGGACTGAGAGCAGGATTACATATGTTTGGAAGTATTTTTCATGGGTTTGAATCATACAGGCTCTGGGATGGAAGCCTGCTCCACTTAGGGCTGTCTGCACCTGACCTTGGAATTACTGTCGTGGGCATCCTGGTGGTCGCTGTTTATGATATTCTGAAAGAAAGGGGAATGCTGAACTGGTCAAAACTGCAGCAGATGAAAGTTCCGTCACGGTGGCTTTTGTATTATGTACTTATTTTTGCAGTAATTCTGTTTGGAGCATATGGTACCGGTTATCAGCAGGTAGATTTGATCTATGCAGGATTTTAGAAAAAGATTAGCAGGGCCGGTGGTTTTCTGTGTGGTCCTTTTGTGTCTCCTGATGGCAGCTTCTGCGGTGATGTCTGCTCTGGCACGAACAGATACAGCTCTGGTGCAGAACAGAAACAAGAGTATGGTTGAGCTGGAAAATGAACCGGCAGATACGATCGATGTTCTTGTGATCGGGGACAGTGAGAGTTATACGACAATTTCTCCAATGGAAATCTGGGACAAAGAAGGCATTCCTTTTTATGTAGGCGGACAGCCCGGTCAGAAAATACAGGAGAGCTACTACATGCTCAAAAAAGCACTCCAGACCCAGAAGCCAAAAGTTGTTGCGATCGAGACAAATGTAATGTTCCGGCCGCAGAGTGTAGTGTGTGGCATCGAAGAAACTTTGGCACAGACGATGCTTTATTATTTTCCAGTATTTCGTCTTCATAATTCCTGGAAAGCATGGGTGGCGGGAAAAGCGAAAGATAGTCAGATGTTTTATAAAGGATTTGTTCTCAGAGACATTGTGGATGCCTATACAGGCGGATCTTATATGAAAAAAACCACGAAAACGGAACAGATATCCCGTGTTACAAAATTTATGATGGATCAGATCGTCAGTCTGTGCAGGAAAAATAATATCCAGCTCTTTCTGTACAGCGCGCCGTCTCCGAAGAACTATTCTTTCCGGAAACATAATACCATTGAGGCATATGCGAAAAAAAACGGACTTAAATATCTGGATCTGAACCTGAAAATTAAAGAACTGGGTATAGACTGGTCAGAAGACAGTCTTGATAAAGGTGATCATCTGAATATACTTGGGGCTGTAAAAGTATCGGATTATCTTGGCAGATATCTGAAAAAAGAGTATCATTTAAAGAGCAGAAAAAGTGAAAATACATACAGATCCTGGGATAAGTTGTTGGAGCAGTATCAGGAAGCAGCACGAAATGCAGAAAAACAGGCAAAAAAGAAAGTAAAGGCGGGAGGATGAACATTGAGTAAAGAGAGAATATTGATCGTTGAGGATGATGCAGACATCCGTGAGGGCGTCAGGATCCTTCTGGAAAGTGAAGATTATATGGTAGATGAGGCAGAAAATGGCAGGGAAGGACTTGAGAATCTTCGGGATGACACAGATCTTGTCATTCTGGATATTATGATGCCGGGGATCTCCGGGCTTCGTACCTGCGAGGAAATAAGAAAGATATCGAATGTCCCGGTGTTATTCCTGACAGCCAAAGTACAGGAATCTGACAAGCTGATCGGACTGATGGCCGGAGGAGATGACTATCTTACCAAGCCGTTCTCCTATGCAGAACTTCTGGGGAGAGTCAAGGCACTCCTTCGGAGATATAAAGTTTATATGGGCAAAAATGAAACCTCAGACAGTCAGGAGGATAATTACATAAAGATCGGCAATGTCCGGATCAACTGCAATTATAATGAAGTATTTGTAGATGGAAAAGAGAAAGAACTTTCTGAGCTTGAGTATCGGCTTCTGCTTCTTCTGATGGAACATCCGCGTAAAATATTTTCTGCACAGAACATTTATGAAAGTGTCTGGAACGAACCATATTTTTATTCCTGCAACGGTACGGTGATGGTCCATATCCGGAAACTTCGGGTAAAGATCGAAAAAGATCCTCAGAATCCCAGATATATAACGACCGTGTGGGGAAAGGGGTATAAATTTGACACAAGGTATTCCTAGGAGAAATTCTCTCTATTTTCAGCTTCTGCTTCTGCTGCTGTTTTCCATGCTGGCTGCGGTAGGTGTGTTTTATGGGGTAGACTGGATTGGCGAAGAAATGGTTTATGACTACTATGTCAGTTCTGATTATTCCGAGCGAAAAGATGAACTGTATGTCTCGAGACTGCAGGAGTATGTTTCACAGGAAAAATTAAGTACGTCTGACGTTCTGGCACTGTCAAAATGGATGGATAAAGAGAAAGTGCTGAGTTCCATGCTGGTGTTTAAGGATGACATCCTGGTTTATGATTCCGATTATCCAGAAGAGCTGAATATTCGCAATGAAAAAATTCACAATAATTATTACAGGTGGAATGCGTTTTATTCTGTACAGTTTTCAGATGGGGAGGCAGAAATTTCCCTCTCAGGAGTCTATGATTATCAGTTGTACAATTATATGATATTTGCAGCACTGGCTCTTTCAGCCGTAGTATTTGTTATTCTCGTCTTGATGGGGATTCGAAAAAAGATGAACTACATTCGGAAACTGAGCAGGGAGATTGAGATTCTTGAAGGGGGCGACCTTGACTATTCTGTTACTGTTTCCGGGAAAGATGAACTTACGGCTCTTGCACAGGGGCTGGAATGTATGAGAAAATCTTTTAAGAACCAGGTGCAGCAGGAAGCAGAGATCGTGAGGGAAAATCAGAAAATAGTCACACAGATGTCCCATGATCTGCGAACTCCTCTGACTTCGATCATGCTGTATACAGAACTTCTCGAAAAGGGAACCTATAAAGACGAGGAACAGTTTTGCGAGTATATTAAAAAAATCCACCGCAAAACAAGACGGATGAAACAGCTCACAGACAATCTGTTTGAATATTCACTGGTAAGCAGTGATCAGGAAATCTCCATGGAAGAGCTCGAAAGCGAAAAACTTCTGTTTTATGATCTGTTTTCGGAGACAATCAGTTATCTGGAGCATCAGGGGTTCCAGGTGGATTTTCAGGTAGAATGGTCAGATTCCAGAATGCAGGTATCAACAGACTATGTTTCCCGTATCCTGGATAACATCACTTCCAATATTCAGAAATATGCAGATAAAAAAGCACCAGTCACAATAGGAACAGCCAGACGTAATGGCATGAGAGGATTTTACTTCGAAAACAGGATTTCCTGTACAGGAGATCCTCAGGAAAGTACAGGTGTGGGAATCCAGAGTATCAAAAACATGATGACAAAAATGGGAGGCAAATGCACTGTCAGCCAGGAAAAAGACATTTTCAGACTGATATTATATTTTCCATATTGTGAGATATCATAACTGTTCAGGAGACATGTCACACAGAGAAGAAAGGCTGTAACTCGGAGAAATGATCTGAGTTACAGCCTTTTTTCTGATTATTTTCCGGAAGGAACTTCCTGGATCCCTGTGATATCCGGCTCTGCCATCAGGGAGTAGTTCGTGTAGTAAACGACAAATCCCGGTTTGGCACCGCCCGGTTTTTTGACATGTTTTTTCTGAATGTAGTCGATCTCGACTTTTGGGGCAGTGCGGCCTTTGGAGTAATAAGCTGCAAGGCGGCCTGCTTCCTCAAAGGTGCGGTCCGGAAGCTCTCCGTCCGGAGTTTTGACAACGACATGGGAGCCTGCCATCTTTTTGGCGTGGAACCACCAGTCGTTTCCGGTTGCCTGTTTGAAAGTCAGTTCATCATTCTGGAAGTTGTTTTTGCCGACGAAGATATCAAATCCGTCACTGGAAATATAGTGGAACGGTTTGGATTTGGTCTGCGCCTTTGCACCTTTTTTGCCAGAATAATGTTTTTTGATGTAGCCGTACTCGGTCAGCTCTTCCTTGATCTGGCTTAAATCACTCTCTGCGAGGGCGATATCAAGGGCGTTGGAGATGGATTCCAGATGCTCGATCTCGGATTCTGTATCGGCAAGCTGTTCGGTAAGAGCTTCCTCAGTACGTTTGAGTTTGCCGTAGCGGTCGAAATATTTCTTTGCATTTTCCTGAGGAGTCAGGGTCGGGTCAAGAGGGATCGTGATCTCCTCATTGGTGTAATAATTCAGTGCCTTGAAGGATTTACATCCCTCTTCCAGGCCATAGCCGTAGGTATTGATGAGTTCGCCGTAGACTTTGTATTTGTCCTTCTTGGCAGTGTCTTTCATCTGTTTCTGCTGAAGGGCGTATTTCTTGCGGTTACGCTCCAGGGCAGTCTGTACGATCCTTCGAAGATCAGAAGATTTCTGACGGATACGGTTCAGGGTATCGCGGGATGCGTAGTAGGTTTCCAGCATGGAAGAAACAGTCGGGAAAGTTTCACTGTGGTATTCGCTTCCGTACTGTGTCAGAGGAAGTACAGCGTATTCTACCGGCTCGTTGTCACGGTAGATGATGTTCGGTGTGAAATCTCCCTCCACGACCTGATCCATCAGCCGGCGGAAAGTATGGTAGAGATGTGTGGCAGCAGTCTCGTTCAGAGACTGTGCGGCATCGCTTCCGTCGATGGAGGCACGGTAGCAGATCTCCTCTGCGATCAGCGGGCTTAAGCCAGTGAGAGAGGTGTAGAGTGCCTTGGATATGTTGCATGGTTTGTGGCAGATCGTTTCGATGAATTCTGTCTCTGTGATCGTCAGCGGGTCAGATTTCTCCTGTGTGTGCGGAAGAAAATAATCTCTTCCCGGAAGAACCTCCCGGACAGAACTCATATGAGAAGAAACGTGCTTGATACTGTCGAGGATCATGCGGTTTTCGTCGCAGAAGATGATGTTGCTGTGCTTGCCCATCAGTTCTACGATCAGGAATTTCTTACAGGGATCGCCCATCTCATTGCGGTGTTCCAGCTCAAATTCCACAACACGTTCCATGCCAGGCTGGCGGATACTGCTGATGCGGGCACTGCCGATATGCTTGCGGAGAAGCATACAGAAGTTCGGCGCGGTGAGCGGGCTTGGTTTGTTTTTGCCAGTAAAATAGATCAGAGGAAGAGAAGCACTGGCAGAGATAAGAAGCCTGCACTGGCCGTTTGCTCCCTTTCCGGTGATCATAAGAGCATCTGATTCAGGCTGGGCGATCTTGTTGAAACGCCCGCCATCGAGATTACGGTGTAATTCCTGAACCATTGCTGCAATGGTAATTCCATCAAAAGCCATAATAAAAATCTCCTTTAATCAAAATCAGACATTATGGAATCCCTTACCGATGATCTCACTGGTGTTGGAGATCAGAATAAAGGCGGTTGGCTGATTTTCTTTTATGTAGTTTCTCAGACGGACTGCCTGAGGACGGTTGAGCGCGGTTAAGACGATGTATTTGTCTTTTCCGGAAAAAGCCCCCTGTGCGTGGACCACAGTTGCGCTTCGGTTGAGATCGTGAACAAGGAAGTCGCAGATATCATCCGGGTTGTCACAGACGACATTGAAATACTTGGAAAGGTTGAAACTCTCGATGAAGTTGTCGATCATGAAAGAACGGACCGCAAGACCAAGGAAAGAATAAAGACCTGTCTCAATGTTGAACACGAAGCAGCCTGCAACTGTGATCATGATATCTGTCACGAGAAGTGCCTTGCCGATATCAAAACTGCTGTATTTCTTGAGGATCATCGCAATGATATCCGTACCGCCGCTGGAAGAACCGATGTTAAAAAGGATCGCAGAACCAAGTGCAGGAAGTGCGATGGCAAAACAAAGTTCCAGCATCGTCTGGTCAGTCAGCGGATGCTCCATCGGACATACACGTGAGAGGAAAGACAGTGCTACGGAAAGCAGGATACTGCAGTAGGCTGTCTTGGCAGCGAATTTACGTCCAAGCACGACGAAGCCGAGTGCAAGAAGCAGCATGTTTACAATGAAAGAAAAGTCACTGGCGGAAATGTTTGTCTTATCAGCGACAAGGACCGCCAGACCTGTGATGCCGCCAAAGGTAAAGTTGTTTGTAAATTTGAAAAAATAAGTACCGACTGCCATGATCAGGGTGCTTCCTGTCAGCAGCGAAAAGTGTTTGATTTTTTCATTCATTTTTGTATTTATCTCCTCCGTGAATTAAGTACGATATAGCCATATTGTAACCTTTTAAAGATGGAAATGTCAACGCACCTGCCGGTAGTTGATAAAATATTTATAAAAAAAACGAATTGACTAGAATTTTAGAATGCACTATAATAAATCTGTATGTAGAAAAGACTTGCAAAGTGAGAAAACCTATGATAAAAAGTATGACAGGCTTTGGCCATGCAGAAAAAGTAACAAAGCAGCAGAAGATCACAGTAGAACTGAAATCAGTCAATCACAGATATCTGGATCTGAACATCAAGATGCCGCGTAAATTCAATATGCTCGAAGGACATGTGCGCAATCTGATGAAGCAGTACATGCAGCGTGGCAAGGTTGATGTTTTTATTACCTACGAGGATTATACCGGAGGCAATGTTGCACTCAAATATAATCATGATCTGGCGGCCGCTTACCTCGGTTATCTGAAACAGATGTCAGAGGAATTCGGGCTTGAGAATGATATCCGTGTGTCAACACTTTCACGTTATCCAGAAATTCTGACACTGGAAGAACAGTCCGTTGATGAGGATGAACTCTGGAAGTCTCTGGAGAAGCCGCTTCGCGAGGCCTGCGAGAAATTCGTTGAGACACGTGCCAGAGAGGGAGCGCATCTTAAGGAAGACCTTCTTGCGAAGCTGGATGGTCTGGATGAAATGGTCAGCAGAGTAGAGGCCCGGTCACCGGAAGTGGTCCATGCGTACCGCGAGAAGCTGGAGCAGAAGGTTCATGATCTTCTGGAGGACAGCCAGATTGATGAGAACCGTATCGCCGCAGAGGTGGTTCTTTTTTCTGACAAGATCTGCAATGATGAGGAGACCGTCCGCCTGCACAGCCATATCCTTGGAATGAAGAAGATCCTCAATGAGCAGGAAGGCGTGGGACGTAAGATGGACTTCATGGCACAGGAGATGAACCGTGAGGCAAATACGATCCTGTCGAAATCCAGTGATCTTGAGATTTCCGATATTGCGATCGGACTCAAGACCGAGATCGAGAAGATCCGTGAACAGATTCAGAATATTGAGTAATGGAGGCATCTGAGTTTTTGTGGCTAAGTTAATTAATATAGGATTTGGTAATGTGGTGAATTCCCGCAAGATCGTGGCAGTGGTCAGTCCGGATGCCGCACCGGTGAAGCGAATGGTACAGAGCATCAAGGGTACCCGTTCGCTGATCGATGCAACGCAGGGGCGCAAGACAAAGGCAGTGATCGTCACATCTGATGATTATCTTGTTCTGTCAGCACTTCAGCCGGAGACGATCGCCAGGAGATTTGCAGAGGCATATGAGTATGAGGAAAGGGAAGAGGAACATGAGTAAGGGAGTTTTGACAGTAGTGTCCGGATTTTCCGGAGCCGGCAAGGGCACAGTGATGAAACGTCTTCTTGAGAAGTACGATGACTGCGCACTTTCTATCTCTGTTACTACCAGGAAACCGCGTGAAGGTGAAGTGGACGGCAGGGATTATTTTTTCAGGACAAAAGAAGAAGTAGAGGCGATGATCGAGGCAGATGAGCTTCTGGAGTATGCTCAGTATGTAGAGAACTATTACGGAACTCCGCGCTCTTATGTAGAGGAGATGCTTTCCAAGGGCAAGAATGTGATCCTGGAGATCGAGATCCAGGGGGCAATGAAGATCAAGGAGAAGATCCCGGATACAGTCCTTATCTTCGTGACACCGCCGACGATCCAGGAGCTGAAAGACCGTCTGGTAGGAAGAGGAACCGAGACACAGGAAGTTATCGAATCACGTCTTAAGAGAGCTTCTGAGGAAGCAGAGGGAATCGAGTCTTATGATTATCTTCTTGTGAATGACGTTGTGGAGGACTGCGTGGATGAACTTCATGAGATCATCCTGAGTGAGCGCCGCCGCGCAAGCCGTAACGAGGAATTTATCCGAACGATCCAGAAGGAATCCCGGGAATTTTTTAATTAAGTAAGTAAGGTCACCCTTATAATATAAACTGAAACATGAAAGGAGAATTTTAATATGATACATCCGTCATATACAGAACTGATTCAGGCAATCAACAACAACGCAGAGGAAGACGACAACACAATGATGCTCAACAGCCGTTATTCTCTGGTACTTGCAACCAGCAAGAGAGCAAGACAGCTGATCGCAGGAGCAGAACCGCTTGTTGATGGTGCGACAGGCAAGAAACCGCTTGCGATCGCGATCGACGAGTTATACAAAGGCAAAGTTAAGATCGTAGCAAACTCTGAGGAAGAAGCAGAGGAAACCACACCGGCTGCTTCCGAAGAAGCTGTAGAGGAGACAGCAGAGACTGCTGCAGAAGAAACAACCGAAGAAAATAACCAGTAAACTATCATGATCAGAAGACAGCTTGTCTTCTGATTATGTGTATCAGGAGATTATATGAAAATTTTATTTATATCACTGGGCTGTGACAAGAACCTTGCGGACTCAGAGGAAATGCTCGGACTTCTTACCGGAAGCGGGCATGAGATCGTGGATTCCGAGGAGGAAGCAGATGCGATCGTGATCAATACCTGCTGTTTTATCCATGATGCCAAGGAGGAGAGTGTCAATACGATCCTTGAGATGGCAGAATATAAAAAAACAGGCAATTGCAAAGCACTGATTGTAACTGGCTGCATGGCACAGCGCTACAAAGAAGAAATCACACAGGAGATCCCGGAGGTAGATGCCGTTCTCGGAACCACATCTTACGGCGACATTGTAAAGGCATTAAACGAAGCACAGGCAGGAAATGTTTTCCAGGAGTTCCGCGATATCAATGAACTTCCGGAGGACTCCGGCAGACGTGTGCTGACAACGGGCGGCCACTTTGGTTATCTCAAAATCGCAGAGGGCTGTGACAAGCACTGCACCTACTGCATCATCCCGTCCCTTCGTGGCAGATTCAGAAGTGTTCCGGAAGAACGACTTCTTGCACAGGCAGAATACATGGCATCTCAGGGAGTCAAGGAGCTGATCCTTGTAGCTCAGGAGACCACCGTTTACGGTACAGATCTCTACGGCAAGAAAACACTCCACATCCTGCTTAAGAAGCTCTGTCAGATCAAAGGAATCCGCTGGATCCGTGTTCTCTACTGTTATCCGGAGGAGATCTACGATGAGCTGATCCAGGTCATGAAAGAAGAAAAGAAGATCTGCAATTATCTTGACCTTCCGATTCAGCATGCAAGCGACCGTATCCTTAAGAGAATGGGCCGCCGCACGACAAGGAAGCAGCTCGAGGACATTATCGCGAAACTTCGCTGTGAGATCCCGGACATTGTGCTCCGTACTTCTCTGATCACCGGTTTCCCGGGTGAGACCCAGGAAGATCATGAAGAACTGATGGAATTCGTGGATGAGATGGAATTCGACCGTCTCGGCGTGTTTACTTACTCACCGGAGGAAGGAACACCGGCAGAGACCATGGAAGGACAGGTTCCGGAGGAAGTCAAGGAAGAGAGAAGAGATGAGCTCATGTCTCTCCAGCAGGAGATTTCTCTTGAGAAGGGTGATGAGCGGATCGGACAGGAACTTCTTGTTATGATCGAGGGTAAGGTATCCGGAGAGAGTGCCTACATTGGAAGAACTTATGCAGATGCACCGAAGGTTGACGGATATATCTTTGTTCAGACAGGGGAACTTCTTGTGACAGGTGATTTTGCACGTGTCCGTGTGACAGGCGCACTGGAATACGATTTAATAGGAGAATTGGCTGATGAATACACCGAATAAACTGACAGTGGCCAGAATGATCATGGTTCCGTTTCTTGTTGTATTTCTGCTGACAGGATGGGGCGGAGAGGCAAACCGCTATATCGCTCTCGTTATCTTTGCAGCAGCCAGCATTACAGACTGGTTTGACGGATACCTGGCCCGTAAAAACAATCTGGTAACAAATTTTGGTAAATTTATGGATCCTCTTGCGGACAAACTTCTTGTGTGCTCTGCAATGATCTGTATGATCGAACTTGGCAGACTTCCGGCCTGGTTTGTCATCATTATCATAGGAAGAGAATTTATCATCAGTGGATTTCGTCTGATCGCTGCAGAGAATGGCATTGTCATTGCAGCGAACTACTGGGGCAAATTCAAGACAGCATCACAGATGGTCATGATCATTTTGCTGATCCTGCATTTTGATAATATTGCTGCATTTGTGATCCTGGAGCAGATCTTTATCTGGATCTCTCTTGCACTGACCATCATCTCACTGATCACTTATATCTGGCAGAACCGTTCCGTTCTGTCCATGCAGGAGTAGGAGGCAGATATCAAATGATAACAGAGCTGATTTCTGTGGGAACAGAAATACTTCTTGGAAATATTGTAAATACCAACAGCGCATATCTTTCCGAAAAATGTGCAGAGCTTGGGCTTTCTGTCTATTATCAGACAGTTGTGGGAGACAATGAGGCACGTATGCGCGAGACTATTCAGACGGCACTGGATCGTTCTGATGTAGTGATCCTCACAGGAGGACTTGGACCAACCGAGGATGACCTGACGAAGGAAGTTACCGCTGAAGTCATGGGAATGAAACTGGTGGAGGACCGCCACAGCAGGAAACTGATGGAAGCATACCTCGAGCAGTATAAGAAAAATAATCCTCAGCGCAAGATCACAGCCAACAACTACAAGCAGGCAATGGTTCCGAAGGGTGCGATCGTTCTCGATAACCACAACGGCACCGCACCGGGACTGATCCTTGAGAAAAAAGGCAAGACAGCCATCCTTCTCCCGGGACCTCCAGGTGAGATGAAGCCGATGTTTGAGGAATCTGTTTTTTCATATCTTCGCAAGAAACAGCCGGAGATCATTTATTCTCAGATGGTGAAGATCTGCTCGATCGGTGAGAGCCAGGTTGCAGAGGAGATCGAGGATCTGATCGGAAGCCAGACCAATCCGACGATCGCACCATATGCCAAGACTGGTGAGGTACATCTTCGCATTACTGCCAAGGGTAAGAATGAGAAGGAATGTAAGAAACTCATCAAACCTGTTGTCAAAGAACTTAAGGCAAGATTCGGAAGAAACATTTTTGCAACAGAAGAATCCAAATCTCTGGAGGAAGCTGTGGTAGATATGTTGAAAGAACAGGAATTGACGCTTTCTCTGGCAGAATCCTGTACAGGTGGTGCGATCGCCGCAAGGATCGTCAATGTATCAGGTGCTTCTGAGGTATTTCTGCAGGGCATGGTCACCTACAGCAACAAAGCCAAGAGAAGATGTCTCGATGTCAGCAAGTCCACACTTAAGAAACACGGAGCTGTATCCGAGGAATGTGCGGCAGAAATGGCAAAGGGCGGCCGCAAGGCATCCAAGACAGATATCTGCCTTTCCGTGACAGGAATCGCAGGTCCGGGCGGTGGAACAAAAGAAAAACCGGTCGGAACCGTATTCATGGGATGTTCTTATAAGGGCTGCACGCAGGTAAGAGAATTCCATTTCCAGGGCAACCGTGCGAGAGTGAGAGAACAGACCGTTGCACACGGACTGGCATTCTTACGTGACTGTATGATGGAACGCGCCGATAAGCAGGATAAATAAAGTTTATACGACAAGATCAAATCCCCCGCTGTTTATTTGAGCAGTGGGGGATTATTTTGTATTTGTATATCGAGAAGACACCAGCGGCGTGCTTCATCCATTGACTAGCGGATCATCCGCATCAGGCTGACGATCTGATCAAGCTTTGCCGCTTCTTTTGGCGATTTTCCGGCTTTGAGGACATTCAGTATCGTCCCGATCTCATCAGAGGAAAACTGAAGTCCGTTCTGCCGTCCCTGTGCAGCGGCACTCATCAGAAACGGAAGCATATCAGACGGAGATCTGCCGCCGCTCTGGTCCGCGAGGTTCTGCAGAAGGGCAAGTTTTGACGGATCGATGTTTTTGAGTTTGGGATCATTTTGCCATTCCTGGCTCATTTTGCTCACCTTCTTCCTGGTTGGAGTGGTTCATAACCTGTATCAGCTGCATCATGACAAGAAAGTTGCTGATCTGGTCAAGCTGCCTGCGGCTCCTGCCATAGCTGAATTTCCGAAGATCATCCAGAAGTTCGGAAGGACTGGAAACAGAAGAACTGCAGATCTGCATATCAGGCTGTCTGCCGCGGAATAATGCCAGAGTGTTTGAGAGTTCTCTTGTTTTGGTGAACACGGAGAGAAGCTGCTGGCCTCTCGGGGAAAGATAAGGGATAAAGGCTTTCAGCATCTGCGACTGGTCGTCAGAGATGAGCTGGTCGAATTTTGTCTGGGCGATGATTTCTTCTTCCATAAGACAAAGCTCCTTTTTTTATTACGAAGATATGCTTTTTGCTTTTAGATTATGACGGGGAGTATGATTTGACATAAGATAAATAGTGAAGAAGATCAGAAAGGCAGCAGCCATGGAAAATAAAAAAGAAAAGCTTGTACTGGATGGAAATGCTTTTTATGAACTGGACCTGGAATGTCTTAAGCATAAAAGAGAGAACATGCAGAGAGAGAAAGAGCGACGGGCAGAAAGAAACAGACAAAGGCAGAGGAAATGATCCTCTGCTTTTTGTCTGCAGACTGTATGGGGTTGAAAGGGGCAGGATCAGCATCCACATCCTCCGCAGCCATTACCGCAGCCAAAGCCGTTGTTGCCGCAAAGAAGAAGCAGAACCACGATGATCCAGCAGTTGTCATTGTTGCCGCATCCGCAGCCATTACCGCAGCCGTTGTTGCCACAGCAGCACATCAGGATGATGATCCAGAGGATACAGTTGCAGGAGCTGCCTCCAAAAAGGCTGGTTCCATTGCCGCATCCGCAGTCGTTGCCGCATCCACAACCATTGTTGCATCCACAGCCACAGTCATTGTTACATCCACAGTTTGTAGCAGCCAAATCACTCATTATAAAATCCTCCGGCATTTTGCTTACAATTCATTTTATGTAGAAAGGCTGTCCGAGGTGATAAAATACAGTTGCAAAAGCCTCACTTATAGGCTATAATTAGCCGGGTAAATACAGTAGAAAAGGAGAGAGTGGAAAATGGCAGTCAAAGGACTGTTTGATATGCATTGTCATATTGTTCCGGCAGTAGATGATGGAGCGCAGAGTGTTAAAGAAGCTTTTAACATGCTTCAGATGGAGTATGAGCAGGGTGTTCGTAAGATTATCGTAACGCCCCATTTCAGAAAAGCGATGTTTGAAACACCTTCGGAAGTCATAAAGAAGCATTTCCTGGTACTGAGACGACTGACAGAGAAGATTGGACCGGATTTTAAAGTATTTCTTGGATGCGAGTTTCATGCAAATGTTGAGATGATGGATTATTTACGGTCTGACAGAGTTTATTTGATGGCGGGATCCAAATATGTACTTACAGAATTTTCCGCAAGTACAGAAGAACGATACATCAAAGACAGACTTTATGCAATGCTTTCCAATGGATACAAACCAATCATAGCACATATTGAGCGCTATAACTGCATGAGAGATCTGGATCTGGTAGAAAGCCTGTTGAATATGGGGGCTTGTATGCAGATCAATGCAGACAGCGTAATTGGAAAAAATGGACATGGAACCAAAAAATACTGTGGAAAACTTCTTGAAGAGGGACTTGTGCAGTATATTGGATCAGACTGTCATGGAACCAAACACCGTGTTACAAGAATTGGAGATGCGTATGCCTATGTTTCCAAAAAAATGGGACAGAGTGCGGCAGATGAGATTTTTATTGAAAATCCGCAGAAGATTCTGGATAATGCAAAACAATGCATATCAGTTGCTGCTCACAGGTAATGGCTTGAATAATAATGACGTTATCGCTTTAAGTTGTTAAACTAAAGGAAAACACCCTTGACAAACAAAAAGCCAATTTGTATACTTTTAAAAGTATACAGAACGGCTTTGAAGGGAAGAAGTAACAGAAGCAACACACACAGAGAGCAGCCGGATGGTGAGAGGCGCGTGCAGTACTTTTGCGAATACATCCCGGAGCTTCGCACTGAAATTTTTCAGTAGGCTGCGACGGAGTGGCACTCGTTACCGTGCTCAATGAGGCGGGAATTTTTCCGCGAAGTTAGGTGGTATCACGGGACCCGGTTCTCGTCCTAAGAAGGACAGGAACCGGGCTTTTTTGCATATCGAGGAGGCGCCTTTGGACGCACCTGATGATGAATACCGCGACAGGAGGAAATTATTATGACAGTATGGGAAGAACTTAAGGCCAGAGGCCTGATCGCCCAGGTAACAGACGAAGACGAGATCAAAGAAATGGTAAACAACGGTAAGGCTACTTTCTACATCGGATTTGACCCTACCGCAGACAGCCTTCATGTAGGACACTTCATGGCACTCTGCCTGATGAAACGCCTCCAGATGGCAGGCAACCGTCCGATCGCACTTCTCGGCGGCGGTACCGGTATGATCGGTGACCCGTCAGGAAGAACTGACATGCGTCAGATGATGACAAAAGAAACCATCCAGCACAACATTGACTGCTTCAAGAAACAGATGTCCCGCTTCATCGACTTTTCCGATGGCAAGGCACTGATGGTCAACAATGCAGACTGGCTTCTGAACCTGAACTATGTAGATCTGCTTCGTGATGTAGGAGCTCATTTCTCAGTAAACCGTATGCTTACTGCAGAGTGCTACAAACAGCGTATGGAGAGAGGACTTAGTTTCCTTGAATTCAACTACATGATCATGCAGAGCTATGACTTCTATATGTTATACCAGAAATACGGCTGCAACATGCAGTTCGGCGGTGATGACCAGTGGAGCAACATGCTCGGCGGTACAGAACTGATCCGTCGTAAACTTGGCAAAGATGCATACGCCATGACCATCACACTTCTTCTGAACTCAGAAGGCAAGAAGATGGGCAAGACACAGTCCGGTGCTGTATGGCTTGATCCGAACAAGACATCTCCATTTGATTTCTACCAGTACTGGAGAAACGTAGACGATGCAGACGTTATCAAATGTATGCGTCTTCTTACTTTCCTTCCGCTTGAGCAGATCGACGAGATGGCCAAATGGGAAGGAAGCCAGTTAAACAAAGCCAAAGAGATCCTTGCATACGAGCTGACCAACCTGGTTCACGGCGAAGAAGAAGCCAAGAAAGCTCAGGAAGGTGCAAGAGCACTGTTTTCCGGCGGTGCAGACACTGCACATATGCCAAGCACAGAGCTGACTGATGAAGATTTCACAGAGGAAGGAACCATCGACCTTATCACAATGCTGATCAAGGCAGGTCTCGTTCCGACACGTTCTGAGGGACGTCGTGCGATCGAGCAGGGCGGCGTTTCCATCGACGGTGAAAAGATCACAGACATCAAACACACAGTTGCCAAAGATGCACTCGCAGGTGATGGTGTTGTCCTCAAACGAGGCAAAAAGAAATTCAACAGAGTTTATGCTAAATAATAAGTATTTTTAACAATACTTTTAGGAGGAAAGAATCATGAAGAAATACGGAGTAAACGAACTTCGTCAGATGTTCCTGGATTTCATGGAGAGCAAAGGACATCTCGCAATGAAAAGCTTCTCCCTGGTACCTCAGGGAGACAAGAGTCTCCTGCTGATCAACGCAGGTATGGCTCCACTGAAACCATATTTCACAGGCGCAGAGAAACCGCCTAGAACAAGAGTCACCACATGTCAGAAATGTATCCGTACCGGTGATATCGAAAACGTTGGTAAGACAGCACGTCACGGTACCTTCTTTGAGATGCTTGGTAACTTCTCTTTTGGAGATTACTTCAAGAAAGAAGCGATCCACTGGTCCTGGGAATTCCTGACAGAAGTTGTTGGTCTGGATGCCAACAGACTGTATCCGTCTGTATATCTGGATGATGATGAAGCATTCGACATCTGGAATAAGGAAATCGGAATCCCGGCTGACAGGATCTTCCGTTTTGGCAAGGAAGACAACTTCTGGGAGCACGGTGCTGGTCCTTGCGGTCCATGTTCTGAGATCTACTATGACCGTGGAGAGAAATACGGCTGCGGTAAACCTGGCTGTACCGTAGGCTGCGACTGCGACCGTTACATGGAAGTATGGAACAACGTATTCACTCAGTTCGAGAACGATGGAAACGGAAACTATACAACCCTGAAACAGAAAAACATCGATACAGGTATGGGTCTTGAGCGTCTGGCAGTTGTTGTTCAGGATGTTGACTCCATCTTTGATGTAGATACCATCTGTGCACTTCGTAACCTGGTATGCGAGATCGCAGGCAAGGAATACGAGAAGAACTATCAGGATGACGTATCCATCCGTCTGATCACAGACCATATCCGTTCCGCAACATTTATGATCTCCGATGGTATCATGCCGACCAACGAAGGACGTGGATATGTACTCCGCCGTCTGATCCGTCGTGCAGCACGTCACGGACATCTCCTGGGAATCAAGGGAACTTTCCTTGCAAAGCTCAGCGCAGAAGTGATCAACGGATCCAAAGCAGGATATCCGGAACTGGAAGAAAAGAAAGAGTTCATCTTCAAAGTCCTGACAAACGAAGAGAACCAGTTCAACAAGACCATCGACCAGGGTCTCCGCATCCTTGCAGACATGGAAGAAGAAATGAAAGCAGCCGGAGTAAAAACTCTTTCCGGAGAAAATGCATTCAAACTGTACGATACTTACGGATTCCCGCTTGACCTCACCAAAGAGATCCTTGAGGAAAAAGGCTACGGAATCGACGAAGATGGCTTCCAGAAAGCAATGGAAGAGCAGAGAGTCAAAGCACGTACTGCACGTGAAGTGACCAACTATATGGGAGCTGACGCTACCGTATACGATGAGATCGATGTCAACGTAACGTCAGAGTTCGAAGGATACGATCACCTCACATACGATTCCGAGATCACAGTTCTCACAACAGAAAAAGAAATCGTAACTTCTCTGATGGAAGGTCAGAAAGGTACTGTATTTGTAAAAGAAACACCATTCTACGCTACCATGGGTGGACAGGAAGGAGATACTGGTGTGATCGAGACTGCAAATGGTAAATTTGTAGTAGAAGATACCATCAAACTTCGTGGCGGTAAATTTGGTCATGTCGGACATATGGAATCCGGAATGCTTTCCACAGGAGAGACCGTAACTCTTAAAGTCAATGAGCAGGCCCGCCGTGACACAGAGAAGAACCACAGTGCAACACATCTTCTTCAGAAAGCACTCAAGACTGTCCTTGGTTCTCACGTAGAACAGAAAGGTTCCCTGGTAACTCCGGACAGACTTCGTTTTGACTTTGCACACTTCCAGGCAATGACACCGGAAGAGATCGCAGAGACAGAAGCTCTCGTGAACAAAGAGATCCAGGCAGCTCTTCCTGTAGAGACAAATGTCATGGACATCGAAGAAGCCAAGAAATCTGGCGCAATGGCTCTGTTCGGCGAGAAATACGACCAGAAGGTACGTGTCGTATCTATGGGCGACTTCTCCAAAGAACTCTGCGGTGGTACACATGTTAAGAACACAAGCTCCATCATGCTCTTCAAGATCGTATCCGAGGCTGGTATCGCAGCAGGTGTACGTCGTATCGAGGCACTGACAGGAAACGGTGTTATTGAATATTATAAGAAACAGGAAGCTATGCTCAACGAGGCTGCCAAAGCACTCAAGGTACAGCCGGCAGAAGTTGCTGAGAAAATCACACATCTCCAGGCAGAGGTCAAATCTCTCCAGAGCGAGAACGAATCCCTCAAGAGCAAACTGGCTCAGGGATCTCTTGGTGATGTCATGAACCAGATCGTAGATGTCAAGGGTGTGAAACTCCTTGCAGCTAAGGTTGAGGGCGTTGACATGAACGGACTCCGTGATCTTGGCGATCAGCTCAAAGAGAAAATCGGAGAGGGCGTTGTTGTCCTTGCAGCTGTAAACGGCGGCAAAGTAAATCTCCTTGCTATGGCTACAGATGCAGCTCAGAAAGCAGGAGCACATGCAGGAAACCTTATCAAAGGTGTCGCAGCGATCGTAGGCGGTGGCGGCGGCGGTCGTCCTAACATGGCTCAGGCCGGTGGAAAGAATCCGGAAAAAGCGGACGAAGCAGTCAAAGCAGCAGCAGGAATCCTGGAACAGCAGATCCACTAAAAAGCGCATTTTTTGTCAAAAATAATTTTTTTCTAAATTTAGCCAAAAGATGTTGACGAATGTTATCACTATGTTATATAATAACAGTCGTGCAAGAAAAATACCCAGACAGTTGTATTTTAGCACAATCTACAACTGGAGGGAGGTTAGGTGTGAGTCTATGTCAAACGTTATCGTAAAAGAAAACGAGACTTTAGATAGCGCTCTTCGCAGATTCAAGAGAAGCTGTGCAAAAGCAGGTATTCAGCAGGAAATCCGCAAGAGAGAGCATTACGAGAAACCAAGCGTTCGTCGTAAGAAAAAATCTGAAGCCGCAAGAAAACGTAAATATAATTAATTGTGCGCAAAAA
>CAKRXU010000040.1 GCA_934424575.1 uncultured Blautia sp.
CAGTACCGTAAGGTATTCACCAATGCAGTAGTGGTAGAAGCAAGAATCCCCCTGCTTTAGCTGTGGGGAGTGTCAACATTGTAGTATCTGTTCTGGCTGATACAAGAGGAAAAGCAAAATAATCAAAATATGTGAATAGATAAATCTCACATCAGCACACATGCCACATACGCAAGCGTATTCGGACCATAATAGTATTTCAGGTTATTCTTCTGACATACTTCCGATACCAGCATACCGCATGCTTCCATCGAAGAGATCCTTTTTCGCGGGAAGCGGCAGGGTGCATCCGGGTAGGTGCAGGTTTTGCAGAGCATGCAGCATCCGGTTCCGAGTGGCAGGAAAGAAAAATGAGAGGCGTGGAGTTTTTCGAGGAACGCAAGGAAATGTTCCTGGTGAAGATTCTGCGCCTTCATCATGCCATCCCAGTCAAATTCATCTTCTAATTTTGTAACAGTCTGTACAAGAATTCCCTCTTTATAACAATAAATACTTCCACGAAGCTGATCCAGAGTTCCACACCCAGGAGGACAGCTCCAGCGTTTGGCATACTGCTGGCATCCCTGGGCGCACATGTCCCGGACATCCTGTTTTAATTCGATGGTTGCAGTATCCAGCGGTGCTGTATGAGTAAATCCTGATTCTAAAGCCAGGTTTTTAAGTTCTTCGTAATTCATTTCTATTCTTCTCCAAACATTAAATAATCGATATAACAGTCCTGAAATTCCGGACAGGATGCCAGCTCCAGAAATTCTGTCTTGGCAGCAAGAAACTGGCTGTAAGCAAATTCACGGCGATTTAAGGCACAGAGCTTTGCACCTTCTCCGGCGGCATTTCCAATCGTTTTAATGCGATCAAGAAGCGCAGGAGGTATCATACCGATCCGGCATGCAGAGACCGGGTTCATGTAATTTCCAAAAGCTCCGGCAAGATATACTTTACGGATATCTCCTGCAGATACCTGCATCCGCTTGGCGAGAAGTTCAATGCCGGAGCGGATGGCAGATTTGGCAAATTGAACTTCAGAAATATCTTTCTGGGTCAGAGTAACTGCAGAAGTACCGATTCGATATTCCGGAGCCTGCATCAGACCAGCTTCACTTAAGAATCCAGTGTCCAGAAGAGCGGCGGTCAGATCCAGCAGTCCTGATCCGCACAATCCCCTGACCTCAGCATTTCCGATGGTATGATAACAGATTTCTCCGTTTTTTACAGAAACATGATCGATGGCTCCGGGAATTCCCCGCATGCCGCAAGAGATTCTGGCTCCTTCAAAAGCAGGCCCGGCAGCAGTGGAACAGGCAATCTGACGATGGCGGTCCCCCAGGACCATTTCCCCATTTGTACCAATGTCGATCATAAGAGTCAATTCATCAAGCTGGTCAAAATGAACAGAAGTCATACATGCAACGGTATCGGCACCGACAAAACCGGCTATATTTGGAAGGATGCGGATACGCCCCTCTGGATGAATGGGAAGCAGCGGAGCGGCAGGAATCTCCATGGCATTGGAAACCTTTGGCATATAGGGCGGTACGGTCAGCGGCGAAGGATCGATGCCAAGGAAAAGATGATGCATGGCAGTATTACCGACAACACAGGCGAGAGTGATCACCGAAAGCGGGATACCGGCTTTGGCGGCTGCTTTGACGGCAAGGCTTGCGAGGATATGTGTAATGCAGTCCTGAAGCTCTGAAGAGTGATTTTTCAGAACATATTCGATCCGGGATATTACATCCGCACCATAAGCAGTCTGAGGGTTCAGTATACTTTCTTTGGCAAGTTCTTCGCCGGAGATACCGTCCAGAAGATAACAGACAACAGTTGTGGTTCCGATATCATATGCAAGGATATATCTGTCACGGCCATCCGGCTGTACGGAAACAGAGGTGCCATGCTTCAGGATCTGCATGTCAGATTTCTCAGGAATACGGACTGTGATATTGTCCCGGATCACAGTCTGGCATGCCAGAGACTTTCTGCCATTTATATAAACGATGCATTTACCACATTTTCCATTGCCGCCGCAGGGAGCTTCCGGGGCAAGTGAATTCTGCTGGAGAATGTGGAGCAGGTTTTCACCCTCATCTGCATTTAAAATCCGATCATATGGTAAAACAGTAATTTGATAAGTATTCATTTTTCTGCGCCTTTCTATCCGCGTTGCCGAAAATCTTTTTTCCAATATAGCATTGTAAACTCGGAAATACAATATTTTACTGCGAACGGTAATGGAATCACAGTAAGATAGTATACATCAATCAAAAGATAGTAGAAGTTATAACCCTTTGGATATTATAAAATAAAAGTGCGGGACAGATCATATAAGCGGACATGATCTGTCAAATGAGAAGGTGTTTGACAATGGCACATCAGGAGGGAACAAAATAATGATCATAATAGGAGAGAAACTGAACGGATCTATTCCGTCAGTTGCCAAGGCAATCTCTGAGAAGGATGCGGATCTGATCAGAGAAAGAGCCAGAATGCAGGCAGAAGCGGGTGCTACATTTCTGGACGTATGTGCGTCTGTAGAAGAGGACGTAGAAGTAGAAACACTGAAATGGATGATCGATCTTGTACAGGAAGTAACAGATACACCGATCTGTGTGGACAGCCCGAGTGCAAAATCCTGCGTAGCAGCGATCCCATTCTGCAAGAGACCAGGTCTTATCAACTCTGTATCTCTTGAAGGTGATAAAATCGATACCATTTTCCCGGTAATTGCGGACACAGACTGGGAATGCGTAGCACTTCTGTGCGATAATGATGGTATTCCGGATTCCGTAGAGCGACGTATGAAAATTTTCTTCGGAATTATGGAAAAAGCAAAACAGTACGGCATTGCACCAAGCCGTTTACATATTGACCCACTGGTTGTAACTTTAGGAACAGATCAGACTGCATTAACTGTATTTGCAGATTGCTGCAGAAGAATTAAATCTGAATATCCGGACATCCACATCACAAGTGGACTTTCCAATATTTCTTTCGGACTTCCGGTGAGAAAAAATATCAACCAGGCATTTATGGTACTGGCTATGAATGCTGGTATGGACAGTGCGATTGTTGACCCGACCAACAAGAATATGATCGGTATGATCTATGCAACAAATGCACTGTTAGAGCGTGATGAATACTGCCTGCAGTATATTGATAAATTTGGAAACAAAGCCGCTGAAGAAGTACAGCCTGCACCGGCTTCTCCACTTGATGAGAAGATGCAGAAAGTATTCAAATTAACTCAGGATGGTAAGAACAAAGAAATCGGACAGGCCGTTCAGGAAGCACTTGATGCAGGCTGTGACCCGACTGCTATCTTAAATGACGCAATGATTGGAGCTATGGCTGTCGTAGGTGATAACTTCAAGAAAGAGATCATCTTCGTTCCGCAGATGCTTGCAGCAGCACGTGCTATGAAAGCCGGTGTGGATGTATTGAAACCATATCTTGCGACAGGTGAAGCAGGAAGCGCAGGAACCATTATCCTTGGTACTGTAGCAGGTGACCTTCACGATATCGGTAAAAACCTTGTAGGTATGATGTTTGAGAGTGCCGGATTCGAAGTTATCGACCTTGGCGTTGATGTACCGATCCAGACATTCATTGATGAAGTAAATTCACACAAAGAAGCAAGTATTGTAGCTCTTTCTGCTCTTCTTACAACAACAATGCCGTCACTTCGTGACACTGTTGCAGCACTTCTGAAACAGCCATTCCGTAACCGTGTCAAGATCATGGTTGGAGGTGCTCCGATCAGCCAGGAATTCGCTGATGAGATCGGTGCAGATGCTTATACAGAAGATGCAGCTTCCGCAGCAGAGCAGGCTAAGAAATATGCAGAATCCGGATTCTGTGCAAAAGCAGCAGCCGGTGAATTTGATGATATTCCGGTAGAAGGTGCAGAACCGGTACAGGAAGAAGCCAAAGAAGAAGCTCCGAAGGCAGAAGAAAAAGTTTCTGAAACACCTAAATTCGAAAAAGGCTCCGTAGATTTAAGCAAGATCCAGCTTCCGAAACCAGGAGAAGGCTACAAGCTTAACTGGGAAGCAACCAAAGAAAAATTTGCTAATTACTGGCAGCACAAAAACACCGGAAGACCGCTGATGTGTGTTATCGCCAGAAGACCGGAAGTAGAGCAGTATTCAGACGGAACACCTGTTGAGGGTGGCTATCTGGATCAGATCTGCCAGGGTAAATATTACAACATGCCGGAAGAACTGAAATGGAAAGACATGGAAGACAAATACCAGAATGCACAGAGGATCGTAGACCGTTATCGTTACTTCTGCGATACACATGCATTCCTTGGAGAGAGTTTCCCGAACCTGAACATCGACTTTGGTCCAGGATCCGTAGCATCTTACCTCGGATCTGAGATCGGATTCAAAGAAGATACTGTATGGTTCAACAAATGTCTGGACAGCTGGGAAGGTGTACCGAAACTTACTTTTGACCCGGAAAACAAATGGTTCAAAAAACACATCCAGCTTGCAAAAGACTGTAAGGAACTGGCAGGAGACGATTTTGTTGTAGATATGCCTGACCTTATGGAAAACATCGATGTACTTGCTTCTCTGCGCGGTGCACAGGATATCCTGTTTGACCTGCTGGATGAGCCGGATATGATCGGTGAGAGAATTCAGGAAGTAACCGATGTTTACTATGAATACTATGACCGTTTCTATGATATCATCAAAGACGAAAACGGCGGAAACGCTTACACTGTATTCCAGATCTGGGGACCTGGAAGAACTGTAAAATTACAGTGCGATTTCTCTGCAATGATGTCACCGGAAGACTTCAGAAAATACATTCAGCCATCCTTACGTGAGCAGAGTGAGAAAGTAGACCATGTCCTGTATCATCTTGATGGACCGGCTGCGATCAAACACATGGATGCACTGATGGAAATCGATGGAATTGACGCTCTGCAGTGGACAAGTGGAGATGCAGGCCCGGACGGAACACTTCCGGACTGGGATGTGATCTACGATAAAGCAATTGCAGCAGGAAAATCCATCTGGGTAAAAGTTTACTCAGGAGAATTCGAAGACTGGATCAAGAACGTAGACCGTATCGTTAAGAAATATGGTTCTCACAGCTTATTCCTTCTGTTCCCGGAAATGTCTCTGGAACAGGCTGCATACCTTCTTGACTATGCAGATAAGAACTGGAGCGATGTAAAAGGAACTTATGTAGAATCTCTCGGAAGATAAACCCTTATATTAATATAGTTGAATCCCAAATTCAAATAAACGGGAGCCGCCAGGCAATGTCACGACCTGACGGCTCTTTTTTTGCCGCATGCAACCTGTCAAAGCATACGAAAATGATGTGTTTATAAAGGCGTAATTTATATAATTTACACAAAAAATCATAAGAAAGTATAGATTGTGCGGAAGAAAAAAGAGGAATATTCTCATTTAGAAAGTATAATTAGAGACATATTAAGGGATGCAACTATATAAGGTGAACAAATGAAAGAGAGGTTTTTTTAATCATGAAACAGAAAGCAATGGATGTAAAACTCGTAGTAAGACCACTGATCGGATGTCTGACACATACACACTTCTGGGAAGGCCCATGTCGTGCAGGTCACAAAGAAGACATGACTGTTGAGGCAGAAACAAAGGCAGCAGATGAGACATTTAAAGAATCTGTAGAAGCTCTGAAAGGTGTGATTGATGAAGTTCAGTTCACAGAGCCGATGGATGTTCGTTATGATGAATCTTTCGTAGTAAAGAAAGATCTGTTTGAAAAAATCGGCGAAAATCTTGATGAGATCGATTGCTTCCTGTGCATGGGGTGGAGAATTCCAAAACTGGAACGCTACAACAAACCGGTAATCATCTGGCAGAACGGAAACGAAGGAATCGACTTTGCAGCTTACTGCCGTTCTATCGGAGTAGAAGCTTATGTAGCAATGGATCTTCAGGATGTAAACGAGATCGCACATATCCTCTGGGTAAGAAAAGCCGTTCGCAACACAAGAGCACTTGTACTTACAGCAGGATCTTTGCCAACATTCGGTATCCAGAGCCTGATCCGTGATCCGGAAGTTCTCCGTCAGCGTTATGGATTTGAAGTAGTAAAACTTCCATTCACATCTATCTTCAAATATATGGATGAGATCACAGACGAAGAAGCAAAACCGATCGCCGACAAGATCATTGCAGGTTCTACAGATACACAGGTAAATACAGACTGGTTCCTCAACGACGTGAAATATTATCTGGCAGCTAAGAAAATGATGGATATCTATGACTGCAACGCATTCTCAACTGCATGTCATGAACTCTGCACAACAGAGATCCCGCAGAACCGTAAATTTACACCATGTATGTGCCATTCCATCATGAAAGACGAAGGAATCCCGAGCGGATGCGAGGAAGACCTGAATGCACTTATGGCTATGCTGATCATGCAGTACGCTGCAAACCGTCCAGCATTCATGGGTAACCCGAACCATGAGACAGACGAACTGCTTCGTATCCACCATGCAGTACCGGCACTTTGCATGAATGGTTATGGAACAAAACCACTGGAATACAAACTGTGGGCATTCACTGGTCAGGGATTTGGTGGAAAACTGCAGGTTGACTTCACAGAGAACGATGATGACTATGTAACACTTGGCCGTTTCAACCCGGCAGGCGATACCATCTGCATCAAGAAAGGTAAAGTTATCCGTTCCGAATATGCAGATACATACTGCAGCCCGTACTACTACATCCAGATGGATGACGCAAGAGAATATATGCACAATCTGGCAGGCTTTGGTCATCATCAGGTACTTATCTTTGGTGATTACACAAAACTTATCAAAAAGATTGCAAAGGTTATGAACTTTAACGTACTGGAAGGATGATTCCGAATGGTTTATCTGAATAACGCGGCTACATCATGGCCGAAACCTTCCTGCGTGAATGAAGCTGTACAGGCGTGTCTTATGGACACGCCTGCTTCACAATTCAGGGGAGGAAGCGCGATTTTAAAAAAAGATGTGGAAGTACTCTGTCGTGAAGCTATGGGGGAACTACTGGGGATAGCAGAGAGTGAGAGGATTTTTTTTACATCAGGGGCAACAGAAAGTTTGAATACTGTCCTGTGTGGACTCGATTATGGAAAAGCAGGAAACAGCATTCTCGTGACACAGACAGAGCATAACAGTGTCCTGCGTCCGCTTATGAATCAGTCGGCATTAAAAGAGCATCCGGTAAAAATCATCTCCTGCACCGCGATTGGCGCAGTGACAGAGGAACTGCTGGAACAGGCACTGGAAGAAGAGCGGCAGGACGGACGGCAGGCAGCAGCACTTGTGGTCAATCATTGCTCGAATGTAACGGGATATGTGCAGAACATGGACATGATCAGCAGGTTCGCAAAGAAAAACAACCTTTGTCTGATAGTGGATGTTTCCCAGAGCGCAGGCTGTATTCCGGTATATGCAGATCAGTGGAAAGCAGATGCGGTTATTTTTACAGGTCACAAAAGTCTTATGGGTATGCAGGGCAGTGGTGGATTTTATATCAGAGAAGGTATTTCACTGAAGCCGTTGAAATATGGGGGAACAGGACGTAACAGTAAGCAGCTGACCTATGAAGATGAAGATTATGAATATGAAGTTGGCACACAGAACCTTCCGGGAATCACGGCATTGCTGGCTGGAGTGAATTTTGTACGTGAAACAGGAGTTGACATGATCCATAAAAAAGAAATGGCACTTATGGAGAAACTGTATGAAGCTCTGGAGAAGATCCCGGGAATCCAGGTATACGGAAATTCTAAGGAATGCAGGGGACCTGTCATGAGTCTGAACTTCAAAGGCCTGACAGCTTCCGATGCGGCATATATCCTGGAAAGTGGGTATGGAATCACGGTACGTGCGGGACTTCACTGTTCTCCACTGATCCATGAAGCTATGGGAACACAAAAGAACGGAACGATCCGCATAAGCATATCTTACTTTACAAAAGAGAAGGACATACAGGAATTTCTTACAGCGGCAGAGCAGATCGCAGGCTCTGTGGCAGGACGATGAACAGGGGAAAAGTTTATGAAGATCACAGGAAAGCGGCCTTCAAGAGAGAAATGTGCAGAATCCGGCTGGTTTGCAACAGACTATCTTATGGATGCGCCGATAGACAGAGAATTTATTTTAAAGCTGAAATCACTTGGAGGTTTTGTATATCTTGATATGCTGAAACAGCCTTTTTTTAAGATCGAGAATAATTACTATATGATAAAGGGGATAGAAGGAAACGACTATTTCAGGATCGCCGTTCATGGAAAACATGAAAATGAACTGGCAAAACTGGAAGCATTCATCCTGAATTGCGTGAAAGAATAAAATCTGCTATACTGAGAACGTTAAAGAATCGAATTTGGTGTTATCAGATTTGACAGAATTAACGTTACTTACAGGAGGCAGACGATGAGGCTTGAACGAGATAATATTCCACTTGATAAAGATTTTCCTTTTCAGATTTCAGAGGTAGTGCTGACCCCGAAGAACAGCAGGCCGGGGACCTGGCACTGGCACAGTTACTTTGAGATCACCTGTGTGCTTGAGGGGAAGGGGAATTATTTTGTCAACGGACAGGAGTATACGATGGAGAAGGATGATGTGATCATCTTTAACAACGTAGAACCTCATGGGTGGAATCTTATCGGGGATGATATGAAGCTTCTGGTCATGATCTTTTCGCCGGAATTTATTGCAGAGAAGATCAGCGTATTTGACACGGAATATCTGAAGCCTTTTGTAGAGCGGGGAAGTAATTTCAAGAACCGTGTCGGCAGGGAAGATGAAATAAATGCAGATATCCGTGCAGGCATCTGGGAAATTTATAAAGAGTGGAATGATCAGAAAGAAGGTTATCCTCTTATGATCAAGGCCAATGTATTGCGGATCCTCACCATGCTCATACGTACTTATCAGGATGAAACCAAATCCGGAGAGATGCTCAAGGAGAAAAAGAACGCCATGAAGCGTCTGGAGCAGGCGTTTGATTACATCGATGCTCATTACTGCGAGAAGATCACACTGGAAGAGGTTGCGTCATCTGTGTATATGAGTGCCAATTATTTTTCATCTTATTTTCGTAAGGTGACGAATATCAGTTTCAGTGATTATGTAACACGAATGCGTATCAATCATGCCCGTGAACTTCTTCGTGAAGGAAAGAAAAATGTTACAGAAATCGCCATGGAATGTGGGTTTAATAATATTTCAAATTTCTATCGACTGTATAAGAAACATGTGGGCAAAACACCCAAGGATGAAAAGAGTAAAAATAGTTAAAAATCAGAATCAGATAAGCCATAGACCGATCATAAACAGCCGTGTTAGGATAAAAACAGCAATGTTATATCCTGATACGGCGTTTTTTTATGGGGAACAAAAACTTACAAAAGGAGATTTGGGGAAATGATAAAAACAGACAGATATGTAGAATGTTCAGCAGCAGGCATGAAATATCGCCTGATACCGGTAACAGATGAGATCATCCGCTGCGTGATCGCAAAAGATGAAGTAAAAACAGAGCAGGAATCTCTGATCATTGAGAAAAAAGAGTATCCGCAGGTTCCATTTGAAGCAGCAGAAGCAGACGGAGTAGTTACAGTAAAAACATCAGCAGTGCAGGCAGAATTGAATCTCAAAACAGGAGGGATCACCTGGAAACATGCAGATGGAAGTGTGTGGCTGGAGCAGAACAAAGCGGATCTCACTAGGATTGATGTCGTACACTATAATACAGGCGGCGAAAAACCGATCATCAACCGTGTAAAGACTGTAGACGGTGAAAGAAACTTTATCCAGAACCTCAAGGCAGAAAAAGTCAGAGACGGATACCGTGCAAGAGTTTTCTTTGACTGGAAAGAAGACGAGGAGATCCATGGACTTGGACAGGCAGAAGAAGGTATTTACAACTACCGTGAACATACACAGTATCTGTATCAGCACAATATGCGTATCCCGATGCCGATGTTTGTATCTACCGAAGGATATGGAGTCCTGTTTGACTGCTGTTCACTGATGACTTTTAATGATGAAGGCAGAGAATCCTATCTGTTCCTGGATACGGTAGACCAGATCGATTATTATTTCCTCGGTGGAAATACAATGGATGAGATCATTCATGACTACCGTTATCTGACAGGTAAAGCACAGATGCTGCCGAAGTGGGCGTATGGCTACATCCAGTCCAAAGAGCAGTATTACACAGCAAAAGAACTGGCTGAGATCGTGCGTCATTACAGAGAGATCGGTGTTCCGATCGATTGTGTCGTTCAGGACTGGAATACCTGGGAACCAGGCAACTGGGGAGAAAAGATCCTCGACAAAGAACGCTACGGTGACAACAAAGAATGCATGGAAGAAATCAACAAAATGCATGCACACAGCATGGTCTCTGTATGGCCGAACATGAATGCGGGCGGCAAAAACCATCAGGAATTTTTTGACGCAGGCTATCTGCTTTATGACTATGCAACCTACAATGCTTTTGATGAAAAAGCCCGTGAAATGTACTGGAAACAGGCAAAAGAAGGACTTTTTGATGAAGGATTTGAATCCTGGTGGTGCGATTCCACAGAGCCTTTCTCCGGTCCTGACTGGAATGGCGGCGTGAAGAGAGAGCCATGGGAGAGATATGAACTTGTCGGCGGCGAGCACAAAAAATATCTGGATCCGGCTGTTGCCAATGCGTTTGCACTGATGCATGCAAAGGGAATCTATGAAAACCAGAGAAAAGACACTGAAGACAAACGTGTCCTCAACCTGACCCGTTCCGGTTATGCATCCGGACAGAAATATGCAGCAATGCTGTGGTCTGGCGATACCTGTGCTTCCTGGGACAACTTCAAGATCCAGATCGTAGAAGGCTTGAATATGGGATTGAGTGGTTATCCGTACTGGACACTGGATATCGGTGCGTTCTTTACAGTTGCTGATAAATGGCAGAATCGTGGCTGTGGCTGCAACACAGATCCGGAGCCGAAGTGGTTCTGGCAGGGCAAATACAATGAAGGTGTGAAGGACAAAGGATACTGCGAGCTTTATACCAGATGGCTTGAGATGGGAACTTTCCTTCCGATGTTCCGCTCTCACGGAACAGATACTCCGAGAGAAATCTGGAACTTCGGTGACAAAGGAACGATGTTCTATGATGCAATTGAGAAATCTATTAAGCTGAGATACCATCTGATGCCGTATATCTATTCTCTTGCAGGAGCTGTTCACTTCAACGACTATACGATCATGAGAAGCCTTCTGTTTGATTTCCCGCAGGATAAGACTGCAAGAAAGATTGAGAATGAGTTTATGTTCGGACCGTCACTTCTGATCTGTGCAGTTACAGAGCCAATGTACTACGGTCCGGAAAGCACAGAACTTGACCGTGAAAAAACATGGGAATGTTATCTCCCACAGGGAGCTGACTGGTATGATTACTGGACCGGCAAGAAATATGAAGGCGGTCAGTATGTAACTGTAGATGCGCCGATCGACCAGATGCCGATCTTTGTAAAAGCAGGAAGCATTCTTCCGGTTGCAGACGGACTTACTTATGCATCTCAGAAACCGGAAGGACCGGTGAAACTGATGGTTTACCCGGGAGCAGATGCAGAATTTACTCTTTATGAAGATGAGGGAAATAACTATAATTTTGAGAAAGGTGCATACGCAACCACAAAACTGATCTGGAATGACCAGAAAGGTGAACTGACTGTAGAAGAAAGACAGGGAAGCTTTGATGGTATGGAAGATATTTCTTATGAGGAAGTCATCATTTGATGGCTTCCTCTTTTTCATCGCGATATTCCAGCGGGCTCTTGCCGGTATGTTTCTTGAAGATACGGCTGAAATATCCCTGGTCATGATAACCGCACATTTCTCCGATCTGACGGACAGAAAGCGAAGGCTCATTGAGAAGCAGCTTCTGTGCATGATGCATCCTCAGATTGGTCAGATATTTGGTCGGTGTACAGTCATATGCCTGGCAGAAGATCTTTGTCAGATAACCGGGACTGTAATTCATATTGTCTGCGATCAGGTTCAGATTGATATCGTCACTGTAGTTTTTTATAATAAAATCCCGCAGAACAGAAGCAATCTGAGAGGGAGTCATGGAAGCGGTTCCTGCATTAAAGACAGCTTCGTAATCCTTCTTGGCGATCTGAAATTCACGTTTGATCTTTTGCAGGGCATCATGGAGCTCATCGGGATCCACTGGTTTCAGCAGGTAGTCAGAGACTTTGAGAGTAATAGCTTTCTTGGCATATTCAAAGTCTGAAAACCCGCTTGTGATAATAAATTTAGTGAAAGGGAACTGACTTCTTACTTTGGTAAGCAGGGCAATCCCATCCATAACAGGCATACGGATATCCGTTATGACAAGATCAGGAGTAAGCTTTTCCACCAGTGCAAATGCCTGCTCGCCTGTCTGGGCAGTACCTGTAACCTGAAAATCCGGGTCCGCTTTCTGGATTTTCTGGATAAGGTTATTTAAAAGAAGTTCTTCGTCCTCCGCAACGACTACTGTGTATTTCATGATAGTTCCTTTCTCTTATTAATACTGAGTTGTTTCTTGACCCTCTGATATATAACGTCCTATGGATACAATTCCGTGTCCGTCCTCGGTGTTTCCATATTCAAAAATGATTTTGCCGTTGCAGAAAATCTTCCATCTGAGATAAACATTTACAGTTCCCAGACCGTTGATCTTGAGTTCAGGAAGACCTGGATTCTGGTCTGCTTTGGCAAGATTCTGTGCGATCTTCTGACATGCTTCCTCAGAAAATCCGGGACCGTTATCTGTGACGGTGATCTTCCAGTAGTTTTCCGCGATAACACTGCTGACGGAGATCGTCCATGGTGGTGCACAGTTGGAACCATATTTGATAGCATTTTCTACGAGTGGCTGGATCAGCAGCTTGGGAACCTCCTCAGAAAGAAGGCTTTCATCTACATCAATATTGTAGTTCAGACTGGACTGATAACGGACTTTCATACAGTACAGATATTTCTGAACATAATCCAGCTCATCGGCAAGAGATACGGTCGTGCTGCCTGTATCTGTAATATAGCGCATGATCAGAGAAAGATTCCGGCACATTTTGGCAACTGTGTCATTATCACCGTTTTCCGCGAGAACCATGATACTTGACAGTGAGTTGTAATAAAAATGCGGGTTGATCTGTGTCTGCAGAGCCATATTTCGGGCGTGCATTTCCTGTTCTTTTGCCTGTGTGAGTTTTACCATGGAATCCTTCAGATTATCGCTCATAAACTGAAATGCCTGGTAAAGTTCCTCAAGTTCATTGACAGAGACAGGATAGGAAGTGACCTTTTCCTGACCAAGAGTGTCCAGTTCCATTCGCTGAATGATATGTTTCAGATGCTTGACCGGTTTGACAACAGAACGGGACAGCCTGTATGAAACAATAACAGAAGCCAGAAGAAAAGCAGCAACAACTGCCAGAAGGATCTGGAGCATCTGATATACCGGTGCAAGTATGGCTGATTTTGACTGAACCGTGAGGTAAGTAAATCCAGTGTAGCCGGAGTCAATTCTTGCCGCATATTCGTCCTGGCCGGTCAGAGGGCTGGTAAGCCTGGAAGAAGTCTGAGATGAATCTGTCAATGTGTAATAGTCCTGGAGTTTGGAACTTTCACTGTCTGAAATATCGTAAGGATAGATCAGATCACCATCCTGATTAAATACATATACACTGGCTGCATCATCATGATTTTTCTTCTCGTAGGAAATGATACTTTTAAAAATGGATTTGCACTGTTTGGCTGTTTCAATTACGCCTACACTGCGGCGGTACTGATTTGTGAAAGAGCGGTAGACAGAGATCATCCACTGAGAATATTTCGCCGACTTGGAATATTCATAGGTAAGATAGGGATTGGTGATTACTTTTCTGCCATCTGCTTCCCGGGCTTTCTGCAGCCATTCGGTGCGAGAATCGTCCGTTTTTTTTACCATGGTGGAAAGTCCTGCCTGAAGTACATATCCGGAAAAATCGTACAGATTCACCTGATCAGCTTTTAATTCAGTTCCGCTGAGAGAAATAAAAAGATCAGACATATCGGAGAGCATACTGTCAGAGATATTGAGATCAAATTTCTGATCGAGGATACTCTTGGACATATTACTGTAGTTGATATTGACGGATACTGTGTCCAGGTCAAGGATAGCAGAGTCTACCTGTGTTTTGAAACTGGAATTCAGGGTGTTCATGGCACTGATCTGACTTTCCTTCAGTCGTCCTGATACAAAGAGATAAAAAAATGCTGCAAAAGCAAACAGGATCAGACTTGCCATTCCGAGATAGGCGATAAAAAGTTTAGACTGTAAGCTGCGTTGTTTCATATATACGCCTCCTCCTGTAAAAAAGTACCAATAGTTTTTCAGGATATGTCAAAAGTATTTCGTCGAAATTATAACATGTTTATGTAAAAAGTACAAATGACAAAAAGCGAAACTGGTAAAAATAGTCAAAAATATACATTATAAATTGTGCAACCTAGTAGAGCGATGTGAAAATAGCATACAAAAATGTGAAAAAAGTACAAATACAGAATGGCTTTGTCCATGGATAAAAAACACAGTTACTGATAAACTTATTTCATCAAGGACGTGACAAAAACAAATTAAAAGGAGGAAGTTTTTTATGTTGAGAAAGAGATTTTGGGCAGTTGCATGTGCAACAGCAATGGTAGCATCTATGACAGCAGGTCTTAGCGTGAATGTATTTGCAGCAGATGATACCAAAGATTTTGCAGGAGAGGAATTAAGCATTCTGGTATCCGCAGGCTGGATGGATAACCGTTATGATGAGACACTGGAGCGTTTCGAGGATACATACGATGTAACCGTTGACCTTCAGACAATCCCGGCAGATCAGTATTCTGATCTTCTTCAGTCAAAACTGGCAACAGATTCCTGTGCGGATGTTTTCTGGATCCAGTCCAATCCATTTGCAATTGAATCAACTATCGTTGACCCGGAGAAATACTGTATCGATTTTACAGGAGCTGACTGGGAAAACCTTATGCCGGAAACAAGAAAAGCATCCTGCACATACAATGATAAATTATACGGACTTCAGGTTTGGAACAATTCTCCGGAGTACGTAATGCTTTACAACAAAACTCTGTTTGAAGAAAATGGCTGGGAAGTTCCAACCACATATGCAGAACTCAAAGACCTTTGCGCAAAGATCGCAGATACAGGAATCACTCCATGGTTCATGCCAGGAGCAGACGGATGGCAGCATCAGCTCGCATTCTTCCAGATCGGTGGAGTTTATGAAGAAGCAACACCAGGACTGTACGATGCTCTGAATACAAACCAGGCAACATTTGCTGATAATGAAAAAATGCTTGAAGTTTTGAACGAGTTCAAAGAACTCTCTGATGCAGGCTACTTCGGAGAAGACTGGATCGGAACAGACAGCACAAACATGTCAAATGAATTTGGCGATAGAACATGTGCAATGGCAATGGCAAACTCCAGTTACATCAAACAGATCAAAGATGACACAGGTTCCGAAGATGAATATGGAATGTTCCTGATTCCTCTTGGAGACAATACCTGGTATCCAACCAGCCCGGCTGGTCCGACAATGTTCGGATACAAAGGAACAGAGCATGAAGACCTTGTAAGAGAATTCTTCAACTTCGTAACAACAACAGAAAGTCTTCAGGAAATCCTTGACAACTCACCGGCTTACACAAACCTTGATGTAAACGATGACAATCTGGAACAGCACTGGCTGCCAGAAGAGGAAGAGTTCCTTGAGACTGTAGACAAAGACAAAATGAGCGTATCTGTACTTCAGAATGGTACAAAATATACAAACGACTACTGGATGCAGTTTGGACAGGATATGATCGCATTCTGCCAGGGTGAAATGGAAGCAAACGATGTTCTTGCAAACATGGATACCAACCGTGCAGAAGCAGCAAAAACTGTCGGAGATGAAAACTGGGAATAAATTTCAGATAAAAACGTTGTGAAATAAGGGTAATTCTTCAGTGCGAGGGAGTAAAATCCTTCGCACTGTCTGCTAAAGGAGTAAATAAGAAGATTATCCTTGTGACTTGATTAATCTGGCTGCTAAGAGAACAGGAGGTAACTTCAGTGAATAAGAAAAAAATATATCCCTGGTGGTTTCTGGTACTGCCATTGGCATTGTATGTAATCTTTTTCCTGCTTCCAAGTGCAATGGGCGTAGGATATTCCTTTACAGACTGGAATTCCAGAAGTGTCCTGAATGGTACACATTTTGTAGGACTGCAGAACTTTAAAGAAATTCTGACATCAAACAAAGGTTATTTAAGTGGAATTGGGAATACACTTAAATTTACGATCATTTCTAACATTGTAAAACTGATCCCGGCACTTATGATCGCAATCATGCTTCAGGAAGGCTTAAGAGGAAAAGGACTTTACAGAACTCTGTTATATCTGCCATCTATTCTTCCATTTGTAATTATCGGTCTGATTTTTAAATCTATCCTCAATTACAATACAGGACTTCTGAATACAATTCTGGATGCACTGCATCTCGGGATCCTGAAACAGAAATGGCTGTCTGATCTTGGGGTTGTATGGAAATCCATCTACGGTGTAGATGCCTGGAGAGGTATTGGTTATGTTATGACTATTTTCCTCGCAGGTCTGAATACAATTCCGAAATCCTATTATGAAGCTGCTGAGATCGACGGTGCAAACTTCTGGCAGAGACTTCGTTATGTAACACTTCCAATGCTTACAGGTTCTATCATGATCAACCTTGTATTTGGTATTACATATGGTCTGAAAGTATTTGATATCGTTTACGTTCTTACAAACGGCGGCCCTGGACATGCAACAGAGGTTCTTACAACTTATGCATTCCAGCTCTACTCCAGAGGTCAGTATGGAATGTCTTCTGCATTGAATACGATCCTTCTTATCATAACGGCGATCATTGGTGTAGGTATTGTTAAGACAATGAGTAAACAGGAGGTGCAGCAGTAATGAAAAAGCAAAAAGTTCAAAATATACTGAAGCATGTAGTTTGCATCCTTCTGTGCCTGACTGTTATCCTTCCGTTTTACATGGTACTTATCAACTCCTTTAAAGATAAAGGAGAGGCAGCAAGAATGAGTCTTGCGCTTCCGACCAAATGGGTATTTTCAAACTACGCAGAGGTCATCAAAAAAGGTAATCTGATCCAGGGATTTGCAAACAGTTTACTGTATGCTTTGGTAGCAACTACACTTGGTGTTGTACTTTGTGCGATGGCAGCATTTGTAATGTGCCGTAACAGAACAAAATTAAATACATTCCTGTATTACTTCGTTCTCTGCGGACTGTTCTTCCCGGTCAACTATGTAACGCTGGTAAGAGTTTTAAGTACTTTAAACCTGAACGATACTCGAGTTGGTATTATCATGGTATTTACGAGTGCGATGATACCGTTCTGTGTATTCACGATCCGAAACTTCGTAGTTTCCATTCCGGTTGAATTGGACGAGGCAGCGGTTATCGATGGTGCAGGACCTCTGAGCCTGTTCTTCAAGATCATCATGCCGCTTATGAAACCAACACTTGTAACCTGCTTTATCCTGCAGTTCATGACAGTATGGAGCGACTTCCTTACACCTCTGTACCTGTCCAGCAAGAGCAAACTCTTCCCGATGACCATGGCAGTATACCAGTTCTTCGGAAAGAACAAGAGCTACTGGAACTACATCTTCGCAGATATCGTACTTACCTGTATTCCGGTTATCATTGTTTACATGATCGGCCAGAAATACATCGTTGGTGGAATGACTTCCGGTGCGGTGAAAGAGTAAAAACGATTAATAAAAAATAGACGTTTATCTCTTATAAGAGACAGACGTCTATTTTTTATTACAATACTTTATTCAGGAAATCAATCGTTCGTGCTTCCTGTGGATTCAGGAGGACTTCTTGTGGGGAGCCTTCCTCTACGATGTAACCGCCGTCCATAAAGATAACCCGGTCGGCGACTTCGCGGGCGAAGCCCATTTCATGGGTTACAATCACCATTGTCATGCCATCGGCGGCGAGCTGCTTCATAACCTGAAGAACTTCACCAACCATTTCCGGGTCGAGAGCACTAGTTGGCTCATCAAAAAGCATGATATCAGGGGCCATGCAAAGGGCACGTGCAATAGCCACACGCTGCTTCTGACCACCGGAAAGCTGCTCTGGATATGTGTCAGCTTTGTCGTCCATGCCGACTTTTTCCAGCATGTGGATGGCGCGCTGTCTGGCTTCATCCTTGGTAGCTTTTTTCAGTTCTACCGGAGCGAGCATCAGGTTCTGTGTGACATTCATATGCGGGAAAAGATTGAAATGCTGGAATACCATTCCTACATTTTCACGGACTTTATTGATATCAATATGTTTGTCTGTAAGATTGTGTCCATCTACGATCACTTCTCCGGCGGTGATCTCTTCGAGCTTGTTCATGCAGCGCAGGAAAGTAGATTTACCGCTTCCGGAAGGTCCGATGATAACGACTACTTCACCTTCATGAATGTCTGTGGAGATATCCTTCAGGACTTCCAGAGAGCCGAAGTTTTTTTTCAGATGTGATACGTGGATTTTGACGTTGTCTTTATTTACGGCCACGGTTTAATCTCCTTTCTAAGACTTTTGCGATTTTGGACAGGATTGTGATGACGATCAGGTACATGATCGCAACAATACCCCATGTCTGGAAGGACATGAAAGAATTGGCAACAACGTTCTTTGCAGTGTTGACCAGTTCCGGGAATCCGATAACGGACAGGATGGAAGTATCTTTCAGAGTGATGATAAACTGATTGATGATACTTGGAATCATAGTACGGATCGCCTGCGGAAGAACAACGCGGATCATAGCGCGGGAATAAGGAAGTCCGAGACTTCTTGCAGCCTCCATCTGACCAGGATCAACGGACAGGATACCTGCACGGATGATCTCAGCCATGTAAGCACCACAGTTCAGTGCAAGGCAGACAGTTCCGGCCTGAAGTGCTGTCAGGGTAAAACTGAATCCCATCATATTGTTCAGACAGTAAGGAACACCGAAATAAATAAAATACGCGAGGACGATCATAGGAACGCCTCGGATAACATCAACAAAAATAGAAGATATGATTCTGCAGGCTTTATTCTTAAGTACACTTAACAAACCAAAAAACATACCCAGAATACAGGCAAAAAACAGACCGCATAAAGCAAGAAGCAGAGTCTGTCCCATTGCAAGGAGCAGCAGATTTCCATATCTTGTTATGATCTGGATCATGGAAAACTCCTTTCAAAAACAAAGCTGCCACAAAATGCAGCAGCCCTGTAATTCGTGTAATATATATTCTGATTATTCAGCAGCTTCCTCTTCAGCAGGAGCCTCTGTTGTATCTGCCTCAGCGTCAGCAGCAGCTTCTTCTGTCGGAACTGCGTCTTCTCCAAGGTATTTGGCAATGATCTCGTCGTATTCGCCGCTTTCTTTGATGTCTTTGAGACCAGCGTTGAACATATCGAGAAGTTCCTGATTGTCTGCGTCGAAGATTGCGAATCCATAAGGAGATCCTTCGTTTGCAGTGTCCTCAAGAATCTGAAGAGCGAGGTCACCATCTTTGATGGAGGATGCCATGATCGGAGTATCCTCGAAGCATGCTACAACCTGTCCGCCGAGAACTGCCTGATACATTGTCGGTGAATCTTCATAGTAAGTAATGTTGAATCCGTATTCGTCTTTGAGACTTTCTGCGTAGGTAGCACCCTGTGTACCGGTCTTAACACCTACAGTCTTGCCTTTCAGATCGTCGAATCCTTTGATATCGGAATCCTTCTGTACGGTCATGGACTGAGTTGCGTTGTAATATCCATCGGAAAACAGCCAGCCGCTTTCTTTTCTTTCATCTGTAATAGATGCGCCGGCGATCATACCGTCAGCCTGTCCAGCCTGGCATGCAGCGATAGAAGCGTCCCATCCAAGACTCTTGAGTTCATATTCAAAGCCCTGATCTTTGGCGATGGCATCAAGTACGTCTACATCGATACCTACGAAATTACCGCTGTCATCTGTGTATTCAAAAGGTTTGAATACAGTATCGGTTGCGATGATCCATTTCTTATCTGTCTCTGCATCAGAAGCTGCAAATACAGGAACAGTAAGGCTTCCTGCGAGTAATCCCATTGTTAATAAATAAAACATCTTTTTCATAGAGAAACACTCCTTTTCTTTTAAATAATGAAAAAAGGCGCAGTTTACAAAAAAACTGACGCCTTCGTCGCTTTTTTTAATTCTATCATTCAAAAAATGCACTGTCAATGGAATGTTTTAAATTTTTACCACATTAAAGGGATTGTCCTATAAATAAAACATAGTTTGAGGGAAGAGAGTATATTTTATAGAAAGTTTATGTACAGATATTGGTGCTTATGCTACCATTTAAAATAAGAAGAAAATTCACATGTACATGTCAAAAAAGGTAAAAGAGGGACAGAAAATGGCAAAAATAAAAGTAGCAGCAATACAGATGCCAACAGTGACTGACAAAATGCAGAATGTCAGGACAGCGGGAATATATCTTGAAAAGATAAAAGATGAGAAACCGGATTTTGTTATCCTTCCGGAGATGTTCTGCTGTCCATATCAGACGCAGAATTTCCCGGTCTATGCAGAAGAAGAGGGTGGGCCTGTATGGCAGCAGCTTTCGGAATATGCGAAACAATATGGAATCTATCTTATCGGCGGTTCAATGCCGGAGAAGGATACAGAGGGAAAGGTTTACAATACATCCTATGTTTTTGACCGGCAGGGAAAACAGATCGGCAAGCACAGAAAGGTGCATTTGTTTGATATTGATATCAAAGGCGGACAGACGTTTAAAGAATCGGATACTTTGACGGCGGGAGATCATGATACAGTTTTTAATACTGAATTTGGCAAAATGGGAGTGATGCTGTGTTTTGACATTCGTTTTCCAGAACTTGCACGAATGATGGTAAGTGATGGCGCAAAGGCAATCTTCGTTCCGGCGGCATTCAATATGACGACAGGTCCTGCACACTGGGAACTGTCCTTCAGAACCAGAGCACTGGACAATCAGATCTATATGATAGGCTGTGCACCAATGCGCGACGAATCCGCAGGATATATTTCCTGGGGGCATTCCATCGTCACAGATCCATGGGGCAGAGTCATGGAGATGCTGGACGAAAAAGAAGGCATCCTTCTGACAGAATTGGATCTTGACTACGAAGACCAGGTGAGGGAAGAACTACCATTATTAAAGAGCAGACGGAAGGATATGTATCGTTTGGAAAAACTGTGCAAATAATAAATACTTTTGTGTTTTGTGCGGAGTTACACATGATTATTTTATAGAAAATTCATACACAGACAGGGCTATCTATGTTATTATAAAATTAGAACAAACAGTTCGTAGAAAGGCTTGTGGTGGATGAAAGCAGAAAGCACATTAGCAAAAATGATTTCTACCGCAGGAGAAAAAGCAGCGTATGACAGGGCATGTAAACGGTTACTCGCGAATAAAATAATTCTTGCCTGGATCATGAAGAGCTGTCTGGAAGAGTACAGGGATTGTGAGATTTCGGAGATTGCTTCAAGGTACATAGAAGGTGAAGCACAGATATCAGAAGTTGCAGTACATCCGGATGAAAAAGCAGAATCCCAGCAGATAACAGGATTAAATACAGAAGATAGTACCATTAACGAAGGAACTATAACCTACGATATCAGATTTCGTGCAATTGTACCGGGCACAGGAGAGAAAATCAGTCTTATTATAAATATAGAGGCTCAGAATGATTTCTATCCGGGATATCCAATCGTAAAAAGAAATCTGTATTATTGCTGTCGATTAGTTTCAAGTCAGTATGGTACAGAATTTACAAATTCTCATTATGAGAAGATAAAAAAGGTTTACAGCATTTTTATCTGTATGAACCCTCCAAATTACAGGAAGAATACGATTAACCAGTATTCTATAAAAGAAGAAAAAATGATTGGCAAATTCAGTGAGAGTACAAAGAATTATGATCTGATGACAGCAATTGTAATTTGTCTTGGAGATGCAGAAGACAGCAAAGAGATTAGAATTCTGAAACTGTTGGAAGTATTATTGTCGTCTGAGAGGAATGCAGAAGAGAAAAAGCGTATATTGCAGGAAGCTTTTTCTATTAAGATGACACAGGAATTGGAAAGAGAGGTGTCGGAAATGTGTAATCTGAGTGATAGTGTGGAACAGAAAGGCATAGCCAAAGGTATTATTTCATCAATTCAAAAATTAATGGAGAGCATGAATTGGAGTATTGAGCAGGCGATGGATGCACTCCAGATACCGAAAGAAGAGAGAAATGGTTACCTTAATATGTTGAAAAAATAAGCATTTAGAGGTCAGGAAAATTTATCTCAAATTTTCCTGACCTCTTTTTAGGCTATCGAAGGGTAGTGTAAAATAGTTTGTGTTTTTGGTAAAAAATGGCTCCTTTTTGGTAAGAATTCAGATATGACAATTCTTATC
>CAKRXU010000041.1 GCA_934424575.1 uncultured Blautia sp.
TGTACCGTAGGGCATACGGGAACAGTATAATCCAGCTTGTGGACACTGTGTAAGACATTGCAGTACCGTAAGGTATTTACCAATGCAGTAGTGGTAGAAGCAAGAATCCCCCTGCTTTAGCTGTGGGGAGTGTCAAGTACATAATTCTCCTTGTTTTCCATATAATAACCATACAGCACGAAATATGAAAAAACAACAGGAGGAATATAACCTATATGAAAGCTACAGGAATCGTCCGCCGCATCGATGACCTTGGAAGAGTTGTGATTCCAAAAGAGATTCGGCGCACACTGAGGATCAAGGAGGGAACCCCGCTGGAGATTTTTACAGACAGAGAAGGCGAGGTTATCCTCAAGAAATATTCTCCGATCGGAGAGCTGAGTATTTTTGCAAAGGAATATGTGGAGGCTCTGGCACAGACGACAGGCATGACGGCATGCATCACAGATCATGACCAGGTGGTGGCAGCTTCAGGACACGGCAGCCGTGAATACGAGGGCAAGGGAATCAGCCGTGAGCTGGACCGGGTTATCGCAGAACGGGAAATGAAGTGCTACTACGGAGAAGAAAAAGGCAAGATAGCACTGGTCGAAAATCAGAAAGAAAATAAAGCAGGTCTGATCATACAGCCGATCATCTGTGCAGGAGACGCGATCGGTTCGGTTGCACTTGTCGGAAAAAGTAACGGGGAAAGACCGGGAAATTCGGAGAAGATGCTGGTACAGACGGCAGCAGGATTTCTTGGACGGCAGATGGAACAATAAAAATACCGGAGATTCTTTGAGTGAAAAAAGAATCTCCGGTGTTTCTGTTTTTATCAGCACTTCTCAGCAATTTCATAGATCAGGCGTTCAGTATCCTCCCATCCAAGACACGGATCGGTGATAGAGCATCCAGGGGTCATGTGGTCGCTGATGTCCTGGCGTCCTTCGAGCAGGTAGCTCTCGATCATGACACCTTTGACAAGTTTGTGAAGTTCCGGATTGCAGTTGCGGCTGTGGAGAACTTCGTTTACGATACGGATCTGCTCCTTGTATTTCTTGTTGGAGTTAGAATGGTTGGCATCAATGATGACAGCCGGGTTCTTGAGATCCTTCTGGCTGTACAGGTTGTAGAGTCGGATCAGATCTTCATAATGATAGTTCGGAATTGCCTGTCCATACTGGTTGACACCTCCACGGAGGATGGTGTGGGCCAGGTCGTTACCGGATGTCTCAACATCACATCCACGATAAATGAAATGATGCGGATGCTGTGCAGCAGTGACGGAATTAAGCATAACGGAGAGGTCGCCGCTGGTCGGGTTCTTCATGCCGACCGGGATATCCATTCCGCTGGCGGTAAGGCGGTGCTGTTGGTTCTCAACAGAGCGTGCGCCGACAGCCTCGTAAGAGAGGATATCGTCGAGGTAACTTCTGTTTTCCGGGTAAAGCATTTCATCGGCAGATGAAAGTCCTGTTTCCTGCATAACGCGCATGTGCATCTTACGGATCGCGATGATGCCGGCAAGAAGGTCAGGAGCTTTGTCCGGATCTGGCTGATGGAGCATTCCTTTGTATCCATCTCCGGTAGTACGCGGTTTGTTGGTGTAAACACGCGGGATGATCATTAACTTATCAGAAACTTTGTCAGCGACTTTCTTGAGGCGGTTGACGTATTCGCAGACAGTATCCTCGTTGTCTGCAGAGCAAGGACCTACAAGTACAACAAATTTATCGGATTCACCGGTAAAGATCCGGCGGATCTCTTCGTCACGAGCCTGTTTGACTGCTTTTAATTCATCGCTGAGCGGGTATTCGTTTTTCAGGACTTCCGGAAGTGGAAGTTCATGATTGATCTTCATAGACATGATGTATTTCCTCCAGTGTATAGATGGCACCTTTATATATGTGTAAGGTGTTTTTTCAATCTAACACAGTATAACATGTCGTAAAGAAAAAATCTAGCAAATTAATGCGTTAAACTGTAAAAGTATCAATTCATTGAATTTGATAGTCTCAGTCGAGTGCTTTCTCGCTCATTTCTTCGAGCAGGTTTTTCTTGATGTCATATAATTTCTGAGAAAGATCTACATATACTTTCTGAGGATTTACCAGTCGGCGGGATTCATCCCAGAGAGTGTTCTGTTCTTTTTTGCAGTATTCGCGAAGTTCCATAACTTCCGGTGAAGTGTAGATACGTTTGCCTTCGCGGATTACCGGAACCAGAAGTTCACGAAGCTCATAAGTGCCGCCAAGAACCTTGGTCTTCTTCCAGGTGTCAGATGGGTCGAAGATGATCATGGTTTCTTCCGGATCAAAAACTTCGTCTGCCATACAGATGAGGTCTGCCTTGATCTTACCGGTGGATTTGCTGTAGATACGGTAAACGGTTTTGTTGCCCGGGTTGGTGACTTTCTCTGTGTTCTCGGAAAGTTTGATCTTTGGTGTGAAGGTGGAGCTTCCTGCGTCCTTGACTGCGGCAAGTTTGTATACACCGCCGAAAGCCGGGTTGTCACTGCTGGTGATCAGGTTGGTTCCTACACCCCAGGAGTTGATCTTGGCATCCTGTGTCTTGAGGCTGTCGATCAGGTACTCATCCAGATCGCTGGAAGCGGAAATCGTCGCATCGTCAAATCCGGCAGCAGCCAGCATCTTGTAGGCTTCTTTGGAAAGGTATGCGAGGTCACCGCTGTCGATACGGATTCCATAGTGTGTCAGTTTGATTCCTTCTTCACGCATTTCCTCGAAAACGCGAATCGCATTCGGGACACCGGATTTGAGTACATCGTAGGTGTCGACCAGAAGTGTACAGGAATTCGGGTACATCTTGGCGTAAGTCTTGAATGCAGTGTATTCATCCGGGAAGCTCATGATCCAGCTGTGGGCGTGTGTACCAAGCACAGGAACATTGAACATCTGACCGGTCAGAACGTTGGAAGTTCCGGCACATCCGCCGATCACTGCGGCACGTGCACCATAGATACCTGCGTCCGGTCCCTGTGCACGGCGAAGACCAAATTCCATGATCCCGTCACCGCGTGCCGCATAGCAGACACGAGCCGCTTTGGTAGCGATAAGACTCTGGTGGTTGATGATATTGAGGATTGCAGTCTCGACAAGCTGTGCTTCCATGATCGGAGCGATAACCTTGACAAGCGGCTCTCTTGGGAATACGACAGTTCCTTCCGGAATTGCGTAGATATCTCCGGTAAAACGGAAAGTGCTCAGATATTCCAGGAAATCTTCTTCAAAAATATTAAGACTTCTGAGGTAATCAATATCTTCTATTTCAAAGTGAAGATTCTCGATATACTCGATCATCTGTTCCAGACCTGCTGTGATCGCGAAGCTTCCTCCGCATGGATTGACACGATAGAACATGTCGAAGATAACAGTCTGGTTGGTTGGGTTTTTGAAATAACCCTGCATCATCGTTAATTCATATAAATCTGTGAGCAGGGTCAGGTTGGTTGCTCTCATCCAGTTTCTCCTTTATTAAGCGAATAGATCACAGATGCCGGCTTGTAAAGGCATCCTGTATCAAAATGTAAAACCATTATAGCATTATTTTACACGATCAGCACTAATATTTTACATAAACCACCAATTATTTGCTGACAAAAGGAACCATAAATTGACATAAGATACGCAATCTTTTATTATATAAGATAAAGGCAGTATACAATTAGCTGCCATTGGGAAAGCGGGGGATTTACATTATGGATAATATTTTTATGGCGGACAGAAAGCCGATCCAGTTCGAGGAATATCTGAAATATGATGAGAACAGCAGGGGAAATCTGGGAGAGGAATTACCGGTTCTCGTATATCGTTTACTGGAATATTCTCTCAAGGAAGAACTGATCAGAAGATACGGCAAGGATGAGCAGGTAGAAGTATTCCGCAGCGCCGGACGTATGGCAGGAGAATATTTTACAAAAAATATGCTCAATCTGGATCAGCCGATGGATCAGTTTGTAAATGAACTTCAGAACAAGATGAAAGAGCTCAAGATCGGTGTTCTGAGAATTGAGGATGTAGATGAGGAGAGCGGCAAGATCATCCTTACAGTAGCAGAGGACGCGGACTGTTCCGGACTTCCTGTGCTTGGAGAGACTGTCTGCAATTATGACGAGGGATTTATCGCCGGAATCTTGTCTGTATATTCCGGCAAACAGTATACAGCGATCGAGGTAGACTGCTGGGCTACAGGAGATAGAGTATGCCGTTTTCAGGCTAATGTAGAAGAGTAGGCGTTGTCGCTTACATAGTTCCATTCTGCAAAGCGTGTGGTCATGAAATGCCGATAATGAATGGAACCAGGAGAATTTTTTTATGGAAGAAAAAAACTGTAAGTTATTGTTTGAGTATTTAAGAGATATATTGTATGACCCGAAAGTAAAGATGCTGGATGTAAATGAACTGGATGAGCCTTACCAGAAACTGGGACTTGGTCTGAATTATCTGGAAAGGGCAGTCAAGGAAATGAAGGCTTACTCTGCAGCATTGTCCAAGGGGAATCTTTCGGGTTTTACACCTTCCAGAGAAAATTTTCTGTGTGAAAACCTCAAAAATATCCACGCAAATCTGAATCACCTCACCTGGCAGGCAAAGCAGGTTGCCAAGGGAGATTATTCCCAGACCGTGTCATATCTTGGCGAATTCTCAGAGGCTTTTAATACGATGACGAAACAGCTCCGTGAGAGAGAAATGATTTTGGAACGCAAAGCCGAGGCTGAGAAACGTCATGCAGAGATGGCAGAGAGTTATAATCAGCTTCTGATGGAACTGATCGCCCGAAGCGAGGAGGAGATCCTCGTGACGAGTCTGGACGGGCAGGAAGTATTTTACTGCAACCGCGCGGTTGATGTGAAGAAGCGGGGAATCTATCGGATCTGCATGGAACAGACGGCAAGGATCGCTGGCGGAGAGCAGGATCAGCTGGAGTCTTATGAGTGGGACTGGGAAGCTGAGGATTCCGAGAACAGATTTTACCGGATCACGACAGGTATGATGAAGTGGCAGGGCAGGAAGGCCTATACACATATCATTCAGGAAGTGACTGAGACAAGGCGGCGGGAAGAACAGCTCAAGGTTGAGGCTCATCACGACAAACTGACCGGAGTCGGCAACAGATTTTTTTTCCAGGAAAAAGCCGATGAACTTCTGGCGACGGGTGAGAGACTGATCTTCTGTTACTGTGACCTTGACCATCTGAAATATGTCAATGATACATTTGGGCATTCTGAGGGAGACTGGTATATCCGGCATTTTGCAGAGACGGTGCAGGATTATATCCGTAAAGGAGATGTTTTTGCCAGAATCGGTGGAGACGAGTTCTGCATTATCCTGAGAAACTGTCCGGTAAGCATTGCAAGGGACAAAGTCTACAGGGTGCAGCACGAGTTCAGCAGTGACTGCGGCAAACCGTATGCAATGAGTTTCAGCTGCGGGATCGTGGAAGTGCCGAAGGAACATGAAGAACTTTCGCCGGAAATAATTCTGGAGGAAGCAGACCGGATCATGTACCAGCAGAAACGGGAACATAAGAAAATTTACCAGGAAGAAATGGGAAGCACACCCGAAAAAGGCTGATTTTATGCGGGTTTTCAGGAAAATCAAAATTTTTTAAAAAAAATTAAAAAAAGGGGTTGATTTTTTTGAAACCCTGTAATATAATAACATTCGTCGCGAGCGATAAGAAATAAAAAACGCAAGCGAATGAATGAAGGGCTATCGCCAAACGGTAAGGCAACGGACTCTGACTCCGTCAGTTCAAGGTTCGAATCCTTGTAGCCCTGCTACTTAAGCACCTCAGATGAGGTGCTTTTTTTCTGCCTATTTATGAAACTCTTTGAAGGCGATCGGAGCAGGCTGGTTTTTGTGATGTTCTCCGATCTGTTTTTCCATCCAGACCATATTATACCAGGTATCAAATTTGTAACCGCACTGATAAAATTCTCCCACAAGACGGTATCTCATATGTGAATGAAACTCAACACTGTTATTATCCAGATGAGCATCGGCGGAAGGTGTATAGGCGATGCAGGCATTCATGTTGAGGATTCCCTGAGCTTTGAGTGTCTGTTCCAGAGCATCGTGCAGGAGTCTGCCGATTCCCATGTGCTTGCAGTTCTGGTCGACATAGATTGAAGTTTCTACAGCCCAGTCGTAAGCGGCACGCTTGTGGAACGGGCTGGCGTAGGCATAGCCAAGGATCTGGCTGTTTTTTTCTGCGACGAGGTATGGATATTTTTCCAGAGTATGGTGGATTCTGGATGTAAACTCTTCTATAGATGGCACATCGTATTCAAAGGTGATGGCAGTGTTTTCGACATAAGGTGCGTAGATCGCGAGAAGAGCCGGGGCATCGGATTCCCTGGCGGTGCGGATCGTGATTTTTTCATCAGATGACATGAAAGGTTCCTCCTTGATTTCCTTTAAATATTTTATCATGATTATAGCACCTGAAAGGAAAAATAACAGAGGAAAAAATGTGTTGTTCTGACGGTTGCAAATAAAAACGGGAAATGGTAAAGTTTACTGAGAAATAATTATAGATTTTGGTAACTATTCAGCAGTAGAAATGAAAGCGGGGATATATATGGCATACAGTTTCAGCGGGAGAGTCCGCTACAGTGAAATCGGAGAAAATGGTCTGTTGACACTGCCGGGAGTTCTGAATTATTTTCAGGACTGCAGTACTTTTCAGTCGGAAGAAGTAGGTCTTGGAATGGAAGTCCTCAGGGAATGGAAAAGATTCTGGGTATTATCCGCATGGCAGGTGATCGTGGACCGCTATCCGTATCTGGGAGAAGAGATCACCACTTCGACCTGGGCGTATGGATTCCGGAGTTTCCTGGGAATGCGTAATTTCTGCATGGAAACAAAGTGTGGAGAACGGCTCGCCTATGCCAATACGTACTGGACCTATATCAATGCGGAAAACGGGCTTCCTGTCAAACTGACGGAGCGCGATACCGCGGCATACGGGCTGGAACCAAAACTGGATATGGATTATGCACCCCGCAAGATCAAACTGCCGGGCGAGTACGAGCAGCAGGAGGCTTTTGTGGTGCAGAAGCATCATCTGGATACGAATCATCATGTAAATAACTGTCAGTACGTCCAGATGGCGATGGATTATCTGCCGGCAGATTTCCGGATCCATCAGATGCGCGCAGAATATAAGCAGCAGGCAAGACTTCACGATGTGATCTGCCCGGCGCGCGCTGTGGAAGACACAAAGACAACGATTCTTCTGAATGACCAGAAGAGTGAACCATATGCAATTGTAGAGTTTATGTAATAAAAAACATTGGAGGATTTTTATGATCGAATTAGGAAAAAAACAGACGCTGCAGGTAGTAAAAACAGTAGATTTCGGTGTATACCTGGCAGAAGATATGAACGCAGATACCAAACATCAGGTACTTCTTCCTGCAAAGCAGGTTCCGGCAGGTACAAAAGCCGGTGACAAGCTGGAAGTTTTTATTTACAAGGATTCACAGGACCGAATGATCGCAACTACAAATGAGCCGCGCCTGACAGTTGGAGAAGCAGGACTTCTCAGAGTAAAACAGGTGACAAAGATCGGTGCATTTCTGGACTGGGGGCTGGAGAAAGATCTTCTGCTTCCATATCATGAGCAGACAACAAGGATCTTTGAGGGACAGGAATGCCTGGTTGCTGTTTATGTGGACAAGAGCAGCAGACTTTGTGCAACAATGAAAGTTTATCCGTATCTTTCCCAGGAGACACCTTACAAAGAGGGCGACCGCGTGAAGGGCAGAGTTTACCAGATCAGCGATAACTTTGGCGTTTTTGTGGCTGTAGATAATAAATATTCTGCATTGATCCCGGCAAGAGAGGCAAAGGGAAAATATCGTCCGGGAACTGTCCTTGACCTTCGTGTGACCAAGGTCAAAGAAGATGGAAAAATGGATGTCAGCGACCGTGAAGAAGCATACATTCAGATCAATGAAGATGCAGAGAGCGTGTTCAGTATCATCGAGGAATTTGCAGGAGTTCTTCCGTTTGATGACAAGGCTTCACCGGAAGTCATCCGCAGAGAGTTTGGTCTGAGCAAAAATGCATTTAAACGTGCGGTAGGACATCTGCTCAAAGAAGGCAAGATCGAGATCAAAGACCGCCGTATCTACATTGTTAAGTAATTGGTCATAGTAAAGGATAAAAATATGAATTTTACACATCTTCATGTTCATACAGAATACAGCCTTCTGGATGGCTCCAACAAGATCCAGGAGTATGTGAACAGAGTCAAGGAACTTGGTATGGACAGTGCTGCGATCACAGACCATGGAGTTATGTATGGTGTGATCGATTTTTACCGTGCGGCGCGGGCAGCAGGGATCAATCCAATCCTTGGCTGCGAGGTTTATGTGGCTCCAGGATCCCGTTTTGACCGTGAGATCGGGAGCGGAGATGATCGTTATTACCATCTTGTTCTTCTTGCAGAAAATAACCAGGGCTATGCGAACCTGATGAAAATCGTGTCCAAAAGTTTCGTGGAAGGTTTCTATTATAAACCGCGTGTGGATCTGCAGCTTCTTGAAAAATATCATGAAGGTCTGATCGCTCTGAGTGCCTGCCTTGCGGGTGAAGTGGCGAGATTTCTTACCAGAGGGATGTATGAGGATGCAAAAGCGGCTGCACTGAGATACCAGGATATTTTTGGAAAGGGAAACTTTTTCCTGGAACTGCAGGATCATGGAATTCCCGAGCAGCAGAATGTAAATCAGCAGCTGCTCAAGATGCACCGTGAGACAGGGATCGAACTGGTTGCGACCAATGATGTTCATTATACACTGGCAGAGGATGCACAGCCGCATGATGTGTTGCTGTGCCTTCAGACAGGTAAGAAACTGTCCGATGAAAACAGAATGCGCTATGATGGCGGGCAGTATTATGTAAAATCTCCGGAGGAAATGGAGAGGCTTTTTCCTTATGCGACAGAGGCACTGGAGAATACGCACAAGATTGCAGAGAGGTGTCATGTAGAGATTGAATTTGGTGTCACCAAACTGCCAAAATTTGATGTTCCGGAAGGATATACTTCCTGGGAATATCTGAATGAACTTTGTTTCAAAGGGCTGGAAGAGCGTTACCAGCCAGTGACCGAAGAGCTGAAAGAACGCCTGAATTATGAGCTTTCCACGATCAAAAACATGGGTTACGTGGATTACTTCCTGATCGTGTGGGATTTTATCCGGTATGCGCGAGATCATGACATTATGGTAGGACCGGGACGTGGCTCTGCGGCAGGAAGCCTGGTTGCTTATACGCTTGGGATCACACAGCTTGATCCGATCCGCTATGACCTTCTGTTTGAGCGTTTCCTGAATCCGGAACGAGTTTCCATGCCTGATATCGACGTGGATTTCTGTTTCGAAAGACGACAGGAAGTGATTGATTATGTCCGACGTAAGTACGGCGATGACTGCGTGGTCCAGATCGTTACTTTTGGTACGCTGGCGGCGCGGGGTGTTATCCGTGATGTAGGCCGTGTGATGGACCTTCCGTATGCACAGGTCGATACGATCGCCAAGATGATCCCACAGGAGCTGAATATCACGATCGACAAGGCTCTCAAGATGAATCCGGAGCTCAAAAAAACTTATGAGGATCAGCCGGAGATTCATGACCTGATCGATACTGCCAGGAGACTGGAAGGGCTGCCGCGGCATACTTCCATGCATGCGGCAGGTGTTGTTATCAGCCAGAGGGATGTTTCAGAGTATGTGCCGCTTTCAAGGGCGCAGGACGGTTCGATCGTTACGCAGTTTACGATGACAACGCTGGAAGAACTGGGACTTCTCAAGATGGATTTCCTGGGACTTCGTACTTTGACGGTTATCCAGAATGCAGTACATCTGATCGAGCAGGATACTGGTGTTCATCTTGATATGCAGCAGATTGATTATAATGACAAAAAAGTACTTGATTCACTGGGAACGGGACGTTCTGACGGTGTGTTCCAGCTGGAAAGTGCGGGTATGAAAAACTTCATGAAGGAACTGAAGCCGCAGAGTCTTGAGGATGTGATCGCGGGAATTTCCCTGTACCGTCCGGGTCCGATGGATTTTATCCCGCAGTATATCCGTGGCAAGAACCATCCAGATACGATCCAGTATGACTGCCCGCAGCTGGAGCCGATCCTGAAGCCGACATATGGCTGTATCGTATATCAGGAGCAGGTTATGCAGATCGTACGTAATCTGGCAGGTTACACGCTTGGACGAAGCGACCTGGTGCGCCGTGCGATGTCCAAGAAAAAAGCCGCAGTAATGGAAAAAGAGCGCCAGAACTTTGTTTATGGAAATGAAGCAGAGGGCGTTCCGGGCTGTATTGCAAATGGTATTTCTGAGCAGGTTGCAAACAAGATCTACGATGAGATGATCGATTTTGCAAAGTATGCGTTCAATAAATCGCATGCGGCTGCGTATGCGGTGGTTTCGTATCAGACTGCTTTTCTGAAATATTATTATCCGGTGGAATTTATGGCTGCGCTCATGACATCCGTTATAGAAATGCCGAACAAGGTGGCTGAGTATATCCAGGTCTGCCGTCAGATGGGGATCAGCATTCTGCCGCCGGATGTGAATTGTGGAATTTATGGCTTTTCTGTCGACCATGGTGCGATCCGTTATGGACTTTCTGCGATCAAGAGCGTGGGGCGTCCGGTCATCAATGCTCTCGTAGAGGAGAGAGAAAAGAACGGAACGTATCGCTCGCTCAAGGATTTCATTGAGAGACTGACAGGAATTGTCAATAAGAGGGCTATCGAGAACTTTATTAAAGCCGGAGCACTGGACTGTCTGGAAGGCAACCGCCGCCAGAAGATGAATGTTTATGGTCAGATCGTGGACAGTATCGCGCAGGAGAAGAAGAATTCTTTTGCGGGGCAGATGAGTCTTTTTGATTTGGTCAGCGATGAAGACAAGAAGGATTTCGAGATCCGGATGCCGAATGTCGGAGAGTATGACAAAGAGATGGTTCTTGCCTTTGAGAAAGAGGTTCTTGGAATTTACCTGAGCGGGCATCCGCTGGAAGGATATCGTGGGATCATGGACAAGATGATCTCTGCCAAAACAACTGATTTCCAGCCGGATGAAGAGGGCGGGATCCCGAAGGTATATGATGGTCAGAAGGTTATCATAGGCGGAATGATCACGGAGAGAACGATCAAATATACGAGAAATAACAAGGTCATGGCATTTCTGACAGTGGAAGACCTTGTAGGAACCGTGGAAGTCGTTGTTTTTCCACGGGATTACGAGAAATGGCAGACGCTGATCACCGACGATGCCAGAGTCTTCATCCAGGGCCGCGTCAACGCAGAAGATGACAGACCAAGTAAGCTGATCCTCGAAAAAGTTCATTCTTTCGAGGATATTCCGAGAGAGATCTGGATACAGTTTAAGGATAAAGCAGAGTACAGTGCGGCAGAAGCAGAACTCCAGAGTTTCCTGCAATCCGCCTCAGGAACTTCAGCTGTCGTCATCTATCTGAAAGACGTCAAAGCAATGAAGCGCCTCCCGGCAGCCTTACGCATCAGGATCAACGAAGAAATTCTGGGCGAACTCAAGAAAAAATATGGGGAATCCAATGTTAAAGTTGTGGAAAGAGTATTGAAAAACTTCTAAAAATGCTTTACACTATACAACGAATATGTGTAGAACAGATAACTAAGATTTCCTATTATATGGGAATCTGGAGATGGAGGAAAGAATCATGGCAGAGAAACAGATAAAAACCATCGGCGTACTCACAAGTGGTGGTGATGCTCCAGGAATGAACGCTGCGATTCGTGCAGTTGTAAGAAGAGGTCTCAGCAGCGGACTTAATGTCAAAGGTATTTATAAAGGATACAACGGTCTTCTGAATGAAGAAATCGTTGATATGACTGCCAGAGACGTATCTGATACAATCGAACGAGGCGGTACAATTCTTTACACAGCAAGATGTGCAGAGTTCCGTACACCGGAAGGACAGCAGAGAGGTGCTGAGATCTGTAAAAAACATGGAATCGACGGACTGGTAGTTATCGGTGGAGACGGTTCTTTTGCAGGTGCACAGAAGCTGGCTAATCTTGGTATCAACACGATCGGTGTTCCTGGTACAATCGACCTGGATATCGCTTGTACAGAGTATACAATCGGATTCGATACAGCAGTTAACACAGCTATGGAAGCAATCGACAAAGTTCGTGATACTTCTACTTCTCATGAGAGATGCAGTATCATCGAGGTTATGGGACGTAATGCAGGATACCTTGCTATGTGGTGCGGTATCGCAAACGGTGCAGAGGACGTTCTGATCCCTGAGAAATACGACTACGACGAGCAGAAACTGATCAACAACATCATCGCAAGCCGTAAAGCAGGAAAGAAACATCACATCATCGTTAATGCTGAGGGTATCGGACATTCTGAGGCAATGGCAAGACGTATCGAGGCTGCAACAGGTATCGAGACTCGTGCTACAATTCTTGGACACATGCAGCGTGGTGGTAACCCGACATGTAAAGACCGTGTATATGCATCTATGATGGGAGCTCTTGCAGTAGACCTTCTGGTTGCAGGCAAATCCTGTCGAGTTGTAGGATATCGTCATGGCGAATTTATGGACTTCGACATCAACGAAGCTCTTGCCATGCAGAAAGACGTATCTCCGTACATGTGGGAGGTATGTAATTCTCTTTCTCATAATTACAATAAGAAATAATATAACGTGTATTTTACAGCGGAGGCCACCGTCAGGCGGTCTCCGTTTCAGATTAAAGGAGAAATTATGATTACCAGTGCACAGAATACACAGGTCAAAAATATCATAAAATTAAATCAGAAGGCGAAGGCAAGACGAGAACAGAAACTTTTTGTCGCAGAAGGCAGAAAGATGTTTCTGGAAGCACCGGAGAATCTGATCGACAAGATCTATGTGGCAGAATCCATGCTCGACGACGAGGAAGTCATGGAAAAAGTCCGCAGATTTTCCTGGGAATCCGTAGAGAACGGTGTTTTCCGGCAGATGTGTGATACACAGACTCCGCAGGGAATTCTTACAGTTCTCAGACAGCCATCCTACCAGATGCAGGATCTTCTGAAGGAAAAAAATCCACTGATCATGGTGCTGGAAGATCTTCAGGATCCGGGCAACGCCGGAACAATCATAAGAACCGGCGAGGGCGCAGGAGTCAGCGGCGTTTTTCTTACAAAGACCTGTGTGGATATCACGAATCCTAAGGTGATCCGTGCAACTATGGGTTCTGTGTACAGAATCCCTTTTTTATATGTAGAAGATGTGGTATCATTAAAGCAGCAGCTTCAGGACAGAGGAATCCGTTTTTTTGCCGCACATTTACAGGGAAAAAATTCTTATGACAGGGAAGACTATAAAGGCGGAACTGCATTTCTCATCGGAAACGAAGGCAAGGGTCTCACCGACCAGGCGGCAGAAGCGGCCGACTGCCTGATCCGGATCCCAATGTGTGGACAGGTGGAATCACTTAACGCAGCTATGGCAGCGGGAATCCTTATGTACGAAGCGGCAAGGCAGCGCAGAAACTAAAAGGCTGTATTATTTTATAGCCGGAAGGAGGGACTATGGATCCTTTGTTGTGGCTTGGGATTCTGGCAGTTCTTCTGATCATAGAAGCAGCAACGGTGGGGCTTGTAACAGTCTGGTTTGCAGGAGGTGCGCTGGCAGCAGCAATTGCTTCCGGAGCAGGCGCAGGTGCTGTCACACAGTGGCTGTTGTTTCTGGCAGTATCCTTGGTATTATTGTTTTTCACCAGACCGCTTGCTGTCAGATATATGAAACGGGGAATTCCCAGAACAAATGTGAATAGCCTGATCGGCAAGAAAGCCGTCGTCATTCAGAAAATCGACAATCTGTCCCAGACAGGACAGGTTCGTATCAACGACATCGAGTGGATGGCAAGAACGGAATCCGATGAGGAGACAATTCCGGAGGAATCAGTAGTAGAGATCGAAGCAGTTCGAGGAGTAAAACTGATCGTAAAAAAATGTAAGGAGGAATTGTAGTATGGGCGGACTTATTTTTTTAGTTGTTATTATTGTGATCATTCTGTGGGTGCTTGCATCTTGTGTTCGGATCGTGCCACAGGCATACGCGATGGTAGTAGAGCGTCTTGGTGCTTACAAGGAAACCTGGAATACAGGAATCCATTTTAAGACACCGTTTATCGACCGTGTTGCAAGACGTGTCAATCTGAAGGAACAGGTGGTAGATTTTCCACCGCAGCCGGTTATCACCAAGGATAACGTAACCATGCAGATCGATACCGTTGTATTTTTCCAGATCACAGATCCGAAGTTATTCGCTTATGGTGTGGAAAATCCAATCATGGCGATCGAGAATCTTTCTGCGACAACGCTGCGAAATATCATCGGTGACATGGAACTTGACGAGACACTGACATCCCGCGAGACGATCAATACCAAGATGCGTGCTTCTCTGGATGTTGCGACAGATCCATGGGGAATCAAAGTAAATCGTGTAGAGCTCAAAAACATCATTCCACCGGCTGCTATTCAGGAAGCCATGGAGAAACAGATGAAAGCAGAGCGTGAACGACGAGAAGCGATCCTTCGTGCAGAAGGTGAGAAGAAATCCACGATCCTTGTTGCAGAAGGTCACAAGGAATCTGCAATCCTGGATGCTGAAGCAGAGAAACAGGCTGCGATCCTCCGTGCAGAAGCACAGAAGGAAAAAATGATCAAAGAAGCCGAAGGCCAGGCAGAAGCTGTGCTTAAAGTTCAGAAAGCAAATGCCGAGGGAATCCGAATGATCCGTGAGGCTGGTGCAGACCAGGCAGTTCTCACACTGAAGAGTCTTGAAGCATTCGCCAAAGCAGCCGACGGCAAAGCGACCAAGATCATCATCCCATCAGAGATCCAGGGTGTGGCAGGGCTTGCTTCTTCCCTTAAGGAGATCATCACAGAAGAACCAAAATCACAAAATTAAATACAGAAACTACGAAGAAGAGGAGAGATTATCATGAATTTAAAAGGACGTAATTTTCTGACACTTAAAGATTTTACACCGGAGGAGATCACATACCTGATCGACCTGGCTGCTGAGTTAAAAGCAAAGAAAAAAGCCGGAGAGCTTCATGAATATTACAAAGGCAAAAACATTGCTCTGATCTTCGAAAAAACAAGTACCAGAACACGTTGTGCATTCGAAGTAGCTGCTCATGACCTTGGAATGGGCAGTACATACCTGGACCCGACCGGTTCTCAGATCGGTAAGAAAGAGAGCATCGCAGACACAGCAAGAGTTCTCGGAAGAATGTACGAAGGAATCGAATACAGAGGTTTTGGTCAGGAGATCGTCGAAGAACTTGCCAAATACGCAGGAGTTCCGGTATGGAATGGTCTGACAAACGAATATCATCCGACACAGATGCTGGCTGATATGCTGACGATCCGTGAGCACTTCGGAGACCTCAAAGGCCGTCGCCTTGTATACATGGGAGATGCCCGTTACAACATGGGTAACTCACTGATGATCGCATGCTCCAAACTGGGAATGCACTTCGTTGCATGCACAACAAAGAAATACTTCCCGAATCAGGAACTTGTAGATCTTTGCAAGACATACGCAGAAGCTTCCGGCGGAAGCATCACTCTGACAGAGGATGTTGAAGCAGGAACCAAGGATGCAGATGTTATCTACACAGATGTATGGGTATCCATGGGTGAGCCGGACGAAGTATGGGAAGAGCGTATCAGAGAACTGACTCCATACAAAGTAACAAAAGACGTCATGAAAAACGCCGGAGAAAAAGCAATCTTCCTCCACTGCCTGCCTGCATTCCATGACCTCAAGACAAAGATCGGTAAGGAAATGGGCGAGCGTTTCAACCTGACAGACATGGAAGTTACAGATGAAGTATTTGAATCTGAGCAGTCCCATGTATTTGACGAGGCTGAGAACCGTATGCATACGATCAAAGCAGTTATGGTAGCTACTCTTGGAGAGCCGGAGAACAAATGATAAATACTGTATATTCAAAAGAAACAATTTCAAATGAGATACACACAAAATGGGCGGGCAAAACCGTCCATTTTGCGAAAGAAACAGATTCTACAAATGAATGGTGCAAGCGTATGTCAAAAGAAGATGCTGAGCATGGAACGCTGGCAGTTGCCGAATTCCAGTCAGCAGGCAAGGGCCGCCTCGGACGACGCTGGACAGCCCCGGAAGGAAGTTCTGTTATGATGTCTATCCTTCTGAGACCTGAGTTTGAGCCACAGTATGCCTCCATGCTGACACTTGTCATGGGGCTGAGCGTGGCGCAGGCAGTAAAGGAACTGGATGTCGAAGTTTCCATCAAATGGCCGAATGATGTTGTCGTTTCCCGCAAAAAAATCTGCGGGATCCTGACAGAAATGGGCCTCGAAAACGGAAAGATCCGAGAGGTGATCATTGGTATCGGAATCAATGTAAATCTGGAGGAGATCCAGGACGACCTCAAAGACAAGGCAACTTCTCTCTATCTGGAAACTGGAAAGAAATACGACAGAAACCGTGTGATCGGGCTGATCATGGAGAAATTCGAGAAGAACTACGAGAAGTTTGTAAAAACCTGTGATCTGTCTCTTATGCTTGATGACTATAATGCAATGCTGGCAAACAGAAGTCAGCCGGTGCGTATCCTGGACAAGCTGAACCCGTATGAAGGAATCGCAATCGGAATCGACAGAGAGGGCGAACTTCTGGTAAAAGTCGCAGACGGCGCGATCCGAAAGGTATGCTCAGGAGAAGTCTCCGTAAGAGGACTTTACAGTTACGTATGATATTTTATTTATAAGGAGTTATATATTTTATGTATCAGGAAAATGTTGTGCTCTGCGGCGCAAGTGCCTATGAGCAGAAATATTATTTCAATCAGGATTTCGCATCCCTTCCGGAAACGATCAAGCAGGAACTGCAGGTTATGTGTGTACTGTATACAGCAGATGTCGGCGGAATCCTGACACTGGAGTTTGATGAGAACGGAAATCTGCAGTTCAAGACAGAAGCGACGGATTCTGATTTCAGATATGACGAAATTGGAAGTGTCCTGAAGATCAAACAGCTTCAGTCAGAGAAGAGAGAGCTCCTGGAATCTCTTGAGATGTACTATCGTGTATTTTTCCTCGGAGAAGATATGGAAGAATCTGTGGAACATGTGGATAACGAGGAGTAAATTATGAAGATGCAGTGGAAAATTGGCCAGGTTGAAATGCAGAATCCATTTATCCTGGCTCCGATGGCAGGCGTGACAGACCTGCCATTCCGTTTGTTATGCAAAGAACAGGGTGCAGGACTTCTGTGTACCGAGATGGTCAGCGCGAAGGCGATTTCTTTCCATAACAAAAATACAATTTCTCTCATGCAGATCGACCCGGCAGAACATCCTGTTTCCATGCAGATTTTTGGAAGCGAACCGGATCTGATGGCAGAGGTTGCAAAGAGCATTGAGGAACAGCCTTTTGATATTCTGGACATCAACATGGGATGCCCGGTTCCGAAGGTAGTCAATAATGGAGAGGGCTCTGCACTTCTCAAAAATCCGGAACTGATCCGTGAGATCGTGACCAAAGTTTCTCACGCAGTAAAGAAACCGGTCACAGCGAAGATCCGCATTGGTTTTGAAGGATATCCGGTAGATCCTGTAGAGATTGCAAAGATCATCGAAGATTCCGGTGCGGCAGCAGTTGCAGTCCATGGAAGAACAAGGCAGCAGTACTATGCCGGTGAGGCGGACTGGGACACAATCCGCAGGATAAAGGAAGCCGTGTCGATCCCTGTCATCGGAAACGGTGATGTGGACTCACCAGAGAAAGCCGAAGCCCTGGTAAAAGAAACTGGCTGTGATGGCATTATGATCGGCCGTGCCGTAAGAGGAAATCCGTGGATCTTCCGAGAGATGAACCATTATTTTACCACAGGAGAACTTCTCCCGAGACCATCCTGGGATGAGATCCGCAAAATGATCCTCCGCCATGCAAGAATGCAGATCGAACTGAAAGGTGAATTCACGGGAATCCGTGAGATGCGTAAGCATATCGCATGGTACACATCAGGGATGAGACACAGTGCCGGACTGAGGCGGGATTCCAATCTGGTGAGCAGCTATGAAGAACTTGAGAAGCTGCTGGATCATGAGCTGGAAAACAGGTAAAAAGAGAAACGGTAAATAACGCCCGAAATCGCCTGAAATCGCAGGAAAATACAACTGTTTTACGCTTGACAAGGCATATAGATTTCGGTATAATACAGGAATTGTGAATATCCTAGAATAAGTCTGCCCTTTTTGCGGTATGATTGTTCTGGGAGTATATATCCAATGAATATCCGTCTATTTTGAAAGGGTGTAAGGATCATGGAAGAAAAGAAGAATTTATTAACATATGCAGGTCTTAAGAAACTGGAAGACGAACTGCACGATTTAAAAGTTGTCAAAAGAAAAGAAGTAGCAGAGAAGATCAAAGAAGCGAGAGAACAGGGTGACCTTTCTGAGAACGCTGAGTACGATGCTGCAAAGGACGAGCAGAGAGATATCGAGGCTCGTATCGAAGAGATCGAGAAGATCCTCAAGAACGCAGAAGTTGTTGTAGAGGACGAAGTTGATCTTGACAGAATCAGTGTCGGATGTAAAGTCAAAGTACACGACTATGAATTCGAAGAAGATATGGAATTAAAGATTGTTGGTTCTACAGAGGCTAACAGCCTGGAAGGTAAGATCTCCAACGAATCTCCTGTAGGAAAAGCCCTGATCGGTGCCCATACAGGCGATGTTGTAGAAGTAGAAATGCCAATGGGAATCATGAAATACAAAGTTCTGGAGATCCAGAGAAACATCTAATAATCAAGCAAAAGACAGAAGGAGGCCAAAGAAGTGGCAGAGCAGAAGAAGCAGGATACAAACCAGTTGCTGAAGGTTCGTCGTGAAAAGCTTGCAGACCTGCAGGCAAATGGCAAGGACCCGTTTCAGATCACAAAATTTGACCAGACACATCATTCACTTGAGGTAAAAGAACTCTACGAAGCACATGAGGCAGAGCTCTTAAAGGACCGCAAGACTCCGGATGTGGAAGGTCTTGAGGAAGCACAGGCAAGAGAAGTTCTCAAGAAGGACTATGAAGAAAGAAGAGAGATCATGGATGCAAGCCCGATCCATGTAGCTATCGCCGGACGTATGATGTTCAAGCGTGTCATGGGTAAAGCTTCTTTCTGTAATATCCAGGACCTGCAGGGCAATATTCAGGTCTATGTAGCAAGAGATGCGATCGGAGAAGAATCTTATGCAGATTTCAAGAAATCTGATATCGGTGATATCTTTGGACTGGAAGGTTTTGCTTTCAGAACAAGAACAGGTGAGATTTCTATCCACGCAGAGAAAATGACTCTGTTATCCAAGAGTTTACAGATCCTTCCGGAGAAATTCCACGGACTGACAGATACAGATACACGTTATCGTCAGAGATATGTAGACCTTATCATGAATCAGGACAGCAAGAAAGTATTTATCAAACGTTCTCAGATCCTGAAAGAAATCCGTAACTTCCTTGCAGGACGTGACTTCATGGAAGTTGAGACACCAATGCTGGTTTCCAACGCAGGTGGTGCTGCTGCAAGACCGTTTGAGACACATTACAATGCACTGAACGAAGATGTTAAACTTCGTATTTCTCTGGAACTCTACCTCAAGAGACTGATCGTTGGTGGTCTTGAGAGAGTTTATGAGATCGGCCGTGTATTCCGTAACGAGGGTGTTGATACCCGTCACAACCCGGAATTCACTCTGATGGAGCTTTATCAGGCATATACAGATTATGAGGGAATGATGGAACTGACAGAGTCCATGTTCCGTTATCTGGCTGAGAAGGTTTGTGGTTCCACAAAGATTTCCTACAATGGTATCGAGATCGACCTTGGCAAGCCGTTTGAGCGTCTGACCATGAACGATGCGATCAAGAAATATGCAGGAATCGACTTTGACGAAGTAGCAGATGATGAAGCAGCTAAGAAGCTTGCTGCTGAGCATCATATTGAATATGAAGAGCGTCATAAGAAAGGTGACATCATCAACCTCTTCTTCGAAGAATACTGTGAGAAAGAGCTGATCCAGCCGACATTCATCATGGATCACCCGATCGAGATTTCTCCGCTGACAAAGAAGAAACCTTCTGATCCTACTAAGGTAGAGCGTTTCGAACTTTTCATCAACACATGGGAAATGTGCAACGCATACTCCGAGCTGAACGATCCGATCGATCAGAGAGAGCGTTTCAAAGCACAGGATGCCCTTGCTGACGCAGGCGATGAGGAAGCAAACCACACAGATGAAGACTTCCTGAACGCACTGGAGATCGGTATGCCGCCTACAGGTGGTATCGGATACGGAATCGACCGTCTGGTTATGCTCCTGACAGACAGCCAGGCAATCAGAGACGTACTTCTGTTCCCGACGATGAAGAGCCTTGACTCCGACAAGAGCACAGGTAAAGCAGATGCTGACGAAGCTCCGGCTGCTAATGATAACAACGGATTCTTCACTCCGAACGAGAAAATCAACTTCTCTAATGTAAAGATTGAGCCACTGTTTGAAGAAGCAGTTGATTTCGATACATTCAGCAAGTCAGATTTCCGAGCAGTTAAGGTTAAAGAGTGTGTTGCAGTTCCGAAGAGCAAGAAACTCCTTCAGTTCACACTGGATGACGGAACAGGCACAGACCGTACAATTCTTTCCGGAATCCACGCTTACTATGAGCCAGAAGAACTGGTAGGCAAGACACTTATTGCTATTACAAACCTGCCACCACGTAAAATGATGGGAATCGAGTCCTGTGGTATGCTGCTTTCCGCAGTAAATAACCTGAAGGATTCTGAGGATGAAGAACTTCATCTTCTGATGGTTGATAACCATATCCCGGCTGGTGCGAAACTGTACTAAGATAAGAGAATAGTAGAATATATAAAGAGACTGGATTTATTTCTGGTCTCTTTTGTTATTGCCAAAATTGTCGAAAAAATTTCATTGTGTATTTATGTATAATGCGCTTATAATGATATAGAGAAAAAGCAGAATATGGAGCGGAAAAATGTTAAGTATTTATTTAGGAGATATGCCAGAGGCGATATACCATCCTCCGACATATTTTGATAACATGTATGAAGATGAATGGTTAACGAATCCTTTGGCGGGGGAAATGATTGCTGATGTAGACAAATCTACAGTAATAGGCACTCATCTGATAGAGAGTCCTGTTTTGGGACCAATATCTCCAAAGGAATTGTCCGGGGGCGTAAAAACATTAATACTGATGGCATTTGATGAAAATGATCGGGTGTTTAATGCCTCTGTTTGTGGAGATAACTGTTCAAAATGGATATTGAAGATTGCGGAAGATAAGAATCTGACAATAAACCTTCGACATATTATGGACTTTGGAGAAAGAAAATTCGAAGCAAGAATATTAAATACAGATCAGATTGTTCATAATATGCAGGAATTTTTGGATGTTGCTGGAGAATATGTCTAGGGGATAGTGAATGAAAGGTAAACATAAAGTAGTTGTAAAAAATAATAAATTACATTATGAGTTTGAGATAAAACGCAATATTACAATTATCAAAGGTGATAGTGCTACAGGGAAAACTACATTAATAAATATGATTAGACAGTATGCTAACTTGGGAGTCTCCAGCGGGGTTGATGTGGTATGCGATGCTCCATGTAGAATCCTTGAAGGTGCTGACTGGCAATTAATTCTTCAAAATATTTCCGGGTATATTTTGTTTACAGATGAAGAAAATGCTTTTATTCGTACGGAGCAGTTTGCTTCTGCGGTAAAAAATTCAGATAATTATTTTGTTATTATTACAAGAGAAAGTCTCTATAATCTTCCATATAGTGTTGAGGAAATTTATGGCATATATTCTTCTGGAAAGTATCAAAACACGAAACAGGTATACCAGCAATTGTATAAGATATATTCTGAAGTAGAACACTTTCCAATTGAACCGAAACATATTGTAGTGGAAGATTCAAATTCAGGATATGAATTTTTCAAAGATGTTACACAAGAAAGCGATATAGAATGTGAGTCCGCTGGAGGAAAAACAAAACTATATTCTTTACTGTGCGGCATGAAAGAGGAAACCTGTGCAATTGCCGATGGGGCAGCAATTGGTGCTGAAATGGAAAAACTTTATCCAATGCGTCGTAAAACCCCTTGCTTTAGCTACGGGGATATAAGACGCGTCCATCGAATTTACGCAAGTAAT
>CAKRXU010000042.1 GCA_934424575.1 uncultured Blautia sp.
TCCTGGAAAAACTCTCAGACAGGACGTTACTACTGTGTTCTTTCCAGAGAAATAGTCGACAAGATCCGTGCAACCTGCCTTCCGGGTGCGGGAAATGCGGGTAAATCTGAGAATGCTGCGCTGATCGTAACAACCTTCGTACATGACCGCGCCGGTTTCCAGAAGGATGGCACAGCTGACAATGAACTTGGAAACGGATGGGGATGCTATGACCTTGGTCTGCAGAATGAAAACCTGATCCTCAAGGCAGAAGACCTCGGACTTTCCACTCTGATCATGGGACTCCGTGAATCTGATAAACTCCGCGAACTCCTTGATATTCCAGATACAGAAACTGTTGTGTCTGTTATCGCAGTCGGCAAGGCAGCCGAATCTCCTGCCCGCCCGCCACGCAAGGAACTGGATGCGATCGCGAAGTTCTTCTGATTAGCTGCTGTGGACAGCAAATACAAATTTAGCCAATTTTCGACTCTGTATTGTATCTTTTTTGTACATATGATACAATGAATTGTCAGGTGATGGCGATAAAGGCATTGCGTTTATTTGTGATGCCTTTTTTTATACCCGAAACCTGTACAAAAGGGAGAGAAAGAGAGGATTAATAATGAAAGAAAAGAAAAAAATGTCCCTGGCCATGCAGATTTTTATTGCACTGGTCCTGGCGATCATTGCTGGTCTTCTGATGCAGAGCCATGCCAGCTTCGCCGAATCTTACATCAAACCATTTGGAACGATTTTCCTGAACCTGATCAAGTTTATCGTCGTTCCAATCGTACTGTTTTCCATCATGTGCGGTATCATCTCCATGAGTGATATCAAGAAGGTCGGATCTATCGGTCTCAAAACAGTTGTTTTTTACCTGTGCACAACTGCATTTGCTGTTACGATCGGTCTTACCGGTGGTAACCTGTTCAAAGGACTGTTTCCTGTAGTCGCTACCACAGATTTGTCCTATGAGGCTGCTGAGGCAACTTCCTTCATGGATACACTGGTAAATATTTTTCCATCCAACTTTGTTTCCCCGATGGTTGAGGCAAACATGCTCCAGGTTATCGTAATGGCGATCATCCTTGGTTTTGCGATCATCCTCGTCGGTGAGAAAAACGTCCGCGTTGTAAATGCATTCAATGATCTGAACGAGATCTTTATGAAATGTATGGAAATGATCCTGAAGCTGTCCCCGATCGGTATCTTCTGCCTGCTGTGTCCTGTTATCGCAGCCAACGGTCCGGCGATCATCGGTTCTCTGGCTATGGTACTTCTCGCTGCTTACATCTGCTATGTTGTACACGCTGTAGTTGTTTATTCACTGACAGTCGGAACCCTTGGCGGTGTAAGTCCTCTGAAGTTCTTCAAGGGCATGCTCCCGGCGATCATGTTTGCATTCTCCAGTGCTTCTTCTGTAGGAACCCTGCCGATCAACCTGGAGTGTACTGAGAAACTTGGTGCCAAACGTGAGATCGCATCCTTCGTACTTCCGCTCGGTGCAACCATCAATATGGACGGTACCGCGATCTATCAGGGTGTCTGTGCGATCTTTATCGCATCCTGTTACGGAATCCATCTGACACTTTCTCAGATGCTGACTATCGTGCTCACAGCAACCCTCGCTTCTATCGGAACTGCTGGTGTGCCTGGTGCCGGTATGGTCATGCTTGCGATGGTGCTTACTTCTGTAGGTCTTCCGGTCGATGGTATCGCACTTGTTGCCGGTGTTGACCGTATCTTTGATATGGGACGTACCACTGTCAACATCACCGGTGATGCTGCCTGCACTATGGTCGTTTCCAACCTGGAAGCAAAAAAAGATGCCCGCAGAGTAAAAGCTGGAAAATAAACTCTCTGATATTGAAAAATCAAATATCACCTATGCAAAAAGCTGCACTCGCCGAGATCATCTCGGTAAGTGCAGCTTTCTTATTGCACGCATATCGGTGGAAGTGCCAGAAGCACCTCCACCGATCATCTGCTCTATTATGCTTTCATTAATTTACGTCCGCAGCACTGTTTGTATTTCTTGCCGCTTCCGCACGGGCATGGATCGTTCGGATAAACCTTGTCTTCTTTACGCTGAACAGGAGCTTTTGCAGAGGAATCATCCTTGTTGGTTCCTGTAACCTTGGCAACCTGCTCACGCTCTGCCTTCTGCTCTACATTTACATGATACAGCATACGGACAGTATCTTCCTGGATCGCGCTGATCATGTTGTTGAACATCTCGTAAGCACTCATCTTGTACTCAACAACCGGATCTCTCTGGCCATATCCTACAAGACCGATACCCTGACGAAGGATCTCCATGTCATCGATGTGATCCATCCACTTGCTGTCGATGCATTTCAGGAGAACGACACGTTCCAGTTCACGAAGCTGCTCTGCTTCCGGGAACTCTGCTTCTTTGGCTTCGTAGAGTTTGACAGCTTTTTCTTTGATTTCGTGCTTGATCTCATCTTTCTTCCTGCCCTTGACGTCTTCCTTAGTCAAAGCCTTGATCGGGATGATCGGGAGCAGTGCTGTGTTGAACTCATCCAGATCCCACTCTTCGGAATCTACATCATCGGAGAAGCACATATCTACAGTGCTGTCTACGATATCCGTAATCATCTTGTAGATGGCATCGCGCATGTTCTCTCCATCCAGTACCTGACGACGCTCTGCATAAATGATCTCACGCTGCTCGTTGTTTACCTGGTCGTAATCGAGAAGGTTTTTACGGATACCGAAGTTGTTGAACTCGATCTTCTCCTGAGCCTTCTGGATCGCATTGGAAAGCATCTTGTGCTCGATCTGCTCATTCTCTGCAACACCGAGAGATGTAAATACTTTCATCAGTCGCTCAGAACCGAACAGACGCATCAGGTCATCCTCAAGAGAGATGTAGAAACGGGATTCACCCGGATCTCCCTGACGACCGGAACGTCCACGGAGCTGGTTATCGATACGTCTGGATTCATGACGCTCTGTACCGATGATCTTGAGACCGCCGGCTTCTCTTGCAACATCATCGAGCTTGATATCGGTACCACGACCTGCCATGTTGGTCGCGATGGTAACGGCACCGGACTGACCTGCCTGTGCAACGATCTCTGCCTCAAGTTCATGGAACTTCGCATTCAGGACTTTGTGCGGGATTCCCTCGCGGCGGAGCATCTTGCTGATGAGCTCGGAAGTCTCGATGGTGATCGTACCAACCAGTACCGGCTGTTTCTTTGCATATGCTTCTTTAACAGCCTCTACGACTGCGTTGAATTTCTCTTTCTTTGTCATGTATACGGCATCTTCGAGGTCTTTACGCTGTACCGGTCTGTTAGTCGGGATCTCTACAACGTCCATTCCGTAGATATCACGGAATTCTTTTTCCTCGGTAAGTGCTGTACCGGTCATACCACCCTTCTTGTCATACTTGTTGAAGAAGTTCTGGAATGTGATGGTAGCAAGAGTCTTGCTCTCTCTCTTGACCTTAACATGCTCTTTTGCTTCGATCGCCTGATGAAGTCCGTCAGAATAACGGCGTCCCGGCATGATACGTCCGGTAAACTCATCTACGATCAGGATCTCGTCATCCTTAACTACGTAATCCTGATCCTTGTGCATCAGGTTGTGTGCACGGAGTGCAAGGATGATATTGTGCTGGATCTCCAGGTTCTCCGGATCTGCCAGGTTCTCGATATTGAAGAATTTCTCAACCTTCTTGACACCCTGCTCGGTGAGGTTGACGATCTTGTCCTTCTCATTGACAACGAAATCACCGGTCTCGACAACTTCTTCGCCCATGATAGCTGCCATCTTGGTCATCTCATGGCTGGCTTCACCACGCTCAAGCTGCTGTGCCAGGATATCGCATACTTCGTAAAGTTTGGTGGATTTGCCGCTCTGTCCGGAAATGATAAGAGGTGTACGTGCCTCGTCGATCAGGACGGAGTCGATCTCATCGATGATGCAGTAGTGCAAATCTCTCTGTACAAGCTGCTCTTTGTAGATAACCATGTTGTCACGAAGGTAATCAAATCCAAGTTCGTTGTTTGTTACATAAGTAATGTCGCATCCGTATGCTGCACGGCGCTCTTCCGGTTTCATGTCGTTGAGGACAACGCCTACGGTCAGTCCGAGGAACTCATGGACTTTACCCATCCACTCAGCATCTCGTTTTGCCAGGTAGTCGTTGACAGTTACGATATGGACACCCTTGCCTTCGAGGGCATTCAGGTATGCAGGAAGGGTGGATACGAGGGTCTTACCTTCACCAGTCTTCATCTCTGCGATACGTCCCTGATGGAGAATGACACCACCGATGATCTGTACACGGTAATGCTCCATACCAAGAACTCGTTTCGCACCTTCACGAACAACTGCAAAAGCCTCCGGAAGAAGATCATCCAGTGTCTCTCCCTCATCCAGACGTTTACGGAATTCTCTGGTCTTGTCTCTCAGCTGTTCATCTGTTAATTTCTGCATTTCCGGGCGAAGAGATTCTGTTTTCTCTACCAGCGGCATGATTCTCTTTACCTCATGTTCACTACGTGTCCCGAATACTTTTGAAAATATATTCATACTTTACTCCTGTTTGTCTTTATTCTTGTTATTCTCTGTATTTCCTGCGGATGATCCCGCATCTGTCACCTCTGCTCATGGCTTCAAGTCTGCCCGGCAGTCACACGTTATGGTTTACTTAGTACCTTAACGTCACATCTTCTCTATTTTACCACTTTCACAGGGGGAAAACAATGAATTTTTAATAAACAAAATATGTCCAGAATTTTGGTAATTTTTGTCCTGTTCGTTATTGCTAACTTCTGCTTGTCATCGGCGGATAGATATGCTATGATTGACTTTATATGAGAACTTGTAAATAGCATCTCTCAGAAACTGAGGTATCTGTATTTGAAGAAAAAAGAACTGACTTTTATCATTAGTATCGTGGTGTTCGCCCTGGTTCTGTGGGCCGGGATGTATCTGGTCCGTCAGGGGCATTACGGGTCGATCCGGATCACGGTGAATGGCGAGGAATATGGCACGTATTCTCTTTCGAAAGACCAGGTGATCTCCATCGGTGATACCAATGTATGTGAAATAAAAAACGGCGAGGTCAAAATGATCGAAGCCGACTGTCCGGACCATCTCTGCCTGAAGCAGAAAGCCGTTGACAGCACCGGCGGAACGATCGTCTGCCTGCCGAACAAAGTTGTGATCGAAGGGGAAAAGGGCTCCGGTTCCGATGAGACTTCGCCGGAATTTGATACTGTTGTCTGACCCTTATTCTACTTTACAAAGGAAAATATTATGAACCAGAAAAAAATTGCCAATCTAGGGCTGTTTGCCGCAGTTGCGATCATCTTTGGCTATGTGGAATCGCTGATCCCGTTTTTTGCGGGGATCCCGGGGATGAAGCTTGGACTTGCGAACCTTGCGGTACTTTTTATCCTTGAAAAATATACGTGGAAGGAAGCGGCACTTGTCTCCGCTGTAAGGATCGTTGTGATCGGGTTTATGTTTGGAAACCTGTTCAGCATCCTCTACAGCCTCGCCGGGGCTGCGCTGAGCCTCACGGTCATGACTTTTATGAAGAAAAAATCCGGCTTCAGCATTCTTGGGATAAGCGTTGCCGGTGGTGTTTCACATAATATCGGGCAGCTTATCATTGCGGGTCTGATCACGATGACGTCCGGGCTGATCTATTATGCACCGGCGTTGTTGATCTCCGGGGTAATCACGGGATTGCTGATTGGGACGCTGACAAGTGAGGTTTTGAAGCGAATTCGATTTTAGTGTACGGTGTAGGTGTTCTTCATGAGCTCGAAGCGTTCTTTCATTCCGGAAGTCAGATAGATATTCTTGTCTTCATCCACAAACATTGCATCTGCATCATACTTCTCCAGTAACTCCATTGCATCATCCATTCCGAGGACAAAACATGCGGTGGAGAGCCCGTCTGCCAGAAGTCCATTGCCGCAGACGATCGTCACGGAATCTAATCCGTTCCATACCGGGTAGCCTGTCTTCGGATCCAGGATGTGGTGGTAGCGTTTGCCATCTTCCATGAAATATTTCTCATAATCACCAGAGGTAGAAAGGAACTCTCCACCTTCAATCGTGATCGCACCGAGGTAATCACCTTCTGTATCTCGCGGGTCAGTGACTGCTACTTTCCATGGGGAGTCGTCCGGTTTCCGACCGTAAGCCATGACACTGCTGCCACCCAGGTTCAGGATCATTCCATCGACATCTTTCTGGTCTTTGAGAAATTCTGAGATCACATCGCAGCCAATTCCCTTACCAACCGCGCCCAGGTCCAGAGTGGTATCCTCTGCCAGGGTGACTTTGTTCCCGTCCAGAGTCACCTTCTGGCAGCCAACATCCTTAAGAAGTGCATCAAGTTCGGACTGTTCCGGCACATGCGGGTCCTCGCCGTCGATATCCCAGAGACGGATCACCTTGCCAAGTGTCGGATCGAAGGCTCCATTAGAATCGCCGGCAAGCTGCTCGATCTGTGCAAGATAACCGGCAAGCTCATCGGAAACTTCCGTTGTCTCCCCCGCTGCTGCATTCAGCTTCGAAATCTGGGAGTCCTCATCTGTCCAGGACAGAAGCCCGCTTTCGATCTCCCGAAGCTTGTTTCCGATTTCTGCATTCAGGTCATCCCCTGTTGTATACAGCGTCTCAGAAACTACGGTATCCATCGCAAAGTCTGTATTTGTATATTTCTCTGCATCTTTTGCCAGAACCGGCACTGCTCCCATGATTGTACTACAGATCACCATACCTGTCAGTGCACAGGCGATTTTTTTATGAAAATTATGCATATATTTCTCCTTTATAACCGAAATACGCATCCGCTGTACCATACAACGAATGCGTTTTGATTTTCAATAATATCTTACCACAGTTTTGTTTTTGCGGCAAGTTATATATTATTAACTTGTTACTGTTCACAATCATTTTGAAACAGTAGTATTTTTCTCTCGCTTCACTGGTCCTTTTGAAACTACTGTTTCTTCCTTCGGGTCTTCCACTTCCTGTCCGATCTGGATATTCTTGCGCGGACAGGTTGCCTCGCATGCATGACAACAGATACATTCGCCGGAAAGAGGAGTATCGCCGTCGATATCAAGATGAGCCGGGCAGCGTTTCTTGCAGAGTCCGCATTTTGCCGGGCATTTGGAACGGTCCCTTTTAAACAGTGCAGACGGCAGGATCGGCATCATTGCGAAGACTGCGCCCATCGGACACAGGAACTGGCAGAAAAAACGCTCCTGCGTGCACATACCGATCAAGATCAGCACAAGTAAGATGATTCCGATCTTGTAGGAAGCATTCGGCAGCTTCCGCGCTGTCAGCATGGAAAATACATCCCATGGACTCATTCCCTGGAAATTTGAGTACCAGCCGGTCAGAATGGAAAGAAGGATAAATGCCAGAAGAACGTATTTCACTTTCTGCAGATAACGGACCACTTTTTCCGGATATCCATGTCTGCCTTTTTTATGAAAAACTTTCTGGCGGATAAACAGTGTCAGCTCGTACATGACATCTCCCAGGGAGCCAAAGGCACACGCATATCCGCAGAAATGTCTTCCGAACAGTACCGTGATCAGAAGCAGTGCGCCTGTAACATCAAGGAAGGAGTTCCATGTCACTGGCTGCCCTGCCGCGATCGCCTGAAAAATGGACTTAACTCCCGCAAATGCGGTGGAAAAAAGTGCCGGCGCCACAATGAAAAATATAAGCTGTATGGCAGCCCGGATCAGACGGACTTTTCTCTGCCTTTTTTTCATCAGTTTTCCGCCTTTCCTAATGCATCTACAACTGCATTGATGATTCCGGTAGAGCTGAAGGTTGCTCCGGAAATGGTGTCAACATCTGTGCTCTGCGCGGAGAGGATAGAGCTGATAACGCCCTCGCCCTGTGAGAGATAAGCAGAATCTTCACCCGGTGCGCTTGTCACCTGAATATCAGTGATCTCATCGCTGGTAAGTGTTACCTGAACCTGAATGGTTCCACCGAATCCCTGCGCTTCGCCTGTGTAAGTTCCGTCCTTGTATACGTTGTCTGCATCAGAGGATTCTGCATCGCTGCTGTCTGCGGCTGTATCATTGCCAGATGTTTCCTGTGAGGAAGCGTTTGCTGCAGCGGCTGCCTTGGCTTCCTCCTGCGCTTTGGCTGCATCTTCGAGGGCCGTCAGCATTTCCTTCTGCTGCTCCTCCAGTGCGCTCACACGATCTGTAAGTTCTGTGATCTCCTGTGCCTGTGTATCATTTTTCTGCATGAAGTTATAGCCCAGGACTGCGCCGATGATCAGGATCAGGCACAGAACTCGCATATAAAAACTATGGTATTTCATTTTTTCTCGTTACTCCTGTTGATTATTTTTTAATATGTGTTAATTCTGAGCCTGGCTCAGTGCATTCTGAAACGCCTGAATAATGCCCTGTGAGGAAAATGTTGCTCCAGATACGGTATCCAGACCATCGGCTGACTGACTTCCCATTACCTGATTATAAATAGAATTCCATGCTTCATCAAAATATCCTTCATCATCAAGTGTTCCATAAGATGCCTCAACAATTTGTCCTCCGGAGATAGTAACTGTTACTGTCACGCTTCCCGCTCCATAATTTCCGGATCCGCTTCCTGTATAAGTTCCATCTCTGTATTTTCCAGCCGGTTCTTCTGTCGGTTCCGGAGTTGGAATCTCTGTTGGAACAGCAGTCGGTTCCGGGGTCGGCGTAGCTTCCGGGGTCATTGTCGGTGCCGGAGTTGGTGTGACAGATACTTCCGGTGTAATTGTCGGAGTTGGTGTTTCTGTCGGGGTTTCTGTAATCTTTGCACTCTCCAGTGCCTGCTGTGCGCCGCCAAGAATACCACTTGAGGAATAGGTTGCCCCACTTACAGTATCAATTCCATCTGCAGACTGTTTTTCCAGAATTGCAGGCTGTAATACTTTCCATGCTTTTCTGAAATATGATCCGGTATCTGTATTCGTATTTGCGATTTCCGTAATCCTGCCATCTTTGATCGTCAGCGTGATCGTAACAAATCCTGAATATCCTCTTGCCTTTCCTGTATAAGTTCCATCCTGATATTCTGAAACCGGAGTATCTGGGGTTACTGTCGGTGCCGGTCCTTCTGTCGGAGTCGGAGCATCTGTTGGCTTCGCAGTCGGTTTTGCAGTTGTCTCTGCCTTTGCCAGTGCTTTCTGAGTAGCTTCCAGGATACCATTGGAAGAGAAAGTTGCTCCACTTACGGTATCTACGCCATATACACCCTGTTTTTTAAGGATCGCAGGCTGGATCTTGGACCATGCCTTACTGAAGTATTCTTTGGTATCTGTGTTTGTATTTGTGATTTTTGTGATCTTTCCATTTTTGATGGTGATCGTCACTTTGACCGCTCCATCAAAGCCTTCTGCCTCTGCACTGTAAGTTCCATCTTTGTATGTTGTATTGGCAGCCGGTTTTGGAATGGAAGTTGGCTTTGGTGTCGGTGTTGCAGTCGGTGTTGGAGTTGTACTGACTACAGTGCTGTCATTGGCAGCCTGGGACAGCGCATTCTGCACTGCCTGGATAATTCCATTTGAAGAATAAGTAGCTCCGCTGACAGCATCTACATTTGGTGTCTGACCGGAGATTATTTTACTGATAACCCCCTGTGCAGAAGCAAAATAAGAGGAAGTTTCACCGGAAGCACTTAAGATATCAATAGCGGCTATCTTTCCATCAGCGATTGTTACCTGCACGGTGATCGTACCGCCAAATCCAGTTCCACTTCCCTGGTAAGTTCCGTCTTTGTAGCCACCCTCCGGAATAGAAGTTGTCGGTGTAGAAGTACTTCCCTGACCTGTTGCCGTGGTTTTCTGTGATTCATCAGGAAGTGTCTTTGCTGTTCCTTTTTTGATGCCACTTTTCTTTGCCTTTTTCGAAGCAGTACCAGATTTTTTTGATGAAGAAGTGCCATCTGAAAATTCATCATAAGAATAAGCTGTCGTAAGTAATCCCGTCAGCTCTTCTGCATCTTTGACATCTGCACTTTCTGACTGTACTTTTTGTGTGCTTCCGGTCTTACCCTGAACACCGGTCACAGTTACCGCAGCGATCACTGCGGCTGCCGGAAGGAGCTTCATATAATTCTTTTTGTCCTGTCTTTTCATAGTTCCTCCTGTATTGTTTCACAACGTACAAAAGCAGGGGCTGTTAAAAACGGCCCCCGTCTTCTGTACTGACTTTATAACTTTTTATTTTACAGTTACTTTGAATTTCGCTGTCATGCCGTTGCATTTAACCGTGATCACTGCTATTCCTTTCTTAACGCCTTTTACAACGCCCTTGGAAGTTACAGTTGCAACTTTGGTATTGTTACTTGTGTAAGTTACTTTTCCACTTGGAACTGCACTTACTTTGATGGTAGTTGTTTTACCTTTGTTGATGGTTGCTGCTGTCTTTGCAAGTTTCAGAGAAGCTGCTTTTACTTTGACAGTTACTACCTTTTTGTATTTACCAACCTGAACTGTGATCTTAACTGTTCCGGCTTTCTTTGCTGTTACAACACCTTTTGAGTTTACGGTTGCAATGCTCTTATTGCTTGTTGTAAATTTGGCTGTTCCGGATACTCCGTATTTTGTTACAGCAATTTTTGTCTGTTTGCCAACATAAATTGTAGAAGCACCAGCTTTTACTGTGATACTTGGATTCTTAACAGTTACTTTGCAGGTTTTTTTGTATTTTCCTACTGTAACTGTGATCACTGCTGTTCCGGCTTTCTTCGCTGTTACAACACCCTTGGAGTTTACTGTTGCAATGTTCTTATTGTTTGTTGCAAATTTTGCTGTTCCGGATGCTCCTAATTTTGTTACAGCAATTTTTGTCTGTTTGCCAACATAAATTGTAGAAGCACCAGCTTTTACTGTAATACCTGGGTTCTTAACAGTTACTTTGCAGGTTACTTTGCATTTTCCAGCTGTGGCTGTGATCACTGCTGATCCGGCTTTCTTTGCTGTTACAACACCCTTGGAGTTTACTGTTGCAACATTCTTATTGTTTGTTGTATATTTTACAGTTCCGCCAAGTGCAGATGTTGCTTTCAGTGTATAGGAAGCTGGTGTTCCGCCAACATAAACAGTAACTGCTGTTTTGTTGATGGTCATTGCATTTTTAACGGTTACTTTGTAAGTTGCAGTCTTACTGCCCAGAGTTGCTGTAATGGTTGTTACACCTGCTGCCTTTGCCGTTACAACACCTTTGGAGCTTACTGTTGCAATTTTAGCATTATCAGATTTCCATGTTACAGTTCCTGTCAGATTTGTTGTTACCTTAAGGGTTGTAGATGTTTTGTCCTGAGTATAAAGTGTTCCTGAAGTTGCATTAAGTTTGAACTCTGCTTTTACAAGTGTATCAATTGCCTCTCTCAGATGACCGATCTGCTCGTTAACTCCATACTGTGTCTGCTCTGCGATATTCTCCAGCATCTCTTCGCATTCCTGAAGTTCATTCTGGATACTCTCATAGTTTGCAGCCCAGCTTTCCGGGGTGTAATCACTCTCTTTAAGTGCTTTTGCTTCTTCGATGATATTTTTCAGAGGAGTAGAATCCGCATCACCTGCCGGTTTTGCAATATTATCTTCTGTTGCCTGGAACTGAATCGTGTAATCTGCATATCCAAGTGCATATACAGTTAATGTCCAGTATCCTGTTCCATCATATCCCTGTGGAAGCTGGCAACGCTGAGACTCGGTAAGACCAAGCTGAATACCCATAGCCTTATGCATCCAGTTATCTGCTGCAAATTTTGTTCCATAAGACTGAAGTGCGTTTGTGTAAGTGCTGTCATTTCCATAATATGTCCATTTAACAGCCTGCATTGCACCTCCAAGATCTCCATAGTTTCCTGTAAGATCTACTCTGAGGAATTCACCATAAGAACCATTTCCTGGTTTTACAGTATATTCTACACCTTCTGCTGTCTTAAGTGCTGTATCCTTGATACCAGACTCACTTCCATTTGCTCTTTCACTGAAGCTGAATGATCCATCTTCATTTTTTACAGCAGTTTTCAGACCATTTGTATCAGCAGTAACATCTGCTGTCAGACTGTATGACTGAAGATTCATCTCTCCGAATCCACCTGTCAAAGTTCCATCTTTTTCTACTACTGCATAAGCATTTTTGAAAGCTTCATAATCTGTAGATTTTACTTTTACCGGAACATATTTCAGACCTGTTACCTTGTAATCTACCATCTCATCTGTCGTACCATCTTCAAATGTAAGGGTACCACGGTTATATTCAGCTTTTTTACCATCAGCAAATACTACTGTATTCTTTCCTTCCCAGTAAGAAACTGTATAGGAGCCTTTATTTCCTTCAATCACTGCAACTGCCTGGAAACTTCCTCTATGAAGTCCATGGTTTGTAGTTGCTCTTGTTACTGTGTCAAATGCACCAAGGTCTGTTTCGCCTCTTCTGTCTTTCGCATCAGAAGAAGAAGCATTGCCTGCCGCATAGACACCTTCTGCTGCCCAGTACTGAGCCCAGGTAAGTCCTGCATATACATACTGATATGCAGCATAAGAAAATTCAAAATCATCATATGCACTGGAAGTTACAATAAACTTAGTTCCATCTTCCACTTCAAGGCCTGAAAGGTCCAGAGTTCCATCTTCTTTGACGATTACTTTTGAGCCCCTTCCGCTGGCTGCATAAGTTGTATCTCCTACAGTAACAGAAGTAATTGTTTTGATATAAGCCCCCAGCTGATCCTCTGTGATACCATCTGCATCTGCGGCTACAAGTTTACTGTTCTTAGAATCATAAACTACCGGCACATTCGCTTCTTTTACACTGAAGGAAGCCTGGATCGGTGCATATTTACCATTTTTATCACTGATAACACATGTATGAGAACCTGCTTCTAATGATCCTACAGTGATTTTTCCAGCTTTATATTCGACTTCTGTTCCATCAACCATGTATTTCGCACTGAAGTCTTTTGGAAGTGCGCCGCTTAAAGCAACTGTTGTTTTAGTATCTGTTGTATGGATGCCTTCAACTTCAGCTGTCACACCGGTTGTTACCAGTACTTTTTCGTCATCGATATCGAAAGTAATAATACCTTTATCTGTATAATATGTGACGCTGTCAATGGTCTTACCCATCATAGATTTATAATGTTCAGATGAAGTAGGTCCACCATGAACAGTCGTCGTGAAACCTGTGCACCATGCCAGTTCATAACCTCTCCAGATATTTTCCAGATGACGCATACCATATCCGGTACCATCTGTCGTATTAACTGTTACTCCATAAATCTTATCACTGTTTGTATTGATCAGGGATGCAAATGTATCACTGTCAATATCCAGCTGATAATCACCGTAACCAGTTTCTGTTGTAAATTCTGCTGTTGTCTTGACAGTTTTCTCTTCAGCACCCTTCACATCACTGAAAGAAAAACTTCCGTCAGAATTTACAGTAAGTTCTTTATAATAGCTCGGTGCTTCTGACAGTATATAGTAGGAATAAGAAGCATTCTCAATCAGAGAATCTTTTCCTGTATAAGTATTGCTTGCTGTCTGTCCTCTGTTTGTAACTGTAATTGTTACAGAATCACTGTCTGTTACTTTTTTCTGGTTTTTCAGAAGTGAAATATCACTTACTTTAACAGGAAACGTAACACCTGTAACATCTGTTCCGTTCGGGTCTACATGATAAGCTGAATTTCCATTCATCATGCCCGCTGTTCTGGATTTATTTAATGTAGCAGAAGTAAATGCATCAACTTTTACATTATTATTTTTTAATTCTGCCTTGTAAAAATCATCATAAGGAATGTTCATAAGAACATATGCTTCACCTGTTGTCTGATCTTTTCCGACCTGATCAGAAAACTCATCTTCTGTCACTTCAGAACTGAACAGTTCTTCTTCAGAAGTATCTTCATCAGTCTCGTTATCCTCTACCACATCTACATCTGCAGTATCTTCGTCTGACTCCTCTATATCTACTTCTGCATCTGCCTCCGCATCCTGTGTTTCCTCTACTTCCACAGCATCTGAAACCACATCGCTGTCTGAAAAGTCAGCCGCCATAGCCGCTGTCGGCATACTTGTCATTGCCATAGCTGCACTAAGTACAACAGGGGCTACCTTTTTTAACAATTTCTGGTTTGCCATCTTTTTCCTCCTCTTTCTTTCCGTTAGCTTTTTCTAACTATTATTTTATACCACAAACCCCAGGTACTGTCTATATTCGGGTTAGAATTTTCTAACCTTAAAATCGACTTTTTTTCTCATTTAAGTTCTTATTGATATTTCTTTTTCAATAAAAATATAATAAAATACACCTGTTGCATCAGACAAACATTTCCGATGCTACAGGTGCATTTTATTTTATCTATTCCATTTTATTTTTTCAGTCTCGCAAAAGCTTCTTTGCTTTCTTTCCATGCTTTCGGTGTACCACCGATGATCGAGCATCCTTCGTGAAATGTGATCGGACTTCCATCGATCTGAGTGATCACGCCACCGGCTTCTTCCAGGATCACGGAGGCCGCCGCATAATCGTATGGCTGAAGTTTCAGTTCCAGATAGACAGTATTGCTTCCAGATGCTGCCCGGCACAGTCCCAGGGCCGCAGAACCACCACAGCGAATAGAAAGACTGTTCTGGAACATGTCTTTGACTACACGAAACAGCCAGTCAATTCCTGCTTCGTTATACCTCGCACAGCCAAACTCCACAATTCCTTCTGTGACGGATTTATCTTCAAGACAGATACGTTTTCCATTGAGATAGCTTCCCTTACCACGAATCGCAGTATACATCTCATTAATATACGGATGATAGACAAAACCGGCGATCATCTGCTCTTCATGTGCAAGTCCTACAGAAATACAGCTGTGATGATAGTCAAACATAAAATTTGTTGTACCATCGATCGGGTCAATATAAAAAGTAAATTCACCCTGTGCACCAGCCCCCTCGTTTCCCTCTGTGTCTTCTTCGCCAAAAAATACAGCTTCCGGAAGAATCTCACTGAAACCTCTGATCAGAAATCTTTGTATCTCCATGTCATAATCTGTACAGAAATTTGCCATTCCTTCTTTTTGATGGATCATTGTCTCTAATGGTCTTGCCTCGGCCATTTTGTTTCCTGCTTTTCGTATAAGTTCTTCAATAGCACGATATTTACTTTCTGTCATATTGTCATTCATTTTCTCTCTCCACTCATAATTGCTCTTCATTTTGTCAGTTCATAATAAAAAATATACTGCTGCATGATCCCGCGCAGGCCATGATACCTGCGGTTCGGAAATCCTCTCTTGTAGTGCACATCCAGAACCTGGCGAATATGTGTGTCTATCGGAAAAGCATCCATATGGTGAAGCGCAAAAAGGCAGATACAATCCGCTACCTTTTCTCCAACACCACTGAGTTTCATAAGTTCCTGTCTTGCTTTGCGATAATAGCGCATTCTGTAAATTTTTTCCAGGGAAACTTCTTCGGTCAGAATGCTTCTTGTTGTCTCCACCAGATATTTTGCACGGTATCCCATTCCGAGTGCTCGAAGATTTTCCTCCGTTGCCATACCCAACTGCTGCGGAGTCGGAAATGTCCAGTATTCCACACCATCCTGTGACTGTCTCTGTTCACCATATTGCTTACATAATCTGTCAATACATCCCCGAATCCTTGCGATATTATTCTGCTGTGAAATCAAAAATGTAATGATCATCTCCCAAAGATCCTGACGCAGGATCCGAATCCCACTTCCACATTCTGCTGCCTCTTTCAAATAATGATCCCGTGGATTGATCCTCTCAATGTATCTGGCATAGTCCGCGTCCAGATCAAAATATGGAACCCAGTAACAGAGGAATTCCACATCACTACAATAAAAAGTTACTATCGTGCCTTCCTGTGTAAGTTTGAGATACTGATCTCCGGCAATCAGCTCATATGTGTTTTCTCCTGTCTCCCTCATCCGAAAACACTGCCCGGACTGACAGATTTCTCTCAGACTGAAATTATCCAGTTCTACTGTAATCATTCTTTAGCTCCAATCTTTTCTACATCTGATGCCGCACTACTTTGTATTCATCACCGGAACGATAATACGGACATTCTTTGTATTCTGTACTGATAAAACGATAATATTCGTCCTCATCCAGATTTACATCGCAAAAATAACTCTCGCTTTCTTCATCATATACATAGTTCGCACAATAATCGCAGCTTGTTGCTTTCATTTCGTCCTCTTTTCTATTCTCATATGTTTATTTAACATCCAGTATTCTATATTTTAATACATTCCCTGGTAAAAAGGAAGTGCCTATCAATGCTGTTATCCTTCCTCATAATATAAAAAGCACCTCTTTACCTTCCCAGTCTCAGGAATGTAAAAAGATGCTCTTTTATAATCTGTCTGATGACAGATATTAATTATGCTTTTGCGGCTTTCTTCGCAGCTTTCTCTGCTTTTTCTTCCTCCCACAGTTTGTCTGCTACAGGAGCCCATTCTTCTGCATAATGTACGCACTTGCTGCAGAGATGTTCCGATGTTTCCTGAGACTGAAGGTCTGTGGAATGTGCACCGGACTCCTTGACGATACGCTGCAGGATCTCCGGGTTCTCCAGCATCGGGCATGGACGGAGCATGTTGTCGTTGAATGGCTGGTTGTCATGGTAAGCCATGAACAGCGGCTGTTTCAGGATCTCAAGAATTGTATTCTCGTGAATATTTCCATTAGAGTAATGAATAAATACGCATGGTTCTGCATCACCGTTTGCATTAATATGGAAATAGTTTCTTCCACCTGCGATACATCCTCCTACGAATTCACCATCGTTCTGGAAGTCCATGGTAAAGATTCCAGGGCCGTGTTCCATATTACGGATCTCTCTTACACGATTCTTCACATAAACACGCTGTTCCGGATTCAGAAGCAGATCAACAGAAGCTGCGTTTCCAACCGGCATATAGTGGAAATACAGGGCGTAACGGCATCCTTTGTCGATCAGCATCTGGATGAACTCTTCGCTGGTAACGCTCTTGTAGTTTGCGCTTGTGTAGCAGATAGATGTACCAAATACAAGTCCGTGCTCTTTGAGCAGATCCATCGCATGCATAACTTTGTTGTATACACCGTTTCCACGACGCATGTCGTTTACGTCCGGCTCACCCTCTACGCTTAAGCCAAGGAACAGGTTTCCGACTTCCTGCATCTGTTTACAGAGTGCTTCGTCAACCAGTGTACCGTTGGTGTATGCAAAGAAAACACAGTCATTATGTTTTCTGCAGAGTTCGATGATATCTTTCTTTCTTACCATCGGCTCTCCGCCTGTCATCATGTAGAAATAAACACCAAGTTCTTTACCCTGTGTTACAATAGAATCCATATCCTCAAAAGAAAGATTCAGTTTGTTTCCGTATTCTGCTGCCCAGCATCCTGTACAATGCAGGTTACATGCGCTGGTCGGGTCCATCAGGATGATCCACGGGATGTTGCAGTTATGGATCTTTCTCATCTCACGGATGGTCTTGGTTCCGTTGTAAAGAGCCTCAAATCCAAGATTCATCAGTGTTGTCTTGAGTACATTCGGGTGAAGATCCTTTACGATCGATGTCACATAACGGTTCAGTGTGTATTCCGGATTGCAGGCAACTCGTCTCAAATAATCCCAGTTTACGCCCAGCTGAAAATCTTTCATATGTTTTTCTGCAGTATCAATGATCTTTGCATATGCCTCATTAGGATTCTTGTTTACCTGTCCAAGTGCGTAATCAACTACTCCTGAAAACACGGTCTTGGCTGCTGCATGTGTGATCTTATTCATTATCATTTCCTCCTCTGTTCTAACTTCCCTTTCCCTATTACTTTATCCGATTTCCCGGATCTGCATTCCTCAAAATGGAAGAAAGCCCTCAGGTGTCTGTTATTTTTGTTTCCTATATTATATTCATTGCCTCTTTCCTTTTTCAATGGACAAAAAGGGGTCAATGGTAAATTATCTTACCACTGACCCCTTCTGTAAGGTATTGTATTTTGGGTTATTCTACGTAATAAACATAGGAATCTTTTCTTGGTGCGGCCTTCGGTGCATCACCATCTGCATAACCAAGGATGCAGTGTCCGATTCCTTCGTAATCGCCTTCGATTCCAAGAGATCTGAGAAGTTCTTTACCTTCTTCGCTCTCGAATTCTTCTTTGGCTCTGTGGATCCAGCAGCTTCCAATTCCCTGTGCCTCTGCCTCCAGCATGAGATTTCCCATAACAAGACTTCCATCATAAATGTATGTCGGGCGTGCCTTGTCAGCCAGCACGATCAGAACGACCGGTGCTCCGTAGAACGGATCCATGTCAACACCCATGAACTTCGCATTCATGGCAGAAAGTTTATCGCGGAGTTCTTTGTTTGTCACAGCGATGATGATCGGGGACTGCTTGCCCATTCCGGTTGCTGCGTAGGTTCCTGCCTCAATGATCTTCTCAAGTTTGTCCTGCGGGATCATGTCGCTTTTGTATTTGCGGATGCTTCTTCTGCTTTTGATTGTTTCAAGTATGTCACTCATGTTTTTTACCTCCTATTTCTTGCTGCGGTATGCTTCTGCTTCCCAGTGTGTAATGAAATATGTAATGTCATCTGTCATCTGCAGTGCTCCACCAAAGCTCTCTGCATATACTGCAAGTTTGATGGCATCTTTGACCAGGAGCTGTGCTTTTGCAGCTTTTCCCTTGTCATCTTCCATGATAAAGCCGCCAACGCCCTGTACCAGAATGAGGCGTGGTTCTTTGTCATTCTCTTTCATAAATGCGTCCAGTGCTTCTTTTGCCTGATCGATATTCTCTACAAATAACGGATATGGTCCGCAGTATACAATATGATCCGGAGTAAATGGTTTCAGAAGCGGTGCTGCTGATGTTTTGTCCTTTACGAAATTGTCCATTTCTGCTGCCGGCACAACTTCCACTGCATGTCCCAGTAATTCGGAAAGTTTCTGCGCAGCCTGCTCCTTCTCCGGTGTGACAGCTTCGCTTACGTCAGCGGTTCTTTTAACCTGTTTCTCTAACTTACTGATGACGCCGTCAAATAAAACGCCAATCTCCTCCACAGTATCTGCCGCAACAAAAATGCCGTGATTCTGAAGCAGAAGAACCTGAACATCCTTTCCGGTTTCTTCTTTGTAGGCGTTCATTTTCTCGTAACAGATGCGTGCAAGTGTATATCCCGGTTTGCAGATATCGATCCAGAGAACATCTTTGCCCAGAAGTTCCTCGCAAAGTGCCTGTGCGCCCTTTCCGCAGGTCAGGCCGTTGACAAGAGTCGGGTGAACATGCAGTACATAAGTATAGGCAAATAAATTGTGGAGCAGTGCTTCTACGCTTGGACGTTTGGTCTTGTCATCATCTGTCACCGCCGCCATGACATCAGCAAGGTATGCAGATTCACGCTTCACGTCATCGGACGGATACTCTGTTTTCATGATTTCATTCAGACGTGCTCTGCTCATCTCAACAAATTCTTCTGCCTTGATTGTGGCAAGCTGTGTGCCTGAGCCCTTAACATAAAGTGTTGTGTCATCCTTGACAGAAGTATTTCCCCCACCAGCTAGAACATAAGCCGGATTACTTCCGTATGTGTTGGACATTTTTACTAAAGTTGAAAGATCCATAATTGAAATTCCTCCGTTTTTTTATTAATAATTATAAACACTTTGGGAGGGGAAAACAATCCTTTTCTTTTGACGGTGGAAAGCCTATATGCAACCTATGTAGTTATGATACTGAAACCAAATACCTTCTGTTTTTAGCATAATCATAAAGCAGTCTTGTTATGCCTTCTAATATTTCAGATACTTTTCTTTCCCAATTGGAAAATTCTGTATCTGTCACTCCGGATTTGAAGTTTCCGTGAGCTATCGAATTTCTTCGATTTACTAACGCATCAATATCACTTCGATAGTCATCAAATAAATCTACAGGCAAGCCTATTTTATATAAATTTTTCTGCAATACAATATACCAGAGATTAGATTCCGTATCGATTATCTGATCATCAATAACCAATTCCTGTTCCTTAAAGTTTTCCATTTTTTCCATAAAATCAACACGCCTGTATAAACGATGTAAACGTGTATCATCCGGTAAAGCTCTCCGGAAAAACTCAGATTTTCGTTCCATATTCTCATAGGCAATAAATTCTTTATGCATACTTGCTACCATCAATCCAGTATTAACATCTCTGCGGTTTAACCCCTGTGAATTAATGTACTGAATATATGTCTGCAAGCCAATTTTTATATATCCTTCCATATGCGAATAGAGTATCAGTACCAGGCTTTTTCTGTATTTGTTTTTGTTGCTTTCTTCTACCTCATTTAACTGATTCTTAAAAAAAGCAAGTTCTTCCTGCCGCCAGGCTAATTCCGTTTCAAGTGCTGCTCTTAATTCATCTGCCGTCAAGAACCTTTTCCACTCCTTCCGTGAATAACTTTATCCTGGTTTTTACACCATTCACACTTCCTGTCTTATAGGATTGAAGTTCTGTTCCATATTTGATTTTATTAACACACTCCACAATATCCTTAATGTTCTTAATGTTCTTATATTCGGCTATTCTGTCTATCAATGAAGCAAGTGAAATTGCAATACCATCAAAATAATATAATACAAATTCGTTCCTTACTGTTCCATTAACAGTTTTTCCCGAAAAAGCTTCTTCTCCCCAATTATCATTTATGAATTTAAAGGTTTCTTCAAAGATTCTTTTTTCTTTCTTATAATCAAATTTTGTTTCTTCTGTTGTTATTTTTTCAAGATATCTGGTCAAATATTCTGTTACCGGATATTTATAGTTTTCAAGATCATTTTTTATAGCAAAAAATCTTAAAATAAGCTCCTGGTCATATCTTGTTTTTCTTTTTTCTGTTGCGATTCTGTTAATAACCGCCTGGAAATCTGCATTTTTGCTACATTCTTCCAGAAAATTAATTCCATCAGATCCCAAAAGTCTTATTGTACAATTCCGAATCTCCTGGGCAGACAAAAGCTCACCACCTGTATTAAGGCGTTTGAACATATGATATTTTAAAGAAGTCTCACTTTCTTTTTTGATCACTTCCATACGCACAAAGCTTCTTTTAATTTTGATCTGCAGTGCTTTGGGCAGTTTGTCAAATGTCAGACCATTTAAGTCATCAACTATATCACAGCCATGCAAAACCAGAAAGTCATTATCTGTTTCGCCTAATCGTTCTCCCCTAAAGTGCAAATAACTGGATATTCTTTGCAGTCCATCAATTAATTCATACACTCCGTTATCGGTCTCTATAACAAAAATAGGTGGAACCGGCATCTCTAAAATCAGCGATTCCACAAAACGAGATTGTTTTTCTTCTTCCCATCTGAACAACCTTTGATAATCTGGAGAAATCGTTAATTCTTTATTCTGATACATGTCATATAATTCGTTGAATGATACGTCCAGGCTTTTAGTTCTTATTTTTATAATTTGGCTATCAACATTTTCTATCAGATTTTCTATTGCCATTCTTTATCCTCCACTCTCACAATCTCTGTTATCAACAACCTGCTTATTGCTTTTTTATATAGCTCATATCATCTCATATATTTGAACATTTTGTTCTCTTCATTATAATACAACTCTCTTTCCTGAACAAGTATTTTTTTATCTTATTGAAATTTGCAGCTCAATATTCACAGTGCTTTAAGTGTCTCAAACGGAATCGTCCCGCCAAACAGATCCAGGGCACTTCCAACGGTCACATCGAGTCTGCCTTTGCCGTGGAGTTTCAGGAGTTCGATGTCTTTCATGCTTCCCACTCCACCTGCATATGTGATCGGTCGTTTCTGGTATGCAGATAAAAGATCTGCGAGTTCTGTCTCGATGCCGTTTGCCTTGCCTTCTACATCTACTGCATGAACGAGAAATTCATCGCAGTGACTTCCGAGTTCTTCCATTACTTCAAGAGTTACCGGTACATCAGTGAATTTCTGCCAGCG
>CAKRXU010000043.1 GCA_934424575.1 uncultured Blautia sp.
TACAGTCACTGTTACAGTGCCGGACGGTTCTCAAAAGAAGTACCGGATTACAGGGGTATTTGAAAATATGGGAAGTCTGCTCAAAGCGGACGTTTACGGCATGGTATTGAGCGAAGATGGATTCCGGGAGATAGCGGATGAGGCTGCTAAAGATGGAACGATGTTTCGTATTCAGTTCAAAAGCGGCGTAAATATCTTTGTCTGGGTTCAGCCGCTATCTTTTTCCTGTAGCACTGCTTTGTAGAAGTTCAAGCAAGACTTCATACACAGATTCATTCTTTTCTATGATAAGTGCCAGATTTTCTTTTGCCTGGTTCAGGAGGTGAAAAAGGGTTCGTACGTCGGAGTTTCTGCCTGAGGTTCGGGAGGACGAACGGAGATATCCTTCTGTATTGTAATAATAACGTTTATCCAGAACGGTGACGAGGCGGTCTGTGTCGCGGACGGCGGTGGTGTTCAAGTCTGCTGGTATGGAGGTTTTGCGATACTGATAGCCCTGATAGAGGTAGCCGTCAAGTAGGATTTTGGTTTCTCTTTCATTGTTGGCGTAGACTACTTCAATATGAGGATAATATCTGTTGCCTTTTTTCTTTGGCAGATGGAGCATATTCTGGATGAAGGAGGAAAGCTCGGCATTGGTGCGGATACGGTTGGTCAGATGGAAGGTCTGGATCTGTGGCAGGTTTTCCATCTGCTGAATGGCGGTCTGATCCATTTCCTCTGGAGAGATCATATCTTCGGAATCGCTGGAAAAGATCACTGGCTGGTGATGAATGGCATTCAGAAGAATGTCAAGTTCTGGAGCTGAGAGCAGATGTGCCTCGTCTACCAGGATGGCGCTGTAGGAATCAAAGCTGACTGGTTCCCTTTCATCAGCAAGCTGGCTGTCGGTGAGAAAGTCAATCCTCTGCAGGCGTTCATGCAGGATCTCCCAGTCCCAGGCAGCTTCTCCGCAGTGGATCATGCAGACTCTCTGACGGCTAGATAGCTTCATGGCAATATCATAGAGCAGCAGGGTCTTGCCTGTTCCAGGAAGTCCGTTGAACCAGTAATAACCGGTGTGTTCTGCACGGATCTTTTTGAGAATCTGTCGTTCGATATCACGCTGCTGCGAAGTCAGGAAGTATTCTTTCCGAAGAAAACGGGCAGGTTCTGTAAGCGGGGAGATCAGATAAAGCTCTGCCTGGAAAAGATCCTCGATATCTCCCGCATAATCCGGACTTTCTTTCTGGAGAACTGTACACAGATGTTCCCAGTCTGCTTCTATGATATGATCATGGTTTGTCAGCTTCACAAGCCGATTCTGGCTGCTGATATAAGTATAAGAATGGATCGGCTTTCCAAGTACAGACAGATAATACCGATTCTGCAGAAGCTGTTTGCAGATCGCCTCATCGGATACGACACCGCTTTTTAACTCAATATTTACGATCTGGTCTTCTTTGATCTGGAGAAGATCAAACTCCTTTCCGAGTTTGGGAATCTGGAAAGAATAGAAAAAACGAAGAGAGCAGATCTGAGGAATATGCACTTCCAGATGTTCTGTCAGAGCCTTCATGCTCTCCATCTCCCACTCTCTCATCCGAAGAAAATATCCCCTCCCCGATAACTGACGCTCCAGTCTCTGAAGATTGTCGATATTTTGATTTCTTGTAATAGTATAGATTGAGACGGATTTCATTTTGCTCAGCCCTGCTTTTTGTTTAATCCTCGTTCTTTGATAGCTTCGATCACTTCATCCACACTGACAGTTTCGCCACGGCCAAATTGATTTCATAAATTCAACTGCATAATCCAGTTCTTCGCTGTCTTTATTTACTGAAAATCCATACCATGGTTCTTCATAATCATACGAACCATCATCACCAAGTGGTGCATTGATAAATTCATATTCGAATGGATCAGCGGAATGATCTTTCTGAGGCAGGCAAGGAGAAGGCTTACTTTTGCCTGACCGAGTGCCATGAAACTCTGCTGGCAGCAGATCTGGAAACCGATGGAGAAGATTCCTGCCATATAGATGCGGAGCGCCCAGGTGGAATATTCTACCAGCTCTCTACTATTTTTTCAGCAAGGTTATGGTCATTCTTTCCCATTGCGATCGCTGCCGGGATTGCAAGCTGTGCCAACAATTTCGGGATATTTCCGGTCTCCATAGGGTTTGAGGTGTTTGAATTTGGTGTTTCGTTCATGATTTCAGTCCTTTTGTTGTGATATAAATTAAAAAAGTTGTTTTAGATATGGCTGTCTTTGTTGTTTAATGCGCGTAGCGCGAAAGGGTTTTGATTTGTTATATGTATTAATTATACTATAACATTTGACTTATATAAAACATTACTTTACTTTGTTTATTCTATAAAAATAACAGCCCAGAGTTCTGTCATTCTGCATAAACTCTCCGGGCTGTCTTTTCTTATACATTCATGTATTATACGATATTAATATTTTCCAGAAGTGAACTCATCTCCTGATACAGAAGTTCCTTGCTGGAAGCTCCCATTACAATAGATACGAATGGATTTCCATACTCATTCTGACATAATAATGCAAGGCAGTTTCCTGCACTGTTGGTAGTTCCTGTCTTACCACCAAGGATCGTAACTCCCTTCGGTGCCGTTGCTTCACCGGTAAGATAATGGTCCGTTGCTGTCAGGACTACACTCGCATCAGAGCCATCGCTGTACTTATAATTCGCAGTATAACTTCCCATCTGTGTGATCTCTGTAAATTCAGGATATTTGAGTGCTTCTTTGAGCATCAGGTAGATGTCATACGGCGTGGTATAATGATTTTCATCCTGCAGTCCATGTGGATTGGTGAAATGTGTTCCAGTGCATCCAAGCTGTGCTGCATAGGCATTCATCATAGAAACAAAATTCTCTGTTGATCCACCGACATGTGTGGCAATCGCAGATGCCGCATCATTTCCGGAGTATACCAGAAGGCAGTGTACCAGTTCATCCATTGTCACCTGGTCTCCTACCTGGAAGCCAACACGCTGGGAGCCTTCTTCCAGAGTGACATTTTCTTCTGAAATTGTGACTACATCATCCATATTTCCATTTGTAAACGCCAGAAGTGCTGTCATGATCTTGGTGATACTTGCAGGATAAACTTTGTCATAGGCACCCTTTGCATACATTACAGATTTATCATTGATATTCAGCAGAAGTCCCTCCTGGTCATCCTCCAGGGTCACAGAATCCAGACTTTGATCTCCGCTTACCACACAAAGATCCGCGGCAAAAGATGTAGCTCTTGATGTACTCTTTATTGTATTCTGATGCTGAAATTCTCTCTGGATGTCAAATGCCTGCACACTTTTGCTGCCCAAAGGCAGTCCGTTCTGTATGAGGAAATACCCACCTGTGCACAGAACCAGAAGCAGAAGGATTCCTGCCAGAACAGGCAGATAATTTCTTTTTCTGCGATGTTTCTTACCTTTTGGTGGATTTTTTCTGTTCTTCGAAGAAGTGGCAGCATTCGTATTTTTTACAGTTGTGTGCGACACACTGCCTGTAGGCCGTGCAGATCGGTTCGCTGTCCTTTTCCCTGCTGAAGGAGCCCGTCCTGACTGTGCAGCCCCTGTTCTTTCACTTCTGCGTGGCTGTTCTTTTTTCATAAGTAATCCTCTTTCTGATTCATTGACTTTTTACGAATTTCCTTATTGTATGCACTGCTCTGAAGTCCTACGTTCAAAACCAGCCCCATTCCGATATAGAGACTGACAAGAGAAGTCAGTCCATAGCTTACAAACGGAAGCGGTGTACCGGTGTTTGGTGCAATTCCCGTTGCTACACAGATATTCAGAAAACTCTGCAGCGAAACAATACTTGCCATTCCGCAGCATATGATCTTTCCTGACAGATCCTTTGCCCTCAGGCTCATTCGAATGCATTCAATTGAAATTGCCAGAAGTAATACTATGATCGTGACACAGCCAAAAAATCCGTACTCCTCTCCTGCTACTGCAAAAATAAAGTCTGTCTGATTTTCAGCAACAAAGTTTCCATCATTTACAGATGTTGCTGCATCACTTCCTGATAATTTCTTTCCAATCAATTCTCCGGATGCAATTGCTGTCTTTGAGTTATTCTGCTGCTGAATGTCATCGCTATACTCATCATTTTCCGGATAAAGGAATGACATGATTCGATTCCTCTGGTAGTCTTTGATCAATTTCTGATCCGGCTGAACCACGATGGACAAAAAAATAATGATCAAAGGAACCAGGATCAGAAAAGTTCCACCTATGATCTTATAACTAAGGCCTGCAACATAGATCAGTATACAGAATACAGCCAGCATCATAAGTGTATTCTTAAGGTCAGGCTGCTCGTAGATCAAAAGCAGCGGAACTGCCAGGAGCAGTACAGATTTCGCCAGGGTCTTCGGTGTATTTAAGTCTTCTTCATGATCCATAAAAAACCTGGCAAAAAACAGGATAATAATAATTTTTGATAATTCTGTCGGCTGAAAACGGATAAATCCAAAATCAATCCAGCGTGCTGCACCATTCGCAGAGTCACCAAACAGACGAACAATTAACAAAAGTGCAATATTCGCCCCATACATAATCCACTGAAAGTTTGAGATCCAGGAATAATCTATCAGTGAAAGGATCAGCATCAGAATTACTCCCATAACAACACCTATCAGCTGTTTACTCATCAGATCATCTCTGGCACTTCCAACCAGCACGATTCCGATCACACTGACCGCAAGCAGAAAAATCACCAGTCTGAAATTATAAAATCGTAATTTATACTGTTTAATCATTTTGTCTTTTATTCCCTCTTCTTGTTATCTCTTGTGAAATACCGGAATGTCTGCATGAATCATCGGTGGTTCCTGGCTGACCTGGAATACAACACCTTCCTCATCTATAGAAACGTATTTTTTTACTGTACGAATCATATCATCTTTCAGTAATTTCATCATTTGCGGAGAACAATCTATCCTCTCTGAGACCAGAAGTGATTTCATCCGGTTTCTTGCATATTCTGCGGAGCGGTTTTTTATCTGCAGAAACGATCTCACAAAATCCTCTCCCTCCGTTCACGATTTATTTACGAAAAAGATCTCCAAGACGCTGAAACATTCCTTTTCGTTGTCTGACTTCCAAAAACGGAACGTCCTCACCCAGAAGCCGACGGCAGATATTTCGATATTCCTCTTCTGCCTGCGAATTCTTCCCGGAAAGAGGTTCGCCCTGATTGGCCGCGATCACGATCTGCTCATCATCCAGGATCATTCCTATCAGATCTACGGCAAGTATTTCAACCACATCTTCTACCGACATCATATCTCCGCGTTCGATCATACCCGGCCGCAACCGATTGATGATCAAATGGATATCCCTGATATCTTCGGCCTCCAAAAGCCCGATGATGCGATCTGCGTCACGGATCGCTGATACTTCTGGTGTCGTGACCACAAGTGCCTTGTCTGCACCCGCTATTGCATTTCGAAATCCCTGCTCGATCCCTGCGGGACAATCCAGAAGAACATAGTCAAAATCTTCTCTCAGTTCTTCCGTCAGCTTGACCATCTGTTCCGGCGATACCGCCGACTTGTCCTTGGTCTGTGCGGAAGGTAAGAGAAACAGCTCCGGATGGCGTTTGTCCCTGATCAGAGCCTGTTTCAGGCGGCAGTTTCCATTGACCACATCCACAAGATTATATACGATACGGTTTTCAAGACCCAGGATCACATCAAGATTCCGAAGACCTATATCGGTATCAACAACGACCGTCCGTTTGTCCAGCATTGCCAGACCCGTTCCGATATTGGCTACGGTCGTTGTTTTTCCCACGCCGCCCTTACCAGAGGTAATTACTATCACTTCACCCATATTTCTGCATCCTCCTGAAAGATATTTCCATACTCCTGGTATTTTCTTCTGTGATTTGATCATGCAAAAAATGTGTGTGTACTATATAGATTTAGTCATTTGAAGTGTTACTGGTATCGCTGGAGGCGTAGCCCGTCAGAATAGTATCTTCGTCTGCCAGATTATAAATATACTGTAAAATATCATTTGCAGTCAGGCAGGCATTTCCTGATGAATATCCATTCGCAATACGAACTGCAAGCGCATATTCTGCTTCTCCTGATGAATCAGTCGTATAACCGATAAACAGACCGTGGTTTGGATGATAGATATCCAGCTCGGCTGTACCAGTTTTACCGGAAAGTGTTACTCCCAGACCATTAAACTGTTCATGTGTTTCTACCACCCTTCTCATACCGTCATGGATATCATCCCACACATTATTCGGAACATCACTCATCTGATTCTTAACAGACGGTGCATACTCTGTAAGGACTTTTCCCTGAGAATCTGTAACTTTGTCAAGAAGAGAAAGATCGTAAACTGTTCCGGAAGTGGCAAGTGCTGTCGCATAACGTGCAAGCTGACTGGTAGTAAACAGATGATTACCCTGTCCAATATAAGACGGAACTGCTTTGCTGTCAGATACATGCGGTGTTGCCTCAGAAATTTCAAGTCCAGTTTTTTCATCCAGACCGAACTCTGTCGCATACTTCTGCAGCTTGGAAAGACTCAACGCCTCAGAAAATTCTCCGTCAGAATTTTTGCCGGCAAGGAAACCAATCATATTGAAAAAGTAGTTACAGGACTGTTCGATCGCTCCACGCACTTCCAGTGCTCCATGTCCCTGTCTGTTCCAACAGTAGATCGCCGGTGTTACCAGGTCAAATTTTCCTGTACATTCATAATAAGTGCTGTCATCAATGATCCCCTCCATCATGCCGGTAACCGTAGACAGAAGCTTCAGCGTAGAACCAGGTGCTGTCGTCTGCTGCGTCGCCTTATTGAAGAAAGGACTTGACTGATCCAGGGCAAGCTTTGAATAATAACTGGTATCCATATTATTACTGAGTCTGTTATTATCATATCCCGGATAGGAAACACATGCAAGAACTTTTCCTGTTTTTACATCCGTGATAACAGCCGAAGCCGAACATGGAGCCAGGGCAAGCTGTGCCGGTTCGATCTCCAGATTGGCAATCTTATTGATCATAAAATCATAAGCTGACATCTGACCTGAAGCAAGACTCTGGTAACTTGCATCCTCCTTTGAGAGAACTCCCTGTTCATAGAGGACCAGACAGATTTCCTGGCCGGATATCTGATCATTCATAAGCATATACTTGTACAACAGCTTGGAAAATCCCGTATCCGTCTTAAGGTAATCTGTAATATAGGAAGTCAGGGCCTGGTATACCTCATTGGAGTCAAGATATTCTCCATCTGGTGAGATGGCCGAAATATCGATCCAGTTCTGGCTGGCAGCATAATTCAGGTATTCCTTAAGACTGATACTCTGATCTGCTGCCCATGCCTGATAAGTCGTATCGGAAGTATCTACAGAATCTTTTTTGATCACCCCAAGGGTATCTCGGAGGATCGTATCACAGATATATGACAGATACTCCTGAAGTTCCTTGCTTTCTTCTTTATATGCAGGTGGATTGTCCATTGTCAATCTGTTAGTTATTGTATCAAAAACTTCCTGCTGCTTTTGTTGAAATTTGGCATATAAATTTTTTTCTGTATCGGATGCGTCTTCATTACTGAATTTGTCAATATCAACGACACTGTTCGAGATCAGTGCATTATAGACATCATAGATCGGAATGATGATCCTACTTGCATCCTGTTCTGCTTCATAGTCAAATTCCTTGACTGCCTCGATCTTATTGAGAAGAATACCTGCAACTCTCTGTTTGAGAATCTGATAGATCGCGGCCTGCCAGTCTGAATCCACAGAAAGATAAACATCATTTCCCGCCTGCGGCTCTACCGTTGTATCACTGTCGATCTTGAGGACTTTACCCAGGTTATCAACAGTAACTGTCTCCTGACCGTCCGTTCCCTGAAGATCCAGTTCCATATACTGTTCAATACCAGCTTTTCCGACTACAGCATCATTTGAATATTTTGAATTCTGCTTCTTAAGATCTGCTAATTCATCAGATGAGGCTTTTCCGGTATATCCAAGTAATGGCCCCATACTTTCATCATCAATATACTGACGGCTTGAATCCTCCAGCACATCAATTCCCTGCAGTTCATTCTGATTTTCCTTAACAGCAGCAACTGTATTTTCGCTGACATTTGTAGCGATCGTAACTGCCATATACTTCTGGAAACTGTTGGTGTTCAGTTCATATCGCATAATTGCAATATCAAGAACTTCCTGTTTTGTCAGTTCCTTTGGAAGTCCATACTGTGTAAGTTCCTCATCTGTATAAGCTTCATCTCCGTAAAGGACGATCGAAAATCCGTTTTTCCCGCTCAGATATTCCATCATCTCATCTGCGCCTGCGGCTTCTTCTTTCTTGGTCAGATCATCGATCAGCGCATGTCCATAAACATCGGCCTTGAATCGGTTCAGGGTAAAGCCCGGATCGATATCAAATACATAATTCCCATTGCTGTCCAGCTTGATATGGAAAGTATTTGAAAGACTGTCACCATTCTCTGCCAGGATCCGCAGTACCTTGTAGGCAACGCCATTTAATGTCAGATTCTTCTGACGGGTGGTATCATAACTTCCATTGTCCTCAAATGTCAGTGAATAGGAAAGGACATTGGAAGCGATCAGCTTATCGTTCCTGTCATAAATATTACCTCTGGTACTTTTGAGGACACGTGTCTTGGTCGTCCTTGTCTGAAATTCATCGATGTAATCTTCTCCCTGGATGATCTGCAGCTGATAAAGCTGACTGATCAGGACAAGAGCCATCAGAATAAAAGCAATCAAAAGCACAGAGGTTCTTTTCAGTTGAATTTTTTTGAATATTTTTTTTATTTTAGTACCCAAATAGAATCCCTTTCTTTCCTGGTCGCACTCATAAAGCGATGATTGATATAATAGAAAATTTTATACACAATGATCGTCAGAAAAACTGTATAAAAAATTTCCGGAATAATGATCCTGTATAAATACTTAAAGACCCCAAGTCTTCCACGCAGAAAAAACTGAAGTCCATATACTGCCAGATTATAAAACAGATCCATAACCGCTGTCAGGAACATTGGTACTTTGATATCATCATCATAATAAATACGAAATGCATAACCACTCAAAAATCCGACATACATATAGATCAGTGCATAAAATCCAAACACAGATCCATAAAACAGATCCACCAGCAATCCACTGAAGAATCCTGTCCACAGACCGCTCTTCCGTCCTCGCATCAGTCCCATGGATACGCAGAGGATCAGAAGAAGGTTCGGTGTGATAGATCCGATTGAAATCTTCTGAAGAAGCGTTGACTGCAAAAGGAAACATGCAATGATCGTAAAAAAGAGGACGATCTTACTTTTCATTATTCTGCACCCTCCTGACCGGCATTTTCATCTGCAGCTGAACTGTCAGAAGACGTACTGGCACCATCAACCGCATCCTGTTTATTGACTGTGATCACGAACACATCTTTGAGATGCTGAAAATCTACAGGAGTTACTATTGTACCTGTTTTTGTCAGGTTGTTGCTGTCCAGTTCGATCTCACTGACATAACCGACAAACAGTCCCTCTACATATTTGTCACTGATGTTGGAAGTAACGATTCTTTCTCCCACTGTTACCTTATCATCTTTGTCATAAAGCTGGGAGAAGCGGAGCTTTCCCTCATCGATCAGTTCCAGATCACCGGTCACAATACAGTTGTCATCTGTTCCAACTGTCATCGCGCTGACATAACTGCTGTCATCAATAATAGCACGGACAGTTGCCCAGCTTGATCCTACCTCTGTGACGATCCCCACCAGTCCCTTACCGGAAATAACATTATTGTCAACCCGGATGCCGTCCTTGCTTCCACGGTTGATCATGAATGTATCGTACCAGTTTCCAGGGTCTTTGGAAATGATCCTGGCAGCGACTTTAGGGTAAGAAGAGTATTCCTCATCCAGATTATAAAGTTCCTGTAAACGCGAAAGTTCTGACTGGTTCTGGATCAGGATATTATTCTGCTCCGTAAGTGTATCCACGGTATCCTGGAGTTCCTGATTCTGGTCAATAAGATCCTGCTTGTCCTGAAGTGCCTGATTGATCTCAGTGATCCAGCTTCCAATGCCATTAATACTTTTTTCAAATGGAACTACGATCATGCCTGCGGCATCGGCCAACGGTGCTGACGTAACACCCGAAGCCAGTGTCGATACTACCGCACTTCCACAGAAAAATGTCATAACTACCAGTAAATGTTTACTTTTTAAATGTATACGAAATTGAAATTTCTTTTTCAGGTTTTTCATGTATCATACCCCTAAAAAATTATAATTTACGTTGCTTAACGGGCTGCGCCCATTTTCTCAGATCACGGTCACGGATGATTTTTTCCAGACCACAGATTGTCGCCTTCTCGTAAAAAGGTGACAGGTTAAAGGAAAATCCTGTATAACTTGCCAGATAATTGTCAATATATGGGATCCGGGTACTTCCTCCCGCAAGATAGATTCCCTCTCTTGCTATGTGATAGGCGATCTGCGGAGGAATTCGCTCAAGAAACGTCTTCATCTCTGCCGCGATCTCATTCACACAGTTCATGATCCCTGCATTTACAACATAGCCGGAAATAACTTCTTCTCTCGGAAGACCGGAGATACTGTCGATCCCGACAACTTTACGGGCTTCTTTTCTCTGATCGTTCAGCCTTCCCATCGCGATCTTAAGTCTCTTACCAGTTCTCGTTCCTATCTGGAGATTATAACGCTTGCGTATCTCACTGCAGATCGATTCATTCATCTGCCTGCCGCCAATTGGGATCTTTTTGGAAATAATAATGTTTCCGTCTGTCAGAATAGAGAACTGTGTACTCTGTGCACCGATATTTACCACCATACTGCCTTCGTTCTTTTCCATGCGTATCCCCATGGCAAGCGCATCTGCAACAGGCGCCTCTACCATATAAACACGATTCTGACGGAGCCAGTGTCCATTTGCCACATAATAATATGCTCTCTTCTCAATCGCTGTCATATCCAGCGGGACAGAAAAAAATATATCGGAACCGATTCCAAGAAAATGGTCGATCTTTTTCATCATGCTGTACAATGCGATCTCCTGGAGTTCCAGATTCGCGATCATTCCAAAGGTCATCGGGGAATTTACGGTAATGTCTACCGGAGATTTCTCAAACATCTCATATGCCTCATTTCCCACTGCAATAATCTTGCGTCCCCTGGATGCGACCATGTTTTTCTCCATATAACTCTTGTTTTTCAGAAAGGAATAAATCTTGATACTGCTGCTTCCCAGATCTATTCCATATGTCTTTTTTAAAAGCATAAAACAATCCCTTCATTCAAGGTTGTTCTCCGAGCATACCCTTTTCTTTGAAACTGACATATCTGTGATCACCGATAATAATATGATCCAGAAGCTGAATGCCAAGCAGTTCTCCCGCCTGATAAATACGCGTTGTAACATCCCGGTCGCACTGACTTGGTGTCGGATTTCCACCTGGATGATTATGTACAAGGATCAGACTGACTGCATGATAACGAAGTGCCTCCACGTAGACTTCTCTCGGTGTGATCAGCATCGCATTGACGGTTCCCTTAGAAAGAACAATATCGTTCAGCAGATGATTCTGATTATCCAGCATCATACAGATCATCACTTCCTGTTCCTGATGACGCAATTGCTCCATATAATAAGTCGCGATCGAATCTGGATTCTGAAAACAGAGTGTCGGTCTCGCGGCGGCACAGGCCATCCTCTTGGAAAGCTCTCCGATGCATTTAAGCTGCACTGCCTTTACCGTGCCGATCCCATGGATCTTCTTTAAGTCTGAAAGGGAACTGTGAAGAATCCCCAGAAGACCTGGATAAGAAGAATGTTCCATATGATTCAGAATCTCATTTGCCAAACTGAGTGAACTTGCTCCTCTGGTCCCACACCTGAGGATCACTGCCAGAAGTTCGCTGTCACTGAGTGTATTTTCTCCGTCCCGAACACATTTCTCATAAGGACGTTCAGACTGCGGCAGTTCTTTGATCGTTTGATTCATTTTTATACCTGTGCTCTCTGTCAGAAATCAGGTTCCCCGAAGAATCAAAACTCATTTTAGCATAAAAAGAGGGAGATGTACACTCCCTCCTAGAAATTTCTAAATTTTTCACAAATGAACTCTGCCGCTTTGATTCCATCCATCGCAGCAGAAGTGATGCCTCCGGCATATCCTGCGCCCTCTCCGCATGGATAGATTCCTTCTATATTAGAGAGTCCCTCTTTACTCCTTGTGATCCTTACAGGAGAGGAAGTCCTGCTCTCAATCCCACTTAAGAGCGCATCTTCACGGTCAAATCCATGAAGTTTCTTACCGAATGCAAGAACGCCTTCCTCGATAGAATCCCCGATCGCCTTTGGAAGAATGGAACGGACGTTGGAAAGTACAAATTCTCCCCTCATCTGAGGAACTACCTCTCCGAATTCCGTACTTGTCTGATTTTTCCTGAAATCTCCAAAAAGCTGAACCGGAATTTTGCCTTTGCCCAGTTCCCATGCTTTTCGTTCGAGATCACGCTGGAATGCGATCCCGCCAAGCGGTGTTTCATCCGGAAAATCTTTCGGATTTACGGTGACGATCAGGGCACTGTTTGCATTTTTGCTGTCACGCGCCTGATAGCTCATGCCATTGACAGCAAGACGTCCCGGCTCCGAGGAAGCATTTACGACATAGCCGCCCGGACACATACAGAAGGAATATACGCCACGGCCATTTTCGCAGGTATGTGTCACCTTGTAGCTCGCCGCCCCCAGGATCTCATTTTCTTCCTCACCATAAAGGTCTTTGTTGATCATGCTCTGCGGATGTTCCATACGGAGTCCGACAGCAAACGACTTCGGTTCCATATAAACGCCGCGGCGGTTCAGCATCTCAAAAGTATCCCTCGCGCTGTGGCCAAGAGCCAGCACGCAGACCTCTGCCGGGATCTTTTCTCCGTGGTTGACCTCAACGGCTTCCAGTCTGCCATCCTTAAGGACCAGGTCCGTCATTGTCGTTTCAAAACGGAAACTTCCGCCCATTGCCTCGATCTGGTGGCGAAGTGTTTCTACGATCCCGATCAGTACATCGGTTCCGAGATGTGGTTTCTGCTGGTAGACGATCTCCTTTGGAGCTCCGGCTTTTACAAATCGTTCCAGGACTTCATGGTTACGTCCATTTGGATCCTTAACCAGTGTGTTCAGCTTTCCATCAGAAAAAGTTCCTGCTCCACCCTCGCCAAACTGCACATTGGAGTCCGGGTTCAGAACGCCGTCTTTCCAGAAATGGTCTACCGTTTCTTTTCGTTTGGACGCCATCTCCCCCCGTTCGAGGACAAGCGGGCGGTATCCTGCCCTTGCCAGATACCATGCACAAAAAAGCCCTGCCGGTCCGCTGCCGACGATGACAGGCGGATGAGTCAGCTCCGTACTTCCTGGTTTCGGGAAATGATATCTTTTCTTTTCTGTTGACATAATATTGTTACTGTGAACTTTTTTCAGGATCTGTTTTTCCTTTGGCACCATGACATCTACGGTGTAAGCGAATTTTTTGTCGTCCTTGTGTCTGGCGTCCAGGGACTGTCTTATGATCTCGTATGTGAAGCTGCCTTCCTGACATTTCAGCGTCCGGGCGATCTTCTTTTCCAACTGTTCTTTTGTATGGTTTATAGGAAGTTTTAACTGTGTGATCCTTATCATTTTATCTCCTTTGCCGCATGAATGCCTGCCACTGCTCCGCTTGACCATGCCCACTGTAGATTATAACCGCCGCAGGGACCGTCGATGTCGAGAAGTTCCCCTGCAAAATACAGTCCCCTATGGAGTCGGGATTCCAGAGTCTCTGGATCTACTTCACCGGTATCTACACCGCCTGTGCAGACCTGTGCCTGTTCAAATCCGCTGGTTCCTTTGATCTCAAGAGGAAAAGCCGTCATCGCTCTGTGTGGATCTTTCTGTTTCAGGATAACCTTGATCAGTTTATCCGGCAAAAGCCCCAGCAGCCGTTCTGCCTTGGAAAGTTCCGGATATTCTTTTTCCCTTTTTGCGAGAAGTTCCTGAATATTTTCCTCTGCATATTCCGGGAAAAAGTTCAGTGTAACGGATACTTTACGTTTCTCTTCCATGGCTCTGGCTGCCATTCCACTGATCTGAAAGACCGGTATTCCGGAAATCCCATAATCCGTCAGCTGGATTTCCCCTGTCTCGCTGGCAGTTTCCGTTCCATCGATCCACAGAGTGACTCTGCAGTCGGTGCGCACACCTGCCCATGCGGAGAAAAAATTTCCTTTTACCTTAAGCCCTGTCAGTGCAGGAAGCGGTTTGATGATATGATGTCCGAGTTCCTTTGCAAGTACATATCCGCTTCCATCTGCACCCTGTACGGAAGAAGCTTGGGAGCCATTCGCGAGAATGACTGCATCCCCCTCATAGGTCCACCCTTCTGTCTGAACTTTCCAGAGATCCTGTTCTCTGTAGATCTTCTGGACTTTTTCTCTTGTTTTGATCTTGACTTTTAGGGCGCGTGCCTTAAGAAGTAAAAGTTCCGGAATATATTTCGCCTGGCCGCCCCTCGGATAGAGCCAGCCTTTTTTGTCTGTCACAACAATTCCCAGTTCGTCAAAGAATTTCAAAGTATCTTCCAGCGAAAACTGAGACAGAATGTCCCTGACAAATGCCGGGTTTTGTCCGTGGAACTTTTCCCAGGACATCTCCTGATTGGTCAGATTGCAGCGGCCGTTTCCTGTCACGCAGATCTTACGGCCCGGTTTCTCATTCTGTTCGAGGATCGTGACGGCTGCTCCGTTTCTGGCAGCCATGATCCCGGCAGTCAGTCCGGCAGCTCCGCCGCCGATAACGATCACCTGTGGTTTCTTATCCATAACGACTCCTTATTTTGATGGGAGAGTGACCAGATTCTTCTCTACCAGCTTCTGGAGAGACATCAGGACACCAAGTTTTGCATGTTCCCAGGTAAGTCCGCCCTGGAAATAGACTGCATACGGTGGTTTTACCGGGCCGTCCGCTGAAAGCTCGATCGAAGATCCCTGTACAAAAGCACCTGCTGCCATGATCACCTGGCTGTCATATCCCGGCATATCCCATGGTTCCGGATCTACATAGCTGTCGACCGGTGCTGCTGCCTGGATGCCCTTGCAGAATGCGATCAGCCCTTCCGGTGTGCCAAGCGTTACCGCCTGGATGATATCCTGACGCGGTTCGCTTCCGTTCGGTACGACCGGGAATCCAAGTTTCTCATAGATATTCGCTGCAAAAACGGCTCCTTTGAGTGCGCCCTTTGTTACCATCGGTGCGAGGAAAAATCCCTGATAGAAAGAACGGTTTACGCCGAGAGACGCACCGACTTCCATTCCAAGTCCCGGACAGGTCATGCGGGTAGCAGCATTTTCTACGCATTCTTTTGTTCCTGCAATGTAACCGCCGATCGGTGCAAGACCGCCGCCCGGGTTCTTGATCAGGGAACCAACAATCATGTCTGCTCCGACATCACTCGGCTCGATCGTGTCTACGAATTCTCCGTAACAGTTATCTACCATACAGATCACATCCGGTTTGATGCTTTTTACAAATGCGATCAGTTCTCCGATCTGCTTTACAGAGTAAGATGGTCTTGTCTGGTATCCTTTGGAACGCTGGATCTCTACAAGGCGTGTCTTGTCATTGATGGCTGTACGGATCGCATCGTAATCAAACGTTCCGTTTTCTTTGAGGTCTACCTGTCTGTAAGTAACGCCATATTCTGCAAGGGAGCCTCTGGATGGGCGGATGCCGATGACTTCTTCCAGAGTATCGTATGGCTTACCGGCAGGAGCCAGGAGTTCATCTCCCGGACGGAGATTTCCAAACAGGGCGATCGCAAGTGCATGTGTTCCGCAGGTGATCTGGGAACGGATCAGGCAGGCTTCTGTATGAAACGTATCTGCATATACTTTTTCCAGTGTATCACGACCAAAATCATCGTATCCGTATCCTGAAGAAGACTGGAAACAGTCTGCATTTACTTTGTTTTTCTGCATTGCGAGGAGTACTTTCATCTGGTTGTACTCTGCGACTTCATCAAATTTCTGAAAACGTTCTTTTAAAGATGCCTCGATCTGCGCTCCGAAGTCATATACTTCTGAGGAGATACCAAGCTGTTCATACATTTCTTTCATGATTTCTTATCGTTCCTTTCTGTATTCGTCGTTTATCCAAGAAGATCCCGTTCTTTCAGGACACTCATCATGTATTCCAAAATTTCCGCTTCGTTCCAGTGGAACTGTTCTTTGTCCACCCAGATCACATCCTGTTCTCTCCGAAACCAGGTGAGCTGGCGTTTTGCAAAATGTCTTGTATCTCTTTTGAGGATACGCACTGCCTCTTCGAGAGGATATTCTCCCTCCAGATAGGCAAGGATCTCTTTGTAGCCAAGCCCCTGCATGGAGACCATTCCACGGTGACAGCCACGTTCTCTCAGAGATTTTACTTCTTCGAGAAGTCCTTCTTCCATCATCTGATCCACACGCCTGTCGATCCTCTCATACAGGATCTCCCTCTGTGCAGTCAGGACAAAATATGCCAGATTATATGGAGACGTCTGCTGTTTCTGTTCTTCATTATGCTCTGAGATCGGTGTGCCGTTCTGATGATAAAATTCCAGTGCGCGGATCACACGTTTGACGTTGTTCGCGTGGATGTTCTCTGCGCTTTTTGGATCTACCTCGCGAAGTTTTTCGTGGAGATACTCAGTTCCTTTTTCTTTTGCGAGCTGCTCCAGTTCCTCCCGGTAAGAAGTTTCCTGTTCTGCCTGTGTGAAATCAATGTCTCTGGTCACTGCCTGGATGTAAAATCCGGTGCCGCCTACCAGGATCGGGATCTTGCCCTTGGCATAAATCTCTTCCATGGCGGCTTTGGCCAGTTCCTGAAATTTCACGATATGGAACTCTTCTTCCGGTTCCAGGATATCTACAAGGTAATGCGTAACGCCCTGCATCTCCTCCTTACAGATCTTTGCAGAGCCGATATCCATTCCTTTATAGACCTGCATGGAATCTGCTGAGATGATTTCTCCGTTCACTGCTTTTGCAAGTGAGATGGAGAGACTTGTTTTTCCTACTGCGGTAGGACCTGTCAGCACGATCAATGGCTTTTTCATAACATACTCCTATACGATTCGTTTGAATTTTTTCTCCATCTCTGTCTTTGTCATGGAAATGATGGTTGGCCTTCCATGCGGGCAGTGGTATGGATTTTCAAGTGTCATAAGTTCATCCAGCAATTTCTCAGCCTCCTCCATCGAAAGGCGGTTGTTTCCCTTGACTGCTGCCTTGCACGCCATCGTTGCGAGCCTGGATGCAAAAATATCCAGTGCATCTTTGCTGTTGTCGCTGTCCAGATGATCCAGCATCTCAAGGAAAAGTTCTTCTTCGGTGAGACCGTAAAGATTGGATGGCACGGCACTGATGCAGTATTCGCGGCCGCCGAAATGTTCGATCTCAAAGCCAAACTGTTCAAAGTAATCTTTGTTTGCATTTAAGACTTCCTCTTCCTGCATATTGAGGGAAACGATCAATGGCGGTGTCAGGTACTGGGAATCTATGGAATTCTCACGGAATTTCTTTACTAGTCGTTCATAGTAGACTTTTTCGTGGGCTGCATGCTGGTCGATGATGTAGAAATTATCGTCAAATTCTGCCAGCCAGTAGGTATCAAACACCTGGCCGATCATCCGGATCCTGTTTCGAGATTCCGGGGCGAGGAGTTTTTCTTCGAAGAGTTCCATCTGTTTTGGGGCTGGTTCTTTTTGTGGTGCCGGAAAATCCTGTGTCTGTGGTTCTTCTGATCTTGTAATTACTGAGGTCTCCTGCGGTATGGTCGTGGCTGGTGCTGGTTTTTCCGATGGTGCTTCCAACGCTTTCGCCTGCTGCTCCAGCTCGACTTTCTTCTTCGCCTCGTCCAGTTCCTGGTTCTTCCTCAATGTTCCCTCAAACAAATTCTCCTCAGATGGAGTCAAAGCTGGGGACAGATTTCTTTCCGACAAAATATCCTCTGTTTTTGCCGACTGCATTGTCGAAGTTCCAGATGTATATGCGTTTTTTCCATAGGAAGGGGAACTTTCCCGCACCGGCTGTGGTCTGGCTATTGGCGTACCATAGATCTGCTCCCGGCGTTTCTGTTCAAACGGCTCCGGTACCGCAGACGACTTGACCACATTTTCTTTCCTTGAAGTTTCTTCCGGACCAAGTGTGACTTTCGGGATCATCTCACGCCTGATCAGGGCATTTCGCACCGTATCATAGATCGCATCGTAAACTTCCTGTTCCCTCGCAAAACGTACTTCCCTCTTGGCTGGATGGACATTGACATCCAGATCATTCCCCTCCATCTCCATACGCAGAGATACAAACGGGAATTTATGCTGCATCAGAAAGCCTTTGTACGCGTTCTCGATGGCTTTCGTGATGATATTGTTTTTGACATAACGGCCATTAATATAATAATTCTCAAAAGAACGGTTTCCCCTTGCGATCTCCGGTTTTCCGACAAAGCCGGTGATCTTCATGAACGAATTTTCCTGCTCGACCTCGAGAAGTGCCTTGGCGATATCCCTGCCATACACGCTGTAGATCACATCCTTGACACTGTAGTTGCCAGAAGTATGCAGTTTGACCTGCTTATTCTGGATATATTTAAAAGAGATCTCTGGATGAGAAAGTGCAAGCTGTTCCATCAGCGTATGGATGTAGTTTGCCTCTGTCGTATCTGATTTCAGGAACTTACTGCGGGCAGGGGTATTATAAAACAGATTCCGTACAAGAAATGTCGTACCCTCCGGTGCACCAAGTTCTTCCAGCGAATGCTCCACGCCGCCTTCGATCACATAACGGTTTCCACTGATGGCAGACGGAGTCTTGGTGATCAGTTCCACCTGCGAAACCGCCGCGATACTGGAAAGAGCCTCTCCTCGGAAACCAAGGGAAGCGATGTGTTCCAGATCCTCAACTTTCTCGATCTTGCTGGTCGCATGACGGAGAAAAGCCATCGGGATCTGGTCTTCTTCCATACCAGATCCGTTGTCGGTGATGCGGATCAGCTTTTTGCCGCCGTCAGTGATCTCTACTGTAACGGCTGTCGCACCGGCATCAATTGCATTTTCTACCAGCTCCTTCACCACAGAGGACGGGCGTTCCACCACCTCACCGGCTGCGATCTTGTCAATTGTATTCTGATCTAAGACTGCAATTTTTCTCAAAGTTACCTCCCCATTCCGGATAAACAAAAATTATTTTTACCAGCGGTTTTTGATCTTGTTCTGTAAATTATACAAAATATTCATGGCTTCCATCGGTGTCAGATTCGTCATGTCCAGATTTTTGATTTCTTCTACGATATCATTATCCTGCACGGTGTCAAAAAGCGACATCTGCGCCATATCTACCTGATCATAGACGATCTTCTGTTTTTTCTTCGGTGCGGTCAGGTCCTTGACTGCTGCTGTGATGTCCGCATCGCTGAGTTCCTCGACAAGTTCTTTTGCACGGTTGATGACCGAATCCGGCACACCGGCAAGCTTCGCTACCTGAATACCGTAGCTCTTGTCCGCGCCGCCCTTGACGATTTTACGCAGGAATACGATGTCGTCGCCTTTTTCCTTGACAGCGATACAGTAGTTGTTAACGCCCGGAATCTTGCCTTCCAGTTCGGTTAATTCATGATAATGCGTTGCAAAAAGTGTCTTGGCTCCACAGAGTTTGGTGTTGCTGATATGCTCGATCACTGCCCAGGCGATCGCCAGTCCGTCAAAGGTACTGGTTCCACGTCCGATCTCATCCAGGATCAGAAGACTTCGGGATGTCGCATTTCGGAGAATATTGGCAACCTCTGTCATCTCCACCATAAAAGTACTCTGTCCGCTTGCCAGGTCATCAGATGCACCGACTCTCGTAAAGATACGATCCACAATTCCGATATTCGCCTTCTCTGCTGGCACAAAGCTTCCGATCTGTGCCATAAGAACGATGAGGGCTGTCTGACGCATGTACGTCGATTTACCTGCCATGTTCGGTCCGGTGATGATGGAGACACGTTTTTTCTGATTGTCCAGATATGTATCGTTGGAGATAAACATATCGTTCTCGATCATCTGCTCTACGACCGGATGACGGCCGCCCTTGATATCCAGGACGCCGCTCTCGTTGATCTTCGGTTTGACAAAGTTATTTTTCTCAGCAACCAGGGCAAGAGAAGCAAAAACATCGAGAGCTGCAACTGCCTTCGCTGTCCGCTGGATACGGACAACCTCCTGTCCGACTTTGTCCCTGACATCTGCAAACAGTTCATATTCCAGAGCATACAGGCGGTCCTCCGCGCCGAGGATCAGGTCTTCGAGTTCTTTGAGTTCCTGGGTGATATAGCGCTCGGCATTGGTCAGTGTCTGCTTGCGGACATAATTATCCGGAACCTGGTCTTTGAATGAATTCGTTACCTCAAGGGCATATCCAAACACACGGCTGTATTTGATCTTGAGTGTCTTGATCCCGGTACGTTCCTTTTCGCGGGCTTCCAGTTCTGCAAGCCATTTCTTGCCGTCAGTTCTGGAACGGCGGTATTTGTCGACATCTGCATGATAACCTTCCCTGATGATACCTCCGTCTTTCTGTGCGAGCGGCGGTTCATCTACGATCGCGCGTTTGATCAGATCTGTAACATCCTCAAGCGGGTCCATGTCTTCATAGATTTTCTTAAGGACCGGAGTCTCAAATTCCTGAAGGACCTGGCGGATATACGGGATCATTGCCAGTGAAGAAGCAAAAGCTACCATATCTCTCGGGTTTGCGGACTGATAACTGATGCGGCTGATCAGTCTCTCCAGATCGTAGATCGGATTGAGGTATTCACGGATCTCATCGCGCAGCATCGGCCTCTGGGTCAGTTCTTCCACTGCCTCCAGCCGGGCACGGATCTCGGACGCATCGATCAGCGGCTGCTCTACATAGCCTCGTAACGTTCTGGCTCCCATTGCGGTCTTTGTCTTATCAAGTACCCAGAGAAGAGAGCCTCGTTTCTGTTTCTCACGGAGTGTCTCTACCAGTTCCAGATTTCTGCGGCTGGAACTGTCGATCAGCATAAATTTATCCGCGGAATACGGACGGATCGATGCCATATGAGATAAGGCTGTCTTCTGTGTCTCATTCAGATACTGAAAAAGCGCGCCCGCCGCAATCACACCACTGTCATAATCCTGAATTCCAAGTCCCTCAAGTGTATTTACATGGAAATGTTCTCTCAGGGTGCGCTTGCACAGACTGTCGTCAAAATACCAGTTATCCAACGGGAAAATACAGATACGAAGACGGTCTTTCAAATCTTCGGTGTCAATTCCGCTCATAAAAAAAGCGTCATTGCAAATGATTTCCGCAGGGACGAATTTGTTGATCTCATCCAGAAGTTTCTGAGGCTTATCTACTTCTGTAAGAAAACAGTCACCGGTTGTAATATCTGCGATGGCACAGCCAAAATGATCCTCCATTGATACAATGGACATCAGATAGTTATTCTTGGACTCATCCAGAGAAGTTGCATCCAAAGTCGTTCCAGGTGTGACAACACGGATAACTTCACGCTTTACCAGACCTTTGGCTTTCTTCGGATCTTCCACCTGCTCACAGATTGCTACCTTATGCCCCTTCTCGATCAGACGCTTGATATAAGTCTCCGCAGCATGAAACGGAATCCCACACATCGGCGCACGCTCCTCAAGCCCGCAGTCCTTACCAGTCAGTGTCAGCTCCAGCTCCTTAGATACCAGCAGCGCATCCTCAAAAAACATCTCATAAAAATCACCCAGGCGGTAAAATAAAATACAGTCTTTATATATTTCCTTTGTCTTGCAGTATTCCTGCATCATCGGTGATAATTTCCCTGTGTTAACTGGAAACCCTGTATTTACGCGGCTTGTAGATGC
>CAKRXU010000044.1 GCA_934424575.1 uncultured Blautia sp.
CGAGAAACCAAGCGTTCGTCGTAAGAAAAAATCTGAAGCCGCAAGAAAACGTAAATATAATTAATTGTGCGCAAAAAATCCCTGACGACAAGTCCGTCAGGGATTTTTAAGATTTAAAATTGATACTTATTTAACGAGACAGAGGAAAGGGCAACGGGGAAGAGTTTATGGGTCGTATTATGCAGTTTCTTAAGAGAATTTTAAAACTTCTGTTCAACAGGATCTTTTATGTTGCGCTTGCTCTTTTGATCCAGATGGGCTGGCTTTTGATCACCGCATGGAGGCTGGCAGCTTATTCGAAGTATATTTCCAATGCGATCGGGATCATCAGTGTTTTGATCGTTCTCTGGATCGTAAACAAAAAGATCAATCCATCCTACAAACTGGGATGGACGATCCTGATCATGACGGTTCCTGTATTTGGTGTTCTCCTGTATGTGCTTTTTGGTAAATCCAGGATCGCGCAGGCGATCCAGGACAAATACACACAGGTCCAGGAAGAAAGCCTTCCTTATATGGAGCAGGATGAGCAGACGTTTGAAGAACTGGAAGAACAGAGCGCGGGAGCGGCAGTGCAGTCCAGATATATCCATCAGTATTCCAGTTTCCCTGTCCATGGGAATACAACGGCAGAATATTTCCAGGTTGGGGATGACATGTTCCCGGTCCTGGTACGTGAGCTGGAACAGGCGCAGCATTACATCTATATTGAGTATTTTATCATCAACGACGGTGTGATGTGGCGGACGATCCTCGATATTCTGGAACGCAAGGCGAAAGAGGGCGTGGATGTCCGTCTGATCTATGACGGATTTGGCTGCCTTACCACGCTTCCGAACAGATACGACAAAGTTCTCAGGGAAAAGGGCATCAAATGTACCATTTTCAACCCGTTCCGACCGCTTCTGAATATCGTTCAGAATAACCGTGACCACCGCAAGATCTGCGTGATCGACGGTAAGACAGGATTTACCGGAGGAATCAATCTCGCGGACGAATACATCAACCAGAAAGAACGCTTCGGTCACTGGAAGGATACTGCAGTCATGCTCAAGGGAGAGGCTGTCTGGAACATGACAGTGATGTTCCTGCATATGTGGAGTGTGGTCAATAACTCTGCAGAGCCGATGGAGCATGAACTCCATATGCCGCACAAATATCATCCGGAAGCATTTGAAAATGATGGTTTCGTGCAGCCATACAGTGACACGCCGCTGGATGGGGAAGTCCTTGGTGAGAATGTTTACCTGAACATCGTCAACCGTGCAAAGAAATATGTCTATATCTGTACGCCATATCTGATCATTGATAACGAGATGATGACAGCCCTCTGTCTGGCTGCAAAGAGCGGCGTCGATGTCCGGATCATGACACCGGGTGTCCCGGACAAGAAGATGGTCTTTCTGCTGACGCAGTCTTATTATGAGCAGCTTCTGGAGGCGGGAGTGCGGATCTATGAGTACCAGCCGGGATTCCTTCATGCGAAATCTTTCGTCTGTGATGATGAGATCGCGGTTGTCGGAACGATCAATCTGGACTACCGCAGCCTGTATCTTCATTTTGAAAACGGTGTCTGGTTCTACAAGAATAAAGTAGTCGGAGATATTCTGGAGGATTTCAGAGAAACCCTGAATTATTGTGATCCGATCAATATTGAATTCTGCCGTAACAGAAACATCCTGGTGCGCGGATTCCAGAGCATCCTGAGGCTTTTTGCCCCGCTGTTATAAGAATGATACGAAAAGGAATACGACGATTTTCCGAGAGGGGAACTGCCGCATTCCTTTTTTGTATGCAGTGGTATAATTTCGCAGGAAAGTTTTTACAATAGTAAGGAAAAGGATTTTGAGGTATTGTATGAAATTCCCTGGAAAAATAAGAAAAACGGCGGCGTGTTTTTTATTATTCTGTATTGTACTTGCCTGTATTCCCGTACATGCAGAAGAGAATGAGGCGGTGGAGATCTCTGCACCAAGCGGTGTCCTGATGGAGCCGGAGACAAAAACGATTCTTTATGAGAAAGACAAAGACACCAGAAGGAGTCCTGCGAGTGTTACAAAAGTCATGACACTCCTGTTGATCTTCGATCACCTGAAAGACGGAAGCCTGAAACTTACCGATACTGTGACGACAAGTGCACATGCGAAATCCATGGGCGGTTCGCAGGTTTTTCTGGAAGAGGGCGAGACGCAGGATGCGGAGACGATGATCAAGTGCATCGTCGTTGCATCGGGAAATGATGCCAGTGTTGCGATGGCAGAACATATCGCAGGAAGTGAGGAAGCTTTTGTAAAAGAGATGAATGCCAGGGCAGAAGGGCTTGGGATGGAGAATACACATTTTGTCGACTGCTGTGGACTGACGGATTCGGATGAACATTATACGACAGCATATGACATTGCCCTGATGAGCCGGGAGCTGATCCTGAATTATCCGGAGATCTTTCAGTATTCTTCGATCTGGATGGAAAATATCACTCACGTTACCAGACAGGGAAGCAAAGAATTCGGACTCACCAACACGAATCGACTGATTCGTACGTATTCCGGCTGTATCGGACTCAAAACAGGAAGCACCAGCAAAGCGGGATTTTGTCTGAGCGCGGTAGCAGAGAGGAATGAACTTATGCTGATCTCTGTCGTCATGGCAGCACCGGATTATAAGGCAAGGCTCAAAGATGCTGCCTCTCTTCTGGATTATGGATTTGCCAGGTGCTGTCTCTATATCGACAACAAACCGGCAGAACTTCCAGAGCTTTCTGTAAAGAAAGGAAAAGAAGAAACAGTCTCTCTTTCCTACGATGGCACTTTCCGCTATCTGGATACCGAAGGACACAGCGTTTCCGATGTAAAAAAAGAAATAAGTCTTCCCGAAAAGACCGAAGCACCGATAAAAAAAGGCGCGAAAGCAGGAGAAATGATCTACACTGCAGGTGATAAAGAACTTGGACGTCTTACGATCCTTTATGCGGAAGACATTGACCGGGCGGGGTATCTCGACTGCCTTCAAAAAACGATCAGTTACCTATGGCTAACCAATCCACTGTGAACAGCAACAATCTTTTGACAAAGATACACTGTGAGGGGTATAATAATATCCAAATGGTCAAAGCAAAAACTAGGAGAAGAAAACAATGAAAGAAATCAGAACACAAGATGCAGTGGGACATATCCTGTGTCATGACATCACACAGATCATCAAAGATCAGAAAAAGGGAGTTTTATTCAAAAAAGGACATATCGTAAGGGAAGAAGACATACCTGCACTTCTTTCTGTAGGAAAAGAGCATCTTTTCGTGTGGGAGAAAAAGGAGGGGATCCTTCACGAAAACGAGGCAGCAGAGATCCTTTACAAGATTTCCGCAGGAGAACATATGCATGGAAGTGACATCAAGGAAGGCAAGATCGAGCTGATCGCGGACTGTGACGGTGTGCTCAAGATCCGAAGAGATGCACTTCTTAAGGTAAACTTTCTGGGTGAGATGATGATCGCGTCCAGACACGGCGATTTCCCGATCCGAAAAGGCGACAAGATCGCAGGAACCCGTATCATCCCGCTTGTGATCGAGAAGGAAAAAATGGACCGCGCCGAGGAAGTGGCAGGAGCGGAGCCGATCTTTTCCATCCTTCCATTCAAGAATAAGAAGGCGGGGATCGTAACCACCGGAAGTGAAGTAAAGAACGGACTGATCAAGGATACTTTTACACCGGTCCTCAAGGATAAGCTGGAGGAATATGCCTGTCCGGTCATGGGGCAGACTACTCCGGGAGATGATCGCGCACAGATCACTGCAGATATCCTGAATTTTATCAAAGAGGGTGCAGATCTTGTGATCTGCAGTGGCGGGATGAGTGTGGATCCGGATGACCGCACACCAGGTGCGATCAAAGACACAGGTGCGGATATCGTTACTTATGGAGCACCGGTACTTCCGGGAGCTATGCTGCTTCTTGCTTATTACAGAGATGGCAATAGAACAGTGCCGATCCTCGGACTTCCGGGATGCGTCATGTATGCCAAGAGAACAGTCTTTGACCTGATCCTTCCGCGTGTCATGGCGGATGATTCGATCCGTGCAGAGGAGATCGCAGCTTACGGAGAGGGCGGACTCTGCCTGAACTGTGCGTCCTGCACCTTCCCGAACTGCGGATTCGGTAAATAGAGGCTGCTGTGGGCAGTAACAAATAAAACCATTAAGGAGTTACATGAAAAGTTTCAGAACCAGAACATATGAGATATACACAGAGAAACTGAAAGGCGGACAGAGTGTAAAGTTCGCTTTTCTGACCGATCTTCACGGTCTGGTCTATGGCAATAACAATCAGGATTTATACAGTGCTGTTCTGGAACAGGATCCGGCGGCGGTATTGGTGGCAGGGGATATGCTTGTAAACCAGAAAAACGAGACACTTGAGGCGGCGGCTGGATTTTTAAGCCGCCTGAGCGAGTATATTCCGATTTTTTATGCGCTTGGAAATCATGAATATAAGATGCTTCTTAATCCGGAATCCCGGGAGCAGTATCTGAATTACGAACGTCTGCTTACCAGTGCGGGAGTCTGTTTTCTGCATAATGAATGTATTTGTGCGGATTTTAAGGGGACAGATTTTGTGTTTCACGGACTGGAACTGCCGATAGAATATTACCATAAGCCGAATTCACCGAAGCTGAAAGAAGAGGAACTGATCCATCTGATCGGAAGGCCGACAAGACCGGGGATACATATCCTTCTGGCCCATAATCCCAAATATGGAGAAACATACCTTTCCTGGGGGGCAGACCTTATCCTGTCCGGGCATTATCATGGCGGGATCCTTCGTCTGGGGGAGAATCACGGGCTCACCAGTCCGCAGTATCTGCTTTTTCCACCATACTGCTGTGGACGCTTTCAGAATGGCAGGAGCACTATGATCGTCAGTGCCGGACTGGGAGAACATACGATACCGATCCGTCTCCATAATCCGCGGGAACTGCTTATGATTGAATTCTGCCCGTCTGACAAAGAAAAACAGGAAGGAAAACAGTAAATGGCAATACCGGTAAAAATTAATGTCTTTGAAGGCCCTCTTGATCTCCTTCTCCATCTGATCGAAAAAAACAAGATCGATATCTATGATATTCCGATCGTAGAGATCACAGATCAGTACATGGAATATATTCACTCCATGGAAAAAGAAGACTTGGGCATCATGAGTGAATTCCTGGTCATGGCTGCGACACTTCTTGACATCAAGTGCAAAATGCTCCTTCCGAAAGAAGTAAACGAAGAGGGCGAGGAAGAAGACCCGCGAGAAGAACTTGTCCAGAAACTTCTGGAATATAAGATGTACAAATATATGTCCTATGAGCTGAAAGATAAGATGGACGGAGCTGTTGGAGTTTTTTATAAAGAATCTACTGTCCCGGACGAGGTAATGAAGTACAGAGAACCAGTCGACCCGAGGGAACTTCTTGCGGGACTTACCCTTGAGAAACTGCACAGCATTTACCAGTCGATCCTTAAGAAACAGGAGGACAAGATCGACCCGATCCGAAGCAGGTTTGGAACGATCGAGAAAGAAGAAGTCAGCCTATCTGAAAAAATGCTCGAAATGAAGGAATATGCCGGAAACCACAGGAAATTCAGTTTCCGGCAGCTGCTTGTCGGGCAGAAATCAAGAGTGCAGCTTATCGTGACTTTTCTTTCCATTCTGGAACTGATGAAGATGGGATATATTCATGTAGAGCAGGACGAGCTGTTCGATGATATTCAGGTGGATGTGGTCAGAGATCCGCAGGAATGGACACATCTGACAGAATTTGCGGACGAATAAATGCAGAGATTGAGGAATCATATGGAAATAAAGAAATTAGAAGCGGCGATCGAGGCGGTGCTTTTTACCATGGGAGAATCCGTGGAGCTGACACAGATCGCCAGTGCGATCCAGCAGGATAAGGAGACAACACGAAAACTTCTCAACAATATGATGGACCGTTATCAGGAGGAAGACAGGGGGATCCAGATCATCGAACTGGAGCAGTCCTATCAGATGTGCACAAAAAAAGAATACTACGAATGCCTGATCCGTCTTGCCCTGCATCCCAAGAAACCGGCACTGACGGATGTTATGCTGGAGACACTTTCTATCATTGCGTACAAGCAGCCGGTCACAAAAGCAGAGATCGAGAAGATCCGCGGGGTAAAATGTGACCATGCGATCAACAAACTGGTAGAATATGAGCTTGTAAAAGAGCTTGGACGACTGGATGCGCCGGGACGGCCGATCCTTCTTGGGACGACCGAAGAATTCCTGCGCTGTTTTGGCGTACAGGGACTGGAAGAACTTCCGACTGTGGATCCGGTGCGTCTGGAAGACTTTAAGGCGGAAGCCGAGGAAGAGGTACAGCTCCGCCTGGATGTTTAGGAGGAAAATAAAATGCCTACGACCTATGCACATGACTTATTTGGCAAAAAAATCTATCACAAACTTCCGAAGGAGATGCAGATGGTCATTCAGAGAAATGTTAATCTGTACCGGATCGGCCTTCACGGACCGGATATCCTGTTTTATCACATGCTGAAACCAAAGGTATCCACAACGGGTATCCGTATGCATAAGGAAAAAGCGGCTCCTTTTTTTGAGAGGGGAATGGCGATCGTGCGCGAAAAGCACGATGAGAAACTTCTTGCCTATCTCCTTGGATTCGGATGCCATTATCTTCTGGACAGCGCCTGCCATCCCTATATCGAGGATATGGCGGCGAAGGAAGTGATCACGCATACCCTTCTTGAGAAAGAATTTGACCGGACATTGATGCTGGAAACTCATAAAAATCCATATCATTATTACCCGGCATGCGGTGTATTTCCGAGGATCACCTATGCCAGGGTGATCCACCGTGCGATCCCCAAAATAGCGACAGGAGATATCCTGAAATCTCTGCGGCGCATGAAGCTGATCACAAATTGTCTGGTCTATGACAACAAAGGCAGACGTAAGAAATTTCTCACAGTGCTGTCAAGACTTGCCGGTAAGAAACTGTCTGATTCCATGATGGAATATTTCATGGCGAAAGACCCGGTCCCGGGGAGCGCAGTTCCGGTCCATGCCCTGCACGGCCTGTATGACAGAGAGATAAAGGAAGCACCGCAGTACCTTGAAGAATTATTCAGACTTTCAAAAGAAGACAGACCACTGGGAAAGCGATGGTATAAGACTTATAACGGCTGACCGGCTTACTGGAACCGGAAGGAACAGAGACATATAATGAGGACAGGTCTGCATAAAATATCCTATAAAGAATAAGAGGTGGGATATGAAACGCAGACATAATATCATGGTCACGATTCTGGTCATAGCAGTTTTTCTGATAAATTCCACAGTCTGTGCTGCTTCCGGGGAGAGCAGTGCGCCCGGAAATCTTTATGCGCTTTCGGCAGTTCTGATGGATGGAGATTCCGGACGTGTCCTGTATGAAAAAGAGGGCGAAACACCGAGAGCGAATGCAAGCACCACGAAAGTCCTGACCTGCATCCTTGCCCTGGAAAACGGCAAAGGCGATGATTATGTACAGGTTTCTTCCAATGCTGCCGCGCAGCCAGATGTGCGGCTTGGCATCCATCAGGGAGAACAGTATTATCTGGAGGACCTTTTGTACTCTCTGATGCTGCAGAGCCACAATGATGCCGCAGTCGCGATCGCGGAACATATCGGAGGTTCTGTGGAAGGATTTGCGTCGATGATGAATCAGAAAGCAGAGGAGCTTGGCTGTACGGACACACATTTTGTGACACCGAACGGACTGGATGCGAAGGATGACGGGGGAAGTCATCATACAACAGCGCGGGACCTGGCACTTATCATGCGCTATGCCATACAGAATCCGATGTTCCTCAAGATCACCGAGACAAGGGACTATTCTTTTTCAGATATTGAGAAGAAGCGGACATTTTCTCTCCACAATGCGAATGCGTTCCTGGATATGAGAGAAGGCATCCTCGCAGGAAAAACCGGCTACACAGGAGACGCGGGCTACTGTTATGTCTGTGCAGAGGAAAAAGACGGCAGGACTTTCATTGTTGCTCTTCTGGGAAGCGGCTGGCCGAACCACAAGACTTACAAATGGAAGGATACCGCAGCACTTCTCAATTACGGCGAAGAAAATTATAAATACCGCAGCTGGTGGAAAGACCCCGAGATTCCTCTGATCCAGGTCAAAAATGGATTCACGGGAGATCCTGTCGGCAGAAAGAAGATATATCTGCACGGTCTTCTCGATATCTCCGAAGAACAGAAAGAAACCTGCATGCTTCTTTCTGACAGGGAAAATGTGACCTGTCAGGTAAAAGTGCCGTCTTCGATCGAAGCTCCTGTAAGACGGGGAGATGAGATCGGGCAGGTGACATTCCGGCTGAATGGGGAATTGCTCTCTGCTTACCCGGTACTGGCAGAACAGTCTGTCGGGGAGAGAACCTTCACCCGGACCCTGGAATATGTTTCTGATAGATTTTTTCATTAAGGAAATGAAAGAGAGCAAAAAGTCTTTTCCGCGAGGAGAGGGCTTTTCTTTTTTGACCAAAATTTTTGTATTGACATAAAATAAATTTTAGGGTTAAAAATTTAACAAAAAAACCGAAATGTATTGAAAAAAACTTGAAAACAGGTTACAATTATAATCGGCTAAAATTTTGGTTATATTTTAAAATTTTATAAACATGGAGGGCAAAAGAGAATGAGTAATGCAACACAAAGCTTAGCGAGCACAAGAATCACTTCTTTGCTTGACGCCAACAGTTTTGTCGAAATCGGGAAAAGCGTAACAGCCAGATCTACAGATTTCAACATGACTGAGAAAAAAGCGCCTTCAGACGGTGTTATCACCGGATATGGTGTGATCGATGGAAATCTTGTCTATGTATACAGCCAGGATGCTTCCGTACTGAACGGAACCGTAGGCGAGATGCATGCGAAGAAGATCTCTGCATTATATGACCTTGCTATCAAGACAGGAGCACCTGTGATCGGTCTGGTAGACTGTGCAGGAATGCGTCTTCAGGAAGCAACAGATGCACTGGAAGCATTCGGGGGAATCTACTTCAAACAGACAATGGCATCCGGTGTGATCCCGCAGATCACAGCAGTATTTGGTACCTGTGGCGGAGGAATGGCAGTTGTTCCGGCACTGACCGACTTCACATTCATCGAAGCCAAAAAAGGCAAAATGTTCGTAAACAGCCCGAACGCACTTGATGGAAACTACACAGAGAAATGTGACACAGCATCCGCTGCTTTCCAGAGCGAGGAGACAGGGCTTATCGATGCTGTAGAATCTGAAGAAGAGATCCTTGCTGAGATCCGTCAGCTTGTAAGCCTTCTTCCATCCAACTTCGAAGACAATGATTCTTTCGCAGAGTGTACAGACGATCTGAACCGTGCATGCGAGGATATCGCAGCATGCGCAGGAGATACTTCCATCGCACTTTCCAGAATCGCAGACAACGGAATCTTCTTCGAGACCAAGAGAGACTATGGTAAAGACGTTGTTACAGGATTCCTTCGTGTAAACGGAATGACTGTAGGTGCAGTAGCCAACAGAACAGAAGTTTACGATGCAGAAGGTGAGAAGGCAGAAGAATTCGACGGCACTCTTTCCGCAAGAGCAGCAAGAAAAGCAGCCGGATTCGTAAAATTCTGTGACGCTTTTGATATCCCGGTACTGACTCTTACAAACGTAACCGGATTCAACGCAACTGTATGCAGCGAGAAAGTTATGGCTAAATCCATCGGAGAACTGGTTCATGCATTTGCATCTGCAACCGTTCCGAAGGTAAATGTCATCATCGGCAAAGCATACGGCACAGCTTATGTGGCAATGAACAGCAAATCTGTAGGTGCAGATATCGTTTATGCATGGGACAATGCAGAAATCGGAATGATGGATGCTTCCATGGCAGCAAAGATCATGTACCCGGGATCAGAAGCTTCTGTTATCAACGAGAAAGCTGCAGAGTACAGAGAACTGCAGTCCAGCGTAGAATCTGCCGCAGCAAGAGGATATGTAGATACTGTGATCGCTCCGGCTGATACACGTAAATACGTGATCGGAGCATTTGAAATGCTGTTCACAAAGAGAGAAGACCGTCCAGCTAAGAAACATGGCACAGTCTAAGCGAGGTGAGCATATGAATCAGATGTTAAAGAAAGCATCCACTACCTGCGCTGCTTTTGCCTGCGCCGCATCCCTGATGTTCTCTGGTGCAGCAGTTGTTTGGGCAGATGGTGAGATCGACGAAACCGTCAAAAACCAGATTGAAACTTATGCAGAAGGACTGACAGATGAGATCATCGGCCTGTCTGATGATCAGATCGAGCAGTACATGGAGTCCGACGATGCGTTTACTTCAAGTGCGATGACAGCCTGGGACGGAACCAAGGACGACCTGGGTGAGCTGAAGGAAACCGGTGATGTAGAGATTGAATATTCAGGCGATGAATATACAGCAGTTGTTCCGGTTGAATTCGAAAAAGAAGACGCTGAATTTACTTATGTATTTGACAAGAACCTGACTCCTACTTCACTGGCAGTCGATATTCAGTATTCTTTTGGAACAACCATGAAGAATGCAGCACTTAACACTCTTATGGGAATCGGTACTGTATTCGTGATCCTGGCCATGCTGATCTTCCTGATCTCCCTGTTCAAATACATTCCGGGTTCAGGAGCACAGCAGGTTAAAAAGAAAAAAGAAGAAGCAGCAGCTCCGGCTCCTGCACCGGTTCCGGTGGCAGCAGCACCTGTTCAGGAAGAAACTGATAACTCAGAGCTGATCGCCGTGATCGCAGCAGCAATCGCAGCATCAGAGGGAACTACAACAGACGGATTTGTTGTACGTTCCATCCGTAAGATCAACCGCAAAAAAAGGTAATTGACAATTTTAGGAGGATTAAAAATGAAAAGCTATACAATCACCGTAAATGGAACAGCATATGAAGTTACTGTAGAAGAAACAGGAAGCGTAAGCGCACCGGCAGCAGCTCCAGTAGCAGCACCGAAGGCAGCACCGGCAGCAGCTCCTAAGGCAGCAGCACCGGCAGCAGGAGCAGGCGCAGTCAAAGTTACCGCTTCTGTACCAGGTAAAGTCCTCAAGATCGTAGCTTCCGCAGGACAGGCAGTAAAAGCAGGAGACAACATCGTGATTCTGGAATCCATGAAGATGGAGATCCCGGTTGTAGCTCCTCAGGATGGTACTGTAGCCAGCATCGACACATCCGAAGGCGCATCCGTAGAAAACGGAGATACTCTGGCTACAATGAACTAGGACGGGAGGTAATCAAATGTCTTATGTAACAGAAACCCTGTCCAACCTGATCCATCAGACAGCATTTTTTAACCTGACATGGGGAAACTATCTGATGATCGCGGTGGCGTGTGTATTCTTATTCCTTGCTATCAAAAAAGGTTTTGAGCCGCTTCTTCTGGTTCCGATCGCTTTTGGTATGCTCCTGGTAAATATCTACCCGGACATTATGGCAAATCCGGAAGACATGTCCAACGGTGTTGGTGGTCTTTTGCATTACTTCTATATCCTCGATGAGTGGAGTATCCTTCCGTCCCTGATCTTCATGGGCGTTGGTGCGATGACAGACTTCGGTCCGCTGATCGCCAATCCGAAGAGCTTCCTCCTCGGAGCAGCTGCACAGCTTGGTATCTATGTTGCATACTTCCTTGCGATCTTCCTTGGATTCAACGGAAAAGCAGCAGCAGCGATCTCCATCATCGGTGGAGCAGATGGTCCTACCTCCATTTTCCTTGCCGGAAAACTTGGACAGACCGCTTTAATGGGACCGATCGCGGTGGCGGCATATTCTTATATGTCACTGGTTCCGATCATTCAGCCGCCGATCATGAAACTCTGTACTACAGAAGCAGAACGTAAGATCAAGATGGATCAGCTTCGTCCGGTAACCAAGATCGAGAAGATCCTGTTCCCGATCGTTATCACAATTGTTGTCTGCTTACTTCTTCCTACAACAGCTCCGCTGGTAGGTATGCTGATGCTGGGTAACCTCTTCCGTGAGTCAGGCGTTGTTAAACAGCTTACTGAGACTGCTTCCAATGCCCTGATGTACATCGTAGTTATCCTGCTTGGTACATCTGTAGGTGCTTCTACAAGCGCAGAGGCATTCCTTAATGTTGATACTCTGAAAATCGTTGTTCTCGGTCTTGCAGCATTTGCATTCGGTACTTTCGGCGGATGTATGCTTGGTAAACTGATGTGCAAACTGTCCGGTGGAAAGATCAATCCGCTGATCGGATCCGCTGGTGTATCAGCCGTTCCTATGGCTGCCCGTGTATCCCAGAAAGTCGGTGCAGAAGCAGATCCTACAAACTTCCTGCTGATGCATGCAATGGGACCAAACGTAGCCGGTGTAATCGGAACAGCCGTTGCAGCCGGAACCTTCATGGCTATCTTCGGTGTTTGATCCCGCTGGGTCAGATGCGTTTAGCTGAATTAATAATATAAGGAGAAAACATAATGGCTGAATTAGAAAAAAAACCTGTAAAAATCGTGGAAACTGTTCTCCGTGATGCTCATCAGTCTCTGATCGCAACAAGACTTACCACAGAACAGATGCTCCCGATCGTAGATAAAATGGACAAAGTCGGCTACCACGCAGTAGAGTGCTGGGGTGGAGCTACTTTCGATGCTTCCCTTCGTTTCCTTAAGGAAGACCCATGGGAAAGACTTCGTAAATTACGTGACGGCTTCAAGAACACAAAACTTCAGATGCTGTTCCGTGGACAGAACATCCTTGGATATCGTCCATATGCAGATGACGTAGTAGAATACTTCGTACAGAAGTCTGTAGCAAACGGAATCGACATCATCCGTATTTTTGACTGCCTCAACGATATGCGTAACCTTCAGACAGCAGTTAAAGCTGCCAACAAAGAAAAAGCACACGCACAGGTTGCTCTTTCCTACACATTAGGTGATGCATATACTCTTGAGTACTGGGTAAACATCGCAAAACACATCGAAGACATGGGTGCAGATTCCATCTGTATCAAAGATATGGCAGGTCTTCTGCTTCCATATAAAGCAACTGAGCTTGTCGGAGCACTCAAAGATGCTGTTAAGATCCCGATCGATCTTCATACACATTACACCTCTGGTGTTGCTTCCATGACATACCTCAAAGCAGTAGAAGCTGGTGTTGATATCATCGATACTGCAATGTCTCCGTTCGCTCTGGGAACTTCCCAGCCGGCAACAGAGGTTATGGTAGAGACCTTCAAAGGCACACCATATGATACAGGATTTGATCAGAAACTCCTTGCTGAGATCGCTGATTACTTCCGTCCGATCCGTGATGACGCTCTGGACAGCGGCCTTCTGAATCCGAAGAACCTTGGTGTAAACATCAAGACTCTTCTGTATCAGGTACCAGGCGGAATGCTTTCCAACCTGACATCACAGCTCAAAGAGCAGCACGCAGAAGATAAATTCTACGATGTTCTTGAGGAAGTTCCGAAGGTTCGTAAAGACCTCGGTGAGCCGCCGCTCGTAACTCCGTCTTCTCAGATCGTTGGTACACAGGCTGTATTCAACGTACTCATGGGTGAGAGATACAAGATGGTCACAAAAGAAACAAAGGATATCCTGTTAGGAAAATACGGTGCAACCGTAAAACCATTCAACCAGGATGTACAGAAGAAGTGCATCGGAGATGCAAAACCGATCACCTGCCGTCCGGCAGACCTTCTCGACAACGAGCTGGACAAACTGGAAACAGAAATGTCCGCTTACAAAGAGCAGGATGAGGACGTTCTGTCCTACGCACTGTTCCCGCAGGTTGCTACTGACTTCTTCAAATACCGTCAGGCTCAGGAGAAAAAAGTAGACGAGAAAGCTGCAGACACAGAAAACGGAGCATATCCGGTATAAAAAATAAAAATCCCTGCTTTGGACAGCGTTCCAAATGAAGGAAAATAATCAGGCCCGCCAGATTTTTCTGACGGGCTTGCTTGCAAGAAAGGATTTCCATGAACAAAGTGATAATTGTCGGGGGCGGAGCTGCCGGTATGCTGTGCAGTATCATCGCCGCCAGAAACGGCTGTGAAGTTTTTTTATACGAAAAAAACGAAAAGCTGGGAAAGAAACTCTATATTACAGGAAAAGGAAGATGCAATGTTACAAATAACTGTGAGGTAGAAGACCTGCTCCGCGCAGTGATGACGAACAGCAAATTTCTGTACAGTGCATTTTATACTTTTAACAGCCAGGATATGATGGCCCTTCTTGAGGAGGCGGGCGTACCACTCAAGACAGAACGGGGAAACCGCGTTTTTCCACAATCTGACCGTTCTTCAGACATCATCCGCGGTCTGGAACGCCTTATGAAGAAATATGGCGTTCACGTAAGATTCAGAAGTGAAGTCAGGGAGATTCTGACAAAGGACGGGGCTGCGACAGGAATTTCCCTGGCAGACGGAGAAGTTCAGAATGCAGATGCAGTAGTCGTTGCGACAGGCGGCCTGTCTTATCCGACGACCGGTTCCACAGGAGACGGATATCGTTTTGCACGGGAGACAGGGCATCAGGTGACAGACTGTATCCCATCTCTTGTTCCGCTCAAGACCAAAGAAGATTATATTCCGAGGATGACAGGACTTTCACTTAAGAATGTAGAGCTTACAGTCAGACGCGGCAAAAAGATCCTTTATCGGGATTTTGGAGAGATGATGTTTACACATACCGGTGTTACCGGACCTCTGATCTTAAGTGCCAGCGCCAAACTTGGCAAATATCTTGCTAAAGGAGAGGAACTGAGCGCATTTATCGATCTTAAGCCGGCACTCAGTCCGGAGCAGCTTGATGAGCGGATACTTCGAGAGTTTGAAAATGGCAAGAATAAGCAGTTTAAGAATGTGATAGGAGTCCTTTTCCCGTCATCACTTACACCGGTGATGCTTGAGATCGGTGGAATCCCGGGAGATAAGGTGATCCATGAGATCTCCAGAGAAGAACGCCTTGCCTTTGGTGCAGTCGTCAAGAATTTCCCGTTCACGATCACGGAGCCGGGAGAATTCAAGGAGGCAGTCATCACACAGGGCGGTGTTTCCGTCAAGGATATCAACCCGGGAAGCATGGAGTCCAAAAAAATCAAAAACCTGTATTTTACAGGTGAAGTTCTTGATCTTGACGCAGTAACAGGGGGCTATAATCTTCAGATCGCGTGGTCCACTGCATACCTTGCTGCTATAGATATAAGCGAAAAACGTAACTAGGAGGAAAACAAAATGGTACACAATATTGCAATTGACGGTCCGGCTGGAGCGGGCAAAAGTACAGTGGCCAAAAAAGTTGCAAAAGAACTTTCTTTTGTATACGTGGATACAGGAGCAATGTATCGCGCCATGGCACTTTATCTTCTCAGAAAGGGAGTAAACCGCGAGGATCCGGATGAGATCGGAGAGGCATGTCAGAATGCGGAGATTTCTATTGAGTATCAGAATGGAGAGCAGATCGTTCTTCTCGACGGAGAAAATGTAAATGCACATCTCCGCACAGAAGAAGTGAGTGCAATGGCGTCTGTAAGTTCCGCAGTGCCGCGTGTGAGAGAGAAGCTTCTTGATCTGCAGCGCAAGCTGGCCAGGACCATGAGCGTTGTCATGGACGGCAGAGACATCGGAACAACGATCCTGCCGGATGCAGATGTCAAGATCTATCTTACCGCAAGCTCCCTGACAAGAGCACGCCGCCGTTATCTTGAATATCAGGAAAAGGGTGAACCTTGTGATCTTGCCGAGATCCAGAAGACGATCGAGGAGAGAGATCAGAGAGATATGACCAGAGAGATCTCGCCGCTTTGCCAGGCAGAGGATGCTGTTCTCGTGGATTCCTCAGAACTTACGATCGATGAGACCGTCGAGAAGATCCTTTCTGTCTATCACTCCAAAGTATCAGAAAAGGAATAAACGATATGAAGGTTAAAGTAGCAGAGACTGCAGGCTTCTGTTTCGGAGTCAAGCGGGCTGTCGACAAGGTCTATCAGCTGATCGAGGATGGAGTTTCTCCTATTTATACTCTGGGACCGATCATCCACAATGAGGAAGTTGTCTCTGATCTGGAATCAAGAGGCGTGCGTGTGATCGAAGTAGAGGATCTTGACCGTATTAAGAGTGGTACTGTTGTGATCCGTTCTCACGGCGTGGGAAGAGAAATCTATGAGAAGCTTAAGGAGAACGGACTTGAATATGTAGATGTCACGTGCCCATTCGTGCTCAAGATCCACCGGATCGTCGAGAAAGAAAGCCTCGCCGGAAAACAGATCTTCATCTTCGGGGATCCGAAGCATCCGGAGGTGCAGGGGATCTGCGGATGGTGTCACGGCCCGTACAGAGTCCTCAAAAACAGAGAAGATGTCGAGAATATGATTCCGGAAGCAGATATGGAAGCATGCGTTGTATCACAGACGACATTTAATTACAACAAATTTAAAGAACTAGTTGAAATTCTCCGAGAAAAGAGGTATTATAATAATGTTTTAAATATTAGCAATATTTTAAACACTATTTGTAATGCTACTGAAGAACGGCAGAAAGAAGCAAAAAACATAGCCGGAGAGGTAGACACTATGCTTGTCATCGGTGGCAGACATAGTTCCAATACTCAAAAGCTGTTTGAAATATGCAAAGAGGAATGTGGAAATACTTACTATATACAAACACCTGTAGACTTGGATTCTGAAATGTTCCATCGCAGTAGTTGTGTAGGTATTACAGCAGGGGCGTCCACCCCAAAGAAAATTATTGAGGAGGTTCAAGAACATGTCAGAATTAAGTTTTGAACAGATGCTGGAGGATTCCGTAAAAACAATCAGAAATGGAGAGATCGTACAGGGTACTGTTATCGATGTCAAAGAGGATGAGATCATCCTGAACATCGGTTATAAAGCAGATGGTATCATCACAAAGAATGAATATTCCAACGATTCTTCCCTGGTACTCACCGATGCAGTTAAAGTTGGTGACACTATGGAAGCAAAAGTCCTGAAAGTGAACGATGGAGAGGGCCAGGTTATCCTGACATACAAACGTCTTGCTGCAGAGAAAGGCAACAAACGTCTTGAAGCTGCTTTTGAATCTCAGGAAGTACTGAAAGCTCCTGTAACACAGGTACTGGATGGCGGACTTTGTGTAAACGTTGAGGAAGCAAGAGTATTCATTCCTGCAAGCCTTGTATCCGATACTTATGAGAAAGATCTTTCCAAATATGCAGATCAGGAGATCGAATTCGTTATCACAGAATTTAACCCAAGAAGACGCCGTATCATCGGTAACCGCAAACAGCTTCTTCTTGCTGAGAAAGCAGAAAAACAGAAAGAACTTATGGAAAGAATCAACGTTAACGATGTTGTTACAGGCGTTGTTAAGAACGTTACAGATTTTGGTGCATTCATCGATCTTGGTGGAGCAGACGGACTTCTTCATATCTCCGAAATGTCCTGGGGCAGAGTAGAGAACCCGAAGAAAGTATTCAACGTTGGTGACGAAGTTAAAGTTATGATCAAAGAGATCAACGGAGACAAGATCGCACTGTCCATGAAATTCCCGGAAGAGAATCCATGGCTCACAGCTGCTGAGAAATTTGCAGTAGGCAACGTTGTAACTGGTAAAGTTGCGCGTATGACAGACTTCGGTGCATTTGTTGAGCTGGCACCTGGAATCGATGCACTTCTTCATGTATCCCAGATTTCCAGAGAGCACGTTGCAAAACCGGCTGATGTACTTTCCATCGGACAGGAAATCGAAGCAAAGGTTGTTGACTTCAACGGCGAAGACAAGAAGATCAGCCTTAGCATGAAAGCGCTGGAAGCTCCTGCACAGGCAGAAGAAGACACAGAGGCTTAATTAATTCCAAATAATATGAAATCCCGACAGATTTAAGGTCTGTCGGGATTTTTTTGCGTTATTTTCCAAGGCTTTTGAGAAGACAGGGGAGAGAATGTGTCAGGTACTGCATCTGTTTCTGTCTGCTGGTGAGGAAACTTTCGTCGCAGCAGAACCAGGTGTAACAGGTCTGAGGCGTAGCGGCTGTCCGCAGGCTCTTGTCCATGTAGCGGCTGAGCGATTTGGGGATTGCCTGATCTTCTCCGGGGAGATATTCATAGTCCTTGTAATTTGGATAATACTGCCGGAGCTTTCCATCCCTGAGATGGAGGAGCAGTCTGGCTTCGGAATCATTGACGGTGAGATAGAATTCCTCTGTGACACAGGAAACGGGAACAGGGACCGGATGCTTCAGCGCCAGCGTGATCACAAGTTCTTCCTGGCCGTGCATGCGGATAGCGGAAGGCTCATATTCGCCGAGATAGAGGAATTTGTAGCTCAGAAGCGTATAGACAGATCCAAGCCCGCATAAGTCTTCCTGATTGTGACCCAGAACCGTTTCCAGTGCGGAGGGGTCCTTCTTTTTTATATAGGAGCGGTACAATCGGATGCACTGACCGCCGTCACAGTGTATTCTGTGTATGGAAGGAAACAGATTTTCCAGGTCGGGCTGCTTCATTCGTGATAATTTAAACAAAGTCTGACACGATCTGAGCGACTGATAGAGATCAATCGACGGAAGCTCTCCAAAAGGGGAAGGAAGACCGCTCCTTCGACACCTTTCCTCGAGATAAGGCTGGTCAAAACGGTTTCCATTGTACTGGATCGTACAGGTTGCGCCCTGTATATAGCGGGTAAATTCCTCGATGATCAGAGATTCTTCTTCGGGAGATTCCGCGAGCCACTGTGTCAGGATCCATAGGTTTTGTTCATGTCGGACGGCTCCGATCAGATAAACGAAGGTAGAATATCGGGACAGACCTGTAGTCTCAATATCGTAAAAAATAGGTGAAAATTCTGACAACTTTAATTCTGCACTCGACAAAAATTTAACAGTATCAGGGTCTGGAAACCCTTGTAAAATCGGCATTTTTTTAACAATCATGTTATATTTTTCCTTTCTTGATTGTATTTAATTATACACAATATTTTGTAAATTGGGTAGTGAATTTTTAGTGAAAAAGATGTATAGTAGTAATAGAGGTTACTGTAGATGGAGTGCACAGTAACTAATCAAGATTTCTACTGCAGAGGGCATCGTCTGCAGCACCAGAAACAAAATAAACATGGGCGGTGGATACCAGCTCATGAAAAAGGAGGAAACGAATATATGGGAAAACTGACCTTTAAGGGCGGAATCCATCCTTACGAAGGTAAGGAACTGGCAAAGAATCATCCGATCGAGAAGTATCTCCCAAAAGGAGACATGGCTTACCTGATGTCTCAGCACATCGGAGCACCGTCTGTTCCGTGTGTCAAAAAGGGTGACCAGGTTCTCGCAGGACAGAAGATCGCAGATGCAGGAGGATTTGTATCTGTACCTCTTCACGCATCTGTATCAGGTACTGTTAAGGGGATCGAGAAGCGCCTGAACGCGACAGGTGCCATGATCGATGCGATCATCGTGGAGAACGACCAGCAGTATCAGGAAGTGGAGTTCACACCTGCGAAACTGGAAGATCTGACCAAAGAAGAGATCCTGAACCGTATCAAAGAAGGCGGAGTAGTAGGTATGGGTGGAGCCGGTTTCCCGACTCATGTCAAACTGGCACCGAAGGATCCTTCCAAGATCGAATACGTACTGGTAAACGGCGCAGAGTGCGAACCGTACATCACCAGTGACTACCGCAGAATGATGGAAGAACCGGAGAAAGTAGTCGAGGGACTTAAAGTGATCCTGAAACTCTTTGATTCTGCCAAAGGTTATATCTGTATAGAGGACAACAAACCGGACTGTATCGAAAAGATGCAGAAACTGGTCAAGGATATCCCGAGAATCGAAGTCAAAGAACTCATGACCAAATACCCACAGGGTGGTGAGCGTACCCTGATCTACGCGACAACAGGCAGAGAGATCAACTCCAAGATGCTCCCGGCAGATGTTGGATGCGTGGTAGATAACGTAGAGACTGTAGTTGCTGTATACAAGGCTGTTATCCAGGGCAGACCTGTCATGGACCGAGTTGTGACTGTAACAGGTGACGGCATCAAAGAGCCTAAGAACTTCAGCGTTTATACAGGAACTGATATGTCTGAACTGATCGATGCAGCAGGCGGACTTAAGGCCAAGATCGAGAAGATTATCTCCGGTGGTCCGATGATGGGATTCCCGTTATATGATCTGCATATCCCGTGCACCAAGACAACCTCTGCATTCCTTTTCCTGGAGCATGATGCAGTTGCTGAGGCGCAGAAGATCCAGACGGCATGTATCAACTGCGGCCGTTGTGTAGGTGTCTGTCCCGGCCATGTTCTTCCGGCACGTCTGGCTACGCTGGCTGAACGTGGTGATATGGCAGGTTTTGAAGCACTGGATGGTATGGAATGCTGCGAATGCGGATGCTGCAGTTATATCTGTCCGGCGAAGAGACCGCTGACCCAGAGTATCAAATCTATGCGTAAAATGGTTCTTGCCAGCCGTAAGAAGAAATAGGGGGAGGGAACAAAATGGAACAAATGTTAAATGTATCATCTAAT
>CAKRXU010000045.1 GCA_934424575.1 uncultured Blautia sp.
GTAAACAGGTAGCTTAGAGTTATCAAAACAGGACTGCCATATCTTCCATACAGCAGTCCCTTATTATCAAAGTTTATTTATTTTTTCCCGCAGTTTCTCGGCGAAATCACAGTTAAGTTTCATAAAGAGTTCCTGCTCTTCGGATGTCCAGGTGTCGTAGATCGTATTTTCGATCTGGATGACTTTGTAGACGGTGTCTTCCATCCGTTTGCGGCCTTTTTCGGTGAGGAAGACCATTGTGTTGCGACCTTCTCCCGGGGTGAGGTAAATGAGCTCTTTTTGTTCCATCTTGCGGATTGCTGAATTTACGGTGGATTTTGTCAGGCAGGCTTCTTTGTAGAGAACGCTCTGGTTGCAGCCTTCCTGATGAAAATTAAAAACATACAAAATCCAGAATTCACTGTCTGAGAGATTCATCTTGAGTGTAGCCTCATGGTAGGCACTCTGCATCAGACCTTCAATATAAACCCATTCTTTAAATCTTGATTCCATAAACTATGCCTCCTATCATCAGATATATCCATATTTTTTCCTGTTGCGTATCAGGAAGAAGATCGACAGGACCAGTGCAAAAATTTCTGCTGCAATCACTGCATACCAGATTCCATATGGTCCGAACAGGATCGGAAGTACCAGAACACAGATCACTTCAATCTGCATAAAATCCCTCCTGAAAGTATTACATAGACGTTTGTTGTCCATTTTTGCACAAAAAATGTACGAAATCGTGCTTGATAGCATAATACGATTTCGTACATAAAGCAAGAAGAATTTTATACATTCACAAACAATTCCTATTTCGCCGTGCTTTCTGCAGCCACTGATTCTGTATTATCTGAACTCCAGATCAGGTGGCATTTCGCTGCCAGTTCGTCTTCTTTCTGCTGTGCTTTCTCTGGTTCATCCTGATAATCCCAGAGTGCAAAGGCTTCTTTTACATTCTCCGGGTCAACGTAATAAACATTTTCAATTCCTGTTGGAAGTGAAGTTTCATCTGTAGATTCATCCGCTCCACGTTCATACGCATTCTGGAAATCCTGCAGATTCCAGAGCTCATTTTCTGCATTCACATCGGATGGATATTCTTTGCGGGTCCACATAGTTTCTGACAGCATGTAGAACATGTTTTTCTGATCTACGGACAGGACTGATTTCATCCGTCCCAGTGGATTGACTGTGGAATATACTTTCCCGTCTTTTACGGATATGTTCGCCTCATCCCAGGAAATATAATTCTCTTTATCGTAGTACCAGTAATGTCCTATCCCGCCTGCTGCCACTACAAGAATGACCGCCAGAAGGACAGATGCGATCCGTTTCTTACGGACCTTTCGACGGATTTTTCGGAGAGGTTCTGCCTCTGTTTTGTTTGTCTGTATCGAATTGTTTCCTTTCGAAGTGGCTGTCAGCTGGTTTTCTCTCTGCATTTCTTCCTGCATCTTCCTGCAGGCGGGACACGTTTTGAGATGTTCTTCTACAAGCTGGCGGCTGTCTTCGCTGACCATATCATCCACATAAAGCGGAAGCAAGTCTTCTATGATGTTACAGGTAATCTTCATGGTTTAATTCCTCCCTGATCTTCTTACATGCTCTGTGATAGGTGACTCTTGCCCAGCTTTCGCTTTTGCCAAACAGCAAGGAGATTGTGGTAAATGACAGTTCTCCGAACACACGAAGGGAAAAGACTTCTTTGTACGGCTCTGCAAGTCTGTGCAGTACTTTGTGAACCTGAAATGCCGTTTCTTTATCCGAAAAATTCTGAAGCAGATCCGGTACAAAAGTATCCTCTGTTTCTTCCTGAGATTCCGGTGCATACTTTTTATTTTTCTTCAGATAGTCATAATATGTGTTTTTGGAGATCTGACAAAGCCACACTCGCAGGTCACAGTCGCCTCTGAAATCGTCGACTTTTTTCAGGGCTTTGAAGAATGTTTCCTGCGTGAGTTCCTCTGCAACGTGGGTATTATGCGAAAGTGAGAGCAGATAACGGTATACGATGGTGAAATACTGCTCGTATACTTCCTGAATATTCAGCATTAGTGGTTTCCTCCTTCACATATATGACGATGTATGTATCAGAAACGTTACAAAAAATCTCACAAAAGAAAAAGGCATTCCGATCTATGGAACACCTTTTTCTCTTTTATAAATTCCCAATCCACGTACATGCAAGTTCTATCCAGGACTGGCATTCTGGCTGAATGCAGCCGCCGTCTTCGTGACTGGTTTCTTTGTTTGCGAGGCTGAGTCCGTGACCACCTGCCGGGTATAAATGCAGTTCTACAGGCACTTTGTGTTCACGCAGTGCTTCAAAAAACAACATGGAATTCTCAACCGGAACGGTATCATCTGTAACAGTATGCCACAGAAATGTCGGTGGTGTATCCTCTGTTACCTGGGATTCCAGGGACTGTTTTTTTCTTTTTTCCGGATCATTGCTGTCCTCTCCGAGCAGGCATTCAAACGATCCCTTATGAGCAAATTTGCCAGACGAAATAACTGGATAACTGAGGATCAGACTGTTCGGCTTCACCATTTCCGCATCTGTATGCAGGGCTTCTGAAATGAATTTTTCTTTCCAGAATACGCCAAGACTTGCCGCCAGATGACCACCCGCAGAAAAACCCTGAAGGATAATCTTGTCCGTATCAATATGAAATTCTTCTACATGTTCTCTTAAATATACGACCGTTTTTGCAAGCTGCATTAACGCCAGTGGATATCTCGCCGAAGCTACACTGTATCGCAGAATCACTGCATGATATCCTCTTGCAAGATACTGCATGGCGATTGGTTCTGCCTCTCTGTCGGAGGTCATTTCATAACCACCGCCCGGGCAGATCACAACGACCGGACGCTTCCTGTCCGGGTGCATTTCCACAGAATTATCCAGAATATAGGTATATAGATCCGCAGTCTCCTGGTATCCTTCTACTTTAATCTCTATCTTTTTGCAGATCATTTAAGCCTCCGTTTCCTTACACACATCCACCCATCCGTTTGCATCTGCGACCTGTTCAAGTTCCGGGATCGTGAGTTTTACTGCGCTGTGGTCGTTGCCTGCTGCCATCGCAACCGTTGCTGTGGATTCCTCAAGTTCGATCACATGATCCAGAAATCCCTTATTTTCCAGATATTCTTCTGCTCTTTTTAATGACATGATGTCCTCCTTTTACAGTACATAATAATGTGGAATGATATCCTCATAATGGCCATCTGGCAGACGGAACCCACCCGGGATCACACCAAGTTTTGTGAATCCGATACGCTCGTAGAGGTACAGTGCATGTGTATTAGATGCCACAACTGCGTTAAACTGCATCACACGGAAGCCCTTTTCCTTTGCCATTCTCAGGCAGTCCAGGACCAGTTTTTCTCCGATATGTTCCCCTCTGATATCTCTGCGTACTGCATAACTTGCATTGCAGATATGACCACATCTTCCCACATTGTTCGGATGCAGAATATAAAGTCCGACCACTTCCCCGGTCTCTGTATCCTCTGCGATTCCCGTGTAAGTCTGCTCCTTAAAAAAAGCATCTCCCGACTCTTTTGTAAGGTCTTCTTCCTGCGGAAATGCCACACCGTCATCCACGACCTGATTCCAGATCTCGCTCGCTGCCGCCGCATCTTCAGTACGATACTCTCTGATTTTTATGTCCATGATAAAAACGCCTCCTGCATTATTAAAAATCAAGCGGATAAAAAATAGAGTGACATCTGTATTTTATTCCAGCTTTTTTATTTATTCAGATTATCTGGTCCAAATCCAAGCGGAAGCAGTTCTTTCAGCGTGAAAATCTCATACTGGTCCTTGCTTGTTGCGAGAATGATCTGGAATTCTTCAGGATTGCAGAATTCCATCATGACCTGACGGCAGACACCACATGGAGCTGCATATTCTTTGAGGTTTTTGTTCAGACCTCCAACTACACAGATGGCATCAAATTCCAGCACGCCCTCACTGACTGCTTTGAAAAATGCAGTTCTCTCCGCACAGTTGCTTGGTGTGTATCCCGCATTTTCGATGTTGCAGCCACCATAAACCTTGCCGTTCTTTGCCAGCAGTGCTGCACCTACATGAAAGTGTGAGTACGGTACATAAGAATAGTCCATCATACTGACCGCTTTTTCGATCAGTTCCTGAATCTGTTTCTGTTCCAGTTTCTTCATATTTCTGCTCAACTCTTTCTTAATAGCCTGTAGCTTCTTCGTTCTTGATGATTTTGACAATACGGCTTGTGCCGAGGCGGTCTGCTCCAAGGCTTAAGAATTTTTCTGCGTCATCCAGAGAAGAGATTCCTCCGGCTGCTTTCATCTTTACATCCGGACCGATGTGCTCGGAAAACAGCTTGATATCATCAAAAGTCGCACCTGCCTTGGAAAATCCTGTAGATGTTTTGATATAATCTGCCCCTGCGTTGGTAACTGCCTCACACATCTTGATTTTTTCTTCATCGGTCAGAAGACAGGTCTCGATGATTACTTTGAGGATCTTGGAACCGCAGGCTTTTTTGAGAGTGCGGATCTCCTCTTCGATCGCATCAAATTTGCCGTCTTTTGCCCAGCCGATGTTGATGACCATATCGATCTCATCTGCACCATTTGCCAGCGCATCTTTTGTCTCGAATTCTTTTGCTGCTGTAGTCATGTATCCGTTCGGGAAGCCGATAACAGTGCAGACTGCCATTTTGTCCTGCACATATTCTTTGACCTGTTTTACGTATGCAGGCGGAATGCAGACGGATGCTGTTCCATATTTGATCGCGTCATCACAGATCTGTTTGATCTCTTCCCATGTAGCAGTCTGTGTCAGTAAAGTATGATCTACGTGTTTTAAAATTTCTTTTACATCCATGTTTTTATTATTCTCCATTCTTGTTAGTTGCTGTTCACTCCGTTCACAGTAACTCTTATTATTTATTATGCCAGTTCCAGTGCAATTTCCATCATTTTGCCGAATCCAAGCTGACGGTCCTCGGCGCTTAAAGATTCTCCTGTATACAGATGATCCGAAATTGTCAGCATGCAGAGTGCTTTCTTTCCTGCTTTGGCAGCATTCATATATAATGCCGCTGCTTCCATCTCCACTGCCAGCACGCCCATATCGCGCCACAGGTCGTTTACATTGCTCATGGCATTGTAGAATACATCGGAAGACAGAACATTACCTACAACCACATTCGTGCCCTGACGTTTCGCAGTCTCTACCGCTCTGTTCAGAAGTTCGTAATCTGCGATCGGTGCAAAAGTTCCCGGCAGGCCATACTGATACGCATAGTTGGAATCTGTGCAGGCACCCATACCGATCACCACATCCATCAATTTGATGTTGTCCTGAAAAGCTCCGGCAGAACCGATACGGATGACCTGGTCTACATCATAAAAATTGAACAGTTCGTAAGAATAGATTCCGATAGACGGCATCCCCATACCGCCTCCCATAACAGAAATTTCCTTTCCTTTATAGGTTCCTGTATATCCGAACATGTTTCTGACAGCATTCACTTGTCTTGGATTCTCCAGATATGTCTCTGCAATATATTTTGCACGGAGCGGATCTCCCGGCATCAATACAGTTTTTGCAAAATCTCCTGCTTTGGCACTGTTGTGTGCAGTTGGAATATTTGTCATCTTACTCCTCCTTTATATTAATTTCGTTTTTGCTGTAATATCATTCCCCAGATGAAACGGATATTGATGTTCCATCAGATCAGCGTAATGTGCTGAAATCCTTTTTCCCTTAATATATCTGCCAGGTGAGCCAGATACTCCTGGCTCGGAACCTGATAATGCGAATACTGCTCCCTGACTCCCATCGGACGGTATGCAATGATCTTTACACGGATATCGTTGATCTTCAGATATGGTGCAAGAAAATCTCCCATCTCACGGATACTTTTCTCTGTGTCATAAAGTTCCTGTACGATGACCGCTCTTACTTCGTAGAGCTTGGAAGTTTTTGCCAGATATACAGCATTCTTCAACACCATTTCATTTGTAAAATCGGTGACCTTCCTGTGCTCGGCAGCTTCAAACGCTTTGATATCCAGCATTACGCCGTCTGATACTCCCATCAGTTCCGGATAATCCTCAAACGGGATCATGCCGTTGCTGTCGATCAGTGTCCCCAGTCCATCCTTCTTTGCCAGGCGGAATAACTCTGTCAGAAACTCCGGCCAGAGCATGCACTCTCCCCCTGAAACACTAAGACCTCGGATGAACGGAATCTGCTTCTTAACTTTTGCATAGACTTCTTCCGCTGTCATCTCAAAGGTTCTCGGAGAACTGTCGTTAGGACAGACGTGGATGCAGGTATCGCACTGTACGCATTTCGACGGGTCAAACGCTACCTTGCCGTTTTCATCAAAAGACAGTGCACCTGCCGGGCACTGTTTTACACAGGTACCGCATTGTACACATAATTTCCTTGTTTCCGGATTGTGGCAGTATTTGCAGTTGATATTGCATCCCTGCAGGAACACTGCCGTCCGGTTACCCGGACCATCCACACTGCTGAACGGGATGATCCGGTTCACTACTGCTTTCATTTAACGTACCTTTCTCTCCAGGATATGTCCGTTTCTTGCAGCACCAAGTCCCAGGGCTGTGGTATCCTGCAGAACAGCCTCTCCGTTTGCAAGTTTCTCAAGTTCAGAACGTTTTACAAGATATCCTGTGACACGGATCACATCGCTGTCGCTGGAATAGAAGGACAGGTAACGAAGATCCATCTTGAAGGAGCCCTTGATGATATCCAGTACATACTCCGGATTGCGATGAACGGTCATATCGATCGGGAAGATATCGCCGGTTCCTGAAGTAAAGTATTTGTGGAACTTTCTGAGTACATTCAGCTGATCGATCAGTTCTTCTGGTTCCTCACCGATCGGGATACGTGTTCCTGGTGTTACATTTTCATCCTCAGCAAGACCTACCTGTGCATGAAGAAGGAAATGTCCGCCAGTTCCTTCACAATATTTATTCTTGTGGTTCAGATTAAATTCCTTGATGATCTCCATGATCTCCACACCCAGATCATTGGCTGCTTCATCATGTCCGAAACGTCCCTTGAGACCTTCTTTTTCGAAAAGGATATTTACACAGTCAGCAAGTCCTACCAGGCCATACATACCGGAGAAACGGTCTCTGTGGATAAAGCCTTCTTTTGCCAGGAAGTTATTCTCAAAGAATCCGCTCTCTTCTACCTCGAATTTGATTCTTGCATCCATGTAACGAGCCATGATATCCAGTACATATGGAAGTTCACGTTCTTTGAAATCCTGAATATTCTTTGCTCTCTTGGCAATGTTTCCAAGGACCAGACGGCAGAGAGTATACGCACCGCCGCCAAGCAGCAGACCATTGTAGCAGCTGGCGATCACATAATTCTCACCAAGCTCGCTCTTGAACATCTTGTGGTTGGCAAAGCTTGGTTTTGCGCTGTGCATTGCACAGTCGATCGCTTTGAGGGCAAAATCATCTGGAGTAATGTCTTCGTCATATTTGAAGCTTAAGTTCGGAACTGCATTTTCCAGTTCTTTTTCAGCCTCCAGAAGCAGACGTCCTGCCTTTGTCTCTCTCGGTCCGATGTTTGCGTGTGAGAAGGAGTCGAGGATTGTGCGGTCCATCTGTGTCAGGAACAGCTTCAGCATCTTTTTGGCCTGAGCTTCATCGACGGTATCGATGTATGGCTCCAGTAATTCATCCAGCTGACCTACATAAACCGGGTAATTGGTAACACTCGGTACATGTTTATAAAAGATCATCAGGCTGTTCAGTGCCTCATAGAGATCGGTCGGTGGATCAAGCTGCAGGAATTTGCTTCCTTCTTTCAGGAATTTCGCATAATCCGGGATAATGTAACGCGGACGCATCGGCGCATGTCCTTCAGACAGATCACAGATACATTTACGGTCGATCGGCACGTTCAGAAGCTCATCCAGTCCTTCCGGAAGATCAAGGACTTCCATCAGAGAATCTGCCTGATTTGCAAGGCAGGTCAGCTTCTGTTCATGAGTCAGGGTTGCGCTCTCTATAATTTCCAGAATGTTTTTTCTTGTTTCATTGACTCTTTCCATAGAAATGTCACGCATAGTAATTCCTCCTAAAATACTATAAAAAACTATTATTTTCTCTCGGTTGTCTTATCTTATTTATACCATATTTCCTGTAAACACAAAAGAACAAATGTCTTTTTTTGCTGTCAAAAAAAGTGCTGCAAAAACTGTTTTCAGTCTTTTACAGCACTCTTCGCTCCGCTTGTACCGTTTATTTGGATTTTACAAAAATCTTTCCGTTGGCTGCCGGTGTGTGTGCCTTACCAACAAACAGTACCAGTGCAATGATCGTTACCACATATGGAATCATGGAAATCAGGTTCGGGGATACCACATTGCTCTGTGCTGCCAGAGATTTGATACCACTGCAGAGACCAAACAGAAGGCATGCCTTTGTTGCGCCTTCTGGTGAGAATTTACCAAAGATCACGGCTGCGATCGCAATAAATCCCTGTCCTACGATAACGCTTGGACGGAACTGGTTGATGGTTGCCAGAGTTACGAAGGCTCCACCAAGTCCTGCAAAAAATCCTGACAGGATCACGCAGGTATAACGAACTTTGTAAACATCGATTCCAAGAGATTCACATGCTTCCGGATGTTCTCCGACTGCACGAAGATGTGCTCCGAATTTTGTCTTGTAAAATACAAACCAGCACACAAATGCAAGAATGAATACCAGATACGCTACTGCATAAACATTTAATACATTGTTCCAGAATGAGCCGGTCGGAAATACACCCTCAAACAGCTTCGGAAGCTTGCAGCTTGGGTCCATGGCCGGTGTATCTGAGGAGTTATTATACATTGCCTTGCAGAGAAACAGTGCAAGTCCAGGTCCCAGGAAGTTGATCGCTGTACCGGCGATCGTCTGGTCTGCGTGGCAGGAAATACATACAAATGCATGGATCAGGCCAAACAATGCGCCTGCCAGTCCTGCACATAAGAATGCGATCCAGCCGTTTCCGGTAGTCAGACCCATTACCGCTCCGGTAAATGCACCGATCGTCATCATACCTTCGATACCAATGTTTACAACTCCACATCTCTCAGAAAAACAGGAGCCAAGTGCCGCCAGAAGAAGCGGCGGTGTTGCGATCAGAGTCGCATTGATCAGAAGACCAAGGTCTTTAATTAATCCGTTCATCTTATTTAGCCTCCTTCTTCTTTGCAGCATTCAGTACGAATACTTTGAATACATGTGAGATGGCGATCAGGAGAACGACACATCCCATGATAATATCAACAACTTCAGACGGTGCCTTTACGATACTGAGCTTGGAACCGCCGTATTTCATTGCACCATAGAAGATACCGGAAAAGATACATCCGATCGGATTGGATCCTCCGATCAGGGCAACGGTGATACCTTCAAATCCAAATCCTTCCTGTCCTGCAAACTGGCTCAGACGGCCTGCCATACCAAGTACCTGAACCGCGCCGCCGAGACCGGATAAAAGACCTGAGATTCCAAGTGCAGTCAGCACAGAACCATCTGCATTGATACCTCCATACTGTGCACAGTTTCTGTTAAATCCTACGGCTTTTAATTTGTATCCGAGTGTTGTCTTCTCGATGATGACCCAGATAACTACTGCTGCGATTACTGCAAACAAAATACCCCAGTGTGCTGCATTACAGTCCAGAGCCTTGCGGATGCCCTCCGGCAGAAGAAGTCTTGCGTTTTCGGCGATATCCAGTGTCGCTTCACTGCTCTCTCTGTGGATTCCCGGAAGGTTTACCACATAGTTGGACAGATAAAATGCGATCCAGTTAAACATGATAAAGGACAATACTTCGTGAATGCCTCGTTTTACTTTGAGGACACCTACGATCAGAGACCATATACAGCCGGCTGCTGCTGCCGCCACCAGGCATACAAGTGCATGAAGGACCGGTGGAAGCTTGAGGACAATACCAAGTACACAGGCTACCAGACCGCCAATTACGAACTGACCCTCTGCTCCGATGTTAAATACACCTGTTCGGAAGGAGAACGCCACACTCAGTCCGGTAAAGATCAGCGGGCTCGCATAAACCAGGGTCCACACCAGATATTTCGGTTTACTGAAAATACTGTCAAACAGCTTGCCATATGCTACTGCAGGACTGATTCCGGCGATCAGAAGAAATATCGCACCTACCAGGAAACCTGCAATGATCGCAACGATGGTATAGAGTACATTGCTCTCAAGAATGCTTTTTTTCTTATTCATTTGTTTTTCCTCCTGCCATCATAAATCCAAGTTCTTTCTCATCTGCATCCTTACCCGGAACACTTCCGGTGATCTGGCCATCAAAGATAACCTCGATTCTGTCAGACAGACTCATGATCTCATCCAGTTCGAAGGATACCAGTAAGACCGCACGATTCTTGTTTCTCTGCTCTACCAGATATTTATGTACGAACTCTATCGCACCTACGTCAAGACCACGGGTCGGGTTTACTGCGATCAGCAGTTCCTTGTCGTTTGTCACCTCACGGGCAATGATAACCTTCTGCTGGTTTCCACCGGACAGTGTACCCGCCGGTGCTTCTGCACATCCTCTCGGACGGACATCAAACTTCTCAATCAGTTTCTCTGCATGTTTCTTGATCGCTTTTCGGTTCAGAATGCCGTGATTCGAAAACGGTTCTTCCTCAAAGTGCTGCAGAATCAGGTTGTCTTCATTGGAAAATTCCAGGATCAGACCATGTTTCTGACGGTCAGCAGGAATACTGGAAATTCCATTCGCAAAAGTTTCCTTAGGACTCTTATTGAATACGTCCTTACCAAGTACAGTAACCTTGCCGGATTCTGCCTTACGAAGACCTGTCAGGACTTCTACAAGCTCTGTCTGTCCGTTTCCATCTACGCCGGCAAGACCTACGATCTCACCTCTGCGGACATTCAGGTGGAATCCCTTGAGGATCTCTACGCCTCGGTAGTCCTTGGCATGCAGATCATCGACCTCCAGAACGACTTCGCCTGGTTCCATGTCTTTCTTATCAACTTTGAAGTTGACATCACGGCCTACCATCATGGCTGCCAGATCATTCTCATTTACATCTGATACCTTTACGGTACGAATATATTTACCCTGACGGATGATCGTACAATTGTCAGAGGAAGCGGTGATCTCTTTGAGCTTATGAGTGATCAGGATAATGCTCTTTCCATCTGCGGTCAGGTTATCGATGATCTCCATAAGTCCCTCGATCTCCTGTGGTGTCAGGGAAGCAGTCGGTTCATCCAGGATCAGTGTTTCTGCACCACGATACAGAACCTTAAGGATCTCCACACGCTGCTGCATACCTACGGAAATATCCTCGATCTTTGCGTCAGGGTCTACTTTCATTCCATAACGCTCGGACAGTTCCAGGACTTTCTTTCTTGCTGTTGCCTTGTCGATGGACAGGCCCTTGGTCGGCTCCATACCAAGAATGATATTTTCGGTCACAGTAAATGGCTGGATCAGCATAAAGTGCTGGTGTACCATACCGATTCCGATATCAATAGCATCCTTCGGACTGTTAAAATGTACTTCCTTTTCATTAATAAAAATCTGTCCGCTGGTCGGTTTGTAAAGTCCACAGAGTACGTTCATCATTGTACTCTTTCCGGCTCCGTTCTCTCCCAGGATCGCGTGGACCTCTCCTTTGTGTACGGTCAGATTGATGTGGTCATTCGCTGTAAAATCGCCAAACTTTTTTACGATATCTTTCATCTGGATTACGACTTTGCTCTCATCCATATGGCTTGTTCTTCCCACGTATGCCGCCTCCTTTGTTTGTTGTTTTGCTCTTTTCACTGTCTCCATTGGACAGGAAAATAAAATTGCTGTGCACTTCGTTCACAGTAACGAAAATGCATGATATTTTCTTCTCCATTGAAGATAGAAAATCTGAAAATCTTTGTCTCTATATGCATCAACGGGGCTCTGCATACGCAGGCCCCGTACAGACGCAAATATTAGATTACCGGGTAAAACGGTCACTTCTTAGTCAAGAACATATACGTCGCCGTATTTTGCCTCGAAATCATCTTTGTTATCCGGAACAACAACATCACCGCTGATAATCTTTTCTTTTACTTCGTCAACTGCCTTAATTACATCATCTGAAATCAGATCCTGAGACGGAGCGATATCAACACCACCTGCTGCCAGGTCGAAAGTCTGAACGCCGCCCTCAAGTTTGTCATCGATCAGCTCCTGTACTGCATCATATACAGCATTGTCAACTCGTTTCATAGCAGAGGTAAGAACGGTCTTCGGAGCGATGCTGGACTGGTCAGAGTCAACACCGATCGCATATACACCAGCTTCCTGGCAAGCCTCGATAACACCGAGTCCTGTAGCACCAGCTGCCTGGAATACGATATCAGCGCCGTTGGTGATCGCTGTATTTGCCATAGTCTTACCTGTTGCGGAATCTGCAAAAGAGTTTGCATTGAACTGCTGAACAGTGATATCCGGGTTAGCATCAATAGCACCTGCACAGTAACCATATCCAAACTGGTTCATGGTCTCGTTAGTCATACCTACTACAAATCCGATATTGTTGGTCTTAGTAGTTAAACCTGCAACATATCCTACCAGATAAGAAGCCTGCTCAGCTTTGAACATCAGGCTGGTAACATTTGGAAGATCGATGCTTGAATCATCAATGATAGCGAATTTGGTATCCGGGTTAGCTTCTGCTGCTTCTCTGGTAGCATCTGCCAGCATATAACCAACGCTGATGATCAGGTCATAATCCTCGTCTACGAAAGTTTCCATATTTGGCTGATAATCTGCATCTGTAGCAGACTCCAGATAGTTAACCTCTACTCCGAGCTCCTCTCCGGCTTTTTCAAGTCCCTCCCATGCTGACTGGTTGAAGGAACCATCATTAACTCCACCTACGTCTGTGATCAGACCAATCTTAAACTCATCGTCTGCTGCTGCAACCATCTGCGGCATAGCACTTACGGAAGCTACCATAGCAGCTGTTAACACTGCGGCCATTACTTTCTTTCGCATAAATTGCCCTCCTTTGTTTTTTCTGTCTAATAATATTATGATAACATCTTTTTTATGAAATGAAAAGACGAAATTTATTTATCTTTTACGATTTCTTTATGGTTATTTTATTTTCCAAAATATTCCCGGATCGTCTCCATACGCTCCTGCTGCTGTACTTTAAAAGGACATCTCTTGTTGCAGTGTCCGCAGGCGATGCAGTCAGAAGCTGTTTTGTCAAGCCCATTGACTTCCGTTTAATTTTTCAGTTATAAACGAAAAACTTTATATTTTTTCAGTTATAACTGAATTTTTTATTCTTTCTCCAGAAGCTTCTTATAAGACATATCCATGCCGCAGGCCCCCAGCGGGGCGGTGATGATGATAGCCATGACTGCTACGGAGAGGATGATCTTGCCGCAGCCAAGGCCTGCTGCCAGGGGGACGGAGCCGATGGCGGCCTGGACGGTTGCTTTTGGCAGGTAGGCGAGTACGCAGAAAAGTCGCTCCCTGGCATTGAGGTTTGTTTTTACCATGCATAGAAGGACTCCGCAGGCACGGAAAATGAGTGCGATCAGGATCATAAAGATTGCCGCGGCTCCGGCCTCCAGGGTGTATCGGATATCCACCGCCGCACCGACAAGGACAAACAAAATGACTTCTGCTGCGAGCCAGAGTTTGCCAAATTTCTCGGATAAACGTTTTGAGACAAAAGCAGTGCTCTTCATCTTGAGGACGCAGGCCATGCTGACAACTGCAAGAAGTCCGGATACGGCAATCTTTCCTTCCAGCCAGCCTTCGATCGCGATCAGCAGGAAGGAAACTCCCAGTACAATGATGACCTTCATGCTGTTTCTGACATAATGTTTTTTAGCGTATGCTGTCTCAAAAAACAGATAGAGAAGATATCCGACAACCGCTCCCAGTGCAACTCCAAGTACGATCGATACCGGGATATTGAGGAAGGATTTTACATCTGCCTTATCTCCCTGCGCCATTCCAAGGAATGTTGTAAACAGCACGATCACAAAAATATCATCACAGGATGCACCCGCCAGGATCATCTGTGGTATTGCTTTGCCTGTACCATATTTTGTTTCTATCAGTTTTACCATGCGTGGGACCACCACCGCCGGAGATACTGCTCCGAGGACAGCTCCCATGACTGCCGCATCCACTCTTGAGATTCCCAGGATCGCAGGCGCGCACAGAATATAACCAAGGATTTCAAACGATGCCGGCACAAAAGACATCATAACTGCAGGACGGCCTACTTTCTTAAGGTCTTCCAGATTCAGCGACAGTCCGGCTTTGAGAAGAATGATGATAAGTGCCATCTTTCGCAGATCTGCCGAGATCGACAGTATCGATGGATCCAGCAGGTCAAGCACATACGGTCCGAGAACGATTCCCGTAACCAGCATGCCAATGATCCGTGGCAGTTTCAGATACCCGCAGATGGCCCCCATCGCGAGTCCCACCAGAAAAATAAGTGACAGTGACGTTAACATAAAAAATTTCCTCCTTTTCTTTCCTTCAGACGCAAAAAAAGCTGACAACTTCTGCGACTGAATAATCGTAGAAGTCATCAGCTTTCAATAAGCAGTTTAGGTTTCCCATGGGAGAACTTCATTCCCAAATTCGGTTAAATCATACTATTTTCGTAAAAGAAAGTCAAGAATTTTTGTTTTAACACTGTCCTCTTTTTCCATTCTTAAGGTCCTCTACAATTTCATTGTAGCGTTTTTTATTTAAACGATAGAAGAACAGTACAATTGCAGTCACGATCCAGAGAATTCCAGGGATTGTTGAAAATGAGTGTTTCATAATACTGATGACAGCAGAATTCTGTGTCTGATTCGCAACATAACCATATTTACCAAGAAGCATTGCAAGCATCGCAGTTCCGATTGCCATTCCGATCTTATTTCCCAGTGAGACAAATGCATACTGGAATCCATCGTTTCGAAGACCTGTTTTCCACTCTCCATATTCCACACAGTCCGGTATGATCGCATAAATTGCAGTGTTGAATCCAGAAAAGAAGAACTGTGTCACTCCTGCCAGCGCATAGAAAATAACCGCACTTTCTTTTACATTGAAGAAGTACATGCTCAACATGGAAATGCCGGTAAGCAGTGCAAAAACGGATGCAGTTCTTCCTTTATTGTCAAGTTTGCGGAATACAGGCTGGAAACATGCCGCTCCAATGATCGACGGAATAATGATGCACATGGAATATGTTGTATAATAAGATGCATTTCCCTCCACGTAAGTAAAGTAATACAGAACATCTGCATTTCTTCCATAAAGAGTAAATCCAAAAAGTACCTGTCCGATCAGTGCGAGTATGTATGGTCGGTTCTGCATAACCGCTTTTAACTGAATTTTGATGGAGATTTTTTCTTTTTCCGGTGTTGTCACAGCTTCCTTTGTCTTTGCAAAACAAAAGAAATGACACGCTGCAAAAATACATCCATAAATGATTGCTACAAACAGATAGCCATTTTTTGCGCTGTGGCTTCCGAGTTTACCGATCAACGGAACAGTGATGATATTGATGATTCCAATTGCGATCATTGCCGCTACAGAACGGGATGTGTTGATCTTGGCACGCTCATCAATGTCCTGTGTCATTGCTCCACAGAGAGTTCCATATGGAATATTTACACAGGTGTATCCCAGAACCAACAGACAGTAAGTGACAACCATATATATAATTTTTGCTTTGTCTGACCAGTCCGGATGTGCCCAGAAAGTCAGCATCAGAAGGATTGCTGTAACCGGTGCTGCAATCAACAGCCACGGACGATATCTGCCCCATCTCGTCTTGGTCTTATCAGTCAGTCCTCCGACGATCGGATCGTTGATTGCATCCCAGAATCTTGAAAAAAGCATCAGTGCTGAAACTGCCGTCATACTGATTCCAAAAACATCCGTATAAAAGATCATCAGAAAATTACTCACAAACATCCAGCTGAAATTGCAGCCTACATCTCCAAATCCATACGCGATCTTGCTGATCAGCGGCACTTTTCCATCTTTAAATTCTTTTCCCATGGCTTCTCCTGCTTCCTTCACTTTATTTTTCCTGTACGTTGATAATGACTTTCATTGTTGTTTCACGGTTGTCATCAATGTAGTGATATGCTTCCAGATAATCCTTGAATGCAAATGTTTTGGAAATCAGAGGTCTCAAATGAACTTTACCTTCATTTACAAGATTAATGCCATCTACATAATCATCATGACGATACATCATGGTACTCTTGATATCCAGCTCATGATCATTTGCTACAGCCAGATCGATCTCTGCCATTCCTGCAAAAACTGCAACCAATACGATCACGCTGCCCTTTCTTGCATATTTGATTGCCTGTCCCATGGTGATATTATTTCCTGCACAGTCATAGATCACATCTGCTTTGTCCGGTCCAAAAGCTTCTACCATTGCTTCTCCAAAATCTTTGTTCTTTGTATTGACGCAGACATCAATTCCACATTCCTGTGCTTTTTTGAGACGAAGGTCACTGACATCTGTGATCATGACTTTGGCGGCTCCCATTCCTCTGGCAGCCTGTGCCACCAGGTTTCCGATCGGGCCTGCTCCAAGGACTGCAATATTCATGCCTTTCACATCGCCCATCTGTTTTACTCCGTGAACTGCAACTGCCAGTGGCTCGATCATTGCGCCTTCCTCATAGGACATTTCCTCTGGAAGTGGTGTTACCTTGGATGCATCTACTGCGAAGTATTCGGATGCCGTTCCGGTTGTCTGGAATCCCATAACCTTCAGTTCCTCGCAGAGATTATATTTTCCATGACGGCATGGATAGCAGTGTCCACAATATACCTGTGGTTCAATGGTAATCTTCTGTCCTTTATGGAATCCTGTCACATTAGCTCCAAGTTCTACGATCTCTCCAGAAACTTCATGTCCCTGTGTAACCGGATATTTCGTAAAAGGATGTTTGCCGTGATATACATGGATATCTGATCCGCAGATTCCGATATTCATGATCTTTACAAGAACCTGATCGTCCTTTACTTCCGGAACCGGAACCTCTCTGAAAATAATTTCTCCTGGTTTTGTCATTACCTGCTGTAACATAATCGTTTTCTCCTTGTTTTGTTATGTATTATCTTTTATTAAATGTTTTATTAAAGTAATTACATTATTATCCATGAGCTCTGTTTTGTCAAGAGTGTTCTTATCACTTCTCTCTATTGCACAATATTAGCAATCGGTTTTTGTGCAGGTTTCATAGCTACACTGTGCAACATCCCACAACAAAAAAATCTCTGAGCAGCATCTGCCTTTTGACAGACCTTGTTCAGAGATTTCCGAAAATAAAAGTTCTCAGCTTCTATTCTATATTTTTGATAAAATCCTGTAAAAAATGTTTCGCAGCACCTACTGCGGATGCTTCTCTCTTGTAGGAGCAGTTTCTGAGATACCGGATATCATGGTCGAAGCCATTGTATTCCATCACTTTTTCCCCCAGTGGAAGCATATATTCTGCCAGATATCCACCAACTTCTCCACCAAGAATGATATCCATATCGTATGCCATACGCAGATTTGAGATCAGAACCGCCAGCATATCCAGATATTCGCTCCATTTTTCTTCTGCTGCTTCGTCACCGGATTTTAACTGTTCCATAAATGTTTCCAGAGAATTGGTTTCATCTGTAAGTGCACTTGCTGCACAGTAGGCATCTGCACACCCTTTCTTGCCACAATAGCATTTACGTCCCCCCGGGACCAGAATCATATGTCCGAATTCTCCTGCTTTCTGATTCTCTCCCTGAAACAGCTTTCCGTCAATACAGAATGCTCCGCCCAGCGTATTATTCAGTGACAGGTAGATTGCATTTCTATATCTGTTCATATCCTCTGCCATCATTGCCGCATTCGCATCGTTTTCGAAATAAACCGGAAGATCAAATGCCTGTTCCAGAAAACTCAGGCTGTAATTTTCCAGCTGCAATGCATGTGATTTTATGAGCAGATGATCTTTCTGACTGATGATTCCCGGAATTGAAATACCAATTCCAAGAATCCGATCCTGATACTCTGTGTCCTTCAGAAATTCTGATGTCAGTACAGAAAGATCCTGACAGTAAGATGCATCCGGTGAAAACTTCATACGGACACGCCTGAATTTCACAATTTCATATTTCAGGTTTACAAGTACTATCCCCACATGATTTGCTGTGATCACAATTCCTACAGAATATCTGTAGGACGGATTGATTCCTATGCTTTTCGCCTTGCGTCCACCAGTAGATTCATATTCTCCGGTTTCTATAATGATTCCTTTTGCGATCAGATCATTTACATTCGAAAGAACTGTGGGCATACTTAAGTTCAGATTTTTGGATACTTCTACCTTGGATGTTGCCTGATTGTTGATCACATAATTCAGGATCCTGGATCTTGTGATAGTTTTTTTATCTGTTCCAGCCATTTTTGCAGACCTCTTTTATCAATTATTTTATAAAAGAATCATAACTTTTATCTGTCGATTTGTAAAGAAAAAAGCTGATAATTTCTGCAACTAAATAATTGCAGAAGTTATCAGCTCAGAAAAAAATCTATACAAAGAACATATCTGTATTTAATTACCGGGTTACTGCATTTGAATAAACCACCTGCTGTTTTCCATTCTGGTCGGTATAAACAACATACGCTCTGATCGTGCATCCGGTCAGTTCTGATGCGTCAAAGGAATAACGTCTGTTGGAATCTACCTTCGAATACGCAACTCTTGTTCTGCCCGTGGTTCCCAGTGTCACGCTGCTTCCTTTGGCGTATACAAATCCATATGCTTTCACGGAATCCATATTTGAGATAGCTGCTGTAAGGGTTCCATTATTCTGGCTCACAGAAACTGTAGGTACAGGATCCTTTTCCCAGACTGCATACAATGTTACATCTGCATCTCCTGTATAAGTACTTCCTGGTGAATATGTTGTTCCATTTAAGTTGGAAGAAGTATTCCATCCTTTGAAAATATATCCTGTACGGGTTGGGACACTGGAACTCAGTTTCAGGTCAGACTTGTAATATTTTGTCTGAGCTGCAGGATTTCCCTGGCCGCCCATTGAATCATATGCAACTGAGTATTCTGCTTTTACAAAATGCCATCTCTGGTTTGCATCTCCGTGATAGGTATGCTGGGAAATGTTCGTTCCGTTCGCTGTCTGGGCATGTTCCACATCCATTACCATTCCACTGCATCTTGCCCACACGATAAAGCTGTCTCCTCCTGCACTTGTAATCGCCCACTGCTGCGCAGTACTTCCATTCGCATCATGGAGTGAGATATTACTTCCCAAAGCGGTTCCTCCTCCATACAGATCCAGAGCCTTTCCGGATGCAGCATGGATAATTTTGTAATAACCATTATCAAGCTTTGTGATATCGAAGGAATTATACTGGCTGAGTGCCTTATCTTCCCATAACTGGATATTCGCTTCGTTCGGGACATCACCGGTATCTCCCGGTACATCAACTTCTACGGATCTGTTCAGATCTGTCACCAGAACATATCTTCCTTCTGCCAGATCCTGTGACGGTCTGTACGGGATGAATACCCATTCCTGAGCTGCTGTTCCATTGCACGCATACTGCTCGATATTTACTCCATTGGAGATAGTTCCTCCCTGGATATCCAAAGCGTATCCACTACATTTTGCCTGGATCTGATAACCATTCCGGCCATTTTTTGAAATTGCCCACTTCTGAGCCGGTGAATCATTATTTCCATATGCTTGGACATTCTGTCCCTGCAGTGTATCTGCACCGTATACATCCAGGGATACTCCTGCTCCTTTCTGGGCGATCCTGTAAAATCCATTACTGTAGCTGATCGTCCAGATATCATGTACCGGAGGCTCTCCAGAAAGTGCACCGCACAAAGAAACATTGGTTCCGTTTGCCGCCGGCACTGCACTGCCCTCTATATCAAGATAATACTG
>CAKRXU010000046.1 GCA_934424575.1 uncultured Blautia sp.
AACTGCAAAACCTTATGCGAGGGGAGGGCACTCGAAGTTGCGAAGGCCGTTCTCCCCTCGCGCTCCCCACCGGGCCATGCCTGGTGCATTAGGACAGAACGGGCTGACGTTAAATAATAGTATGATAAAATAACAAATTTTATTTAAGTTTTCCTTATGTTTTATAAAAAAACATAATAATCGCGACAATTTATTGACAAATGACAATAAATATGATAATGTTTTCTCATCAAGTAAATAGAGTCTCCGGTGACTGACGGAATTGTGGAGATACCACGAGGGAGCAGGAGATTTGTAACGCCGACCGTCTGGGCAGTATTTGAGGATATCTCAGATACTGCTTTTTTTAATAAGAAAAGAGGGCTTATTAAAAATCAACGCCATGGTTGCCTGGTGACGGGGCAATCACGACAGGCGTTATCGGCAGAGAAAGGAGAAAATTATGGGATTCAAAAGTGACATCGAAATCGCACAGGAGTGCACAATGGAGCCGATCATCAAGATCGCAGAAAAAGCAGGCATCGACGACAAATATCTGGAGCAGTATGGTAAGTACAAAGCAAAGATCGATTACAATCTCCTGAAAGAAAGCGACAAAAAGGACGGCAAGCTGATCCTCGTAACCGCTATCAACCCGACACCGGCAGGTGAAGGAAAAACAACTACAACCGTAGGTCTTGCAGACGGTATGCAGAGACTTGGCAAGAGTGTTATGGTAGCTCTCCGTGAGCCATCCCTCGGACCGGTATTCGGTGTTAAGGGCGGCGCAGCAGGCGGCGGCTATGCACAGGTAGTTCCGATGGAGGACATCAACCTTCACTTCACAGGTGACTTCCATGCGATCGGCGCAGCAAACAACCTGCTCGCAGCAATGATTGACAACCATATCTTCCAGGGCAACGCACTGAACATCGACCCTAGAAAGATCACATGGAGAAGATGCGTAGACATGAACGACCGTCAGCTCCGTAATGTAGTAGACGGTCTCGGTGGAAGAACAAACGGAATGCCGCGTGAGGACGGATATGATATTACTGTTGCATCTGAGATCATGGCAGTCCTTTGCCTCGCAAGCGACATCAAAGACCTGAAAGAAAGACTTTCCAGAATTATTATCGGATATACATACGGTAAAGTATCCGAGCAGAAACCGGTAACAGCAGGTGACCTCCATGCAGAAGGTGCTATGACAGCCCTCCTGAAAGATGCCCTGAAACCGAACCTCGTTCAGACACTGGAGCACGTTCCGGCGATCGTACACGGCGGACCATTCGCAAATATCGCTCATGGATGTAACTCCGTAACAGCAACCAAGATGGCAATGAAACTTGCTGATTATGCGATCACAGAGGCAGGATTCGGTGCAGACCTCGGTGCTGAGAAATTCCTTGATATCAAATGCCGTATGGCAGACCTGCATCCAAGTGCAGTTGTTATCGTAGCAACCGTACGTGCCCTGAAATACAACGGCGGCGTAGCCAAAGCTGACCTCAACAACGAAAACCTGGAAGCTCTTGAAAAAGGTATCCCGAACCTTCTGAAACATGTAAGCAACATCAAGAACGTATACAAACTTCCTTGCGTAGTTGCCATCAACGCATTCCCGACCGACACCAAGGCAGAGCTTGACTTCGTAGAAGCTAAGTGCAAAGAACTCGGCGTAAACGTAGCTCTTTCTGAAGTATGGGCAAAAGGCGGCGAAGGCGGAATCAAACTTGCAGAAGAAGTTCTTCGCCTCGTAGAAGAACCAAACGACTTTACTTATGCATACGAACTGGAAGGCTCCATCGAGGACAAACTGAACCAGATCGTACAGAAAGTATATGGTGGCAAGAGAGTTGTTCTTACAGCAAACGCTCAGAAACAGGCGAAACAGCTGGAAGCACTCGGCTTCGGCAACTGCCCGATCTGCGTAGCTAAGACACAGTACAGCCTGACTGATGACCAGACCAAGCTTGGTGCTCCGACAGACTTTGAAGTAACAGTACGTAACCTTAAGATTTCTGCTGGTGCAGGATTCATCGTTGCACTGACCGGCGAGATCATGACAATGCCAGGTCTTCCGAAAGTACCTGCTGCAGAACGTATTGATGTGGATGAGACTGGAAAGATCACTGGACTTTTCTAAGAATTAAGTCTCATATGTAAAAGATGTAATTTTTGCTTTGGAAAGCAAGGAAAAGGGTATTTTGTAAAATATGAAAGCCCTGAGGGGGACTATCTCATAGTTGCGAAGGCCGAAAGTCCCCCTCAGACTCCCCCTTTTTGGCCACGCCTGGTGCATCAGGACGGAACGGGCTGACGCCAACTGTTAGGGCTGTTTCGCTGGCGCGAAAGGCGCAACACCTTGATTTCACAATAGTTAGAGTTCCCGCGAGCACGCCGAAGGCGTGGCGTCGACGGGTCCGTAGTATGTGATACTGCGGAAGCACGTAGAACAATAAAATACGTAGGATTGGTTAGTTTCAGGTGCAAATCTGAACCATACAGAAAAACCAACAACATAAATAAGCGCAGACTCATGGGGCAACCGTGCAAGTCTGCGCTTATATTTATACAAAAATCTTTCGACCTGAAACACCAGGAGAATTTTTCAAAGGGCACTACATAAGACCAAATTTCCGTCAAACACCCAGCCCAGGGGTGGGCGAGGGGACGGGCGACGTCCCTTCGCGGTTTTCTTATATCCCCAAATATAACAAAAGGTCTCAGGGAAACTTCCATGATAAAAATGTCAATATAAATTGACGGGTCCAAGGGCAGTCCCATTTGGGAATTATGCATAAAAAATCCTGAAAAAATATATGGATTTTATCCAATTGTTATTATACAATAAATGTGCTATTCTTTAATTACAAAATAATTTATAACAAAGTTCTGAAATACAGAACAACATGTAAGGGGAACGTCAATGGCTCAGGATGAGATAAAAGTTAAATCATTAAAAAAAGCACTGGATGTTCTGAATTGTTTTCTGGTGAAACCAACCTGGGGTGTTACAGAGATCAGTGATCGCCTTGGCCTGTACAAGAGTAATGTATATGATATTCTGACGACATTAAAGGCAATGGATTATCTGGAAAAGGATGAAGAGACAGAGCGGTATAAACTGGGAATGCAGGTATTTGCATTGAGCAGAGCGATGGAAGAGACATTTTCCATTATCAAGATTGCAATGCCATATATGCAGGAGCTGGCAAATATCACAAATGAGAGAGTATATCTTGCCATACCACATGAAGGTGAGGTTGTATATCTGGAGGCTACTTATCCAGCTGAGTCTGTGAATCTGATGCGTTCCATTCTGGGAGAGAGAGCAGAGATGCATTGTACCGGAATCGGCAAGGCTATGCTGGCAAATCTTTCGGAAGAAGAAATCAATACTTATCTACAGAAGAAACTTACTGTTTATACAGATCACACGATTTCAGATTCTGTTTGTCTGAAAGCAGAACTGGAGGCTACAAGGCAGAGAGGTTATGCCATTGATGATATGGAACATGAATTTGGTGTAAAATGTGTTGCAATGCCAATTTTTGACAAAACACATAAATTGTATGCTGCGATCAGCGTCAGTGGTCTTGCTGTTCATTTTACAGATCGTCAGATCCAGGAATGGGCTCTGCTGATCAAGAAATATGTAGCAAAAATCGAGAATCGTCTTTCATGAGAGGAAAAAATGCATTTAAAAATGTGGACGTGATTTATTCACGTTCACAAAAAAATGTCCATACAACAGAACGTTGTTCTGAAATACAGAACATAAAAGAGGAGGAAGTAATGAAACTGATAATGGAGAGATGCCCGACGGATATGTGCCATGCATCTACCTTGTTGAAAACAGGCCCGGATAGATTTCTCGTAGCTTGGTTTGGTGGAACAAAGGAAGGCAATGGCGATGTGGCAATCTGGATCACAAGAGGGAATGAAGAATATTTTGATGCTCCGCAGATTCTGGCACAGTCTGATGAAGCTCACTGGAATCCGGTTCTGTTTCGGATCAATGAAAGCAAAATTATTCTTTTCTACAAAGTTGGTAATGAGATCAGCAAATGGCGGACCATGTATCGGATTTCAGAAGATAACGGAGAAACTTTTGGAGAAGAAAAAGAGCTGGTTCAGGGGGATCAGGGCGGCAGAGGTCCTGTAAGAAACAAGCCTGTCCGTCTGGAAAATGGAAGAATTCTTGCACCGGGATCAACGGAACAGGGAATCTGGAAAGCTTTTGTGGATCGTTCAGATGATGATGGAGTGTCCTGGAATAAATCAGAAGAAGTTGAAATCCGGCAGCTGGAGTATAAAGCCGGGGAAAGAACTGTCGAAAAAGACGACAGTTCCATTCCGGTAAGTGAGCAGTCCTTTTACGGAAGAGGAGTAATCCAGCCTACATTGTGGGAAAGTGCTCCTGGTCAGGTACACATGCTTCTCAGAAGTACAGAAGGCAAAATTTACAGAAGCGATTCCAGTGATAATGGAGATACCTGGACGGATGCGTATGCTACAGAACTTCCAAATAATAACAGTGGAATTGATATGGTTCCTTCTGAAGATGGAAAATTGTTTCTTGTATATAATCCTGTTGGAGTAAACTGGGGAGAACGAACGCCGATTTCTCTGGCAGTTTCAGGAGATAATGGACAAACATGGAAAAAAATCAGAGATCTGAGTACTGGCGAAGGGGAGTTTGCTTACCCGGCTATTATTCAGGATGAAGATTTTTTATATATCACTTATACATACAAAAGGAAGAACATAGCCTTTTGGAAAATAAAAAAATAAAAGGAAAGAGAGGAAAGAAAAATGGAGAATCGTTTTCCCGGAGGATCATGGCCGGTCATGCTTACTCCGTTTACAGAGAACAATGAAGTTGATTATGAGGGATTAAAGGAACTGGTGGACTGGTACATCAAAAATGGCGTATCTGGAATGTTTGCGGTATGCCAGTCCAGCGAGATGTTTTATCTGTCTCTTGAAGAGCGAATAAAATATGCAGCAAAAACTGTGGAGTTTGCAGCAGGTCGTGTGCCGGTCATTGCATCAGGTCATGTATCAGATAAGATTGAAGACCAGATCACAGAGCTTAATGAAATTGCAAAAACAGGGGTGGATGCAGTAATTCTGATCACAAACCGTCTGGCAAAAGAAGACGAAGATGATTCTGTATGGATTGAGAATTGCAAAAAAATTCTGGACAATATGGATCCGAATGTTCCGCTTGGATTTTATGAATGTCCGTATCCATATAAAAGATTACTTACACCGGAAACAATTTCCTGGTGTGCATCTACAGGAAGATTTTATTTTCTGAAAGATACCTGTTGTGATATTGAACAGATCAGGGAGAAACTGAAAGTTATTGAAGGTTCTAATCTGAAACTGTATAACGCTAATACAACAACTTTACTTGAATCCATGAGAGAAGGTGCGGCAGGTTTCTGTGGAGTTATGGATAATTTCCACCCGCAGCTTTATACATGGCTCTGTGATCATTATAAAGAAGAAAAAGCAAAGGAAGTCTCTGATTTCCTGACAATTGCATCGCTGATAGAGCGCCAGTATTATCCGGTAAATGCAAAGTATCAGCTTTCTGAAATCGAAGGGCTTCATGTAACACTGAACAGCAGAACCAAGGATAAAGCAGGACTGACAGAGACCTTTAAAGAAGAAGTAAAAGATTTGAATGAACTTACAAAATATGTAGAACAAAAGATATTGGGATAATCAAGGGAGGAAAAAATTATGGAGTGTAAAAAAGTAGCAGCACTGGTACTTGCAGGTGCAATGGCAGTAACTACAATGACAGGGTGTGGAAGTTCTGGAGGATCCGATAAATATCCAAGCAAAGATATTTCCGTTATCATTCCAAAAGCAGCTGGCGGTGGAACAGATACCGCAGCCAGAGGGCTTATCCAGTATATGAAAGAAAACCTGGAGGGAGCTAATTTTGTGGCAACCAACAAACCGGACGGCGGTGGAGTAACAGGTATGGTGGAAACTTCCGCAGCAAAGGCAGATGGATATACACTTGGAATGGTAACTGTTGAGCTTGCTATGTTCCCATGGCAGGATAAATGCCAGGTAACACCGGAAGATTACGCAGCAATCTGTGCACCGATCGCAGCACCGGCAGCACTGATCGTACCTGCTGATGCACCATATGATTCAGTTGATGATTTTGTAGCATACTGCAAAGAAAATCCTGGTAAAGTTCAGGTTGGAAACTCTGGTATGGGTGCGATCTGGCATGTAGCAGCGGTAAGCTTCGAAAAAGAATTCGATGTAGAGCTGAAACATATTCCGTATCCGAATGGTTCTGCAGATATTGCAGCTGCATTGACTGGTGGACATATCGATGCAACGATCGCAGATCCTTCCAGCTACAAATCACAGGTAGATGCAGGCGAAATGAAGATTCTTGGTATTATGTCTGAAGAACGTTCCAGTATTTATCCGGATGTTCCGACATTTAAAGAAATGGGACATGATATGGTAATTCGTGCATGGGCAAGCCTTGTAGCACCAAAAGATACACCAGAAGAGATCCTTACACAGCTGAGAGATGCAGCAAAGACAACCTGTGAAAGCGATGAGTTCAAAGAATACTTCGAAAAACAGGGTATCGATCCACAGTGCATCATTGGTGATGACTGCCAGAAGATGATGGAAGATGACTATGCAATGTATGAAGATCTGTTGAAGGACATTGAGACTGAGTAAACAGACAGGTATGCAGACAGGGGGAATGCACCCTCTGTCCGCATCATAGGAGGCAAAAAATGGGAAACATGAAAAAAGCAAATTATATAATTTCTGTGATCATGCTTTTGATCGGTGTCGGTATCGTGGCATTGGCTTCGTCACTGAAGATAAAGCTTGGTGAGGGTGATCCGGGAGCAGGTTTCTGGCCGATGATGCTGGGTGTTCTGATCATTGTTTTTTCTGTATGTCTGTTGTTCTCAACAATCAAAAACAAAGAAAAACTTGAAGCAAAAACATTTACAATTGCAGCACCGGCAAATATAAGAGTTTATATCCTTTTCGGAATCATCATTCTCTTTTGTCTGATCCTTTATTTTCTCGGATTTTATGTAGGTGCACTGCTGTTCATTCCGGCAGTAATGTATTTACTGGAAGTTCGAAGTGTAAAGAAGATTGCACTGACAACAGTGATCACATTGGCGGCGATTTATGTTCTGTTTGGTATGCTGCTGAACATTACTCTGCCGGCACCGATATTTATGAGATAAGGAGGAAGAAGAATGTCTGACATCTTAATAGCACTTGGCAACGTATTTACAATAGGCAATCTGGCCGGCCTTATTTTTGGAACCGGTGCAGGTATTCTGATCGGAGCAATGCCTGGACTTTCTGTAAACATGGGAATCGCCCTTCTGTTTCCCCTTACATTTGCATTTCAGGGAGTTGGAGGAATCCTGATGCTTCTTGGCATCTACTGTGGGGCAATTTACGGTGGATCTATTTCAGCAATTCTGCTCAAAACACCGGGTACTCCGGCATCGGTGGCAACGACACTGGATGGATACCCGATGGCTACCAAGTTGAAACAGCCAGGAAGAGCTCTTGGATTATCTACTTTTGGTTCTACCTTTGGTGGAGTTTTCAGTGCAATCTGTCTGATCATCTTTTCTCCAATGCTTGCATCAGTGGCATTGAAATTTTCCAAACCGGAATACTTTGCACTTGCGGTATTTGGACTCAGCATCATTACCAGTGTTTCTTCGGGTTCTATATTAAAAGGACTTCTGGGCGGATTTATTGGACTGTTTATTGCGACCATTGGAATTGACAACCTCAGTGGATCTGTACGATTTTCATTTGGATCTACATATCTTCTGGGAGGTATTTCCTTTGTTCCGATTCTGATTGGACTGTTTGCGTTTTCACAGGTTCTTCAGAGTGTAGAAGACTGTTACAAAGAAAAATATGTAAAAACAGATGTAAAACTTACCAGAGTATTTCCGACCTGGGAAGACCTGAAGAGAGTATTTATTACATTACTTCGTTCTTCTATTATCGGAACATTCATTGGCTGTGTTCCTGGAACAGGTGGAGATATCGCATCTTTCGTATCTTATGACCAGGCAAAGAGATGGTCAAAATACAAAGATAACTTTGGTAATGGTGAACCGGAAGGTATTGTAGCTCCGGAAGCCGGAAACAACTCTGTATCCGGTGGTGCGATGATTCCAATGCTGACTCTTGGTATTCCTGGAGATGGCGCAACTGCCATTATGCTTGGAGCACTGATGGTTCAGGGAATGCAGCCGGGACCTCTGCTTTTCAAAGAGCAGGCAAGTTCTGTATATGCAATCTTTATCGGACTGCTTCTGGCCAATGTAGTTATGGGTCTTATGGGCTTTTCACTGATTCGTGTATTTGTTAAAGTTGTAAATATTCCAAAAGAAATCCTGATCCCTATCATCTTTACACTTACATTTGTCGGTGCATATGCTTATAACAATTCCATGAACGATGTGTTTGTAATGGTATTCTGTGGCTTCCTCGGATACTTTATGAACAAGACAGAATTTTCTATGTCTGCGATCGTAATCGGTATCATCCTTGGCTCACTGGCTGAGACAAACTTCAGAGGCGCTCTTACCATGAGCGATGGAAAATTCTCTATTTTCCTGACACACCCAATCTGTGCAGTATTCCTTGCACTGGCAGCAATTTCCCTTCTGTCACCGGTGCTTGGACCAGCTGTAAGAAAACTCTTAGGTAAAGACAAAGCAAAACAGGAGACAGAGGCATGATTTTTGATAAGATAGAAAATCTTGACAGATACAAAGAATTTGCCGATTATGCAGAACAGATAAAACTTTTTATTGAAAAAGATAAAAAAGAGCATCTGCCCGAAGGCTGTTATGAACTGGATGGCAACAATCTGTTTGCACTGGTACAGACTTATGAGACAAAAGACAAAGAAAATGCCAGAATGGAAGCACATAAAAAATATGCAGATCTTCAGTTTATGGAAGAAGGAGAGGAAAGAATTTATATCGACTTCACAGATGAACTCGAAGTAGAAGAAGACAAAACACCCGCGCAGGATATTCTGTTTTACAAGAAAGCAGAAGACCATGGCTTCCATGTCCTTACAGAAGGAACCTTCGGATATTATACACCACAGGATGCACATATGCCGTGCATAAAAAATCACCAGAAGCAGAAGGTTCGGAAGATTGTGTTCAAAATAATTGCTGGGAACTGCCCAGCGGCCCGCTAGTTTGGCAACTATGAAAACCCTGAGGGGGAGCATCTCGAAGTTGCGAAGGCCGAAGCTCCCCCTCAGACACCCCCTGCTTGGCCACGCCTGGTGCATCAAGACGGAACAGCGTTGACGCCAACTGTTGAGGCTGTTTCGCTGCGCGAAAGGCGCGGCAGCTTGCCTTGGCGGAAACTGTAGTTCCCGCGAGCACGCCGAAGGCGTGGTGTCGACGGGTCCGTAGTATGTGATACTGCGGAAGCACGTAGAACAATAAAATACGTAGGATTGGTTAGTTTCAGGTGCAAATCTGAACAATACAGAAAAACCAACAACATAAATAAGCGCAGACTCATGGGGCAACCGTGCAAGTCTGCGCTTATATTTATACGAAAATCTTCCGACTTGATGCATTAGGAGAATTTTTCAAAGGGCACCACATAAGGCAAAATTTTCGTCAAACATTCAGCCGAGGGGTGGCGAGGGGACTGGCGAAGTCCCTTCGCGGTTTTCATATATTCCCAATATAAACAAATCCCCCAAGGCGGCAGCCTTAACAAGAAATGTCAATGCAAATTGACGGGTCCAAGGGCAGTACCCTCCCAACCTTAACAAATATTAAGAAAAACTATATTTCCCCTGTAAGGTTCAAACCTTACGATATGTACAGATCAAGAAAGAACACAAAACAAACAGTTACAGTTCACGGCAATATCTGTGAACTGTAACGACAAACATCCAATGGTAATCACGCACCACAGGATAAAAGGAGGATACAAAACATGGATATCGCAAGACCAGCCATCGCAGGAACTCTGGAATCGAGTGACTGCCAGGTAACAGTAGAAAAGGGCGAAGGAAAAGTAGATTTTTCCCTCGAGAGTTCCGTCATCAACCAGTACGGAAACCAGATCCGCAAAGTTGCTCTGGAAACGCTTGAGAATCTTGGCGTAAAAGATGTAAAACTTACAATCGTAGACAAAGGTGCACTCGACTGCACGATCAAAGCCCGCATCGAGGCGGCAGTTTACCGCTCCGTATTACAGACTGAACATTTACCATGGGGAGGTGCTATCCGATGAATAATCCGAACAAAAAACGACTGAGAAGAACCATGATGTTCCTGAATGCCCAGAAACCAGGACTTATCAAAGATCCATATATCTACAAACCAGACTCCATCATGCTTGACCTGGAAGACGCAGTAGCAGAGAACCAGAAAGACGCAGCACGTTTTTCCCTCTATCATGCACTTAAGACCATCAACTACCGCGGCTGTGAACGAGTAGTCCGAATTAATGGACTGGACAGCCCTTACTGGAAAGAAGATATCCGCTGCTCCGTAGCCGGTGGATGTGATTCCATCCGTATCCCAAAGACAGAGAGTGCACAGGATGTACAGCTTGTAGAGCGTGAGATCGCTTTTGCAGAAAAAGAATTCGGCCGTCCAGAAGGAAGCGTCCTGATCATGGCAGCCGTTGAGTCCGCAAGAGGTGTTATGAAAGCCCTTGATATCTGCGAATCCAGCGAGAGACTTTTTGGTATCGCACTTTCCGGTGGTGATTATACAAAAGACCTCCAGACACACATCACAGGAACAGGAATCGAGCTCATGGGAGCAAGACAGAACCTTGTGATCGCAGCCAGAGCCGCAGGTGTTCAGTGTTTCGACACCGTTTATACAGACCTCGACAACATGGAAGGTTTTCGTCAGGATGTAGAGACTATCCACCTGATGGGATTTGACGGAAAATCCATCATCAACCCTCGCCAGATCAACGTCGTACATGACATTTATACACCAAAGCAGAAAGATATTATTTTTGCAGAAAAAGTTGTACGCGAGATCGATGAAAAGAAAGCACAGGGTATCGGCGTATTCACAGTAGACGGAAAAATGATCGACATTGCCTTCTATGACGGTGCAAAGAGAACGATCGCACTTGCAAAGGCATCAGGCGTTTATAAGGGGGATTTATAAGATGATTAATGCAGTTGGCAGAGATATTCCGGAAGAGATTCTGAAGGCAACAGGAAAAGAAGTATTTCAGGGAAATCATCATTTCGATGGACATGTTTTCCAGAGACATGGCGCAAACACAAGATGCGTGATCAATTCAAATGGAAGCAAAGTTGTAGACAGCATCCATGATGTACTTGTAAAATGTGGTATCAAAGATGGTATGACTGTCAGCTTTCACCACCATTTCCGTGAAGGTGACTATGTAGTAAATATGGTCATGAGAGAGATCCACGAAATGGGAATCAAAGACATCACGATCTGTGCAAGCTCCCTCGGAAAAGCACAGGATGAACTGGTTGAATACATCGAAGACGGAACTATCACAAACATCCAGTCTTCCGGTGTACGTGGAAAGATTGGTGAGGCGATCTCCAACGGTAAGCTTCAGGGACTCGCGATCATGCGTTCCCACGGCGGACGTGTCCGTGCCCTGGTGACAGGCGAGACAAAGATCGACATCGCTTTCATCGGAACACCTACCTGTGATGAATACGGAAACTGCCGTGGTATCGGTGGAAAATCCGACTGTGGTGTACTTTCTTACGCAATGGCAGATGCAGATTATGCAGATCACGTAGTTGCCATCACAGACTGCATGGTTCCGTTCCCGAACTTCCCGGCACACATTTCCATGACAAATGTGGACTATGTCGTAGAAGTAGATGCGATCGGTGACCCGAACAAGATCGCAACTGGTGCGGCAAAACCTACCACAGATATGAGAAAGCTTATGATGGCAGATTACTGTACACAGTTTGTTGTAAATACCCCATATTTCAAAGACGGATTTTCCTATCAGACAGGTGTCGGCGGTGCCTCCATCGCTTCTACGATCTCTCTTGCAAAAGTTATGAAAGAGCGTGGAATCCGCATGAGATTTGGTGTCGGCGGTCTGACAAAACCGATGTGCCAGCTTCTGATCGATGGTCAGGTTGATGCACTTCTGGATACACAGGACTTTGACCTTGCAGCAGTAGAATCTGTCAAAGACCTTCATCACTACCGCATCAGTGCAGGTGAGTATGCAAACCCATTCAACAAAGGTGCTGTCGTAAACAAACTGGATTTCGTTATCCTTGCAGCGCTGGAAGTTGATGTACACTTTAACTGCAATGTTGTTGTAGATTCCAACGGTATGATCACAGGTGCACAGGGTGGACATCCGGACACCGCAGCCGGCGCAAAATGTGCGATCGTCATTGCTCCGCTTCTTCAGGGAAGAACACCGGCGATCTGTACCGATGTTACCACAGTCACAACACCAGGTGAGAGCGTAGACGTAGTTATCACAGATTATGGTATCGCGATCAACCCTAAGAGAAAAGACCTCATTGAAGCAATGAAAGATGTAGACCTTCCATTTACAACGATCGAACATCTGCGTGACATCGCATATGAGATCGCAGGAGAGCCGCAGAAAGTAGAATTCGGTAATCGTGTAGTCGGTATCATCGAAGGCCGTGACGGAACCATCATGGACGTTGTACGTCAGATCAAACCATTTGAGTTCACAGAAGAATACAAAAGGTAAAAAAATTATGAAAGAAAAACAGGCAGCAGTACTACAGACAGCAGAAGATATTGCAGAAGATATCGGTACAAAAGCGTACTATGCTCTGCTCGAAGAGGTGTATACAACGCCGAAGCCAGGGCTTGTAGACCTGTATTCCTGCGGCGCACATACGGATATGAACGTGCAGACTTTTGAAAAAAGTGCAGAAGCATTACGCCCGTGGTTCATCCGTATGGCGGCACAGGGATACCTGCTGACCTGTACCAGAGAAGACCTTTTTGTGGAGATCCGAAAAACCGGGATCCTTGCAGAAAAAGCCATGTTTCATGCAACCGGAAACGTCAATACACACAAAGGAATGATCTTTACTCTGGGTATTTTCTGCGCGGCAGCGGGAAGATGCATGAAAGATTATGGAGAGATAAAACTGAAAACTCTGATCCGTACAGAACAGGACATGGTTTCCAGAATCCTGAAAAAAGAACTGGAAGAACTCCAGAAAACAGACGAAAAAACGACCAATGGCGTGCGAAATCTGAGAGCGTATGGAACTACGGGAATCCGTGGGGAAGCACTGGCGGGCTACCCGTCAGTGACAGAGATCGCACTGCCGGTTCTGGCGGATGGACTCTATAAGGAAAAAGAGTGGAACAGGATCAAACTCCAGATTTTATTCGCATTGATGAGCCGCGTACAGGATTCCAATATTTTAGCCAGAAAAAATCCTGCTGTCCTGTATGAAGTACAGGTTCAGTCCATGAAGTTCCTGAACGAAGGCGGTGCTTACAGCGAGCATGCACTGGAAAAACTGTATCTCATGGATGCGGAGTATACAAGCAAAAATATCAGTGCAGGCGGCTGTGCCGACCTCCTTGCAGTCAGCGTTTTCCTCGCGATGATCTGCAAAAAGATACCTCAGTAACATAAAGCAATCACCCTACACATATATTCGCAAAAAAAGATAAATTCCTATAACTCCTATATACATATAATTATTCAATAAAAAAGGAACCCCGACAGGCAGGATTCCGTAAGAGCCCGGTGGCATAAAAGCAGCCGGGCTTTTATGGTATAAATTTATGGTACGAAGCGATATCCAAGACCGCGCACAGTCACAATATGCGTTGGCTTCTGGCGGTTATCTTCGATCTTTCCACGAAGGCGGTTGATATAGACCATGATTGCATTGTCATCGACAGCGACAGTATTTCCCCAGACATGCTCATAGATCATATCTTTGGTAAAAACCTGCTGTGGATGCTTCATAAACATGAGAAGAAGTGCTCCCTCCTTGGAAGACAGAATCAGTTCTTCGCCGTTTTTGTAAAAGCGCATCGTGGATGTTTCGTAGCTGAAAGGACCACATTCCAGCGTATCGTGGCTGTCCAGAACCATGTTTTTATTGCGTCGGATCATTGCCTTGACTTTGGCTCCGAGGACGAGTGGACGGAATGGTTTGGTGATATAATCATCGGCACCAAGAGACAGCCCATACAGGGAATCGTAGTCCTCACTTCTTCCGCTGATAATGATGACAGGAGTGCTGATGCCCTGATTACGGAGACGTTTGATGACTTCAAATCCCTCCATATCACCGAGCATGATATCCATAAGTATAAGATCAAAGGTATGATTTTTGAGCACAGATAAGGCGTCCATACCGCAGTTTACTGTTGTGGTTTCCATTTCATTGCTGTGCATGACTTTTTCCAGAAGTTTGCAGATCGCAGGATCATCATCTACGATCAGTATTTTGTCAGCCATTAAGGTTTCCTCCCCAAAAACGTGATAAAAAAGGTACACATCATATAAAAAATATTATAATATTATAGTGAAATCAAGTCAATCAGCAAGTTACTTTGAGGTTAATTCGTATGAAGAAAATGAAAAAATTTCTGCCGGTGATACCAGTGATCCTGATCCTGGTGCTGGCACTGAGCGGAGTAAAGGTATGGAAAGAATACAGAGATACATTGATGAAAAATCAGGAGGATCAGCTGCTGATCCTGACCAGGATCCTTCGCGACAATATGGCAGTGGCGATGGAAGAATATCAGGATGATCTGGATTTTCTCTGCAATGTTGAGAACACAGATCAGGATACAATCTATGAAGAATATCTCAAAAAACAGAAGAATTTTATCTGCAATCTGTACAGGGAGACCCCGTATGGAAAGAGAAGTTATGTTGCGGAAAACATTAACTTTCAGGATCTTTCCCTACTTGCATCGTATGAAGATGGACGAAGTATCTGGCTCATGTCCAATGCGGAAAATAAATATTTTGTTTTAAAAGAAAAAATAGATTCCGGCGACTGGCTGTGTCTGGTCGTGAATGCAGGAGAGTACTATCAGCGGCTCATTTCAGACATTCATGTCGGAACAAATGGCTATATCATTGTAAAAAATAAAGAAGGCACAATCATCATGCATCCTGACAAGACGCAGTGGGGGCTGAATATCATCGCAGGCAGAAAAGAGCGTTTTCCGGATCTCGATTACTCCAGTCTGGAAAATATGCTGGAAGAACAGAGGGAAGGAAAAGAGGGGATTTCCCGTTATTACTCTTACTGGTGGACGAATCCTAAGGTCCAAAAGGTAGAAAAGATCAGCGCATATTGTTCCTCAGAGATGGGTGACGATGCCTGGATCATCAGTGCTGTGATTGACTATGACGATTTTTACCGCCCGATCGTAGAGGGATTTCTGAAGCTTACGATGGTGTTTGTCGGAGCCCTGCTTCTGGCTGGAATCCTTGTTTTTATCTATGGCCGCTTGATGATCAGAGTCAGAAAATCTGCAAGAGAGATCGAAGATCTGAAGGAGTTGAACTCCCTTCTGGAAAGTGTGCAGAAGAGTGAAAATACGATCGCGCATCAGGAAAGACTGCAGATCATGGGGACGATGACAGGTGGGATCGCGCATGAATTTAACAACTTCCTGACACCGATCATGGGACATGCAGAGCTTCTGATGATGGAACTTCCGGAGGGTTCCGATGAGCAGGACAGTGCAAAAGAAATCCTGGAAGCGTCCGAAAAAGCAATGGATGTGGTCAAGCAGATTTCTTCCCTGAGCCGCAAAAATGTAGAGACCGTCTACAAATGCGTGCCGGTCAGAAAGATGATGCAGCGTGTGGTAAAAATGATCTCTTCCGTATGCCCGCCGCAGGTTACACTGGAAAGTGATATCCAGATCCAGGACGAATGCATTCTTGGAAATACAACACAGCTGAACCAGGTGATCCTGAATATCTGTGTCAATGCAGTGCATGCGATAGATAAAAAAGAAGGAAATATTTTTATCAAATGCGAGTCTGTAACGACAGGGCAGATGGAAGCAATTCTGGAAAAAGACCTCTCGGATACCTGGAAAAATTATATTTTTGTCAGTATCAGAGATGATGGATGTGGCATGGATAAAGATACGCTGCGGCAGATCTTTGATCCGTTTTTTACAACAAAAAAAGGCGGCGAAGGAACAGGCCTGGGACTTGCCCTGGCAGAGCAGATCGTCACTTCACACAAAGGATATATCTTTGCAGAGAGCCAGCCTGGAAAGGGCAGTACTTTCTATATTGGAATTCCTGTGATCGATGCAGAACAGGCAGAGGCAGCAGTCACAGTGTCTGCGAAACGAGAAACGCGGATGATCTTTGCAGATGATAACGCTAAGGTTCTGGAACTTCTGAGAAGCAGTTTTGAGAAGCTTGGAATAAACGTTACCACCTGTATCACGATGGAGGAAGTTTCTGAGAGTCTTAAGGCTCAGGAGGCAGATGTGCTTGTTGTGGAAGAAAATATAGAAGGAAAAAGCGGCGTGGATTTCTGCATGTCGATCGCGGGAAAATCTCCGGATATGATTCGGCTTGTCAGCATTGACAGCATCAGCAAGGAGATCGTAGAAGCCAAAAGAAAAGGGATCATTCACGGATATGTGGAGAAGCCGATCTCGGATCGAAGTGTGCTGGAAGCTGTGAGAGAATGCAGAAAACAATTGTAGATCAGCGAAAATGTGGGCTCTCTTTTTATCGAAGAAATTCGGTAAGAAGGGGGCTTTTGCTTTAAAGAAATTCGCATATCTTAACAAACATTAAGGCGAATAACTTCGCGGTGTAAGGTTGGTTCGTTATACTGAATCCATCAAAGGGATAAAGGAGAAATAAAATGAACGAAACAATGCTTGCACTGCTGGGATTTGTAACGATTATTGCAGTTATCACGTTATTGCTCAAAAACGTAACTGTACCGTCACTTGCATTTGTCAGCGTGGCGACGATCACATCAGCGATCCTCGTTGCCACAGGAACCTTTTCTGTATCAGAAATGGGGGATTTTATTGCAGAAGGTGTAAAGGGTGTACACGCGACTGCAGCGCTGTTTATTTTTTCCGTACTGTTTTTCGGAATTATGACAGACGTAGGAATGTTCGATAAGATTATCGGCGCGTTAATGAAAAAGGTAGGACACAATGTAGTTGGAGTAACTCTGATGACAAGTATCATCGCCATGATCGCACATCTGGACGGAGCAGGAGCAGCTACCTTCCTGATCACTGTACCGGCGATGCTGCCAATTTACAAGAAACTCAAGATCCGTCCGACCACACTGCTTCTGATCTGTGTTACTTCCATGGGTGTTATGAACCTTCTGCCATGGGGCGGACCGACCATGCGAGCTGCAACCGTACTTGGAATCGAGCCAAATGAACTGTGGCTCCAGATCCTTCCAATGCAGATCGTTGGTATCATCATTGCACTTGCAACAGCTGTTTTCTGGGGATTCGTTGAGAAAAAAAGAGGCGCAGGAGCTGTCGATGGAGCGAGCGTGGCAGCAGAAGGCGACCTTCAGGAAGAGGTACGTGAATATGCAAGACCAAAACTCTTCTGGTTTAACCTGATCCTGACACTTGTTGTGATCGTATGTCTGATCTTTGTAAAAGTACCGGCTTATTATGTATTCATGATCGGCTGCGCGATCGCACTCCTCGTGAACTTCCGCGGTGCATCACTGCAGAACAAGATCATCAAATCACACGCCGGTCCGGCCATCATGATGTCCTCCACAATCCTCTGTGCAGGTGTATTCCTGGGTGTTATGGAGAATACAGGAATCATGAACAACATGGCAACTGTACTGGCAGGATTCGTACCAATGTCCATGGGCAGATTCCTCCCACTCATCATCGGTGTGCTGGCAGTGCCGCTGACACTGATGTTTGATACAGACTCTTTCTTCTTTGGACTTATGCCTGTTCTGATCGAAATTGCAGGAAACTTCGGAGTACTGCCGGCACATATCGCAATCGTGATGGTTGTCTGCCGTAACTGCGCAACCTTCATCAGCCCGGTTGTTCCGGCAACGTTCCTTGGAATTGGATTGGCTGATGTGGAGATTAAAGACCACATCAAACGGTGTTTCCCATGGATATGGGGTGTTAGTATTGTGTGTCTGCTTGCGGGGCTGGTACTTGGAGTTGTGAAACTCTAAGGGTACTGCCCTTGGAACCCGTCAATGACTTGACAATGCTGGGTACTGCCCAGCGCCCGTTAAGATTTGGAAATCTGAAAACCTTGAGGGGGGAAGGTATCTCACAGTTGCGAAGGCCGAAGTTCCCCCCTCAAACTCCCCCCTTCTTGGCCACGCTTGGTGCATCAAGACAGAACAGCGTTGACGCCAACTGTTGAGGCTGTTTCGCTGGCGCGAAAGGCGCGGGGAGTGTTGGGATGACTACGTGAGGAGTAAGTCGTCTGGAAACCAACGAAGCTTGGGAGTGAGAATGACTACGTGGGAAGTAAGTTGTCTGGAAACCAACGAAAATTGGGTGCTGGAATGACTCTGGAAGAAGTAATTTATTTGAAAGACCTAGCTTAGAGTTATATTAATACAAATCAACTCACCAATAGTATGATAAAATAACAGGATATCTTCTCCATGCGAAAAGAGAAGAATCCTGTTATTTTTATATATTGCGATATCATTTATACAAAGACCTTCCGACCTGATGCACCAGGAGAGTTTTTCAAAGGGCACCACATAAGACAAAATTTCCGTCAAACACCCAGCCCAGGGGTGGCGAGGGGACTGGCAAGTCCCTTCGCGGTTTTCATATATCCCAATATAAAAAAATCCCCCAGGGCATCCCGCCCTGACAAGAAAGGTCAATGCAAATTAACGGGTCACAGGGCAGTCCCCTTGCTCTCTTGACAAAAGGGTATAACATGTTTAACATAAATTTATAAAATTTATACCCTATAATCATGCTAGGGAGGCATA
>CAKRXU010000047.1 GCA_934424575.1 uncultured Blautia sp.
AGATGAATTTTAGTATTATGAGCTCAGACGTACTTGCTATGTAACAATTTTTTAATTTGGCAACATAAAAAACCAGCGGCTTCATATTGATGAAGCCACTGGAAAGTACCTTAACTAAATGACATTGAATAAATAAGAATGCCAATAAAACTCAAAAAAAGACTGACTCTTGCTACTCAGAAATTCATAAAATATCTAAGAGCCAACGAGTCAGCCTGTAATTAAATTTTATTTTCTCTTCTTCCAGGTAACTTTATAAAGTCCAAAGAACATAACTGCCAAAAGCAATACATCTGCAATACCCATTATATATACCCATGTAGATAATCCGGATTTACTCAATTCCTGTGCATCGGAGTTTGCAATAGTATAAAGGATATTATGGCATGCTTTTCTAAGTGCCTGTTGTCCGGAATTATTATCCAGGACAATATCTGTTACCTTCTCACCTAATGTAGAAAGCATCAGATCACAGCCATTAAAGATCGCAACATCCGCATCTTTAAAGTTATCACCTATATAATCTGTAATAACCATTCCCTGGAATCCCCATTCATTGCGCAAAACATCATTATTGAGTGCAGAACTTCCACCACACCAGTCCGTTCCAATTCGACTGTCCGCATCCATAACGGCAGTAGCGTTTCCTTCTTTTACTGCAAGCTCAAATGCTTTCAGATAAACCTCTCGGATTGCCTGTTCACTTGTCCATACACAGACATTCTCACGGTTTGTTTCTTGGTTATCAAGTGCAAAATGTTTGATATAACAATAAATTCCATTCTTAGCAGTTCCTCTTGCAAAACCTGCGGCCGTTTTTCCTGCAAGGACACCATCTTCCGAATAGTATTCAAAATTACGTCCACCAAATGCAGTTCTGTGAATATTCATAGCAGGAGCATAAAGACCACTTACACCATACTCTTTTGCTTCATTGCTCATGCTTTCGCCTAATCTCTGTGCAAGTTCCTGATTCCATGTAGATGCCAGTGTTACTGCACTTGTATACTGAATTCCTGAAGCACCATTTACCAGTCCGTTGATACCAGCCGGTCCATCTGTATCCATAGTTTTATATTTTCCAACAGAACTTACCTCTGCTGTTGCAAATCCACCAAATCCAGTCAACTGTACCATATCATCAACAGAAAGCTGTTCCAGAAGTTTTTCCCACTGAGGATCATCATAATCCAGGCCCTTCATATCATCTACTGTCAATCCATTTTTTGCAAATGTGATTGGTTCATCAGAATCATTAACTGGGAATTTGGGATTTTCCAGTGCATCAATAATTTCTTCTGAGGCATCTTTCCATTCTGGTCGTTCTGTTACATCGGTGCCTTCCCAATCAGCACGAGATACATATGTAATACTGTTCCCATTACTTACATTATCAAAATGGTTGATAGCTTCTGTGACATCAGATCCGCGTTTTCCATCGTTCGCTTCATTGTAAATGATATCCTCCTTCACATCAAAGTTCTTACTATCCAACACATCATGTGCATTGTTCATGACTTTAATTTCATAGTTTCCTGCTTCCAGAACATAAGCCCCTCCATCTGCCTTTATTCCCTGCCAGTCATAAGATGCCAGGTCTTCTACTGGAATTTCAAAAGAAACAGTTTCTGATTTTCCAGGTTCCAGAACCTGTGTTTTTCCATAATCAATAAGATTTACATGAGCTTTTTCAATACCACCCACATAATATGGTGCGGTTTCATAAATCTGGACTACATCTTTTCCACTTACATCGCCGGTATTTGTTACTGTGACATCCATCTTAACTGTAGTTCCATCATTTTCAAATCCAGTAATCTTCTGTGTAAAATCTGTATAACTTAAACCATATCCAAATGGATACTGTACTGCTTTATGATATGCTACTTCGTCACATTTTCCAGTTTCATTGTCTACCCAGCGAGTCTCATAATACCTGTATCCAACATAAATATTTTCTTGATAATCCAGATACAGATAATGTTCCAGTTCAAACCACTGTGTTTGAACAATACTGTCTGTATTTGGATATTCAAAATCTCCTGAATTGTAATAAGCCGGATTAGCAGTTACATCGTAAGCATATGTATCAGCAAGACGTCCTGACGGGTTTGTATCTCCACACAGTACGCTTCCAATTGCATTACATCCTGTAGAGCCAGGATTTCCAACCCACAATGCAGCATCAATCTGTTCTTCTTCAAGGAACCCTAATTCCATTGGATTTCCAGAATTGATAAGCACTACTACCTTATCAAAATTTTCTTCTGCAATATCCAGCATTGCACGCTCATTATCTGTAAGCTCCAGATAATGTTTGCCAGCTGTACCGCCTTCTTTTCCATCCATATCTGTAGGAAGGTCACCACCTTCACCGCCAGATCTGCTGAATACTACTACTGCTGTATTAGAAAAATTCTTTGCATTATTAATGATATCGTCTGTAAACTCATCTGCTGAAGGTTCATAATTATTATAATCACCACCTGTCAGATGGAATATATCTGTTCCTGTTTTCTCAGTCAGTCTTTCTTCATAGAATGACTTCAGTTCATCATTTGTCTCGAACCCTGCATTCTGAAGACCTGTATAGAGATCAATATTACTTGATTCATCACCTGCTCCTGAACCAGTTCCACCATATGCAACAGAAAGAGAAGAATAACCAAATAAATTGATTTTTCCCTGAATCGGAAGTGCATTGTTTTCATTTTTCAAAAGGACAATTCCTTCACTTTCAATTTCCTCTGTAAGATTTTTGGCATCATCCCTTGCCTGCTTGATTTCCGGGGAATCCATATTAATCTTGTTAAAATAAATATCAATAATGTTATTAAATTTGTAAATTGCTGTATTTGCCGCTACAACAATTATCAGCAAAACACTTAGAAGAATTGTTCCAACTGTACGCTTCTTCGTAAATGTTCCTTTTCCTTTCACACCTGCTCTGATGTTCATTACAATTGCGAGCACTGCAATCACTGCCACGATGACAGTAAAAATAAGTACTGTCTTTGCTGTCATAATTTCTCCTCCTTTTCTTTTCAATAAACTGATATTTTTCTTTAAACTAAAACTACAACTGTTTTCTTCATTAACTGTCTCTTTTTCTGTACAGACCGTTTCTGCACTGATAACTCAGATAACTTTATCACTTTCAACATATAGCTACCTTGTTACTTCTCCTTCTGGAAAAATAATCTTGTTTACAAAGAAAAATACTACCATGGAAACTCCTCCATTCAATACAGTTGTTCCAACATTATAAAGCCATCCTGGTACAAACAATCCTGCAACCGCAACCCAGATGCAGTTGATTGAGTTTACAATACAAGTTACGATGCAGAATGCTATCAGATACCAGAATACCTGATACCATACTTTTCCTTTGCTTCGAAATACGAAATTTCTCTGGATTGGAAAATTGATACATTCACCAATTACCATCGCAATCATATATGCACAGAAGTACGGGAGTCCACCATGTGCAGCATCATATCCTATAATATTCCACTTAAATATTTCACCAAACAAAGTGATATCAATTCCCGGAAAACCAAAATCTATCTTTGGAAGTCCTGCAAATATAAGTGGTAAAAACAGTAGAAGCAGATATTTTAACAGCGTGATAAGGTTACTGACAATTACAAACAAACCTCCCTCCCGGATCCATTTGGCGGCTCCAGGATGTGTTTCTGCAAAATGTTGCCACAAATTTTCAATCCCCGCCATTACATGCCTTCTCCTGTTTATTAATAACCTTTTGAATCATATTGTTCCCCTTTCCCTCCAGGAATTTTCTCTTTCCTGTGAATTTTCTGATCCTCTTCCGAATATCTCCGTTCCGGACCTTATAGCTACATCCTATCACAACATTTTCTCTGTGGTAAAAATTTGCATAACCTGCATTTTTTACGCACAAACGGTTTCAGGTACTATTAGATTTAGACAAAATGAACGCCATGTTTTTATGCATTTCACACAATCATGGCGTTCTTGTTTTCCTGAATCTGTCGTTTAACTTTCTGTTCTGTTTTCTTTGATCGGGATCAATATCTTAAGTTCAAACCAGTTATCTTTTGCTTCAATAGTGACGGCCCCTTCGTATTTATTTACTGTGTAACGGATACTCTTGAGTCCATATCCATGATATTCCTTCTCTTTCTTGGTCGTGACCAGAGAGCCTTCTTTGTATTTCAGTTCCCCTTCGTAATAATTTTCAAAACGCAGGATCAGGAAATTTTTCTGTTTTGATACAGTTACATGAATCAGTCTTTTTTCTTTCTCAGGAATCTTTAACTCACATTCAATCGCATTATCCAGAGCATTTCCGAAAATGCTGCAAATGTCCATGACATCCATAAATTCAAGCAGGGTTCCATCTGCCACGCAGGTAAATGTGATCCCATGCTTCGTACAGTACAGACTCTTTGTCGTAAGTACAGTATCCAGTACTTTGTTTCCCGTCTTGTTCTGCGCTTCATACTGTTTGATCTCATTTTCCATCCGGTTCAGAAACTCTTCCCGTTTCTTGGGATCTTCTTCACTTCGAAGAACTGCGATCTGGTGTTTCAGGTCATGATATTTGTAATTAATCAGTTCAATACTCTCTCTCGACTGCTTGTACTGCACATACTGGTTCTGCAGGACACTCTGCACCGCCTCAAGTTCTTTCCTCACACGCAGCTCACTGCACTGGATCAGATGCGCGTAAAGGATTGCGATGCCTCCAAGATCAACCAGTGTACGGATATTGCCAATCTCAAATGAATATGTTCCCGAAAATGGTGTATTGATCGTAAGAAAGCTTAGATTGCTGACTGCAAAAACAGCAATTACGATCACCAGTGCAGAAAACAACTCTTTCGGACTGATATTCATTTTTCCATCTTTCGGAAAATGTGCATGCAGGATTTTAAGCAAAATCAGGGAAAGCACTCCATAAATACCGAGTAGAAGCAGTATTCGTATCCAGATAGCCGCTATACCGTTCGTGCAGAAGAAACAGACGATCTGCCATTCAATAGATGCAAGAAATTCTGCCATAACGAACGCTATCATTCCAAAGTAAACAGCATCCATCCGATTTACATCACAACAGGCAAAAATAAATCCTACCATCAGTAAAACCGCCAGTATCATACAGGGAATCCACAGACAAAGTGAAAGGCTTCCTGTCAGTACAAGAAATACTCCCTGTATCAGAAGTGCTCCTGTCATAATAAATGCCGTCTGTATTTTGCCTGTTCTCTTTTTCAACGGCAATATAAAAATCATGCACGCAAGCCACTCTGCAAATGCTGTATAAAATCTCGGTATATCCGGCATAAAATTATTCATCACTTAATAACCTCGCCCCAGTATTTTGTCAGTGCTTCCATGAACTCTTTCTTGCGTGCACGGCTTAAGACCAACTGTTCCCCTCTCACTGTCGCACAGCCATCCTGAATTCCATCCACATGCTGCAGATTGATCAGATACCCTTTATTTCCACGGCAGAAATTCATTCCTGTCAGTTTCGCTTCCATCTCCTTCATGGTTCCGCTGGTCTCGTAATCGCCAAGGATCGTATGAAGAATCAGCGTATGCCCCTGACTTTCAACATAGAAAATATTGGCAACATTAACACGCACTGCACCACCTTTGATGTTGACCATGATGTTTTTCTGCTCTCTCTTTTTCATACGGCTGAGAGCACGGTTCAATCTCTGTGAAAAAGCAAAATACGATACCGGCTTCAGTACATAATCCAGAGCATCTACAGCGTAACCTCGAATCGCATACTGTGCCATATTGGTAATAAAAATGATGACAACTTCCGTGTCCATCTTGCGGATTTCTTCGGCTGCCGACATGCCGTCCATAAATTTCATTTCCACGTCCATCAGGATCAGATCATATTGTGACTGGTATTTATGTACGATCTGGTCTCCATCTGTATAGATAGTAATATCAAACAATTCTCCGGTTTCTTTTTCATACTGATGTAAAAATTCCTGTAACTGCTGTGCATACAGCACTTCGTCCTCTACGATTGCAATCTTTATCATCTGAGTTTTTCCCCTTTCCACGCCAAATTGGGACTTGCACTTAAAATTATTTTAGTACAAGTCCCTCGTTATTTCTACTTCTTTTAATCTCTTTTTGCAGCCGCCCGGATCAGGTGTGCTGTTCCTTTGATGCGATGTCCGTTTGCCATCTCGGTAAGTGCTTCTGCCATTTCCATTGTCACAAATCCACCGGTCATTTTGGCGTATCCGCGGATCGGCATATTATAGTTAAAAAGTACATTCAGATTCGGTTTTCCCTGCCATTCACTGATCTTCAGGAGCATCTTAAGAATTCCATAGAAAAGTTTTCCAAGAATGCCTTTTCCGTAATAAAGCTGGCACACGGCATCGTTGATCCGGATTTCTCCACTCCAGCTTCCATCCGGAATTCCTTTTCCATAAAGAATCCTGAATTTTTCATCCGAAATTTCCCGGATCTGTCCGTTAAAATATTCTGGCAGTTCTTTTTTGTTATAGCCGCCGTTGTCTACTGTTCCTTTTACTTGCAGCGTATCTTTCAAAACCATATGCTCTGCATCTTTTCCGACCATGATCTGATAAGCTCCGGATTCAATTTCCCAGGTATCTGTCCGAATATCATAGAAACGGAATGTTTTGTCATCAAATGGAATCCTTACTTCTTTCTGCTGTCCCGGAGACAGTTCTACTCTTGCGAAGCCTTTCAGCTCACGGACCGGGCGGAAAACCGTGTCGGATTTTTTTCCAATATAAAGCTGCGCAACCTCCACACCTGTAACATTTCCAGTATTTTCAATGGTAAATGTCACACCTTCTGCATCCACTTTCAGGTCTTTATATTCAAATGTCGTATAACTCAGTCCATATCCGAATGGGAAACGTGTTGTTTTTTCTACAGTTGTATAGTAGCGATATCCAACATAAAGGGATTCACGATATTCACTGCTGCGTTCTTTACTTGGGTAGTACGCATATGCAGGGGTGTCTTTATAGTAGACCGGATAAGTTTCATTTAATCTACCGGACGGATTCACTTTACCGGTAAGTACATTCATCATGGCAGATGCACCTGCCTGTCCACCCAGATAGCCGTGCACGATTCCTCGGACATACTGGAACCACGGCATCTCAATCGCAGAACCTGCCGAAAGTACAACAATCACATTGGAATTCACAGTTGTCAGTTCATTCAGAAGTGTATCCTGCGCTGTCGGCATATGCATATGTGTCCGGTCAAGTCCTTCGGATTCGCTGATCTCATCCAGTCCTCCGAAGAAAAGAACTACATCTGCGTTGCGTGCTGCTTCTACGGCAGCCTTCATCAGCTTCTCATTTGGTTTTTTGTTACGGATATAACCCTGCCCATACGCTGTAACTTCCAGTCCGCTTTTTCCAATTATATCCAGGATTGCTTCAGGCTGCTTTGTCGGATTTACAAGTGAAGAACCTGCCCCCTGATAGCGTGGAGTTTTTGCAAAGTCTCCGATGACAGCGACTTTTGTACCCGGTTTGAGTGGAAGGATATTGTCCTCATTTTTCAGAAGGACAATACTTTCTTCTGCTGCCTTTCGTGCCAGATTATGATGAGCTTCCACATCAAACTTTTTGCCTTTGGCATCTTCTGTGGCCTGATGCGTTGCAAAAATCACATCCAGAAGTTCATCAAGTCTCTGATCCAGAATCTCTTCTTCAAGATTCCCGCTCTTTACCGCACGGATGATATCGTTCATTCCGGCTTTTCCGGTTCCCGGCATTTCCAGATGACTTCCGTTCTTTACGCCAAGTGCATGATCATTGCTGCCGCCCCAGTCAGAAACTACAAATCCGTCAAAGCCCCATTCATCCACGAGGATTTCCTGAAGCATGTGTTTATTTTCATTTGCATAAATCCCATTGACTTCATTATAGGAAGACATGATGGACTTTGATTTTCCTTCTTTGACTGCGATCTCAAATCCTGTCGTATAGATTTCACGGAAGGTCCGTTCGTCTACTACAGAATCATTTGCCATACGGCGAAGTTCCTGGCTGTTTGCTGCAAAATGTTTCGGACATGCGGCAATTCCTTTGCTCTGGATACCGCGGATATAAGCAGCTGCCATCTTGCCTGCATGATAAGGATCCTCAGAAAAATACTCGAAATTTCTTCCACACAGAGGACTTCTCTTGATATTCAGTCCAGGACCGAGAATTACATTCACACCCATGGTCACTGCTTCCTCAGCCAGTGCCTCGCCGATTTTTTCTCCCAGTTTCTCATCCCAGCTATTTGCAACACTTGCTGCTGTCGGAAAACAGGTCGCCGGAAGGCTGGCATTCAGCCCCAGGTGGTCTCCCGCTCCTGCCTGTCGTCTCAATCCATGAGGTCCATCGGACATGAACATGGACGGTATGCCATATTTCTCGAAATCAACCGTTTCCCATGTATTTTTTCCAGACATCATCTGCGCTTTCTCCGCCAGTGTCATCTGTTTTATGATATTTTCATACTTCAAACTCATATTGAAATCCATCCTTGTCTGTATCAATGTTGCTATGAACAGTTATGAAAATATCATATCACAGGGTCGAAAATTATATTGCCCGGATTCATAAATGGTTATTTTTCTGCATAAACTGCAAATTATTTCATTATCTTGCTATTCACGGTACTATTTCATGCATTTTTTATTTTTTAATACCGTAAACCAGCTAATTAAGCATTAAAAAAGAGAAGCTGAAGAATCATCTGTTTCAATGTTTTTTCAGCTTCCCCTTTATATTATTTATTCTATTATTTCCTATAGACTGCTTTTCACATCTGCAATCCACTCATCTATTTTCTTCTCGGATGTCTTCAGTATCGGACCACCCTGTGAATCAAATTTGATTTCCATTGGCTTTATAATCTCTGCGCCTTTGCATTCTTTCATCATATCTTTGATGACATGTCCCGTCCAGCCACCATTTGTCATAATTAATCAACATTTTTCTTTGCCCAGTCAGCTACTGCTTTTTCTGCTTTTTCTGCTTTCGCTGCGTCTGCACCATGAACTGCAATGCCTGATCCAAATGTCGCACCTTTGCAAATTTTTCTGAGGTCACGCTCGCTGTTTCCAAGTCCACTGCCCTCATGCGTCATAAGTACCATCACTTTCTTTCCTGTGAAGTCAAGTCTCTCAAGCTGAGTAAATACTGCCACCGGATAGGTTCCCCACCAGCATGGGCCGCACACAAATACATTGTCATAATCTGCAATATCTTCCAGATACTTCTTTAATTCCGGACGCGCATTCTGTCTTAATTCCTGCTGCGCTTCTTTTATGCATGTATTATAATCTTTTGCATACTCATTCACAGTCTCAACCTCAAAAAGATCGCCGCCTACTGCTTTCTGAATAAATTCCGCGCAGATTTCTGTGTTGCCTTTCTTTAAGTCAACGATACTTCCATTTACATAATTTTCACCTTTTCGTGAATAGTAGATAATCAGATTCTTAGCCATTTCTCGATACCTCCTGATCGTATTTCTTACCTTTTGTTGACCTAATCATAGTTCACATACACTTTTGAATCAAAATTTTTTTCTTATCATATTGATTAGTTTTTCTTATCAATATATAATACCTGTAAAGAACTCACAGGGGAGGAATGCATATCATGCTCTTACGTCAAATCGAATACTTACAGGCAGTCATCGAAAACGGAAACTTCTATCTGGCGGCTGAGCAGTGTAATGTCTCGCAGTCTGCTATTTCTCAGCAAATAAAAAAATTAGAAGACGAACTTGGTGTGAAGCTTCTGGAACGGCATAACCGCACCTTTTCCCTGACTCCCGCAGGGGAACATTTTTATCGAAAAAGTCTTATTATATCGGGAGATCTGAAGCAGCTTGTCCGTGAGACAAAAAAAATTGCAGATAACGATAACACAGTTTTACGAATTGGATACTATAAAGGCTATCATGGAAATGAACTCTCAGAAGCAATCGCCCTGTTTTCCGAAAAATATCCTTCTGTAGATGTGGAAATCATAGTTGGAAGCCATGAAGAATTGTATCACGCCATGGAGAACGGCTCTGTTGATCTTGCAGTTAACGATCAGAGACGGGCTTTTTCTGATGCTTATCACAATGAAGTTCTCACAGAAAGTAAGATCTATATCGAACTTTCTGCCAAAAATCCCCTCAGCAAATTAAGCACTCTGGAAGTGGAGGACTTAAAAAATACCCCATGTATCCTTGTCATCAACCAGACCGGTCAAAAAGAAGAACAGGATTATTATGAAAAAATAATCGGACTTCAGGGGGATTTTCTCTTCGCGGATACCGTGCAGGAAGCCCGGCTGAAGATCATAACAGGACAAGGATACATGCCCGTCGATGTGATCGGTGAACAGGTCTGGTTTGATACTGCTGTCAGCAGAATACCTCTTGTAAGAAACCACATCCCTGTCAGAAAAACTTACTGTGCTTTCTGGAAAAAAGACAATTCCGGGTATTACATTGAAGAATTCGCCCAGATTCTTAAATCTTGCTTTTGAAATACAAAAACACAAAAAAGCTGGACACGCTCCAAATATGGCATGTCCAGCTTTTAAAATATTCAATACTATTTACAATTCCTCACCATTTGTCCTGATCACATTTTTGTACCAGTCAAAGGACTTTTTCTTATATCTCTTGCCGCTTCCGGTCCCGTCATCATTCTTGTCTACATAGATAAAGCCATAGCGTTTTTTCAGCTCACCTGTGGTGAAAGAAACCAGATCAATGCAGCCCCATGGAGTGTAGCCCATCAGATCAACACCGTCAATCTCGACTGCCTTTTTCATCTCACTGATGTGAGCACGCAGATATTCGATTCGGTAATCGTCATCGCAGGTTTTGTCTTCTTTGAGAATGTCGATTGCGCCAAAACCATTTTCTACGATGAAAAGCGGAACTTCATACCGTTCATACAGAGTTACCAGTGCATAACGAAGACCTACCGGGTCGATCTGCCAGCCCCAGTCGCTTGCTTTTACGTACGGGTTTGCAATGGAGTTTGGAGAACTTCCGTCCAGGGATTCTGCTGTGTCTTTTTTTACATCGGCTTTCACGGCATTTGTCATGTAGTAACTGAATCCGAGATAATCACATTTTCCCTCTGCAAGGATTTCTTCATCACCCGGAAGCATTTCCGGTTTTGTTCCCTCACGTTCCCATTCTTTCTTTGCAAAAGCAGGATAATGACCACGGATCTGAACATCTCCGAAATAAAATCTCTCATGCATACATTCAGTTGCTGTCATGATATCGTCCGGGTTGCAGGAATATGGATAAAATGGAACGAAAGAACACATACATCCAATCTTGAAATCCGGGTTGATCTCATGGCCTTTCTTTACGACCATTGCACCTGCGACCATCTCGTGATGTGCCGCCTGGTACATGGCTTTCTTCTTATTTTCGTACTGAGAAAACAAAACTCCCGAGTCCGTCCAGCCAAAAATGTCTGCGGAAGTATTACTCTGGTTGTTAATCTCATTGAAAGTCATCCAGTATTTTACTTTGTCTTTATAACGCTCCATGACCGTCACAGCGAAGCGTACAAAGAAATCAATGACTTCACGGTTTATCCATCCACCGTACTCTTTTGCGAGATGATATGGCATCTCAAAATGGCTGAGAGTAATAACAGGTTCGATTCCATATTTCAGAAGTTCGTCAAACATGTCATCATAAAATTTCAGCCCTTCCTCATTCGGTTCCAGTTCGTCACCATTTGGATATATACGGGTCCACGCAATACTTGTACGGAAACATTTGAATTCCATTTCTGCCATCAGAGCGATATCGCCCTTGTATTCATGATAAAAATCAACAGCTTCATGGTTTGGATAATATTCTCCCTCAATCACTCCGTCTGTGATACGGCGCATTTTAGTGCTGCTTCCGCCGGTCATCACATCAATAACGCTCGGTCCTTTGCCGCCTTCGTTCCATCCACCTTCCAACTGGTTTGCAGCAACTGCTCCGCCCCATAAAAATTTATCTGATAATGCCATTTTTGTCCTCCAAAATCTATTACTATCTCAGGTTTAATAACAGCTCTCCATGATTTACCCTGCCGGAAACTTCTGTTTCCACATCTGCAAATTCGTCACTGTTTGTAATAACTACCGGTGTTGTTACCTCATATCCTTCTTTTTTGATTGCTTCGATATCAAATTCCAGAAGAAGCTGACCTTTTTTTACCTGCTGGTCTTCTTCCACATGACAGGTAAAATGTTTTCCGTTAAGTTTTACCGTATCCATACCTACATGGATCAGGATCTCAATTCCGTTTTCACTCTCCAGACCGACTGCATGATGACTTTCAAGAAGTCCGACAATCGTTCCGTCAAATGGTGCATATACTTTTCCTTCTGTTGGAATTACTGCACAGCCTTTTCCCATCGCTTCACTGGAAAATACTTCGTCTTTCACCTCTGAAAGCGGGATCACTTCACCTGACAGCGGGCTCATAACTGTTTTTACTGTAGCAGTTGCTGTTTCAGCTGCTTCCTCTGTACCGGCTTTTACATCTGCTGTCTTTGTATCTGTTACTTCTGCATCACCTTCAAGCTTAGCCTCTTTTGACACCGGATCATCAAATCCAATCACCTGGATCAGAACGATTGCGATCACTGCTGCGATCGCACATCCAATGATTTCTCCGATAAAGGACATCGGTGCATTTTTACTGATCGCATTTACAACTGTCAGCGGTCCCGGAAGCCCTGCATATGCATAGTAAGCAGAATGGAAAAAGCTCATGACTACTGCACCGACAGCTCCACCTGCACAGCCGCAGATGAATGGTTTTTTCAGTCGGAGTGTAACACCGTAAATGGTAGGCTCAGTGATTCCAAACAGGCCGGTGATACCTGCGGAAAGTGCTACGCCTTTGAATTCTTTGTTTCTTGATTTGATAAATACCCCAAACGCTGCTGCAACCTGTGCAACTACTGCGATCGTCTGGAATGCCTGGAAAGTATCGCATCCGTACATATCAAAGTTTGCAAGGACTACCGGAGTGATTCCCCAGTGAACACCAAAGATAACAACTACCTGCCAGAAACCTCCGATGATCGCACCTGCCAGTGCCGGAGCAGTACCGGCAAGGAAGTTATATCCTTTTGCAATACCGTTTGCTGTGATCGCAGATGCCGGTCCAATGATAAGGATTGTTGCCGGAACCATGATCAGGAAACAGATCAATGGGGTCAGCAGTGGTTTCGCTGTATCCGGAAGTTTTTTCTCAATGAAACGTTCCAGATAGGAAAGAATCCATACAAGGATCAGTGGTGGAAGTACTGTTGATGTATAAGTTGTTTCAGAAAGTTTCATTCCCAGGAAACGGATCGTTTCTCCGCCTGCGATTCGGGATGCCATCTCTGCCCATGTTGGATTTACAAGTGCACAGCAGCACAAAATTGCAATGTACGTATTACATTTAAAATGCTTCGAAGCTGTAATTGCAATGAAGACCGGCAGAAATGTAAATGGTGTCCAGGACATAAAACTCAATACTTCATAAGTTCCTGTATTTGCAAAACCCGGTGCTGCCATTGTGATCAGAATCAGTGCCCCCTGAAGCAGTCCTGCTGCCGCCAGAATATATACAAATGGAGCAAATACCGCGGACATGGTTGCAATGATACGGTTTACAACGCTCTGTTTCGGCTGTTCCGCCGCTGCTCCATTTTCATCCAAATGAAGGATCTCTGCTGCAGCTGCGTATACATCTCCTACATGTGTTCCGATGACTACCTGGAACTGACCGTTGTTTTCTACTACGGTGATGACACCTGGAAGTTCTGCTATTTTTTCTTTTGCGTGTTCCGGTGTTTTCTTTAATACCAGACGGAATCTGGTCGCACATCTTGTTGCATTGACAATGTTTTCTGCACCCCCGACTTCACGGATGATGTCATGAGCAAGTTTGTTATAATCTCTTACCTGTGCCATTTTTCCTCTCCTTTTATTAATACCATCGATTCAGAGTATGTATGCGCGCTTTATAACTCCTGTTTTGTATCTGATGGCTATACTATATAAAAAAGAGATTTGCTTTGCAATCCATTGCAGGACTGATGTTTTTGCGTTTCATATTTTCTGTTCTTTTTTCCCAAAATCCTGCAACAATGTTTCACGTGTCAAAAATGAGCTAGTGTTTTTGTGCACTTTATACAATCGTATCATCCACCAGTCCCCAAAGACGTTTTTCACCGCTCTGTTCATATTTCAGATTCAACTTGAGGTTTTCTTCATATTTGCGGCTGAATTCCATTTCGTATAATATGTCCAGGATGTATTTTCCTGATGCAAAAAACATCGAATTCCAGAACTCCTCAACTTTTTTCTTACCCGCTGCATAAATAAATTCATCTGCATAAGGAATGATCGTACTGTTTCGTCTTCCTGCAAGGATGATAACTTTTGTTTTATTCTTTCGGAGCATCTTGGCAATCTCGATCAGCCTTTCGTTCTCTCCGGTATGGCTGATAAGGATTGCGATATGTCCATTTGGCGGCATAGAAGCCTGCAGACCCTGGATATTTGTCGCAGAAAGCACATTTGCCACCTTTCCACTGTGATAAAACAACGAACGGCCATATTCTGCCAGATACACGTTCATATCATAAACATAAAAATCCACACAGGAGGCTTCTGCGATCAGTTTTCCCACCCGGACAAGCTGGCTGTAGGAAATTTCCTTCTTTGTTTCTTCGATCGCCTGCTGCTGGACATGAGTTGCTTTTCTCACGATCGTTACAACATTCTCCCGTTCCGATATCGTAACCTCTTCCTGTGATTCTTCCATCTGTCCGTTCTGCAGTTCCCGGACAAACTGGATCTTGAATTCCGGAAAACCTTTCATTCCTAGTTTCTGGCACAAACGTGTCACCGATGCCGCACTCGTAAACGTCGCATGTCCAAGTTCCCGCGAAGAAATCGACTCCACTTTCTCCGGATGTTCCAGTATATAATTGCAGATGTCACGCTCACGTTCTGTCATTGTCTGTTGGTTTTTCATCCGCTGTATCAAACCCATTCCTGTATCGTCTCCCTTCTATTATTTCTATTTGCAGATTGCTTTATATATAGAATACTGGAATTGACCTGTAAAAATCAACTGATAAAATTTTCTGGATGTTTTCTATAAGCAACAGCCGGGGAACTGTGCTATTATTAGACATATGCTTTTATATCATCCGATAGTTGATACTTTTATTCTAATTACGTATCTTATCCCAGAGGAGGCTTTATATTATGAAACAATATATCGTAGACGCATTTACAGACAAGCCATTCGCAGGAAATCCTGCCGCTGTCTGTGTTATGGAGAGCTGGCCGTCAGAAGAGGCCATGATGAAACTGGCAATGGAAAATAATCTTTCCGAAACTGCCTTTATTGTAAAAGAAGAACAGGGCTACCATCTTCGCTGGTTCACACCGGGTACGGAAGTAGAACTTTGTGGACATGCTACTCTGGCATCTTCTTACGTCATACTGAATTATTATGAACCGGACAGCGATGAAGTAACGTTCAATACATTGAGCGGCAAACTTACGATACATAGAAAAGGGAATCTTTATGAAATGGATTTCCCGACTTATGAACTGCTGGAAATCCCTGTTACAGATGCGATGGAAAAAGCGTTTGGCGTTCGTCCGATAAAAGCCGTACTTGGTCTGGATCTCGTCTGTGTATTTGAATCCGAGAAGATTGTAAGAAACATGAATCCAGATCAGGAACTTCTGAGAGGAATCGAAGGAAGGATCCAGAATGCCACCGCCAGGGGTAAGGAAAACGACTGCGTCTCCCGCAGCTTCTGCCCGAAACTCAGCATCCCGGAAGATCCGGTATGCGGCTCCGCCCACTGCCAGATCGCAGCATACTGGTCCGAAGAATTAAACAAAAAAGAAATCTACGCCTACCAGGCCTCCCGCCGTGGCGGCTACCTGCACTGTACACTCCAGGAACAAAACAGGATCACGATCAGCGGCGAAGCCGCACTGGTCGCAATATCAGAAATAGTGGCATCGTTATGATGCCACTACGCCAGTCTCT
>CAKRXU010000048.1 GCA_934424575.1 uncultured Blautia sp.
TTTAATATCTTCCTTCTATATTTCACAACCATGATCAAATGATAATACAGCAAAAATACTGAATGAGAATTATTATCTAAATCCATTATATTCACACCCTTTTTTCTTATCTCGACTGATATGATGTCATGAACGTATTGTTCTTTTTTATTATAATATATTTATTTTATAAGAACAAGTGTTTTGAGAATTATTTAAGCAGATATGCACAGATGTGCAATTCATCCCATCACCTATAGAGTTGAGGGAATTCTTGCTACATTTGTTAAACGGGGTATGTCTGTGTACTTTGGCTTGGGAGTATGTTATAGTTAGTAAAAACGGGAAGTACGAAAGAAGAGGAAAAATGGAATGACGACAACTACGTTGTGTTACATAGAAAATGATAATAAATATCTGATGCTTCACAGAGTAAAAAAGAAGAACGATATGAACGAAGGTAAATGGATCGGCGTCGGCGGGCATGTGGAAAGTCAGGAAACTCCTGAGGAATGTCTCGTGCGTGAAGTGAAGGAAGAAACAGGTCTTACGCTCACCTCGTATAAATTTCGCGGGCTGGTAACGTTTATAAACAGTGAATCTGAATCCGAGCTTATGTGCGTGTTTACAGCGGACGGATATACAGGTGAACTGATCGAATGCAATGAGGGTGAGCTTTGCTGGATCGACAAAGCCAGGATACCGGAACTTCCTGCATGGGAAGGGGATAAAGTGTTTCTTGATCTGCTTCTTTCGGGCGAAGAACGCTTTTTTTCCGCGAAACTGCAGTATGAAGGCGACAGACTTGTTGAAACGAAGATCAATTTGTATTGAGGAGGGAACTTACAAGATGGATAAAAATAAACAATGGATCGATCTGATCGTGGAACTACAGAGTCTTGCACAGGCAGGACTTACTTATGGAAAAGATGTTTATGACAAAGAACGTTATGAACGCATCCGAGATATTTCTGCTGAAATGATGGCTGAGCTTTCCGGTGTGCCAGTGGAAAAAGTAAAAGATCTTTTCTGTAATGAGACCGGCTATCAGACACCAAAAATTGATACCCGCGCGGCAATATTTAAAGAGGGAAAAATCCTGCTCGTTCACGAAAACAACGGAACCTGGTCACTGCCGGGCGGATGGTGCGATGTGAATGTATCCGTAACAGAAAACACAATAAAAGAAGTGAAAGAAGAAGCAGGTCTTGATGTTTCTGTCAAAAGCGTGATCGCCATTCAGGATAGGGAAAAGCATAATCTTCCGGTCTATGCATACAGAGTCTGCAAGATATTCATGCTCTGCGCGGCGACTGGCGGAGGTTTTGAAGAGAATATCGAGACTACAGGTTTTGACTATTTTGCAGAGGACGAACTTCCTGAACTCGCAGGCGAAAAGAACAATGAAGAACAGATCAGAATGTGTTTTGATGCATACCGTGCAGGTGATAAATGGAAGACATTTTTTGATTAAATGCTAGAGGTGTTTTTTTCATAACATCTGGGAGCACGCAGAGTCAGGAAATGTCTCTTATATTTTGCTAGACTGTAATCACCAGGAAGGGAGTGAAAGAATGAACTGGATACAGGGAATACAGAGAGCGATTGATTATGTGGAAGCGAATATAACAGAAGAAATTGACTTCGAAGAAGTGGCAAAACAGGCGTATTCGTCTTCGTTTCATTTTCAGAGAGTCTTCGGTATTTTGTGCGGATTTTCGCTTGGTGATTATATCCGTATGCGCCGCCTTTCTCTGGCAGGTGAAGAACTGTCAAAGGGAAATGCAAAGATCATTGACATAGCAATGAAATATGGATATGATACGCCGGAAAGTTTTTCCCGTGCCTTTACCCGATTCCATGGCATTGCACCAAGTGAAGCAAAACACAGCGGCAAAGTCAGAATCTTTACTCCCCTGTCTGTAAAATTAACCTTAACAGGAGGCAGTAAGATGGATTACAGAATTGAGAAAAGAGATGCATTTCAGGTTGTCTGCAAGAGAAAAAGAGTTGATAAACCGCAGTCGGCAAACGCCACGCCTGACATTACCGCAATGTGGCAGGAGTACGGTGCGGACGGAACAATGGGAAGGCTGATCGCCTGCATGCCGGAGAAGCCGGTGATGAAAGGTCTGCTTGGAATTTGCTTTTCCTCTGAGCTTAATGCGAAACAGTTTCCTTATGGAATCGGCGTTGAGTATGACGGAAGAAAAGTTGACGATGACCTGGAAATCGTGACAATCCCGGCGAATACGTATGCGGTATTTACAAGTAAGGGAAAAATGCCGGATGCTTTTATTGAGACCTATCATAAGATCGTCACAGAATTTTTTCCACAGAGTGCACAGTATGAGTATGCGGAGAATGTGGAATTTGAGGTCTATTCCTCGCAGGATATCTCAGATCCGAATTACCAGTGCGAGATCTGGATCGCAGTGAATGAGAAAACAGAATGATAGGAATTTCAAAAAGTGGAACGTCTTCTGATGAACAGGAGAAGTTCCACTTTTTGCGCTAGATTGACGTAGAAGGAATTGGATTCCCGGGGATAAAATGATATAATAAGAAATCATTTATGAAAGGAAATCGTGAAATGAAAATATACGAAGTCAGGGAAAGAACGCTCCGGCTGGCAGCAGATCTTTTGGATATCTGGGAAGCATCCGTCCGTGCAACACATCATTTTCTTTCGGATGCGGAGATCACTCAGATCAAAGAATATGTTCCACAGGCATTACAGGGTGTCGCACATCTGATCAATCGATAAATGAGGAGGCTTTTATTATGTTATACATGGTGATCGAAAAATACAAAGACAAAGAGGCTGTTTACAAACGCTTCAGAGAAAAGGGCAGGATGATGCCAGATGGTGTAAGTTATGTCAACAGCTGGGTGGCAGAAGATGGAAATACCTGTTATCAGATCAATGAAGCAGAGAGTGTGGAATTGCTCCATGAATGGGCGGCAAACTGGAATGATGTCACAGATTTTGAATTTATTCCTGTCATAAGCAGTCAGGAAATGAGTGATAAAATGGCAAAAAAATAAAAAATTTTTAGAAGAAGTAGAAAAAATCATATTTATGGGGATAGAAAGGTCGTTATAATGCACGTTTACAGATATGGAAATGCGGAAGCAGACATTGTTTTGATTCAACTGGTTGGAGATCATGATATATCTGAAATTGAGGATGAGACTGTCGAAATCAGGAAACTGACTTCTATGGACTTTCAGCTGCTGGCAGTGAAAGTGGATGATTGGAATAAAGATTTGTCCCCATGGAAGGCATCTGCTGCGTTTGGAAATGAAGATTTTGGTGATGGAGCGGCGCAGACTTTGGAAGAAGTTTTACGATTATGTTCAGATAAAAGTAGGACTTATTATATTGGCGGATATTCCCTTTCAGGGCTGTTTTCATTATGGGCGGCCTGCCAGACGGCCATATTTTCTGGTGTCGCGGCAGCATCACCGTCTGTCTGGTTTCCGGGATTTACAGATTATATGAAAGAGCGAGGGATAAAGAGTCAAAATGTATATTTAAGCCTTGGAAATAAAGAAGAAAAGAGCCGAAATCCTGTTATGGCAAAAGTAGGAGACTGCATCAGAGAGGGGTATGCATGGCTAAAAGCAGAAGGACTAAACTGCACGCTTGAGTGGAACCAGGGCGGGCATTTTAAAGAACCGATGACAAGAACTGCAAGGGCATTTGCATGGGTGATGCAGCAGAGTAAAAATGAAATCAGAGTAGAGAAGGAGCATCTATGAAAACACGCGAAGAGGCACTGAAATTTGGATTATCCTTTAAAAATGTATATGAAGAACGCCCGTTCAAAGATCCAAACTGGCAGCTGGTGAGGGTGAAGGGAAGTAAGAAAGCCTTCCTCTGGATCTATGAAAGAGACGGCTATATCAATCTCAATGTAAAGGTAAATCCGGAGTGGCGTGACTTCTGGCGGTCTGCGTATGATGCCGTGATCGCAGGATATCACCAGAACAAAGAGCACTGGAACACGATCATTCTGGATGGCAGCATACCGGATAAAGACATCAAAAGAATGATCGCCGAAAGCTATGATATCATCACAGACAGCCCAACAAAACGGATCTACGAGGCGGTCAAACGAATTCCAAAGGGACATGTGGCAACGTACGGAAAAGTGGCAGAGATGGCAGGCAATGCGAAGATGTCAAGAGCAGTTGGAAATGCCCTGCACAAAAATCCAGACCCGGAGCATATCCCGTGTTTTCGCGTAGTAAATGCGAAGGGAGAACTGGCAGGAGCCTTTGCATTTGGTGGAGAAAGGACACAGGCGAAGCTTCTTGAAGAAGACGGGGTAGAGGTGATCGATGGCAAAGTCGATCTGAAGAAATATGGGATCTAATAGCAGACCAGGGAGCATGATTCCCTGGTCATTTCTTTTCCAAATGCCTGGAACGGCGAAAATCCGTTCCTGATGATCGAATATCGGCTGATACCACTGATGGTTTCTGTTGTAAAGATTGGCGATGAACTTTCTGCGGCAGCACTGATCTGACCATAGAAGACGGCCAGGTTGTCGTGCTCTGCGGGGAGAGTGGCTGTGGCAAAACAACGCTCACACGACTGATCAATGGTCTGATCCCGCATTATTATGAGGGAAAAATGAGCGGTGAAACCTGGGTAAACGGAGTGAAAGTTTCCGAGCAGCCGCTGTACGATACGGCGAAGATCGTTGGAAGTGTTTTTCAGAATCCGAGGTCACAGTTTTTTAATGTAGACACGACAAGTGAGATTACTTTTGGGTGTGAAAATCTTGGAATGCCAAAGCAAGAGATCAAAGACCGACTGCAGGAAACGATTTAGGATCTGCGCCTGGAAAAACTGATCGGACGTAATATCTTTCATCTTTCCGGCGGACAGAAGCAGCGGGTGGCCATTGCATCTGCGATTGCTTCCAGACGTTCAGTGCTGTTTTTTGATGAGCCGACCAGCGGGCTTGATCATAAGCATATGAGAGAAGTTGCGGAAGTCTTACGACAGGTGCGGGATGCCGGAATTATGGTTTATGTGATCACGCATGACCTGGAGCTGATACTGGACTGCTGTACAGATATCATTCATTTTGAAAATGGTTCTATCGCAGATCAGTATGAGATGGATGCGGAAGGACTGGATTTTCTACAGAGAAATGCTATAATTTTGTTAAATGAGGCTAACACAATAATTGCGTGAGAATGGGAGGGATGCAGGATGAAAAAAATTCATTTTGATGTGGACACAGATGGATTTTATGGTGCATACTGGAAATGCAAAACAGACTCAGACTGTGCAATGATCGCCATGATCGGGGATGATCCGGAGGATTATCTGGCGCGCACATCGGTGAAATGGCTTCACAAACTTGGTGTGAATGTGATGACGATGTCACCGGCGAAGAAAGATTATGGACATCATAATTATCCGCTGGAACGTATCGAAAAAGCAATCGAGTGGCTGAAAGCACATGATAATCAGAAGATCGGGATTGTTGGGGCATCCACGACAGGAACGCTTGCCCTGACCGCAGCTTCTTATTTTGAGGATATCACACTGACGATCGGCCTTACACCGAGTGATTTTATCTGGCAGGGATTTATGCAGGGCAAAAAAGATGGCTGCAAGGAATGGCCGATCGAGGGAGAATCGCTTTTTTCTTACAGAGGAGAGCCGCTTCCGTATATGCCGTTCTGCTATAAACATCCGGACTACTGGCATGTGCTAGACAAGGAAACAAAGCGCACAGGAGATATGCTCAATTCAAGAAAACTGTTTGATGATTCCGAAGCCGCGCACCCGATCACGGAAGAAGAAATGATCAAGATTGAGAAGATCCATGGGAAACTGCTTCTGATTGGAGCTGAGGATGATGTGCTGTGGGACACCGCAAAATATATCCGTCGCATGAAGCAGCGTATCAAGGAACGTCCGCATACATGCAGACTGGAGTCTGTAATCTACAAATATGGAACGCATTTCGTTTTTCCGGAGAGCATGTTAAAGACGATGCTGCCGATAGGTTCCGGGGTCTTTATGAAACTGGCATTCCAGTCAGCAAAAAAATATCCAAAAGAATGCCGCAGGGCACGTATGGACATTGACCGCCGCGTGAGAAATGCAGTTGCGGAATGGAAGATCCTGGAATATTGCAGCTCCATCGGATTCAGCATGTAGCACATTTTCCGATGCCTGATGACAGAGGCTGGACTTGCGGTAGCATTTGAAATATAATATCAATACAGAATAAAAGAGAGTATGGAACCGGTCAGGTAGTTCCATACTCTCTTTTGTGTATATTGAGTTGGTATCAGTGGTGGGACTTATTGATTCAGAATACAAGAAGTCCAATATGATACACAATACAGGACACGTTCAACGCAGCGACAGTGTAGAATACACCGATTTTGGCGGTCCATTTTACAGAATGGGTTTCCCGTGCGGTGGCAGCGAGGGCACTGACGCATGGCATATTAAAGCTGATCGCAAAGATGAAGGCAAGTCCCTGTGCTTTCGTAAAGTTGGCAGATAAGATTGCAGAGATATCAGCAGCACTGCCGGCGGCTTTTGCTCCGAAAGTGGAACTTACAAGGCTTCCACCTGTGCCATACAGGGTATTCAGAACTCCGAGCAGAGATTCTTTGGAAATCGCGGATGCGCAGAATGCCAGAAATGCCTGCCATTTGAGCCCGAAAAACAGGGTTACAGGTTCAATCAGCATACCGAGACGATACAGGATGCTGGACTCTGCATTTCCTCCAAAACCATAAGTCAGTGCGAAGAATACGATGGATACAAGAGAGATCACACGCAGGGCACGGAAGAAAATATCCAGAGTACGCTGGAAAGTCACATACAGGATATTTCGGAAATCTGGTCTGTGATAAGGCGGCAATTCCATGATCAGTCCTACACGTTCTGACTTGGGAGAGAGGGAATCACCAAATACACGGTAAACGATCCACATCATCAGGAACATAAATAAAAAGATTGATACGATGACCAGAAAACCACCGGTACTTCCAAAAAGGGCAATGGCGATCGTTGGGACAACAGACAATGTTGCTGCACATGGAACTGCCCATGACATCGCGATCGCAAGGACACGCTGTCCCCAGTTATCTACCACACGTGTACCGGTGGTTCCGGCAATCGTACAGCCGAGTCCCATAAAGAATGGCATAATGGTTTTGCCCTGTAAGCCGACTTTTGACATGGTGTTGTCAAAAAGAAAAGAGATACGAGCAAGGTATCCGGTTTCTTCCATCAGATTAAAACCAAGGGTGATGCCAAGTACAAAGGATGCCATCATCAGAGCAAAATAAAGGACATTGGCGAGTACGTCACAGACCAGAGAAATCAGGAGAGGATGTACGCCGAGATTTCCAAATATGACACGCAGCGAGGCTGCAGCAGGAACCAAGAGTGCAGATGCGGCACCAGAGATGATACCGGCAAAGATCATAGCAAGGAGAAAGATTCCAAGAATAATGCCAAATGCCATCAGTTTGCCTGTGACTGGTGAAAGAGCTTTCTGATCAAAATTGGTGAAAGCTTTCTGGGCTGTTTTGGATGTTGTCAGAACATCGTCAAGCAGTGTATCAATAAAATCCATTTTTTCTCTGGCAGAGGACAGAGCATCACTATTGATTACCGGTTTTTCAACGAGGCTTTTTTCGATCGTGTCATAAAGCAGCGCATAATTTTTTTTTCGGATTGCAGACATTGGAACGACAGGGATGCCGAGTTTTTGTGAAAGTTTATGTACATCGATCGTAATTCCCTGACCTTTTGCAACATCCATCATATTAAGGATTAGAATGGAAGGAACTTTTGTTCCGACAAAATCAGCTAGCATATACAGGCTTCTTTTTAACTGAGAGGCATCTGCCATGACAAGAACCAGGTCTGCATTTCCAGAAGTAATATAATCTTTTGTGATGACTTCTTCATCAGAACCGGCAGAAAGAGAGTAACTTCCCGGAAGATCTGCCAGGATCATCTGCTGCCCGTGCCATTTAAATTCTCCTTCTTTCTGGTCGACGGTTTTACCGGGCCAGTTTCCGACATGCTGATGAGATCCGGTGATTATGTTGAAGATTGTAGATTTCCCGGAGTTTGGCTGCCCAAGCAGAGCGATAACAGGTGTTTTATTCATGTCCGGAACCTCCCACTACAATTTTTGTGCTTTCTTCACGACCGATTGCAACCAAAGTATCCCGTACAAAAAGCAGCACAGGCTGTTTTTTGTGGTTCTGGCAGATTTCAACCTGACTTCTACACAGAATTCCCATTGAGGACAGGCGGTTTACCAGTCGCGTTTCATCTTTGATTTCCAGGACCAGGTAGGTATTTCCAGGTATTGATTCCGAAAGCAGCAATTTTTCCTTTCTATTTACGTCCATTTACTCGCCTCCAAATCCAAATAGTAATTGGTTAGTTGATTCTAATTTCTTTTGATATTAGCAAAGTAAATCTTATATGTAAAATCCATTTAAGTATTTTGAATCCATTTAGCAAACTATTTTATGAACAGAATTGTTATTCTCATACAGAGATGTTAAGATGTGTGCATGAATAACAAAAAACAATCAGAGGAGCGGGTTCATTTTTCCTATTGTGAAAAAGAAAATGAGGGTGTAGTAGACGTATATCTTCTCGCACCGGGTATCAGTATTTCTTTCAATCAGATTTACACGAATAGCTGGACGAAAGGAGATAGTTCTGATTTTTCTGAGGAAATGCTGATTCTGAATTTTTGCCTGAATGGCAGATGTGATGTATCTCTTACCGGAAATCGTTATGCTATTGTGCAGGAACGGCAGATTTGTGTCAGTACGATACTTCCGGACAAGGATTTTTATTATCCCGGCAGGATGTATGAAGGTGTTCAGATTCATATCGACAGGGCATGTTTGAGGCAGTCAGGGGACAGGGATTTCCTGACACTTCTGGGAATCCATGTGGATCAGATCGTTGAGATTTTCTGTGAAAATGGAGGCCTTTATCTGCATCGGATGAGTGAGGCCATTTATAAACTGGTAAGACGGGTGTGGGAGATCAGGGAAGAACCGGAAACAGGAATTTTACGTTATTTTACGACTTGTTTGCTACATGAGCTTATGGCAATGCCGTGTGAGAGTGAGGTGAATACCTGCTTCACCAGATCACAGATAGCTATTGTAAAAGAGGCAGAAGCGGTAATCCTTCAGGATCTTTCCAGGAGGATTACCGCAAAAGAAATGGCAGATCGATTCGGAATCAGTGAGAGCAGCTTTAAATTGTATGTCAGGGGAATCCTGGGTGACAGTTATCTTTCTTACTTCCGAAAGAAAAGAATGGAAAAGGCGGCGGAACTTTTGGAATCCACAAGCCTGAAAGTAATTGAGATTGCAAATTCAGTCGGCTATGAGAATCAGGGAAAATTTGCAAAAGTTTTTGCAGAAACATATGGAGTCTCGCCATTGGAGTTCCGGCGGCTGTCGAAATAAAAGCAGAAATGTGAAACTAATCTATGATTCTAAAGGCAGTTCAGCCGGAATATCCCCCTTAAATTATGGCATGCCTCCGGCCGTCTGGCGAAAAAAGACCATACCTGATGGGAAAGAAGGCAAAAACCGGATTTAACCGGCATTTTTGCCACACTCGTTCAAACGCAGCATGACCTTTGCCGTAAAGACTCCATTTTCGAAGGAGAAACTGCCAGTGCCACCAGTTTTCTCGGCAATGTGACGTACCGACTGGATTCCGATCCCATTGCCTGGTCGTTTGGAAGATTGAAAAATATCATTTTTCTTCTCTATTTTACCGTCAAAGGTATTTTCTATCTGGATCAGGAGAAGACGGTTATAGTGAAGATAGGCGGTTATGTTGATTTCTCTTCGGGAAGCCTCTGTTTTCTGGCTTGCCTGGATGGCATTTTCCAGGAGGTTGGAGAGAACAAGACACATGTCGATCTCGTCTATGGCAATATGTGCAGGCAGGTCTGCTCTGATCTGGAAAGGAATATTTTCCCGCTTTGCAAGTGCAGAATAATAGCCGAGCACGCTGTCAGCCGCCGGATTTTCACAAAAATGCAGACTCTGGTCCGGTATTTTGCCAGCGGCTCTGGAAAGATAGGCTTTTATTTTTTCAAGATCACCACTTTCTGCAAGAGAGGACAGCTGGACAAAATGGTGGCGCATATCGTGCCGTGCCTGTCGTGCCTCTTCAATAGCAGTGCAGAGGTTTTCGTATCTTGTCCGCTGAAGAGAGAGGAAATAATTCTCCTGCACGAGCCGTGCATTTTTGTTCAGGCTGTCTGCCATCATCAGGAACATGGCATAAAAAAGAATCAGGATCAACAACAATACCAGGCTGATCACGATATACCCCTGCAGGATCCGACCGGTATACAGCGTATTTCGATAGGTTGGAACCATGAACAGATTCAGGGCAATGAAGATCAGAGGCAGGATCCAGAAAATGTACCAGGTCTGTGCGAAATTTTCATCTGTCACCATGGTCCGCGCAGCATGGGATGCCGGATACCAGGCTGCCAGAAGGAAAAACAGGCAGACTCCATTATAAAAAACTCCAGCTCCGACCTGAAACCATAATTCATTTTCCGTAAGGTTAAGCCCTGCTGTAAGAATAGCATTCACAGCTCTTGACAGACTGTTGACACACGCAAACACTGCACACACTGCCAGAAAAATACTGCTTGATTTCCAGATGGTGATGCGAAGTGTTTTGTGGTAGATCATCATAACAAAAGGCAGCAGGACAAACAGAACCGGAAGCGTAGAAATACGCAGGGTATGACACAACACGCCTCCAAGAATACAGATCCCTGCAAGCAGAGGAAGCAGCCATGCCGCCAGTCTGCCCGGCTGCTGTCTCAGATAAGTTTTTACAGGCAGATATGCAAGAAGTATGCCTGGGATGATCACCGTAAGTTCAAGAATCGGTCTCAATATCATGTCCATTCTCAGTGTCCTTTCTGAAAAAGAAACTCCATAAAAGTCTCTCTGGCGTTCTTGACCAGTTTCTGGCTGACTGGAATCTGATTTCCATTATCCATCACAAACACCGTCCCGTCAAAATCAACAGCATGTTCCAGGTTTATCACAATTCCCCTGTTACACTGATAAAACCGCAGATCCATTTTGAGAAGAGCGTTAAAAGCTTCAAAGGACTGTCTGGTAACAAGTTCTCTGGCTTTTGACGTGTGAACATGGATCATATGGGAAAAATGTTCCGCGTATACGATGCTGCAGAAAGGAACCTGTATATTGCTTCCGTTTACTTTTATATCTATATACTTTCCGGAAGATGGAATGCGGGAAAGAATCTCATCGATCAGATCGGAAATATCTTTTTCACTATAAGGTTTTACAAGATAATGCAGGGCACGGACCTTGAAGCCCTCCACTGCGTGATCTGTGGATGTGGTGGTAAAGATCAGAAGACAGTCCGGATCAGATTTCCGAAGTTCTCTGGCAATCTCGACACCGTTTGCTCCGTCCATGTAAATATCCAGAAACAAGACTGCAAAAGGCCGTTCCTTTGCGGCTTTCAGAAAGGATTCTCCATTTTCAAATTCTGCCAGGTCAGCATGGACACCACGTTTCATAAGCTGCTGTTCCAGCCGGGCATGCAGAAGCGTCCGCTCACTGGCAATATCATCTACAATCGCAATTCTCATAAGTGTTTCCTCCTGTCTGTCTGAAAACAGTATAGCACATAATATACGATATGCATTGATGAATTGACAATTCGTGCTATTTTTCCCCGTTTCGTGCCAACTGTATTGTAAAGTAACAGGATTTTTTTATAATGAAGTCAACAAGTTTTTTACCAGGAGGACAATGAGAATGAAAAAAAGAACGATAATACTTGCGATGCTTGCAGCTATGCTTATGGTTACTTCTGACTTTACAGTAAACATTCTCCACGCAGAAGAAATGCAGACGGAAGAAACCCAGACAGCGGCTGAAACAGAAGAAACATCTCAGATCCCGATAAAAGCACTTTCCCCTAAGGTGGTTGCTGAGAATCCTTATATGGCAAAAAGCGATGCTAATATCCATCATGACTGCTACAACACAGACAGCACGGATGAGATACTGCCGGTTGATATTTATTCAGAGATCAATGTTTCGTATGAAAAAGTAAATGCAAACGCATCCCCGGCAATCTTTTTTGATTCTTATGGACATGCGGTGGTTCCACTTCTTGGCGGTCTTGCGATCCGTGATATCAATGCAGATGAGACACAGACAGAGGGATATTTTTCTCCAAAAGAGCATGACGGAGGCGGCTATGTGATCCAGAGTTCTTATTCCTTCGTGGATGAGAGCAACCGGATCGTGTGCCCGACCAGCAACAATCATGTGCTGATGCTGAAGGCAACGGATGAGAACGGAAATGTACTGCCGGAATTTGAAAAAGTCCTGGATATTGACATTAAGGCAGCTGCAGAAAAAGTCCTTGGAAAAACACTGGACCAGAACCTTCTGTCCGTAGTATTTGACTATGATGGAAACCTATGGTTTGCTACCGGGGGATTTCGTATTTATCCTGACCGGAAGCAGCAGGGCGCAGTCGGTTATATTTCCCGCAGTGCCATTGATGCGATCTTAAACGGAGAGGAAGCAGATCTGACAAATTCTGTGTTTGTATATGAGCTGACTCCGGGCGAAGGTGCAGAAAATGGTATTGCATCCTCCAAAGACGGTGCGGTGATCCTGACAAATCTGAACTGTTATCTGTTTAGCGCCGACAATGGAGTGCAGAAAGTATGGGAAACTTCTTATAAGAGCGTTGGAGCAAAGGAGAGTAAGGAAGGAGATGCCACCACAGGCGGCGGTCTTGCATGGGGCAGCGGCTGTTCCCCATCACTGACAGATGATCTGGTCATGTTTACAGACAATCAGAATCCGGTAAATCTTCTTGCGGTTGATATGAAGACAGGAGAAACTGTTGCAAGCCTTCCGGTGATCGATGAACTTCCAGAGGATACACAGGTATCTGTGGAAAATTCCGCGATCGTATATGACAACGGGGAAGGAACTGTCAGTACCATCGTATGTAACTGGTTTGGTGCGGGAAGTGCAGATCTTGGAAAAGAGGACAGTGATTCTTCCATCCAGAGCTACGCCAATATTTATGATGTGAGCTGGCTGAGCCAGGGAAACAAAATGATCATGCCTGGTGTGGAACGCGTAGATACCATAAAAACAAATGACGGTTATGAGATGAAGAGCATCTGGTGTCGAAGTGATCTGTCTGATACTTCTATGTTGAAACTTTCTACAGCTACAGGCTATATTTATGGCTATGTTCAGAACCTGGAAACGGGCATGTGGCAGTATATCATGCTGGACTTTGAAACGGGTGAGACTGTATTTACCATGGATGTTTCAAGCAAGCCGGGATACAACAATATGGCGATCGGTATGTATGCAGGAAACAGCGGAAATGCTCTCTATTGTCCAACTGGATATCTGGAGCTGTTACGACTTCAGGACAGATTCGTTTACCTGCCGGAAATGCCTTATCGCAAAGTAGACCTGGATCAGGCAATGCGAAACGTGCTCAGTCAGGAAAAATTTGAGGCAGACGGAGGTCAGGGCAGTGTGAGCGGCTGGCTGAGTACCGTAACTGTGGAAAATGTACATCCTAATACGACAGTGGCTCTGCGAATGAAGGACCTGTCAGGAAGTGCAGATGCACTGAAACTTTATGGTTATGATGCTGACGGAACTCTCAAGGAAGTGCCAAAAGATCTGTGGCATATCCAGACTGAGAGTGGTGAGATTCCGGATAGCCTGTCAGAAGATGTCCTGTATGAAGTCCATGTTCTGGTACAGGATGGAGGTACCTTTGATCTCAGTGAAAATGAGAAAGAGATTAAAATATCCGTTGTTCCGGCGCAGTAAATGAAGCAGAAAAATGTCAGAACAGTCAGGCGTGATCCTGACTGTTTTGATATTTTTTCTCAGTAAAAACATTCGCGTCCGAATGGATAGAAAAAAGCCTGTTCGGTAATTGTAATTTCATATTTTATCCTTTAGAATGCGTGTTGTGGTTAGAAAATACTAACTGCAACACTTTTTATTTCAGGAGGATTTATGATGAAACGGAAAAAATTTCTCAGTACATTATTTGCATCTGCCCTTGCAGTTTCCATGCTGGCAGGATATGGAAATGTAACAACTTTTGCATCTGATGATACTGCTGCGACAGAGGCGGCAGACAGCACTGCAGAAACAACAGACGAGACTGCCGATAACGAGGCAGATGCCGAACAGCTTATGAAAGATCTGACAGGAACCTATCAGGAACTCTGGCCGGTGATTCTTGATGATCAGTACAAACAGCTCTGGCTTGACGACAGCAAGGAACTGGTCGGAGAGGAAAACGCAGAAGGAGCATACGAGAAACTGGCTTCCATGGTTTCCGGTAAGATCTACGGAGAAGAAGCAGTAAAAGAATATGCAGACGGTAACGGCGTGTATGACTGTGAGTTTACACAGGATGTAGATACCCTGGAATTTGACGGTGATACTTCCACGATCAAAGGTTATGATGCCGACAAGAAAGAACTGTTTTCCCATACTTATCGGAGCACTATGAATCAATCCGAAACTGGTATGACGGATATCGGTTTGGTAATGTTGATGTATATTGTGTTGATGTATATTGTCCGTGGGATGTGATCTCCCATTGCAGGAAGCTGCTTGTAGATCCTCAGGCAAAGCCACAGAATTATTGGATCAATACGAGCAGCAATGACATTGTGAAAAAAATCATTGAGAAAACAGATAACAGGACAACAAAGCGTGAGATTGAACGACTGGTAGCAGGAGAAGAGATTGTGAAAGAACTCCACCAGGAATTAACCTATCAGGAAATGTATACTTCCATTGATAATATATGGAGTGTATTGTTTACAACTGGTTATCTGACCCAGCGGGGACGTGCAGAGGACAATGTGTTTCATCTGGTGATTCCAAATCTGGAAATCCGCAAGATCTATACTTCCCAGATTATGAGCTGGTTTAAAGAAAATGCAGCGAGAGATGGCAAATCTTTGAATCTTTTGTGTGATGCATTGCAGCAGGGAAATGCAGAAAAGGTGGAAGAATATTTCACAGCTTATCTGAAGAAAACAATCAGTATCCGGGATACCTTCGTCAGAAAAGAATTGAAGGAAAACTTTTTCCACGGAATTCTGCTTGGAATTCTCGGACTGAAAGAGCAGTGGGCAGTCTTCTCGAACTGTGAAACAGGGGATGGCTACAGCGATATTATGATTGAAACGGAGGATGAGACGGGTATTATCATAGAAGTGAAGTATGCTCATGACGGGAATCTTGAGGCTGGATGTGAAGAGGCATTACAGCAGATTGAGAATACAGGATATGAAGAAGAACTCATTGAGGAGGGAATGGAAAAAATCCTGAAGTATGGAATTGCCTGCTATAAGAAACAATGTAAAGTGATCATGTCTCATTAAGTAGAGCAAAAAAAGAGAAGATTATCCTGAATTATTCACTGCAACGCCGTGAACGTGGCTAAAAGCCGCATAGTTGCTGTACTTTAATTGCATATTGCTTTTCACTTGTTAAGTGAATGAAAAAAGAGCATCCTTTTGTGGTAAAATTAAGGTGTCTAAAGTCTTAACAATCCCAAACAAAGGAGCCCTTTATGAGTATTGTAAACACCTTTTCACTTCAAAGCAATAGGCAAATTAAAATAAATTTTGACGGAGGTGATCTATCCTCCGATGCAGGACTCCTTTTGATAAAAGAATTCGCTGCAAAGATCGGCTTTGTAAAGCTGATCAAAAAGAACTTTAAAACTAATGAGATGAAGATATCCTGATACAGTTTGATGACATCGACAAAAATCTCAGGGATATCATCTATTCCATAAAACGGCCGGAGCATGTGCTTC
>CAKRXU010000049.1 GCA_934424575.1 uncultured Blautia sp.
GGCTTGTGCCGAATTCTCTGGCGGACAGCGAGATGGGGTATGGGATGTTGTTTGTGATCGGACTGATCACTTCCGTTCATTGTATTGCCATGTGCGGCGGAATCAACTTGTCCCAGACATTACAGAAAGATACGTCGACAGAAATCTCAAAGGTCATGTTCCGTAATACTCTGGAATATAACATCGGACGTGTGGTTTCCTATACAGTGATCGGCGGCGTGCTTGGAGCAGTCGGAGCTTTGGCAGGAATCGGCAGTAGTTTACAGACATCTACACTTTTTCAAGGAATCCTTAAATTATTCGCAGGGATTATCATGGTAGTCATGGGCGTAAATATGCTTGGGATTTTTCCGGGACTTAGAAGGCTGACGATACACATTCCGAACTTCAATAAAAAAACAAAACAAAAATCAGGCAGAAAACCCAGAACTCCATTTTTCATCGGGCTCTGTAATGGTCTCATGCCGTGCGGTCCGCTGCAGTCCATGCAGGTTGTTGCCCTGGCATCTGGAAATCCGCTGGCGGGAGCTTTGTCCATGCTCTGTTTCAGCTTGGGAACTGTTCCGCTGATGCTTGGATTCGGTTCTATAGTATCCATGCTTGGAAAACGATTCACAAGACAGGTTCTGAAAGCCGGCGCAATTCTGGTAGTGGTCATGGGCCTCTCTATGATGGTGCAGGGCGGTACATTATCAGGTCTGAACAGTAAAGTTACAGGCACACTTATGGCAGAAAATACAGACACAAGGGTAGAGGCAGATGGAAACAGTTCAGGTTCCACAACAGAAAATAATAATGTTATAAATAAAGCGTCTGCGAATACACACCAGGCATCTGAAGGAATAGAAAGCAAAAATATAAATGAAAAATCAATGAATTCAGATAATAATGACAGAAATAAAACATCTGACACGATAACTTCAACAAACAAAACTACAGCATCAGCAGACACATCCACAAATACAGATGAAATACAGTACATCACCAGTACTTTGCAGCCTGGCAGGAGCTATCCGGACATTACGGTCAAAGCAGGCGAGCCTGTAAAGTGGATGGTCGAGGCTCCGGATGGAAGTGTCAACGGATGCAATTATAAAATCATCCAGCAGGATCTGGGAATAGAATATGCTTTTGATGAGGGTGAAAATGTAATCGAATTCACACCAGAAAAAGCAGGTACTTACACCTATACCTGCTGGATGGGAATGATCACAGGAAAGATTTATGTAGAAAGTTGAGGAAGAAACAATGAAAAAATTTATGATAACAGCAGTAATGGCAGCTATGTTAATGACAGCAGCGACAGCGTATGGAAATATCGAAAACGTAATGGCAGCAGTTTCCAGTGCAGAAAAGACAGTAAAAGTAGCAGACGATAAAGAGACAACAAAAACAGCAGTCGATAAAACAGAGGAAAAAGAGGCAAAAGCAGCCGACAATAAAGAAGACAAAAAAGAAACAACCAAAATAGAGAAAGGTGACAGTCTGGTCATTAAAACAGATGACTTATCCGAAGATGCAGCGTTTTATCCGATCGAAGTGGACGGAACAGAAATGGAAGTGATCGCGGTAAAAGATGCAGAAGGAACCATCCGTACCGCGTTCAATACCTGCCAGATCTGCTATGATTCCGGCAATGGCTATTACAAGCAGGAAGGCGATAAGCTGGTCTGCCAGAACTGCGGCAATTCCTTCACGATGGATCAGGTCGGAGAAACAGCAGGAGGATGCAACCCGTATCCAATTCTGGATGATGATAAAACAGTAACAGAGGATGAAATACAGATTTCTTATGATTTCCTGAAAGAATCCTCAGATATTTTTGCAAACTGGAAAAGAAAATAGATACTACTTGCGGACGGTTCACAGTAACATTGCTTGTGAACCGTAATAATAGAAATTAGTAAACTGACTTGATTTTATAATAAAATCCGCTTATTATAAAAATCGTGATTTTACAGGGAAGTCCAAATAAGAAGGGTTCGACAAGTATTCTTGCAGAGAGTTTCGCAAAGGGAGCACGTGAAGCAGGGCATGAGGTGGAGTATTTTGACCTTGCAAAAATGAATATTCATCCATGCATCGGATGTGTTGCCTGCGGTTATGAGGGACCATGCATACAGAAAGATGATAATGAACAGATCCGCAGTGCGATTCTGGGAGCAGATATGGTTGTGTTTGCAACGCCGCTATATTATTATGGAATGTCGGCGCAGCTTAAGACGGTCGTAGACAGGTTCTGCGCTTACAACAGCAGTCTGCACGCAAAAAATATGAAATCTGCACTTCTCACAGTGGCATGGAATGCAGATGACTGGACTTTTGAGGCACTGGAAGCGCATTACAAAACACTGGTGCGTTATTGCGGATTCAAAGATCAGGGAATGATTCTGGGCTATGGATGCGGCAGCCCGGAGATGACGAAGAGAAGTAAGTATGTGGAAGATGCGTATTTGCTTGGTAAAAAACTGAAATAAAAAATCTCTGAAAATAAGATCGGCATAATATTGCAAAGACAAAAAGCATATGCTATAATGCCAGTAGGCAAAAAGAGATTACAAGTCCATGCGGACAAAAAGAATGAAAGCCCTTGAAGTTGCAGCTTCAAGGGCTTTCTTCTTATTTTTTTTAGAGTGGATAAGAAACCACTAGGTTAGTGTTGCCCTACTTGTTGCCATCTAGCCATTTGCAGATATAGTGGCAGGCTATACCAGCCGCACAGGAAACAAGAAAAGAGATTACAATTTCCATACGGTTCACCTCCTCCCGTTGCCGGGTATCGGTGGGACAACATAATGATTATATCATAGAACAAAACGTGCAACAAGAGTGAACATCAATTACTTTTCAGAGATATACGTAAAATGTATATCAGCGGATATGAAATAGGTATTTGACGCATTACAAAAAGAAGATTATTATGAAAACATAAAGTACAGACTCAGCATGGCAAGGAGGATTTTGAGATGAATCTTTATGAAACAGACAGAGAATTTATGGAGCGTTTTGAGCATTTTGTTTTTGAAGAAGTAGTAAACGAAAAAGGACAGGAACTGGAGCCGAAAGTCCGCTACACAGCGATTCTGGCAACACTGCTTGGATGCCAGGGAACCGATGCATTCCGTATGATGCTTCCGAAAGCCCTGGACGCAGGTGTAACACCGGTCATGGCAAAAGAAATTGTATATCAGGCAACAGACTATCTTGGATTTGGACGAGTTCTTCCGTTTATCAATATCACAAATGAGATCCTGGAGGCAAGAGGAGTAGCCCTTCCGCTCGAAAATCAGGCAACAACGACTCTGGAAGACCGTCTGGAAAAAGGCATCCAGGCACAGGTAGACATCTTTGGAGAGCACATGAACGAAGCATGGAAAGCAAGCCACATCAACCGCTGGCTGGCATCTAACTGTTTTGGCGATTACTACACAAGAAACGGTCTTGACCTCGCACAGAGAGAAATGATTACATTCTGTTTCATCATGGCACAGGGTGGCTGCGAACCACAGCTTACTGCACATGCAAAAGGAAACATGAACCTCGGAAATGACAAAGAATTCCTGATCAGAGTTGTTTCCCAGTGTGTCCCATATATTGGATACCCAAGAAGTCTGAATGCGATCGCCTGCATCAATAAGGCGGCAGAATAAGGAGAGTATACCATGGAATACGCAAAACTCGGAAACACAGATATCGAAGTATCAAAACTCTGTGTAGGCTGCATGAGTTTCGGTAAAGTCGGCACCATGCATGACTGGACACTGAATGAAGAAGAGAGTGAAAAAGTGATCCAGCATGCCCTCAACCTTGGCATTAATTTTTTTGATACTGCAAACGGATATTCTGCCGGAACCAGTGAAGAATATCTCGGAAAAGCTATCCGCAACAACATTGCAAGAGACAAAGTAGTGATCGCGTCTAAAGTATACTTCAATGAAGGCCGCCTTTCCAAAGAGGCAATCCACAGAGAAATTGACGGCACACTGAAATGTCTTGGAACAGATTATTTGGATCTGTACATCATCCATCGTTTTGACTACGAAACACCGATCGAGGAAACAATGGAAGCTTTAAATGATCTGGTAAAAGCCGGTAAAGTCCGCGCACTTGGTGCATCCGCAATGTATGGCTATCAGTTCCACAATATGCAGCTCGTGGCGAAAGAACACGGCTGGACGCCATTTTCCACAATGGAAAATCACTATAACCTTCTCTACAGAGAAGACGAAAGAGAACTGATTCCGATCTGTAAGCAGATGAATGTGTCCCTTATGCCGTACAGTCCGCTGGCAGCAGGCCACCTCACCAGACCATCCTGGAATTCCGATTCCCTCCGCAGCCGCACAGACCGCGTTGCCATGGGAAAATATGACCGTATGGAAGAGCAGGATTTAAAGGTTGTCCAGAGAGTTCATGAACTTGCACAGAAACACCAGTGCAAAATGTCCCAGATCGCCCTCGCATGGCACTGGGCCAAAGACGTAACCGCCCCGATCATCGGAGCCACCAAACCACAGTACATGGACGATGCCGCCGAAGCCATGAACATCCACCTCACCCCGGAAGAAGTCACCTACCTCGAAGAAATGTACGTTCCACACCCAATCGTAGGAGCCATCGACAAGAACCCACCGCAGGGCGTGGTGCTGTTGGATGAGAAGAAATAAAAATTTGGAGATATTGAAAATAAAAAAGCCAAATGTTATAATATCAACAGGCAAGAGAAAGAAAAAATTTAGCAAAGACAGAAAAACGAAAGCCCTTGGAGCTGCAGCTCCCGGGGCCTTTTGTTAATCAAAATGAAAAAGCTCAGATTGGGTTAGGTAGTTAAATTTGTTTGAAGCGCGAATTAAGAGCACACACGAAATTCCTAGAAAGTTCGCACTATAAAAAATCTTAAAAACTCTATAAATAAAATTGACAAAGTAAAAAATAATGGAAAAAACAATGATTAAATAAAAATTTGTATTGTATATACAAAAATATAGAGTTAAAATTATTTAATTTTGCTGTCGTTCCCCACGCGGGAACGTGGATTGAAATTTCATAAATGCCTTAAATGCAACAAAATCGCCCTGGTCGTTCCCCACGCGGGAACGTGGATTGAAATAAGTCTCTATTTCAGCTTTATGCCGTGTGTCCGGTCGTTCCCCACGCGGGAACGTGGATTGAAATAACAAGGCCGTGATGAAGGCGGGGGACACCTACGTCGTTCCCCACGCGGGAACGTGGATTGAAATGGTTTTACTACTAGCCCTCTCCTGTGTCCACTTCGTCGTTCCCCACGCGGGAACGTGGATTGAAATTGCGTTAAAGCAGGAACTACAGCTACAATCCCAGTCGTTCCACACACGGGAACATGGATTGAAATATTGGTTGCCTGGATGTTTGACAGGTAGCTCTTCGTCGTTCTCTACACGGGAACGTGAATTAAAGTGGGAGGGAAGCGTATGAAATATATAGCACATCGAGAAGATGAGAGAGAACAGTTATTATTAGACCATCTAACCGGAACAGCTGAGAAAGCAAGAGATTTTGCGGAAGCCTTTGGTAAAGGTGACTGGGGATATTGCTGTGGAATGATGCATGATCTGGGAAAATACAGCGAGAAATTTCAACGAAGAATCAGAGGAGAGGAGATAAAAGTAGATCATGCCACGGCAGGAGCAAGAGTTTGTCTGGAGTTGGGAGGAATGTATCCGTTTTTGGAATACTGTATTGCAGGCCATCATGCTGGTTTACCAGATGATGGTGGAGACAGTGATGCAGGAAATTTTCCAACGCTAAAAGGGAGAAGAAAGAAAAAAATAGAAGATTTTGAAGCATATAAAAAAGAAGTTCATATTCCAGAATTAAAGACAGCACCCATTGATATAAATAAAACTAAAAATGCAGAGTTTTCTTTAAGTATGTTTATGCGAATGTTGTATTCTTGTTTAGTAGATGCGGATTTCCTTGATACAGAGAAATTTATGACAAATGGAAATACCGGACGGCAACAGGGAGAAAGTATGTCGCAGCTTTTAGAAAAACTGGAGCAGCATATCGCAGGATGGCTTGAAAATAAAGAAACTGAAAGTGTAAATGGCAGAAGGACAGAAATCTTGAGAGCATGTCTGGAAGCCGGAGAAAAAGAAAAGGGACTTTTTCGCTTGACCGTGCCGACTGGTGGAGGAAAAACAATTGCATCATTGGCGTTTGCATTAAGACATGCAGTAAAACATAATATGGATCGAATCATTTATGTGATTCCATATACCAGCATTATTGAACAAAATGCAGAAGTTTTTCGCGAAAAACTGGGAGATCAGAATGTGCTGGAGAATCATTGCAACGTGGATTATGAGAGCACAGAAGAATTGAAACCGATGCAATTAGCCTCCGAAAACTGGGATAAACCAGTAGTAGTTACTACAAATGTACAGTTTTTTGAATCTTTGTTTGCAAATAAGTCATCGAAATGCAGGAAACTTCACAATATGGCAAACAGTGTGATCATATTTGATGAAGCACAAATGCTTCCGAATGATTATCTGAAACCATGCCTGGCTGCCATAGAAGAACTGGTGTTGAATTATGAGGCAACAGCAGTATTGTGCACAGCAACACAGCCAGCATTAGATCCGTTTTTTAAAAATATAAGACAGATTACAGAACTTTGTCCAAGAATGGAGGGGCAGTTTAAATTCTTCAAGAGAGTGCACTTTGAAAATGTCGGAAAACTGTCAGAAGAAGCACTGCAAAGCTGTCTCTTGGAAGAAACGCAGGCATTGTGCATTGTGAATACAAAGAAAAGAGCACAGAAAATATACCGTGAAATAAAGGGTGAGGGCGTTTTTCATTTATCTACAAGTATGTATCCGAAACACAGAAAACGTGTATTAAAACAGATAAAAGAGAGACTGGCTAATAAAGAAAAATGTATCCTTATTTCAACCAGTCTGGTGGAAGCCGGTGTGGACTTGGACTTTTACACAGTGTACAGACAAATCGCTGGTATAGATTCTATGATCCAAGCGGCGGGAAGATGCAATCGAGAGGGGAATCGAACGGCAGAAGAAAGTAAAGTTGTGATTTTTCAATTTGAGGAAAGTGAAAGAGTTCTAGGACAGCAATTGCAGATTGATATTTCTGAGAGTCTGATTGCGGATGCAGGTGAAATCGAAGATTTAGAAACTGTAACAAAATATTTTCAAATGCTTTATGATGTGCGAGGAGAAGGCCTGGATAAAAAGAAAATCTGCGAAGAATTAAAAGGTGGACTACATAACTTTGCCAGAGTCGGAAAAGAATTCAGGTTGATTGAGGAAAATACGAAGACAATTTTTATAAACATAGAAGAGGAAGCACAGGAAATATTGCAGGATCTTAAGCTGAAAGGATTTACAAGATCAGGAATAAGACGGGCCGCACAATATTGTGTAAATGTCTATGAGCAGGAGTTTGATAAGTATAATGGTGCTGGTATGCTTCGACCTGTTTCAGAAGATATTCAGGATTTTTATGTGCTGACTGATTCAGAACAATATTCCGAGGAGACAGGACTAAATCTGGATATTGATTATGGAATGGCACTCTGGGTATAAAAATATGTTGAGATAGAATGGGGAGCTAAAAGTATTTAACTGCTTTTAGCTCCCCATATTTAGATTATTATAACTAAAGTTATTATTTCAATCCACAGGATAGTTCCTGACTTACATAAAGTATAATATAGACTTATATAAAATTCAATAAATTTAGATATAAATAATTTGAAGATGAGTATTGTATATTCTATATAAGTATAGTATATTTGAGATATTAGATGAATATAAAAGATAATTTGCTGATACAATTATAATTTACAGAAAAAGGAGTTCCATATGATTTTATATCACGGAAGTAAAGAAATCGTAGAATATCCGGAAATCAGGAGAGCCAGATTCAACAAAGATTTCTATTTTGGCTTCTATTGCACAAACATTGAAAAGCAAGCCGAGCGTTGGGCAACAAGATACGGAGAAAAGGGATATATCAATAAATATGAATATACAGCAAACACGGAATTAAAAATCCTTAAATTTGAAAAAATGACAGAAGAATGGCTGGATTTTATCATTGCCTGTCGAAACGGACAATCTCATTCATATGATATCGTAGAAGGTCCAATGGCAGATGATACAATCTACAATTATCTGCAGAACTATCTGGATGGCAAAATTTCAAGAGCTGCTTTCTGGGAACTGGTAAAATTCAAATATCCGACACATCAGATCAGTTTTCATACAATTCAGGCATTAGACACACTTAAATTTGTAGGAAGCGAGGTTGTATATGGCAGCGAAAAATAATAATAATCTTTTTTTTACCTGCAGTCTGATTGAATATATGGGAAGACTGGAGAAACAGCCTCGTTCCAAAATTGTAGATTATCTTGGCAGGAAAAATATACAACAAATTTATAAATACGCAGATGTATTTCACTGTGAACCAATAGAAAAAGTGGCTACAGAATTTGTTGAACGATGTGAAATTACAGAGGGCGATTTTGATAATGTGTCAGCATGTAAGTATACAGTTCCTGATTATTGGGATATTGGAGAGGTATATGAGCGGCTGATCGAGGATATATATGGTGATGCCGAGATTGAAAAGGGAATTTGGGGAATTTATCATTCCTGGATAGACAGACATATTTCGGATTACAATACGGATTTTTATTATCAGTCAAGAGAGTATATAGCGGCATGCTATAAGGCTGGAGAAATATTATAGCACAGAAAAGAGGAATTACTTATGGGTATGGGGGTAAAGATCAGAGTCTGGGGAAGTTATGCTTTGTTTTCCAGACCAGAAATGAAAGTGGAACGGTGTTCTTATGATGTGATGACACCGTCGGCGGCGAGGGGGATTCTGGAAGCTGTTTACTGGCATCCTGGTATGCGTTGGGTCATTGACAAAATTTATGTGAAAAAACCAATCAAGTTCACCAGTGTGCGGAGAAATGAAGTAAAAAGTAAGGTATCAGCGAGCAAAGTACTTGAATCTTACAATGGCGGGAAAAAACCATTGTATTTGAGTACGAAAGAAGAGATTGTACAGAGAGCATCATTGTTGTTGAGTGATGTGGAGTATGTCATTGAAGCTCATTTTGAAATGACTGAAAAAGCGAATGAAACAGATAATCCGGGAAAGTTTAAAGACATTATCATGAGAAGGCTGAGAAGGGGAGAATGTTACCATATGCCATATTTTGGATGTCGTGAATTTCCGGCAAATTTTGAATTATGTCAGGAAGAAGAAATTCATACGGCATATGATGATGTGGATGAGAAAGACCTTGGATTTATGCTGTATGATCTTGACTATTCAGACAAAGAAAATCTCATGCCGATGTTTTTCAGAGCAGTTATGAAGCAAGGAGTGATAGACTTGCGGAATTGCGAGGTGGTTCGATGATACTGCAGGCGTTGATGGAGTATTATGAAAATTTAGCAAAGCAGGGAAAATTGCCGAGACAAGGATGGTGCCAGGCAAAGGTTTCCTATGGAATCAATTTGTCTAAGAATGGAGATATAAAAAATATATTTTATCTAAAAGAGGAGAAAACAAGAGGAACAAAGAAAGTATGGTTGCCAAAAACGCTTATAGTTCCATTAATGGTTACTAGATCTTCTGGTAAAGTGTCAAACTTTTTGTGTGATAATTCTAAATTCCTTTTAGGAATTGATACATATGGTACCGACAAAGGAATGTTAGAACGATTTCAAGCAGCTAAAGAAAAACATTTGAATTTGTTAGAAAATGCTTCTGGTGAAATGGCTCAGGCTATCTGCGCCTTTTTTCATAAATGGAATCCGGAGAAAGCAAAAGAAAATCCAGGTGTTATGGAAAAATGGGAAGACATCACAGATGGTGGGAATCTTATTTTCTGCATGAATGAAAAATATGCACAGGATGACGATGAAATTAGAAAGATATGGGATAACGATAATAAAGAAAAAGTGTCTGATGCAGAAGGAATCTGTCTGGTGACAGGAGAAAGAACGGAGATTTCAAGGACTCACAGAAATATAAAAGGTGTTCCAGGGGCTCAGTCGAGCGGCGCGACACTGGTTTCTTTTAATGAGCCAGCATTTAAATCCTATGGAAAAGAGCAGAGCTATAATGCCCCTGTTGGAAAATATGCCGAGTTTGCATATACAAGTGCATTGAATTATCTTCTGTCACAAAGAAAATATACATTTTCTATTGGAGATTCTATGATTGTCTATTGGGCAGAAGCAGCAAAACAAGAGTATCAGGATGCACTGTTGGCACTGTTAAATCCAGCAAAGGACAATCAGGAAGAAATTCATAATATTTTTGAGAATCTCAGAAATAACAGACCAGTTGTGGTTGATGATATAGAGTTAAATCCATCGCAGAAATTTTATATTTTGTGTCTTGCGCCTAATGCGGCCAGATTATCTGTGAGATTTTTTTATCAAAACTCCTTTGGAAATATTATGAAAAATCTGGCACAGCATTATGAACGAATGAAAATCGTAAGTCCCAGTTGGGTTGATTACGAGTATCTGGGCATAGATGATATGCTTAAGGCAACTGTAAATCTTAATTCCAGAGATAAAAAACCTGTTTCGAATATGGCGGCAATGGTGCTTTCGGCAATTTTGCAGGATGCCAGATATCCTGCAAGTCTGTATACAGATACGTTGATTCGAATACGGTCGGAGCAGGGAAGAGTTACGTGGGAAAGAGCTGCAATCATAAAAGCATATATGATAAAAAATTATAAAAATATGGAGGGGGATACATATATGGGCTTAAATGAAGCGTGTACAGATACAGCATATGTATTGGGAAGATTATTTTCTGTTCTGGAAGCTATTCAGATGGATGCAAATCCGGGAATAAAGTCTACAATTCGGGATCGGTATTTTAACTCAGCATGTGCTACACCGGCATCGGTATTTCCAGTACTGATCAAATTAAAAAACAGTCATATCAAGAAATTGGAAAGGGAAAAAGAAAGCTCAAAGATATATTATGAAAAGCTTCTGACAGAGATTATGAATAAGCTTGAAATATATCCAAAACGTTTGTCTTTGGAAGAACAGGGGAAATTTATTCTTGGTTATTACCATCAAGTGCAGAAAAAATATGAAAAACGGGAGGAAAAATAAATGAGTGAAGTTATTAAGAACAGATACGAGTTTGTAGTATTGTTTGATGTGGAAAATGGTAATCCAAACGGAGATCCAGATGCCGGAAATATGCCTCGAATTGACCCAGAAAGTGGACTGGGAATTGTTACAGATGTTTGCCTGAAAAGAAAAATCCGAAATTACGTAGAAACTGTAAAGGAAGATGAACAAGGTTACAAAATTTATATTAAAGAAGATGTGCCGTTGAACCGCAGTGACAGAACGGCATGTGAAAGTGTTGGAATAAAAGAAACAGAAGATAAAAAGGTTACGGAAGCCTTAAAAAAATTGAAAAAAAGTGATCCGGATGTAGACGTGAAACTGAGAAATTACATGTGCGAGAACTACTATGACATCAGAACTTTTGGAGCTGTTATGACTACATTTGTAAAAGCTTCTCTGAATTGTGGACAGGTACGGGGACCGGTTCAGATAGGATTTGCAAGAAGTATTGATCCGGTGATCAGTCAGGAAGTTACAATTACCCGTGTGGCAATTACAACGGAAAAAGATGCAGAGAACAAGAGTACAGAAATGGGAAGAAAAAGTATTGTTCCGTATGCATTATATCGTGCGGAAGGATTTATTTCCGCGAATCTGGCACGAAAAACGACTGGTTTTACAGAAGAGGATCTGGAACTTCTGTGGGATGCGATTATAAATATGTTTGAAAATGATCATTCTGCAGCTCGAGGAAAAATGGCAGTGCGTGAACTGATCGTATTTAAACACAGCAAAGAACTGGGAGACTGCCCGGCATATAAATTATTTGATGCGGTTGAGGTAACACGAAAGGAAGAAATCGAATATCCAAGAAAATATCAGGATTATATTGTTGAAGTGCATAACGATAAGATTCCAGATTCTGTAGAAGTGAAAAGGATGATCTGATGGAGTATACAGAAGACGATTATTTGATGATATCAGGTATACAGCATTTTAAATTTTGCAGAAGGCAGTGGGCGCTGATTCATGTAGAACAACAGTGGGCAGAAAATGTACATACAGTGATTGGAGAATTAATGCACAAAAAAGTACACGATCCCTATCTGACAGAAAAACGTAAAGATACGATTCTGGTTCGGGCATTGCCGGTTTCATCAAGAACTATGGGCGTAAGCGGAGAATGCGATCTTGTAGAATTTCATAAATGTGAAGACGGTATACGGCTTCATGGACATAGAGGAACTTACTTGATTTATCCGGTAGAATACAAAAAAGGAAAAGCAAAATCAACAGATGCGGACAGACTGCAGCTTGTAGCACAGGCAATGTGTCTGGAAGAAATGTTTTCCACAACAGTATCAGAAGGGGCACTTTTTTATGGAGAAACAAGACGTAGAGAAGTGGTTGAATTTACGGATGATCTGCGGAATGAAGTCAGAGATATGTTTGAGGAGATGCACCAGTATTTCAGAAGAGGATATACTCCAAAAGTGAAAACAGGAAAAATGTGTAGTTCCTGTTCATTGAAAGAACTTTGTCTGCCGAAGTTAAACAAGCATGTTTCTGTGAAGTCATATATAGCACAGATGCTGAAGGAGGAAGAAACATGAAAAAACTTTTGAACACATTATATGTAACTTCTGAAAATAGTTATCTGGGGCTGGACGGAGAAAATATTGTTGTTTTTGAAGATAATAAAGAAAAGGGACGGCTTCCATTACATAATCTGGCAGGAATTGTTTCATTTGGTTATCGCGGAGTAAGTCCTGCTTTGATGGGAGCCTGTGCAGAAAGAAATATTTCTCTTTGTTTTATGACGCCGCAGGGGAAATTTCTGGCAAGAGTAACAGGAAAGACAAGAGAAAATGTGCTTTTGCGGGAACAGCAGTATGCAAGCTGTCTGGATTCGGCAGTCAGCCTGGAAATTGCAAAAAACTGTATTCTTGGAAAAGTATATAATGCGAGATGGGTTCTGGAACGTTGTGTCAGGGACCATGAGATGCAGGTTGATGCAGAAAAAATGAAAATAGCATCGGGAAAATTAAAACATGCATTGGATTTGATACAGGCATGTGAATCAAAGGAACAGTTGAGAGGATTTGAAGGAGAGGCGGCCAGTGTTTACTTTGGTGTCTTTGATGAAATGATCTTACAGCAGAAAAAAGATTTTGTATTTCAGGGAAGAAGCAAGAGACCTCCGATGGACAATATGAATGCAATGTTGTCTTTTGTATATACTCTATTGACAAATACAATCGCTGCTGCTTTAGAATGTGTAGGTCTGGATCCCTATGTAGGATATCTTCATACAGAAAGGCCAGGAAGAGTTTCGCTTGCATTGGATATGATAGAGGAATTACGAGCAGTGCTGGCAGATCGTTTTGTACTGACCTTGGTAAATAAAAAGATCGTGAGTGGCAAGAATTTTACTCAAAAAGAAAATGGGGCAGTGTTGATGGATGATGAGCTTCGCAAACGACTACTGATAGAGTGGCAGAACAAGAAGAAAGAGACTATTACGCATCCGTTTCTGAAGGAAAAGGTGGAATGGGGGATGGTTCCTTATGTGCAGGCAATGCTTCTGGCAAGATATCTGAGAGGAGACCTGGACAGTTATCCGGTGTTTTTATGGAAGTGAGGTACTGTTATGCTGGTATTGATTACATATGATGTAAATACAGAAACGAATGCAGGAAAAGCGCGTCTGCGTAAAGTGGCGAAGCAATGCACAAATTATGGAAGAAGAGTACAAAATTCTGTTTTTGAGTGCATCGTGGATAATGCACAGTGTGTGGAACTAAAGGCGATATTGTCTGATATTATCGATAAGAATTTGGACAGCCTTCGGTTTTACTATCTTGGCAATAATTATCAAACTAAGATAGAGCATGTTGGAGTAGAACGGGGAATTGCAGCAGATCAGGTATTGTTCCTATAAAGTGCGAATCAAAAGCACACAGAAAATCCCAGGGAGACTCGCACCATAAAAAACTTAAAAAAGCGTACGAAAGAAATGAATAAGATAAAAAATTCAGAAAGAAGGAGAGATGTAAAATGCAGATTTGTAATACCTATACAAAAGTATAGGCGAAAAATTGTTAAAATTTGCTGTCGTTCCCCACGCGGGAACGTGGATTGAAATAGAGAGGCAATGGATTTCGTAAATACCCTGACAGTCGTTCCCCACGCGGGAACGTGGATTGAAATGTGTTTAGGTGCATAATATCGGCAAGCTGCTGACTCGTCGTTCCCCACGCGGGAACGTGGATTGAAATTTCATAAGATCGTTGGCCTTATCCTGCGCCATATTGTCGTTCCCCACGCGGGAACGTGGATTGAAATTTTACGGCTACTGACCGATACTCTTTCAGCGTGGTCGTTCCCCACGCGGGAACGTGGATTGAAATCTTGTAATCTCCATTCAGGTATGCAAGATACTGTCGTTCCCCACGCGGGAACGTGGATTGAAATTGAGAAACCAAACGACTTGGACATTGCTCCAAACGTCGTTCCCCACGCGGGAACGTGGATTGAAATGACGTAATCTTTCATAATTACACTCCTGCATACGTCGTTCCCCACGCGGGAACGTGGATTGAAATACGAATGTAAACATCTTTGCTATAGTCGCTTTTGTCGTTCCCCACGCGGGAACGTGGATTGAAATATCTTCTCGGATGATATTCAGAACGGTACACTCCGTCGTTCCCCACGCGGGAACGTGGATTGAAATAATCTTGGTGATGGAGTGGTTTCTGGAAACACTGTCGTTCCCCACGCGGGAACGTGGATTGAAATTACAGAATCATACATATTTTCCGGTTCTTTCCCGTCGTTCCCCACGCGGGAACGTGGATTGAAATTGACAATCTGGACTGCATATCCTGCTTTTGCCAGCGTCGTTCCCCACGCGGGAACGTGGATTGAAATCCACTCAACGCCGATATAATCCAGTACTCTGCCCGTCGTTCCCCACGCGGGAACGTGGATTGAAATCAATATAAAGAAGGCTACCTTGCGCCAGATGACAGTCGTTCCCCACGCGGGAACGTGAATTTAGAATCTCAAAAATCCACACCTCCCGTATTTAAACAAAAGGGATAATGAATCTGCTAACTATTGAAAGGAGTACTGTCATGAGTTATATTTACCCGGCTATTTTTTATCCAGAAGAAGATGGACGATATTCTGTTATTTACCCGGATCTTAATGATTTAGCAACTTACGGAGATAATTTTGCGGATGCTTTCGAAATGGCTAAAGAAGTTTGTAGTCAGTATTTATTTAATTCCTTGCGTGAGGGAAATGCTATTCCTGAGCCGACTCCGCTTGAATAACTGCGCATCGCATTCTCGTTACTTTTAGTGATGAGTTAGACGCGCAAATTTTTTACAAAAAAACATAAAAGGGAGTTTTATTGGACCTAAAAAGAGTTATAATAGAATAGGAAAGAACAAATAGGACTTATTTATGCCAGTACAAGTCAGAAAGGCAGGAAGCAACTGTGAAGATAACATCCAGCTATGGCGTAGAATTACGAAAACAGAATATCCCGATTCGTCAGACACTGGATGTCTACAGGTCTGCTGTCAGCTATCTGACAGAGATTTATGCACAGGTATGGGAAGAGTTGGAGGGGATTCTGGAAGCGAAGAAACGATTCAATGAAGCAGAACACCTGATACATACAACGAAAAAGAATCAGGCCCGTTTTGATTTTGATCTTCGTTTCCCAAA
>CAKRXU010000050.1 GCA_934424575.1 uncultured Blautia sp.
TCTTCAATTACTTGCGTAAATTCGATGGACGCGTCTTATATCCCCGTAGCTAAAGCAAGGGGTTTTACGACGCATTGAATAATACAATTTGTTCTCTTTTTTGCCAGTCAGATCCAGCGAAACAATATCTTCTATTTTACATACACCTGTAACTGGCTTACTGACGAAATCTCCAATCTCATATTTCACAAAACTCTCTCCCTACTATCCAAATAATTCTTACTCTGTAAAAGTATAACGTACAAAAGATCCCTGATTATCACCTGTTACGATCACAACATCTCCCTCTTCATTACGCACAGATTCCAGAACAGGAAATCTTCCATTCTCTTTTACATATGCTTCCGGGCTGGCTGCCTCGGCCTCGATCAAAGTTTTTTTGCTGTATTTCTCTCCTCCACAGGGATTTATTTCTTCGATAAAAATTTCATATTCATGCATATAAGATTCCTCCTCTGGATTATTTTAAAAAAACAGACAGCATACGTGTCATTTATCTTACACAAATACGCTGCCTGCTGTTATTTTTATTATAAAACTATTTTTATTTTATTTCAAAAGTGATTTTGACCAAAAAATATATGCTGTTTTTCAGTTATTATTACTATTGAATAATCCTTCCAGAGTTTCTTTCTCTTCCTGCAGTACTTTCAGTACATACCTGTCAAAATGTCTTGCGTCCTGTGTTGTAGAGCCGAATTCGTAAGTTTCCTGACCGTAATCTATAACATCAAAACCTGGTGTCGCTTTGCTGGCTCCTTTGGTTCTGTAGGAAGCAGCATCTGCCAGAGTAAAATTAACCTCTCCATCTTCATAAGATGCCCAGCTGCTGATATCTGTTCCTGTTGCTTCCGTGGCAGTTCCATTTTGTATCTGGGTCTGCGCCTCCGCTTTTGTTACTTCTGCTGCTCCTTCTACATATTTTCCATACATTTCGTCAATATAAAGTGCCAGCGATTCTCCGAAAATCTCAGACGGAACGTGTCCACCATCCCACTGCCATTCGAGTTCTGCATCTGTTCCACTGTTAAGCCATGCAATCTGCATATTCATAGATGCAAACAGCGACATATCGCCTTCGGACGCACCCATTACTATTCTGGTCCATGTCGGACTTTCTGTATCTTCGGCTCCAATATAGTTGATTGGATTATATAAATCTACAATATTATTTCCATATTTGTCGCCGTCCTCAATGGATTCGATATCGCTTTCATAAGACTCCAGCATTTCTTCATAACTACTGTAATTTGAGGAATCTGTTTTTGAATCTGCTGACTGCGTTGTTCCGGCATCTGGAGTTCCGACTTCATCTCCCATTCCACTTGTGACCAGTTCATCCTGATCATTGCTGTCCGAAGGTTCTCCACCTGGCATACTTCCGTCCGGTGCTCCCTCTGGCTTTTCTCCATCTGGAGCATTTCCACCCGGTACTCCGTCCGGCTTTTCCCCATCCAGGCCATTTCCATCTGGCATTCCACCGCCAGGACCCGCATTTTGTCCGGACTCTCCTTTTGCATATCGTCCTTCCAGAAATGCCTGAGCTTTTTCTTCTGTTGTCATCTGTGCCACACTCTCATCACTGAGTGCATTTCCATCGCTGTCAAACCATGTCCAGTCATCTGCATAATCCAGATTTTCCAGATACCATTCCAGATTTTTTTCAAATTCTTTCAGATAAAGAGTAAGGTAAGTTCCTCCGTATCCGTTGGTATCTGCATATTTTTCTTCATCATATTCTATAGTCAAGTCTACTACGTCATCTTTGTCGCCGTCTTCATTTATGTCAATGTCTACTGCTGATTCACTGACGCTTAGATTCTGCGCATTAATATAATCCACATATTCTTCTGACAGATATTCTGCCATTTTTTTCTGGAAATCTGTGTTAAACTCATAATCTGTGTCTAGATAATACTCAAATGCCATCGCCATATCCGCTTCCTGCAAAGAAGTAATCGCACTGTATGCTACACAGCCCCAGACACCATCTGAGATTTCAGCATCTACGGATTCCAGCGTCTCAGAATAGGTTCCGTCTTCATTTTGGTAGATACCAACAGCCCCTGCTTCTGTCTCGTATGGAAAATAATCCGAATTGTCGGAAGTTGCTGCTACCATCGCCGCATGAGCTCCCCCGCCAGAGCCTCCTGTAGATACAAAATACTCTGTATTTCCTGGAAGATTTCCAAGAATGATATTATATTTTACAAAACGGATTGCATTCTTCTGGTCGACCAGACAGAGAGGGGCATCACCTGTGTAATATTCCTCTCCATCCTCGTCTGTTGCTGTACTTTGTTTTCCACGGTTTCCACATGCCACATTTATGTACCCATATGCAGCATTATTGGAAGACGCTTTTTGATTTTCCTGTGCACTATATCCTGCTGCTCCTGTATTTATAATAACCGGGGCAGTTAATGCAGTATAAGTCTGTCCATTCGCGTTTGTGATTTTTGCAGTATCGTCTATAACAAGCTGACCCTTTATTTCTTCAGAATATGTTTCTCCTGTCACATCCTCCGTGCCGTCTCCGTCTGTATCAATTCCTTTTACATATGCGCCAGGAACGTTTACCGAAACACCCTGATAATCCGGCAGCTCCGGATCTGCAACCGCACTTGTCACAGACATTGTCCAGGAATCTGATTTACTGTCATAACTCCATGTGATTTCATCATTGTTGGCAATATTCAAAGTACTCTCAATCGTACTCTGATCCGTTTTGGTCTCCTGCGCCGCACTTACATTTCCAGCTCCATAAACTGTATTTCCCATGAGCATTGTCACTGCTGATATTACTGCGGTTATCTGTTTTCTTTTCATATATTTAATGTCCTCTCTCGAATATTACGATCATTACTTTTCTTTACGGACACGATTATATAAAAAAAACCTTAGACATTCCTTAAAAATCAGTTGTTTTCAAGAAAAATCACAAGGTTTTCACATTTCTTAAAACTCATTAAAACCTTAAAATACGCTTCGCTTTCCGTGGCTTGGCCATCGGATGTTTATCTTCTTTCCGAGGATAGCCAAGAAGCAGCTGCATGACTGCATAATATCCATCTGGGATCTGCCATTTCTGTAAGATTTCCTGTCCGAATGGATCAGCGAAAACTGGCCATCCCTGCCCAACATAGCAGGAACCTATTCCGATAGAATCTGCCATGAGCATCATAAAAAATATGCAGTAGAATTTATCTCTACAGAAAAAGAACCGCCAGGAAGAAGTCTCTACAATGTATGTAGGGTATTCCTCCTGGCGGCATTCTTTATAAATAAGATTTTATTTCAGCTTCTTCTTCAGTTCCTGGATCAGTTCAAAGTAATCTCTGTGTTTCATCTCCGGGAAAGCTTTGATGATTCGACCCAGGCCAAATACAGTATGGTTTGTGATGGAACCGGCCAGTTCATCAAACTGTGCCTGAAGCTCTGCTTTTTTCATGCGAAGCATTTCAATAGATTTTTCCTTCTGGGCGGTTGTTGCCTCAAGGAACTCTGCTTTTGCAAGTGCAGCCTGTACCTTACCTTCGCCGACCTTCTGTACAGTGTCGATCGTGGTCGTTGCCAGAGTATTACTGAGTTTGTCGCTTACGATTTTCAGATCTGAGCTGACTTTATCCAGCTTGGTAAGTTTCTTGTTCAGCCCACGGATCACTGCTACCGTCACAACAAAATCTGCAAAATACGCGGCATACAAAATTGCCATCACAACCCATTCCCATGTTGCAGGTGTATGTGATGCCTGATTCTCCACATATTTCTGGAAAACTTTTACGACCATAACGATTGCAAGTCCCCAGATCAGTGAAAATTCCAGACAGATATATCCGTGAAAATTGAACGGCTTATCTGAATAATCCCACCACCTTGCATGAAAGCATACATCCAGCAGCCAGCCGGCGATCAGCTCCACTGCTGTCGCAAGGATAATTCCAAACAGAAAAATCATTGCATCATTCATCTGATGTCCGCCACTCTGGATTGTGTTTAGCATGGCAAACACAGAAAGCACTCCGAATCCATATACCGGGCATACCGGTCCGTTCAAAAATCCCCGGTTTATAACCTTTCCAAGTGCTACCGCATGAAAAATAACTTCAACAACCCAGCCGCCAAAAGAATAAACCAGAAAATACAGGCATATCTGAAAATATGTCATTCCAAAAATCATGACTCTCTCCTCCTAAAAAATCACTTCTTTCTTTCATCTGCTCATCCACTGTTATCAAATGTGGAAAAATTTCTGAATTGCTTTATAATCTCCCAGAACCAGCAGCGTACTGTCAGCTTCAAGAACTGTATCTACAGAAATTGCCACACTGACTTCTCTTTCTTTTTTTACTGCAAGAATATTTATATTATATCTTCTCCGGATATCCAGTTCTCCGACAGATCTTCCGAGCCATTCATCCGGAACTTCAACTTCAAAGATCGCATGAGATGCGTCTACTTCCATATAGTCAAGAATATGATCATCTGCATAACGGATGGATGCCCATTTTGCTACCTGTTTTTCAGGATAAACGACTCTGTCCGCACCATTCCGCAGAAGAAATTTTTCCTGCACATCACGCTCTGCCCGTGAAATCACCAGCCTTGCCCCTAATTCCTTTAATAATGATGTTGTCTCCAGTGAGTTCTGGAAGCTGCCTCCAATGGTGACAAAACAGATATCAAAATTTCCTATCCCCAGTGATTCCAGGAAACTGGCATCTGTACTGTCTCCAATCTGGGCATTGGTAACAAAAGGAAGTATTTTGTTGACCCGCTCCTCATTGATGTCTACTGCCATAATTTCATGTCCCATTTCATTCAGCTGCATTGCAATATGTTTTCCAAATCGTCCAAGACCGATAAGTAAAATATTCTTCATGCTCTCTCTCCTTTATCCAACTGTTATTTTTTCCAATGGCATTTTTGCATTTGTATTTCTTCTGGACACTACCGCATAGATCAGTGTCAGTCCGCCTACACGTCCCAGATACATAAGCACGATCAGTATCAGTCGTGACAGGATATGAAGCCCCGGCGTTATTCCCAGAGTAAGTCCTGCGGTTCCTACTGCTGAAGCTGCCTCATACAGACAAAGCTGCAGAGGAAGCCCTTCATAAACACTGATGGTTATTCCTCCAAAGAAAAACAATACAAAGTACAGAATTGCTATCGTTGCGGCATTTTTTATTACCTGACCGTCGAATCTTCTTCCAAAAGCACCCGCATCCTCACGACTTCGAAATGTCGCAAATGCGTTCAAAAGCAGGACTGCCGCTGTTGTTGTCTTCATACCACCTGCTGTAGAACTTGGTGATCCTCCGATCATCATAAGAAGTATCATGATCGCCTGTCCCGCCTCAGTCATCGATGACAGGTCTGCTGTGTTAAAACCAGCTGTTCTTGTCGTTACAGACTGAAAAAGTGACAACAGCGTCCGTTTCCCAATCGATACCTGTCCAAAATCACAGACGAAAAAGAAGATCGCCGGAACAAAGATCAGGATCGCGGTCGTCAGCAGAATGATCTTGCTCTGCATACGATAACGTTTAAATCTGAGTTTATTTGTATAAACATCATCCCATGTAAGGAAACCAATACCACCAATGATGATCAGAAGCATGATCACTATATTTAACCAGAAATTTCCGGCATAACCACTCAGTGATACAAAAGTGTTATCTACGGTACCCAGTATATCAAATCCCGCATTACAAAAAGCTGATATGGAATGAAAAATCGACATCCATATACCTTTTATTCCAAAATCACGGCAAAATACCGGAAGAAGCAAAACTGCACCAATTCCTTCGATCAGAAACGTTCCTCTCAGAATAAACTTTGTCAGGCGGACAATACCACCGACTTTTGGTGCTGAGATGGCATCCTGCATGGTACTTCGCTGCATCAGTGATATCTTTCGTCCTGACAGCATAAATACTGAAACGGCAACCGTTACAACTCCCAGACCGCCTGTCTGTATAAGCAGCAATATCACTGCCTGTCCAAAACCTGACCAGTAGCTTCCTGTGTCCTGCACAACAAGACCCGTCACACATACAGCAGAAGTTGAGGTAAAAAGTGCCTGATCAAATGGCGTTACAACTCCCTCCGCAGATGAGACGGGTAACATAAGCAGGAGTGCTCCCAAAAGGATCACTCCTGCAAAACCTAAAATAATCATCTGAAAGGATGTCAGATGTTTTCTTTTATGTTTTTCTGGCATAACTAATCTCCTCTTTTTTGATTTTAATAGTATTATATACCAGAAAAGAAGTTATACAAGCTTAATATTGATTATCATCTGATATTAAGCCTGTATAAAAATTTTATTTTCTTTTTACCCCGCACTGAATTGCCTGTGTCGGACATACTTTCTTACATCTTCCACAACGAATACATTCCAAACTGTTCGGGTTTTCCACCGGATTTACTTCCATCTGACATGCTTTTGCACATTTTCCACAGTGAACGCATTTTTCTGCATCTACTCGATAGCGAAAAACAGAAACTTTATTAAATACAGAATAAAAAGCACCCAATGGACAGATATATTTACAGAATGGCCGGTAAATAATAATAGAGAGTATGATCGTAACCACAAGAATCGTATTTTTCCATATAAAAAGCCATCCTATCGCACTGCGCATGGATTTATTCAGAAGCACCAGTGGAAGTCCTCCTTCCAGCGTACCCGCCGGGCAGATCAGCTTGCAGAAATACGGTGCTCCCTGTCCCATGATATCTACAACAAACATCGGAAGCAGGATCACAAATACCACAAAGATCACGTATTTTAATTTGCGCAGCAGCTTATCTCCCCGAAACGTCCGGATCTTCTTTGGAAACGGGATTTTATTCAGCAAATCCTGTATCAGCCCAAACGGACAGAGGAATCCACAGACAAGCCTTCCCAGTAAAGCCCCGACAAAAATCAGAAATCCAACTACATAATATGCCATTTTAAAGTTCCAGCTGCCGATCACTGCCTGAAGAGATCCAATCGGACAGGCACCTGTGGCGCCGGGACAGGAATAACAGTTCAGCCCCGGAACACACGCATGTTTCAACTTTCCAGTATAAATCTTACCCGTCACAAATCCTGATACACGTCTGTTGGTAAGAAACGCCCACAGTGCCTGGATCCCGTGGCGCGGCCATTCATTGATTTTCATTTTTTTATTATCCAATTCCAATACACTCCATACAGATATTGATTGCTTTTGTAAAGACTACATCCACTTCGCCCCGGTAAATTCCAAATATCATCAGGAGAATTCCCAGAATCGCCAGTGCAGGACCTATCCACTTTGAATCTGTTATTTTTTTCATCATTGTTCTGATCTTTCTATCAAATTATTTTGAAATGTTTTCAAGTTCTTTTTCAACGATTTCTTTCCATTCGTCCAGCGTATGGCTTCCTGAATATGTTTCTCCTACGATATTTCCTTCTTTGTCAACAAAAAATGTTTCAGGAAAGGCAGAGATACCGTTCAGACGTCCGTTCATCATTGTAGAATCCGGAATCAGGAATGGATAGGACGCTTTTGTTTTCTCCTGAAGAACACCGGCTTTTTTCACTGTAGCATCATCCTGTTTGCCGTCATCTCCTACTGTATCAAGAACTACACCAACAACACCCACTCCTTTTTCTTTCATCTCTTCATAGAGTTTCTCCAGTTCCGGAATCTCATTGACACATGGAGAACACCAGGTGGTAAAGATGTTTACCAGAGTCAGATCATAATCGCTGAATACTTTTTCTGTATAGTCCTTTCCGTCAATGCCCTTTGTCTCAAACTTGCCTACAGTTGTGGAATCACCTGTATTGCTGGTGTCCTGCGGCTGATCAAAAGCAGAAAGCTGCTGGAATGGTATCATCTCTGTGAGTGTCACGTCGATTTCTTCCACTTCCTTTTTCAGAGACTCATCTGCATCCTTGTTTGTGCTCAGATAATACTTATACTTTCCGTCACTGCTGCTTCCAATTTCTTTGTGCTCGGTACAGCCGGTGATCTTATCCAGTTCTTTCTCCGAATCTTCGTCATAAATTCCGATTACTCCGATTTTTGCAAGACTGTTGCACCAGTCATCATATGCTGTTCCAAGCTTGTCAACCTCTGCCTCTTTCTGTTCCTCGGTCATTTCACTCCAGCTTATATATGCATATTTAATTGCATCCGCATTATCATTCCATCCTTCATTGGTGATCATTGCAATGCTCTGCGCCTTTATCTGTTTAAGCAGTTCCTCAGGAAGCTTCATGTTGAGTCCAAGAAATGGATATTCATATGAATCCTGAGCCTGAACAGTTGTATCGGATGGTTTGAAAGTACCTTGTATAAAATCAGACGGGATTGCATCACCATCTGCTGCAACCGCATCTCCATCAACCACCATCCCCGCTTCATCTGCCGGAACTGCCATTGCTTCTGTACTTTCTGCTGCCATTACAGACACACCGCCAAAGGTGGATGCTCCCAATACTGCTGCTGTCATAAGTGCTGTTATTTTTTTCATTCTGAATTTCATGATATATATATCTCCCTTCATATTTGTCCTGTAATTTATAAATTGTTTTGTGCTTTTATTATACACGCTTTGATTACTGTAACCGTATTATATCATCCTGTCTATAAAATCTCTGTTAAGAAATCAAAAAAATCAAAATTTCTTCTTATACCTGTATTTTTTACGGGAATTTTATATGGAACATGATATGATAATACCAGAGTTCCAATATAAGCATTTTGGACCTCTACATCATATCAGACAAAGGAGATTGCACATGCACATATTAGTGATAGAAGACGAAGAACAGCTCTGCTGCTCGATTGCAGAGGGACTTCGCATAAATGGATACGAAACAGATACCTGTTTTGATGGAGATGAGGGACTGGAATTGTGCCTGACCGAAAATTATGATCTGATTCTTCTGGATCTGAATCTTCCCGGCATAGATGGTCTGGAAATCCTGCGGCAGTTCCGGGAAATAAACTCCTTCACACCTGTTCTGATCCTTTCCGCCAGAGGACAGATCCAGGACAAAGTAGAAGGACTTGATCTTGGAGCAAATGACTATCTGACAAAGCCTTTTCACTTCGAGGAACTGGAAGCCCGGATCCGCAGCCTGACACGGCGAAAATTTATTCAGGAAAATATCTGCCTGAAATGCGGACGTATCACCTTTGATACCCGTACAAGAAAAGCCAGCATCGACAACGAAGAACTTTCTCTCACCCGGAAGGAAACCGCACTGCTGGAATATTTTATGCTTCACCAGAATCGTATCATCGGCCCGGAAGAACTGATCGAACATATCTGGGACGGAAGCGTCAACAGCTTCAGCAACTCCATACGTGTCCATATTTCTGCCCTTCGCAAAAAGCTGCGCACGGCTCTTGGCAATGATCCGATCCAGAATAGGATCGGACAGGGCTATATTCTGACGGAGGATCTGAAATGAAAGAAAATCATACAATAAAAAATCCACTGAAGAAACGCTCTCTGCAGTGGCGGCTGACTTTGCTCATCACTCTGCTTGTAACCATCACCTGCATTCTGATGTATTTTTTCATCAGTAATTCCGCTGTCACCGGAATGGAAAATCTTGAAAGCTACATCGTACAGATTAATGAAACTGACTCCACACCAATCACTCTCAATCTAGATCCATCCATATTGTTTCCGGATCTTTCCAATCAGGTGCAGGCGACCAAAGACTTATTTCGCATCAGAAGCATGATCGCTACCGGCATTATTATTCTTCTAAGCAGTATCGGAACTTATTTCATCAGCCGCCGTGCACTGACTCCTTTGCATGACCTCAGTACAAAAATTGGTAAAATACAGGCGCAGAATCTTTCAGAATCTCTGGAAATACCAGACAGTAACGACGAAATTTCCCAGCTGACTGCTTCTTTTAATAAAATGCTCTCTCGTCTGGATGATGCATTCACTGCACAGAAGCAGTTTTCTGCCAGTGCCGCACATGAGCTTCGGACTCCGCTTGCCGTCATGCAGACAAATCTGGAAGTTTTTGCCCGCAAAAAGACACCTTCCACAGAAGAATACCAGGAGATTTTCTCCTTGATTCAGGAACAGACCGGGCGTCTTTCTCATCTGGCAGAGATTCTTCTCGATATGACCGGTATTCAGACGGTTGAACGCTCTGAGACAATTTCGCTGGCAGAGCTTACAGAGGAAGTTTTCTGTGATCTGGCTTCAGTGGCTGAGCAGAAGCAAATTGAATTGATCCAAAAAGATGGCGACTGTACTGTTATCGGAAGTTATCTTCTTCTCTACCGTGCTGTGTATAATCTCGTGGAAAATGCTATCAAATATAACCATCCTTCAGGAAAAGTAACTGTAACTCTCCATCCGGGAAAAGTCATTCTGGATGCCTCTTCACAGCCTCATCCGGCAGACTGTGCTTTCATTGAAATCTCTGACACCGGCATTGGAATTTCTCCTGAATATCAGGAAAAAATCTTCGCCCCGTTTTTCCGCGTAGACAAATCCCGAAGCCGTGCCATGGGTGGTGCCGGTCTTGGACTCGCCCTCGTAACCGAAATTGCCAGACAACATAGCGGACAGGTAAAAGTGCTCGAAAGCAATGAGAAAGGCAGCACGATCGCACTCATGCTGCCTCTATAAGAGCAGAGCCACCGGGGACGATATTAAAGCCACTGAAGACGGAGTTGAATACCATCAAACTCCGTCCCCAGTAGTTTTAAAGACTTAATGAAGTCAGTATTGTATTGATCGTATCTATATTTTGTTCATAGCCGCTACCTGTTACACAGAATACATACTGTTTATTTGTCGGATGAAAAAACATAATCGCACTGCAATTATCTGCTTCACCTCTGTACCTTACACATCCAATTCCATTGATCGTAACAATACCATCCAGCTGAAAATCGCTATTCTGAATTACAGCCGCAATATCTTCCAATGTTTCTGCACCATCACTGTACGCCCAGACAACGGAAACTGCCGGTGAATTTTCTATCCCGGAAGTATCTCCGGCAATATAAAGTACGCCTTGATCTGTGTCTTCCTGTGTCAATTCATACGTACTCCAATCACTTGGAAGATACAGCTGAAATCCATCCTGAAACGGAACCCACGTTCCACTATACGATGCTTTTGTCTCATCAAAAACAATATCACTTCCATCTGCATGCTCTTCTGTAGTGTCTCCCGCAATTCCAACAATACTTCCAACCGTTCCACCGGAAACGACACTATTTGCTGAAGAGGGTTCCTGCTGTACAGCATCATCGGCTGCCTGTTGAATATCCTCCAGCGTTTTCTCTGCTCCTCCTGTTACAGAACGCTCACTGTCCACATGATTTGCGTAATCGCTGTCACCTCCGGCAAGATAAGCCATACTTCCAGCCACCTGTTCCAGCATATCTCCTGTGTAATATCCCAGCGACTCTATCTCTTTTGTTCCAAACATATAAGTTCTATCATTTTCACTGAAAAACAGTCTTCTGTCACGTACTACATATCCGCTCGTAGTATACGTATAACCAATTTTTGTAAAGATACGTCCTTCCAGTTCTACTGTATCCATGTCTTCTGATACTTGCAGATCACTGTAGTTTTCCGCCATATACTTTGTAAATTCATTCACAAAGTTAACAGACGCTGCATCATATTTTCCAATGATCACATAAGGAATAGACTCATCTGCCATCGCGTAAATATAAACAAATCCATCATCCTGGCGAATCGCAGTATAATCAGAAACCTGGACAGAAATCCCTATATCATCCAATGCTATAACATCTCCCTGAGGCATCTGTTCTGACTCTGACTGTACAACCGTATTTTCTTCAACTGCCATACTTCCCACCATTGCAGCATATACTGGAAGGGCACTTCCTGCCACCAGACCTGCTGTTACAAAAAACGTAACTACTTTTTTGCCTATGCGCGCTGTTTTTTTCATGCTCCTGTTCCTCCTTTCAATTTGGATAAAGCTGTGTGGTTCCGGCCGGTTGGTCCGTACCATTAGATACATAAACATTTCCAAGATCATCTGCGTACACATGATCATAAGAAGTCGGTATTTTTACATGCTCTCCATCCGGCAATGTATAATCGTTCTGTGAATAGATATAATCCGTAAAACGTTCTGCATCGTAAGTAGAATCGTTCCCTATCGATGCACTGACACTGTCCTGACAGTAATCTCCGATCTGTGACATACTGGAACTGCCACTGTACTGCATGATCTGCGTTCTTGCATCTATAAAGGCCTGCACAAACTGATCTGTCATTGCTGTATTCAAAACAAACTGCTCAAAATCCGCGTAACTGTTTTCATATTCATTTTCCGGCGTCAACATAAAAAATGTAAATGGCGATTCCCATGCGACAAAAGCAGTATGTGCAGTTGTATAGATCATATCTGCTGTCGAAGAAAGCTGTACTCCATTTGTTGTCGTCAATATCGTAAACCGAAACGGTATCTGATCCAATGTAAGTTCATAAGTCCTCTCCGCCATTCCACTATAACTTCCATCTACCTGAAATCCACTTCCCTGTACCAGTTGCTGATTTTGCTGATAGTTTAAATTAGCCGATTCATCCAACATTTTCTGCTGACTCGGTGTAATCTCTGCCTGACTGAGTAATTCTGCCTGATTCCCATCCAGAATATTTTCTGTCATATAATCACAGTATTCTTCTGCCTTCATAAAATGTAACATTGGCACCATTGTCTGTGCATCAAACCCACCATCCTGGTGCTGGTTATAAGATACACCTCCCATTGAATAATCCAGCATATGCTCATAAGACACTGGTGAATAAAAGCCAAATATCGTGTTCTGATCCGCACTCATTGCAGTCAGATAAACCTGTGCCGGAGCAGAAGCACTCTGCCACTTTCCACACCATGTCACATCCCCACTTACTGTATAATCTATCGGTACATAACCTCTGGCTGCGGTTTTCCCCGTTGAACTGTCCTGTATAGTCTGCACTTTATATGAGCGTCCTCCATTATTTCCCAGTGCCCATATATCTTGCGGACCAGTCATACTAACCACAAAACTTCCTGCAACAGCTGCCAGTATAAACCCTTCTATTTTTTTCCGTTTCATATTCCCCTCCTTTTTCTCTACATCTTCCCGTCCTGAATCGGCAAAGTCATATTTTCCAGTGCATATCTGAGTTTCGGATGATGTATAACAAAATGGATAGCCGGTGCTCTGTTTTTGGATACCATGCACCATTTTCCTTCAAAGCAGGTAATTTGAATATTGCGAAAACCTTTCATCTGCGTCACATGGACTGTATAGTTTTTGTGATTTTCTGCATATGCCTCTGCTTCTCTTATTCCAGAAAGATATTCGTCATATGAAAGCTGGATATCTTTTTCCAGAAAACACTCTGCAAGAGAAAGCACCAATGGATATTTCTCATATTCTTCCGAAATGATTTCTGAAATCTCATCTTCCACGGTACTATGACTCAGGATCATTTCCAGTCTTTCTTTTTGCTTTATATAACATTCCAGAACTATCTTCCGCCCATTTCCACAAATTGCATTGCGCTTCAGGATCTTCTCCAAAAGTTGTTCCGACATCGTTCCTAATGATGGAGCTGCCAGTACTCTCCGCCGATGCCCTTCCTTATGCATATCTTCATCCAGAAAAACATTTAACTTATTTCTTCGTTCCTTTCTGTAAATATCCATCAGTGAACTGGCTTTTTTCAGAAGGAATTCCATATTTTTTTTGCTGACTGCTACTTCCTCTTTACGACTGGTCAGATAATAATGTGCCAGATCATGATGACCACTGATACAGTCTCCCGTCATAGCTGTCTGCCCAGAACAATAATGCAGATGTGAATAGACTTTGTTCTGAACACCTTTAATATAATAAGGAGTGATCTGGCCTGTCATATAAAGAGGAACCCAGTTTTCAAGTCCCAGCATCATATCTTTCATCGGACGTTCCACGTCATGAATAATGTGGATATGCAGCCCTTTTTTCAGTACCATCGCCAGACCAAACATATACTTTCTGGCAAACTCTTTGTCTGCTGCCATATCCTCCACTGGCATATCACTGCATATATACAAAGGCTCCTTTGATTTTGCCAGAACAGTATGTTTCAGAAAATCCAGTTCCCCCTCCCGCATCTCCTCAAGACCATAATAATGTTTCGACATCGGAATTTTAAACGGAACTTTTGGTACTTTGACATCATCAAAATGAATTGCCCGGATATAATCATCCAGATTAAACGTATCTACTTTTCGTAAAAAATCCGAGACATAATCAATCTCTTGTACTTTTTCTGAATTCAGCCAAAATTTCAGCTTTTCTTTATACTCTGCCACCTCTGTCAATTCTTCTTCTCTACATCCGATCAGAAGAGAAACTTTTTTTCTATCCTTTTCCTCTTTACGATTTGTCGCAATGTAAGTACTGATCTTGTCGGTAAATTCATATGGATGTGCCGGACTTCTTTTTCCATTTCGTATCTTGGACAGATAAGATGGATCATAATGCATAAAAGCAGCTATTTTTGAGATATTAATGTCCAGCTCAGTCAGCAGCAAATTTACTTTTTGATTGTCAAAATACAACTCCTTTTGGTCCGTCATCAGACTTTTACGTAATTTCTCAAATACCTGTTCTGCATTAAAATCCTGAATCATTTTGGTCTCTGCTATCTTTATGATTCCATCAGATAGTTTTTTGAGATACTCGCTGTCAGCAGAAGGCATCCTCTCTCCTTTACGATATCTGCTGATAACAGTCTCTGAAATCCCACTACTGACAGCCAGTTCTTTACCTGTGCATTGAATTTGTTTTATATACTCGTTCAGACATTCTTTAAAACTCACGCTCGCTTCACCTCATTTCTGTATATAAATCTTTAATAATATTATAAAAGATTTTCAAAAAATGCACAAAAGAATTACCACATCTGTCCAAGACAAATATGGTAATTTTTTCGATTTCATATTATCCAATGCGTCGTAAAACCCCTTGCTTTAGCTACGGGGATATAAGACGCGTCCATCGAATTTACGCAAGTAATT
>CAKRXU010000051.1 GCA_934424575.1 uncultured Blautia sp.
CCAAAGTAACTTGATCAAATCCCACAGGGATATTTTACCCATTTATAAGGATGACTCGATTATTTACAAGGAAACTGATTCAAGGCTTTGCAGTATTGAGCATTCCTATATGCTCATGAATAATTCAGGATTATTTTAGTATTTTTGTATTTATATCATTATTTTTTATAATTTTTATCAGATTTCACTTCTATTTTTAGGTAACACATACAATCATACCGAGGCAGCATATATACAATATAAAAAAATTATCTCTATCAATTACTGAATCCCATCCTTTATCTCCATTTGCGTCATTTCCTCCATCGAAATATAGAATGTTTTTTGTAGTTTTCTCTGTAGAATGAATCCCTTGCTGCATTTAATTCCATTATTTATATAATTTCACACCCCAAAATTGTACATCACAGGCAAAAAACAGCCTCATTTCCACCCCATTTTTAGCAATCTGAAGAATATTTTGAGATTTTCTGTTTTTTTACTTGCAAAAACTGGGTTCATCTGGTAGAATAAAATCTGTTGAAAAAAAGCGTCAAGGAGGTGCTATCATGGCTAAATGCGCAGTTTGTGAAAAAGGTGCTTATTTCGGAAATAATGTAAGTCATTCCCATAGAAGATCCAATAAAATGTGGAAATCCAATGTAAAATCCGTTAAAGTTAAAACAGCTAACGGCGGTGCACAGAAGATGTATGTATGTACTTCTTGTCTGAGATCCGGAAAAGTTGAGAGAGCATAATTCCGATTATGTATGAATGACCAAGCAAGGCACGGGAAGTTTCCCCGTGCCTCTTTTTCGTTTTATGATAAACGCTTCACAAAACACCTGTTATTTTTATTATTAATGGCAGAACATGTGATAACCGCAGAGAAGGCAGAGCCCGGCTGTGACAATAACGATCACATTCTCCTGTATCAGCATGCCTATCACAATTCCTATTCCAATGCAAAAAATCATCAATCCCAGAAGTCTTCCCACACTCTTACCCTCATCTTATGGTCTCATAATATCTTATGCAGAAAAACTTCGCCGAATACAAAAAGCTCTACCGCACATACACAGTAGAGCCTTGATTTATCTATTTCGATGACCCAATCATAACACAAAACGTTTTTAAATCTCTGTCTCACTTTCTGTATCATTACCTTTGCCAAATCCAGAAGCAAATCTATCTACAAAATCCGGGACCATGTCGAGGACTTTGGTGAGTCCGTCCTGGTTCTTGACGTTGACGAGTTTGGTGGTTCCATTCTGGATGACCAGGACTGCGCTCGGAGTCAGCTTACCGGTCATTCCACCGCCGCCGTTGCTCTTCTTGTCACCCTCAAAAGCTCCTGCTCCTACACCGAAGGAAACATCCACCAGCGGGAGGATGATCGTATCTCCGACATGGATCGCATCTCCGACAACGGTCTTGGCAGAAATAAATGCATCCATTCCTTTAAAAAGAGAATTTACAGTATCCTTAAAATTGTTTTCACCTGACATAACACCAGTCCTCCTTTATTTATGTTTCCATCGTCTGATGACGTATTTTATATTTTTGTCAAAATACAGCTCAAGCGCTGTTTTGACCAGCATAACTCCGTATACTCTGCCTTTCAGCTTTGCATTTCCGTAAAGAACATTACGGTTCTCGAAAAGCGGCGTGACCCGGATGCAGTTTCTGTGAAGCGGAATCGTCATTCCAAGTACTGCCAGCACAGATCCTATGATCGATGGATCGGTACAGTCGAAGACAAGCTCACCCTCAACCTTCGTTGGAAATACATGCCGCAGTAATCGAAATGCTTTATTTTTGACAAGCGCCAGCGCTTTCTGGGTACGCGGATGTTCTATAAATGCCTTCCACCAGTCGATCTTATCGCAGAGAGCATCTTTCTTTCTGGATAAATGCTCCAGATCCTCTGGAATCCTCATAATTCTCTGATGGACTGCTTTTATTTTGTCCCAGAGCTTCCTGACTTTATTCCCGAGATTGTAAAACAGCGACTTAAGTTTCTCTACTGTCTGCTGCCATTTACGTTCTTTCTCGATATCTGGATCCGACAGATCCTCCCCGGATATTTCCATTTCCGGCCAGGATGCTTCGGAAGTTCCTGCTTCTTCGCTATGCTTCGCTCCATCCAGAGGCAGCTCCGGAAGGGATTCATCTGTTGCTTCTATATTATTGCTTTGCGTATCCTGGCTGCGATCTTCATGAGACGCATCACCGTCCGAATTCTCTTCTATATAAGGATCTGATTTCTTCCTGCGATTTCTGAACTTCTTAAGAAGCTTCAATACAGGAATTCCAAATAATTGAAAATCCATCTCTGTCTGTCCGTTCCTGATTCCCAGTGAAAACGAAATACCGCCAAACAGCCAGCTTACCTTCGCCCGTCCACTGGCAGTTCGAAACGAGCCAGCCTCCTTGGCACCCTCGGCCTGATATCGCACCGGGCAGAACAAAAGAAGAAGTAAAACAAGCAGGACCAGCCCCAGTATTATTCCTATAAGGATCAGTATAAATTTTATGATCATCCACAAGATATGTAGCATGGCATCACCTGTTCTTCCAATATTCTTCTATATGAAAATCTCCCGTCTTATCATAGACTTCCTGAATGATCTCTGTGACCATATCTACCGCCTCATCTTTGTCACAGGCAAGTCCTATGATCTCCGGACAGATGTCCGCTGCACTCTGCTGGATCAGCGTCAGCGCCGGAATGATCTCCAGAAGATTCCGGGGATTTTCCGAAAAAGTGATAAGATAAACGCCCGGCACGATCTTCCCATGATTCAGTTTGCGGCGGATCTTATCCGCCTTCTTTACTCCTTCGCCTATGCGAAGATCCTTGCACCATTTCAGCATTTCTCATTCTCCCTCGGTCATCATTTAGAGGATTTCCTTTTTTTCGGAATCTAAACAGGGCTGCGTCAAAAACACAGCCCTATTGTACCTATTCGCAGAAAATCAGTTACTGTTCACAGTAACGAAAATCAGTCTCTGCGCTGCTTGCCCCAGAGTCCCTGGCTTCGCAGTTCCAGATATTCCTGATATGCTTTCTCCACGATCTGCTTCTCATTCGAAAAACGCAGAAGATGGTAGATCTCATGGAATTTGTAATATCCAGAATCCACAAAAAACTCTTCTCTCTGAGGTCTGCTATGATAATTATCAGCCGTCATCAGATACCAATGTACTTCCTTCGTAACGATATCCTCCGGAACTGTGAAATTGTAATGGCTCTTGCCAATATACTTAACTACAGTAGCCTTCACGCCAGACTCTTCCTGTACTTCCCGAAGTGCCGTCTGAACGTGAGTCTCGCCCGGTTCTACAGTTCCCTTTGGCAGCACCCAGCCTTCATAACGGTTCTTATAAGACTTGTAAAGTGCCAGTATCTTGCCACGATAAATTACCACACCGCCACAGCTCGTTGCTTCTATCATGTTGCAATTTCCTCCTGTACTGCGCGTGAGTTGTTACTGTTCACTCCATACGTGATGGATATTTTGTACGAACAGCAACTGTGAGTTTCACACTCTGAACTGTTAATAGTATAACTCTTTTTGGGCAAACTGGCAACCTTAATCGTCGTTCACTTAATCAAAATAATATGCATCAAAAATATCTGCTGCAATCGGCACTGCTGCCTCGCTTCCGGTACCACCATCTTCTACAATAACAGAAACTACGATATCCGGGTTATCTACATTGGAATATCCTACAAACCAGGAGTGGCTGGCACCGCTCTCGTTGTACTCTGCAGAACCGGTTTTACCTGCTACGGTATATCCTCTTCCATTCAGATAAGAAGCCGTACCATTCTCCACAACACCTTTCATCAGATTACCAAGCTGAGAGGCTTCGTTGTCCGTCATCAGTCTTTTGTATTCTTCCGGCTGTGTAGTGCTGATCTCATCGCCAGTCGCATTCTGGATCTTATCGATCAGATATGGTTTCATCAAAACACCGCCATTGGCAATAGAACTTGTGATCAGTGCCATATGCATCGGAGATACCAGAGTATTTCCCTGTCCGATCGCAGTCTGCATCGTAAGCGGGATACCGGAACTTCCATTCAGAGTAAATGAACTTTTACGGTAAGATCTCAAAGGAAGCTTCTGATTGAACAGAAGATCTTCGCTTGTTTTGAGGAGGGCATCTCCTCCAAGCTGTGTTCCCATTTCTGCAAATGCGCAGTTACAGGATTTCGCAAACGCTGTATAAAAGTCTTCCTGTCCGTGAACGTTTCCTCCATAACACTGGATCGTATGATCTTCTTTTGTGATGCTTCCCTGACAGTCAAAAGAAAATCCGTCAAAGGTTCCATGCTGGCGCAGATAGGTCAGTGCTGTGACAATTTTAAAAGTAGATCCCGGAGGATACTGCCCCAGTGATGCACGGTTCAGAAGGCTGCTGTTTGTCTCGTCATTTACAAGCTGTTCCCAGTTTGCTGCAATTGTATTCGGATCAAAATCTGGTTTGCTGACCATGGCAAGGATTTTGCCTGTTGATGGCTGCAGCACCACGACTGCACCTCTTCTGTCACCAAGCGAATTATATGCGGTTGTCTGAAGATCCGCATTCAGGGTCGAAACCACGGTATCCCCTACATTCTTGGAACCCATAAATTCATTTTTGAGCTGAGTCAGGAAAAATTCATGGGAACTTAAAAGCTGGAAGTTCGCTTCTGATTCCAGGCCACTTTTTCCATTGGTATCATATCCGACAACGTGTGCAAAAATATTAGAATAAGGATACGACCTCTCTTCGGTTCCATCCTCACTGACATTGGTCTGTGCAAGAACCTCACCGTCCGAAGATATGATATTTCCACGCACAACTCTGTCCGCAAATGTATCCTGTCTTGTATTGTAAGGACTGTTGATAAAGCTGTCACTCTTGACAGCATTGAAATAAACAAGATATCCCGCCAGTCCCAGAAAAATAAGCACAAAGAAGACAGATACAAAGGTGTATTCCTTATTTCTTGCCCGACGTCTCTTAGATACGGCGCGTTCTTTCGCCGATCTCCTCTCTTGCTCTGATTCTCTGTAACGCTTCTTTTCTTCGTTTCTCAAATTCCTCGTCCTCGTCTTCTCTCAAAATATACAGTCCCTGAATGATCGCCAGCATGAGGATCGTGCTCAGAAGAGAACTTCCTCCGTAACTTACCAGCGGAAGGGTAACACCTGTCATAGGGATAAATTTGGTAGCACCACCGATCGTCAGGAATACCTGGAATGCATACTCTGTTCCAAGCCCCAGTGCGATCAGCTTATAAAAAGGATTGATGATACGCAGTGCGATATTGACGATCATCAGGAAGAAACTCATGCATACCAGGATCAGGCAGATTGCAAAAATCCCTCCCAGTTCCTCGCAGATCGCACTGAAGATAAAGTCATTCTTGACAACCGGAATGGATTCCGGTGAACCCTGGCAGAGTCCCATACCGAACCAGCCGCCGGTCCCGATCGCAAACAGCGACTGTACGATCTGGTAGCCCTCGTTCTGGTAAACTGCCATCGGATCCTTCCATGCACTGACCCTCTGTCTGACATGGCCAAAGAGATGATAGGCAACCACTGCCGCACCGCTTCCTCCGGCAAGCCCAAGCCCCAGATATCCGACATTTCTGGTAGATACATAGACCATCACCAGATAAGTCACAAAAAAGATCACCGCACTTCCAAGGTCCGTAGAGAGAACCAGGATTCCCACATGGAGAGCTGCGATCACAGACACCTGTACCACAGCTTTAAAACTGGTATCCCTTGATAAAAATGATGCCATAAAAAATACAAATGTGATCTTGATCGCCTCTGACGGCTGTACACCTAAGAGTGTCAGTTTTGCTCCGTAACTGGTTCTGGCCAGAAGAAATACTGCTGCCAGAAGTACGACACCGATTCCTGCGTATACCCAGGTCAGCTTACGCAGGAAACGCATCTTCCGGATCATGACCGGTATCACAAGTGCAACTCCACTGGCACCTGCCGCAACAAGAAGCTGCTTGGTAGCCATCGTGATGTCAAGACGGCACAGCATGATAAATCCAACGCTCAGCAGCATGCACATATTATTCAGAAGCAGCAGCGATGCTTTTTTATACAAGACTCTGTACAGGATCTGGATCACTGCAAAAAAGATCTGCATTTCTACATAAAAACGTACCACCTTGTAATCAAATGTCTTGAGATAGATCACAAGAAATGCAGTAAAATCGATGAAAAAGATCAGGATAAGCTGCTGACGCAGAAGCTCATTCCTCTCCTCTTCATCCGGCTGACGCACGGTATAAAAACAATGAAACGTATAGACGATCATCAGCGTCAGGATGATGTATTTGGATAATTCTACTATTACATTGATCATATGCCCCTACTCGGCTCCTCTTTTAAAATGTCCTTTTGTAAAGTTCCTTTCGGCAGGTATACGGTTATGATAATATACCCCCAGAAATTCATCCAGAATCTGCTCTGTTTCCTTAGCGGTCTCCATAGTCAGAGAAATACGTAAGGACTGCATTCCAAGTGCAAGTACCTGCTTCGCTTCCTTAAGGAGACCATACGGCAGACTGTTATAGATTATATTATAGCAACGTTCTCTGCCTTTTGTAGTTCCTGTTTTCCATGGGTGACAGACACAGACTGCTGTAAATTCCTTGTCGTATCTGTCCTTCAGGACCATGCTGCCCTCGCACATATCACAGGAAGCGATATTTTTGCGGACACACTGTGCTGACTGCATCAGTGGAATATATCCATATACGATAAGCTCACTGTTCCTGTTAGCCCTGTGGCGCATTTCTGCTTCTTTCAGTTCCAGAGGTACCGTATTCTTAAGAATATCCTGTTTCTCCCAGAAATCGACAGCTTCGTTATTCCAGGTATACATCGTTGTATCCAGAACTGCATATTTCTCAAGGCACTGTCTTTTCAGCATTCCATAAGATTCCAGATTTCTCACAAGAAATCCCTTCATTCCCTCATCAAGCCACCTTAAAGCGGTCTCAAAGAAATACTCCGGTGCCTGCTCTCTGGTGATATAAGGAAGTGCAAGATACAGCTCTTTCTGGTTCTGAATGCCCCTGGCCATTGCCTGCTCCATAACAAAATACGGAAGATACAGTCCCTGGACTTCGTCTCTCTGCCATGCTGTCTCTGCCTGCTCCATCGTTTCGCAGGATACAAACATGCCTGGCAGACTTCCATTCCTTCCGGCAGAATCCCCGTCCATTGCAGCAAATACAGGTCTGTCCGCTGCTTTCCGGTACATCGGTGCACAAAGTTCTTCTTCCAGCTCAGCCAGGGCATTTCGCCTCAGTTCATTGAGAAGTTTCACCGGGACAAAGATATTTCCATCCATCTGGATCTCCAGGGCTTCCCATTCGAACTCAGTATTTCCCAGTTTTTCCATCTGTTTGCGGATACGCTCTTCTGACATCGGATGTTCCTTGGCAAACTGGACTTCTCCATCAGAGACTACCACCTGCCTGTCCCCGCAGGAGACCTGCAGAATCGCCGGACTTTCCGGGTAAAGCATCAGGCTTCCGCTGATCTTCGCTTTGCATTTCCTAAGTTCTCCGGATGCACCGCTGGTCTTTTTCTCATTGGAAAACGCCATCATGGACGGACCGTTATGTTGCTTATAATATCCTGTACAGGAACCACCACGGTTAAAGATATCCAGAAGATATTTCCGGTCTTTGTCCGTCACCTGGTAATTTTGTCTGTTCTCTAACAATATGTCCAGATATTTTCGATACATACCTGTCACTCCGGCTGTATATCCCGGCTGTTTCATTCTTCCCTCGATCTTGAGTGACATCACACCTGCATCTATGATCTCCGGCAGGATATCCAGTGTACAGATGTCCTTGAGACTCAGAGGGCACAGATCTTCTGTCTTCGGAAATTTCCTGTCCTCTCCCTTACGGACCTGATAAGGAAGTCTGCATGGCTGTGCACATCTTCCACGGTTGCCGCTCCTGCCGCCAAGGATACTGCTCATCAGGCACTGCCCGGACAAGCTGTAGCACAAAGCTCCATGAACAAATGCCTCGATCTCGATGCCGCTCTCTCTGTGCATGGCAGCCAGTTCTTCAAGGCTTAATTCCCTGGCGGCTACCACTCGGGCCGCTCCCTGTTCTTCAAGGAATTTCATTCCCTCCGGTCCGGTGACTGCCATCTGCGTGCTGGCATGGATATGCATCTTTGGAAAATTCCTGCGGATAAACTGAAAAACGCCAAGATCCTGGACGATCACTGCATCCAGTCCCGCCTCATATAATGGTTTCAGAGAATTAAAAAGTTTCTCTCTGATCTCACGGTTCTTGAGAAGTGTATTTACCGTAAGGTATAATTTCCTGCCATGGATGTGCGCTGTCCGAATTGCATGGATCAGTTCTTCCTGTGTAAAATTCTGCGCGTAGGCTCTTGCGCCAAAATCTGGTCCGCCTACATAAACCGCATCTGCACCGGCTCCGATCGCGGCCTCGAATCCTTCATAGGAACCTGCCGGTGAAAGTAATTCTATTTCCTGTTTCTTCAAATGAGTTTTTCCTTTCATCTGATTCTCTGTAACAAATAAAGAGGACTACCGAAGCAATCCCCTCCCTACTCTTACTTAAGCAACTTATCTATCTCTTCTTCCAGTTCTTTGACCTTTCCTTCCAGAAGTTCCTTCTGGTGTCTGGCATCTGCTTCTTTTTTCTCAGATTCTTCGATCTTCATACGTAATGCGATCAGCTCATGCTTTAATTCATACATTTCCTGATCCTTCTGCTGAAGATCCTGCTCGAAGATCTCTGCCTGCTTCTTTGCCTTAAAGTAATCATCTGTAACATTCAGGCTGAGCAGAGTGTGCTTTGTCTCCATTGGCTGGCGGGAATATCCCGGCATTTCACTCAGTTCAGACATTTTGCTATTTATATATGATGCCACTTTCTGAAAGTACTCTTCAGATTCGTAACCACCCAGAGTCATGATCTTTCCTCCGATGACTACCTGTGCCGTGTTTTTGACTGCCATAACAAGCCTCCCGTATCTTAAACTTTCATCCTTCTTCCATAACGGAAGCCGACCAGATCCACTTGGATCTGAGGCGTAGTAATACTCCTTACACCTTGTCTGTACTCCATTATAATCGAATTTTGTAAAAATGTATAGGAATTTTTACGAATTTCTTTCAATTCCGAGATGCTTATAGGCAAGTGCGGACGCTGTACGGCCTCTCGGGGTCCTGTTGAGAAAGCCATTCTGCAGAAGATACGGCTCATAAACGTCCTCCAGAGTACCAGCATCTTCCCCGATCGCCGCTGCCAGCGTCTCCAATCCAACCGGACCTCCCTGGAAATTCACGATCAGTGTCTTGAGGATCCTCCGGTCGATCTTGTCCAGTCCATATTGATCTACTTCAAGAAGATCCAGTGCAAAAGAAGCTACATCATACGTGATCTTTCCATCGTATTTGACCTGTGCAAAATCACGGACTCTCTTGAGAAGGCGGTTCGCAAGACGCGGGGTTCCTCTGGAACGCTTGGCGATCTCTGCTGCTCCTCTGGTGTCGATCTCAACGCCAAGGACATCCGCTGAACGAAGGATGATCGTCTGAAGCTCTTCCTTATTATAGAATTCCAGATGATGCATCACTCCAAAACGGTCACGAAGCGGTGCAGAAAGAAGTCCCGCCCTCGTTGTCGCTCCGACCAGAGTAAATTTCGGAAGATCAAGACGGATAGATCTCGCAGAAGCTCCCTTACCGATCATGATATCGATTGCAAAATCCTCCATCGCCGGGTAAAGTACCTCCTCTACCTGACGGTTCAGACGATGGATCTCATCCACAAAGAGGATATCACCCTCCTGAAGATTATTAAGGATTGCCGCCATCTCTCCCGGTTTCTCGATCGCCGGACCGGATGTTACCTTCATATGGGTTCCCATCTCATTGGCAATGATCCCGGATAAAGTAGTCTTGCCAAGTCCCGGAGGTCCATAAAACAGAACATGATCGAGGGCATCGTGTCTCTGCTTCGCGGCTTCTATATAGATCTTAAGTGTGTTTTTGGTTTTTTCCTGACCAATGTATTCATCGAGGGTCTGTGGGCGGAGGTTTCCCTCCAGAGGCAGATCCTCTTCTGTCACATCTGTTGTGATCATTCTTTTTTCCATTTATATCATTACTCCATTATAATTGTTTGAGGGCGGCTTTGAGAATTGCTTCTACATCACCAGGATCTACATCTGTAACTTTACGTACTGCCTTAAGTGCCTCTGAACTGCTGTATCCGAGTGCGGTCAGTGCCTCCACTGCCTCCTGGCGTCCATCATGGAAATCTGCGCCGGCAAAGACTGCTGCCTCCTGCTCATGTGCCAGTTTCTTCTCAAACGCATCTTCCAGCTTCAGTTTATCCTTCAGTTCAAGGATCAGCTTCTGGGCGGTCTTCTTACCGATTCCAGGTGCCTTGGAGAGAGTCTTGACATCATCAGAAAGCACTGCAAACCGGAGTTCATCTGAAGTAAGTCCCGCCAGAACTCCCAGCGCTGCCTTCGGGCCGATCCCATTGACACCAAGAAGAAGCCGGAACATCTGAAGATCATCCTTATTCCAGAAACCATATAACTGCATGGCATCCTCTCGCACATGAAAATACGTATGGATCTTCACTTTCCCTTCCATACGGATTGCCTGTTCGATCGCTGTCCCCGTCATAAAAATCTCATATCCGATCCCACCTGTCTCTATGATCACAGAATTCTCCGTTGTATCTGCCACCTGGCCGCAAATGAATGAAATCATGCAAACTCTACTCCTGCTCTAATCAATTTTTTCCTGTTTTTCAATCATAACATAACAACACACAAAAAGCAAACATCTATTCGAAAAGATCCCGGTCGGAGAAGTCTTGCCTCTCGCGACCGGGATCTTATTCATATGATATGGGGTTTTAGAGAATAACTTTTCTCGGGCATGCTTCTTTACATGCACCGCAGTTTGTACATTTGTCGTAATCAATGTGTGCACAGAAGTCTGTCACAGTGATCGCACCGTTCGGACAGGTCTTCTCACACTTCTTACATCCGATGCATCCAAGTTCGCAGGCAGTTGTAACAGCCTTGCCTTTGGCATGGGAACTGCAGCCTACGAATGTTTTCTGCTCATATGGTGCAAGCTCGATCAGATGATGCGGGCATTTTGCGATACATTTACCGCAGGCTTTACATGCCTCACGGTCTACGACTGCAACACCGTTTACGATATGGATCGCATCAAACGGACAGGCTTTTACACAGCTTCCGAATCCCATACATCCATAAGAACATGCTTTTGCGCCGCCGCCCGGGATGAATGCCATCATTTCACAGTCTTCTACGCCTGTGTAAGTATAGTTGTCTTTTGTCTTTTCACAGGTTCCTGTACATTTTACGAAAGCAGCCATACGTGTGCTCTCGACAACTTCCTGTCCCATGATACCTGCGATCACTTTTCCAACTGCTTCGCCGCCTACCGGACATGCATTGACCGGTGCTTCACCTTTGGCGATTGCTGCTGCCAGACCATCACAGCCCGGATATCCGCATCCACCACAGTTGTTTCCCGGAAGTGCTTCACGGACAGCAACTTCTTTCTCATCGACTTCTACCGCAAACTTCTTGCCGGCAACGCCGAGGAAGATTCCAATAAAGAGGCCCACTGCTGCAACAACGACAGTTGCCACGATAATTGCATTAATATCCATAACCTACGCCTCCTTCGTTACTTGAGCAGTCCGGAAAATCCGAAGAATGCGATCGCCATCAGACCTGCTGTAAGCAGTACTTTCGGGAAGCCCTGGAAAGATTCCGGAACATCGTTGTATTCAGTTTTTTCTCTGATACCAGCCATCAGGGTGATAGAGATTGTAAATCCGACTGCTGTTGCAAATCCGTTTACAGTTCCCTGAAGGATGTTGTAGCTTTTCTGTACGTTTGTCAGGGCAACACCAAGAACTGCACAGTTTGTTGTGATCAGAGGAAGGTATACACCGAGTGACTGATACAGTGCCGGCATACCTTTCTTGAGGAACATTTCAACAAACTGAACAAGTGCTGCGATGATGAGAATAAATACAATCGTCTGTAAATATTCCATGCCTGTCGGTACCAGGATGAAGTTGTAGATCAGGCCTGTTACAAAGGAAGACAATGTGATAACGAAGATGATCGCACCACCCATTCCTGCTGCCGTTTCGATTCTCTTGGATACACCGAAGAACGGACAGAGTCCGAGGAACTGGCTTAAGACTACGTTGTTGACGATCGCAGAGCTTACCAGGATCAGTAATAATTCTTTCATGCTTCCTTGCCTCCTTTGCACATTGTGTTGTTGCAGGTATCACAGCCTGCACAGCATCCGCAGCCTTCACTCGGATCAATGCCTCTCTTGGCAGCACCGATCTTGAATTTGTTCTGGAGCGCTGCAAGCATTGCAAGAACAAAGAATGCTCCAGGTGCAAGGATAAAGATCGTGATCGGCTCATATCCGAATTTTCCGTCTGCTGCGAGAGGAAGGATCTGATGTCCGAAAAGCTGTCCGGCACCGAGAAGTTCACGGACTGCACCGATGCAGGTGATACTTAAGGTAAATCCAAGTCCCATACCAATACCATCAAATAATGACGGGATCGGAGGATTCTTGGAAGCATATGCCTCTGCACGGCCAAGGATGATACAGTTTACAACGATCAGAGGGATATAGATTCCAAGTGCGGAATACAGGCTTGGGATAAATCCCTGTAAAAGCATCTGTACGATGGTTACGAAAGATGCAACGACAACGATAAATGCCGGCATACGAACTCCGTCCGGAATGAATTTCCTAAGAAGGGAGATCATAAGGTTGGACATTGCAAGGACTACTGTTGTGGTAAGTCCCATTCCGATACCGTTGATCGCGGATGTGGTAACTGCCAGTGTAGGACACATACCCAGTACCAGCACAAAAGTCGGGTTTTCTTTGATAATACCGTTTACAAGACGTTCAGCAGGTGTATTTGCTTTCATGACTCTGCTCCTCCTTCCACATAACGAAATGCACAAAGGCCGGCATTTACACCGTTTGTCATGGCATTTGTAGTAATTGTGGCACCACTGATCGCATCGATCTGGTCGTCAGATGTGGCACCTGTCTTGGTATATTCGAATTTCTCTACGTTCTTATCCTTAAACTGGTCCTGGAAATCCGGGTTCTTGGCTTTCATACCAAGTCCGGCTGTCTCGCTGATGGACAGGATGGAGATTCCGTTTAAGGTTCCGTCATTCTGAATTCCCATGGTGAACTGGATGTCTCCGCCATATCCTTCAGAATCTGTAACGTTGAGCGCATAGCCGATCGTCTCACCGGAAGCATCCTTTGCTTCCATCACTTCGTTGATCGTCTGTGCATTGAAATTATTTTCTGCAAGATTTGCTACCAGTGCGTCAGCATCTACATCATATACTTCAAAGCTGTCCGCATCTTCAAATACAGCCTTGTATGCTTCCTGTTTGGACTGCTCCTGCTGCTGTGCGATAGGACCTGCTGTGATATCCTGAACTACGCCAAGTGCAAGACCGGCAACAAGCGTGATCGCTGTGATCGCGATCGTATCTTTTACAATACTCATGCTTTTTTACCTCCTTTTCCAAAAGCAACCGGTTTGGTCACTTTCTCGATAAGCGGTACCAGAAGGTTACAGAAGATGATCGCATAGGAAACACCCTCTGCGGATCCGCCAAAGAGACGGAAGATCGCTGTGACAACACCGAGACAGCATCCATAGAGTAACTGTCCATTCGGTGTAATCGGGGTCGTTACATAGTCAGTTGCCATGAACCATGCACCAAGCATCAGACCGCCGCCAAACAGATGGCTAAAAAGATAGTTTACATCAAAACCTTTGCCTGTTCCAAGCATGTAAAGGATTACAAATACCGCAAAACTTCCAATATATGTAAGCGGGATCTTGAGGTCGATCACTTTGAATGCAAGAAGGATCACTGCACCGATCAGGATCGCGATCGCTGAAGTTTCACCGATGGTTCCGTGGATATTACCGATGAACAGGTTCTTTACAGAGATGGAATCTGCTGTGAATCCGCTGTTCTTAAGTTCTGCAAGAGCGGTTGCTCCTGTAACGGTATCAATACAGTGATATCCGCTCAGCTTGTCCACTGCGAAATCTGTCATCTTGCCTGCAAAAGAGATCATCAGGAAACATCTTGCAGCAAGTGCCGGGTTCATGAAGTTCTGTCCCAGACCGCCGAAAAGCTGTTTTACAACGATGATCGCAAAAGCACTGCCGAGTACCGGCATCCACAGCGGGATCTGCGGCGGCATGTTGAGTGCGAGCAGAAGTCCTGTAACGACTGCACTGAAATCATTGATCGTGTTCTTTTTATGCATAAGACGGTCATACAGCCACTCAAAAAAGACGCTGGAAACTACCGTCACAAGTACAACAAGAAGTGCACGGAAGCCGAAGTTCCAGATACCAAACAGTGTGGTAGGAAGCAGCGCAAGTGCAACGAGCTGCATGATCCGGCTTGTTGTCATTTTGTCCCTGACATGAGGATTAGATGATACATTTAACATTTGTTCCATTTTGTTCCCTCCCCCTATTTCTTCTTACGGCTGGCAAGAACCATTTT
>CAKRXU010000052.1 GCA_934424575.1 uncultured Blautia sp.
CTTCTTGCTCAATGGCTCTACTGAGCCAAGTATCTACAAGCTATCCTCGCGTGCCCCGCGATTTTTATTAGTCCGGTTACGGACTTTTTATTGTGCTGTCATGCACATTCTGCAAAGATTCTTTTTCCCTCATTCATGATGTTCACTGCTGCATTTACATCACGGTCCATTCTGTGTCCGCATTCACAGTAATAGATCCTTTCAGATAAAGACAATTTTTCTTTTTTCTTTCCACATGCACTGCAAATCTTACTTGATGCAAAATAACGATCTACTTTTATCAGATACTTCCCGCGTTCCTCCAGTTTATATTCCAGCATAGACAGAAACAGGCCATATCCATTATCATGTACGCCTTTTCCAAGATGAAATCCTCCTGCCATCCCTTTCAGATTCAGATCTTCCACGCATATTGCATCGAAGCTCTCGGCAAGACTGGCACTGAGTTTATGCTGAAAATCTTTTCTCTGATTTCGGATTTTTTCATGGCACAGTGCAACTCTTTTCTTCTGCTTCTTATAATTCTGACTGCCTTTCTGACATCTGGACAGCTTTCTCTGTTCCCGTGCAAGCTTTTTCTCTGTGTTCCGGTAGAACATCGGATATTCGGCTCTTTCACCGGTAGAAAATACACACATTCCCTGCATCGCAAAATCGATCCCAATAAATTTTTCTGCCGGTCTTTTTTCTGCTGCTTGGTTTTCACTGCAAAATAAAAGACTGGCAAAATATTTTCCGGATGGCTCCCTGCTGACTGTCACAGATTTCAGTTTCCATTTTTCTGATATCGGACGGTGAAGCTTCATTCTGACAGCTGTCATCTTAGGCAGTTTCAAATAGTTCCCTTCCAGAAAGATATTTCCATTCACTACGTTTGTTGTATAAGATTTTCTTGACGACTTCTTTGATTTGAAACGCGGAAATCCTGCAGATGGTTCACGAAAAAACTTATGGAATGCGCTTTCCAGATGCATCTGTACATTTGCTAACGCCAATGAATCCACCTCTTTCAGCCAGGGATATTCTTTCTTGTAACTGGCTGGTGTGTTCCTTAACATCTTTTTTTCTTTTTTATAATGTTCCATTTTATCTGCAAGCATACAGTTATAGATAAATCGGCTGCAGCCAATTGTTTTTTCTATTTGTACACGTTGTTCTGCATTTGGATAGATTCTTACTTTTACTGCCCGATTTATTTTTCTCACCTTATTCCTACCTGTTTACAAATGATTTCAATTGCTATTCCCGAACAATATGTTCTTTTTTATTATAATACAAGTCATCTACAGGAACAAGTGTTTCCTTTTTTATTTATAAAATTCTTTTGAGCATTTATGCTCAGATCTACAATTCATCTCACTACCTGCAGAGGTAGGAGAATTCTTGTTATATATTATGTTAAACGGATCGGGGAATATGGTCAGGAAGAAGATGTGCATTTTATCCGCATCCGGCTCACCGAAAATGATCAATGGGTGAATCACAGGATCATGGAACTGAACATGCCGGAGCGTATTATCATCGCCGTGATCCAGCGAAATCACAGGATCCTTGTTCCAAAGGGCGATACGGTCGTGCTTTATACGCAGACGTATATGGCAAATGCGGATGATCTGGAGATTTAACAAATCTACTATTGACGTTTTTCTAATTCTCATGCTACAATTCTTTCGTCCAAAACATAGTGTGGATTTTTCTGGCTAAACCATTTTTCGCCACACAATTATCCTTCGGGGTGATTGTGCGGCGTTTTTTATGTTTTAAATTTTATAAAGGAGGCTTATTATGAATGACACATTTATGAAAGAAAAACCGGTTTTCCCGCTGATTTTGTCGATGGCTCTACCTATGGTGATCTCTATGCTTGTGAATTCTCTGTACAACATTGTGGACAGCTTTTTCGTGGCACAGATCAGTGAAAATGCGATGACTGCACTGTCGCTTGTCTATCCGATTCAGAACTTTGCAAATGCGATCGCGATCGGATTTGGAATCGGGATCAGTGCTCAGATCGCGATCTGTCTTGGTGCCGGAAACAAAGAAACTGCCAGCAAAGCGGCGACTCATGGGCTTGCATTATCTGCTCTGCACGGTATTCTTCTGACGATCGGATGCATCCTTGTGATGCCGGGATTTCTGGTGTTTTTTACTTCTGACACAGATGTTATCGACCTTGGGATCCGGTATTCCACGATCGTTTTTCTGTTTGCAACTATAAACACTACCAACCTTGCCTACGAAAAAATCTTCCAGGGTGTGGGCAAGATGAAGGTTACTATGATCGGGCTTATGGTCGGCTGTGTTTCTAATATTATACTTGATCCGCTGCTGATCTTTGGTGTGGGACCGTTCCCTGCAATGGGGATTGAAGGTGCTGCGATCGCAACTGGTCTGGGGCAGGTATTCAATCTTGTTTTCTATTTGATCGTCTACAAAATGCAGCCTCTCCAGGTCAGATTAAGCCGGAAATATTTACATCCGGACAGGGCTCTGATCGCAAGATTATACTCTGTTGGCATCCCGGGAGCACTGAATCTTGCGCTTCCATCTGTGCTTGTTTCTGCATTGAACGGACTCCTTGCGACCTACTCTCAGAGTTATGTGGTGATTCTTGGAATCTACTATAAACTGCAGACGTTTCTCTATCTTCCGGCGAGCGGGATCGTGCAGGGAATGCGTCCTGTGATAGGATATAATTATGGTGCCGGAGAGCGCAAAAGAGTGAAAAAAATCTACTATGTTACGCTTTGTATGAGTGGTGTGATCATGCTTGTTGGAACCATCATCTGTCTGACTGTTCCGGGGCAGCTTATGGGAATGTTTACTACGAATCCGGAGACAATTGCTGCCGGAAAAACGGCTCTTCGTATTATTTGTGCGGGATTTCTGGTTTCTTCTGTGTCTGTTACGGCATGTGGTGCGCTGGAAGGACTTGGAAGGGGGACTGCTTCTCTTGTTGTTTCGCTGTGTCGGTATTTGATCATAATTCTTCCTGCGGCTTTTATCCTTAGCCGCATCTTGGGAGCTGTGGGGGTATGGCATGCGTTTTGGATTGCGGAGGCGCTGACCGCTGGGGTGGCTTTCTTCATCAGCCAGAAGGTTATCGGGGTTTGATCCCCGGGCCCCGCAACCTTTTGCTCGCCTGGGCGAGGTTAGAACCGAGGGGACGTGGCCCGTCCCCTCAGGCACCCCTGGGCTTTTTTTGAGCTTTGGTGGAGACCCTGATTGTTTTGTGGGGGAGGTTTTTCTGTGTGGGGCCGGACTGTTGGTTGATAGATATATTTTTTGTATGGAGCCGGACTGTTGGGAGAATAGTATCATATTGTTAATAACGTAGGTTTGAAGTTGGGTGATTCTTGTCTTTTTGATGGGGATCTATTTTTTTGTGGTTTTGGACTTGACAAATACCCTCGTGGGGTATATATTACAGGCATAGTAGATATACCCCGTGAGGGTATTTTGGATATGTATTTTGAGTATATTTCAGAAAGGAAGTTGGTCTATGGAGAATAATAATGATGTGACGAAGGCTCCTGTCTGTTCCTGTTGTTGTACGAAGCATACGGATCGGTCGGAGGCGGAGCGGAAGAAGCTGGTGAATCGGCTGAAGCGTATTGAGGGGCAGATTCGGGGGATCATAGGAATGTTGGAGAATGATGCTTATTGTAATGACATCCTGATCCAGTCCGCTGCTGTCAATGCCGCTGTCAATTCTTTTAATAAAGAGCTTCTTGCGAATCATATCCGTACCTGTGTGGCGCGTGACATCCGTGCCGGTAAGGATGAAACGATCGACGAGCTGGTTGCAACTCTGCAGAAACTGATGAAATAAATGTAGCTGTGAAATACAGCTGCAAATCAATTTTGGAAAGGAGTTTTTCGCACATGAACCATTTAGGCGAATCATCTATGTATGGATTTGGTGCTTTTCTTGCAATTTATTTAGTAGGAATCACCATCTACGAAATTTACCTGTTTGTAAAGAAGAGATTAGACAAACGCAAAAATGAAAAATTTATGGAGGAAGAATAATCATGAACGCTGCTGATATTATTATTTTACTGATCGTCATTGTCGCTATGATCTTTGCAGCGCGCAAAGCTGCAGGACATTTTAAAGGAGACTCTCTCTGCTGCGGAGGCGGCGGTGGAAATTCCAAGAAACCGAAGAAAAAATTCCTGGACGGCCCTGTCCTTGGAACCAGGACGATCCGCATCGAAGGCATGCACTGCCAGCACTGCGTTGATTCTGTAACCAGTGCACTCAACGAAATCGACGGTGTAGTTGCAGAAGTTGACCTGAAAAAAGAAATTGCGACTGTTTCCTATGACCGCTCCATTTCTGACGGTGACCTTCGCGAAGCAGTAAAAAAAGCCGGCTTTACATGCCTGAGCATTTCATAAGAGGAGGCACACAATGGAACAATACAACGTCACCGGTATGAGCTGTGCTGCCTGCAGCTCCCGCGTGGAGAAGGCTGTATCAAAAATACCGGGAGTCACATCCTGCTCCGTCAGCCTTCTGACGAACTCCATGGGAGTCGAGGGAACTGCTTCCTCCCATGACATTATCAATGCCGTAGAACAGGCAGGTTACGGTGCATCCCTTAAGGGAGCTAACAAAGAACAGGTTTCCATGTCCGAAGCAGAGGAAGCTCTGGAGGATCACGAGACACCGATTCTCAAGCGTCGTCTGATCGCTTCCGTCGGATTTTTACTCGTACTGATGTACTTCTCCATGGGACATATGATGTGGGGCTGGCCGCTGCCTGCATGGTTTAATGACAACCATATCGCAATGGGACTTGTGCAGCTTCTGCTCGCCGGAATCATCATGGTCATCAACCAGAAATTTTTCATCAGCGGATTTAAGAGCCTGTGGCATCGTGCCCCGAACATGGATACACTGGTTGCCCTCGGCTCCATGGCATCTTTCGTATGGAGTGTTTACGCACTCTTCGCCATGACAAGAGCTCAGGTCGACGGCGATTCTGCCGCTGTCATGAACTACATGATGGATTTTTACTTCGAATCCGCGGCAATGATCCTGACTCTGATCACTGTTGGCAAAATGCTTGAAGCCCGTTCCAAGGGAAAAACCACCGACGCTCTCAAGAGCCTCATGAAACTCGCGCCAAAGACCGCTGTCGTTCTCCGCGACGGTCAGGAAACTACTGTCCCGATCGAGCAGGTCCACAAGGGAGACATCTTTGTGGTCCGCCCAGGAGAAAACATCCCTGTCGACGGCGTGATCGTCGAGGGAACCAGTGCAGTCAATGAATCTGCCCTTACAGGCGAAAGCATCCCTGTCGACAAGGCCGCCGGAGATCTTGTCTCTGCCGCTACTGTCAACCAGTCCGGATTTATCAAATGCGAAGCAACCCGTGTCGGTGAGGATACCACCCTCTCCCAGATCATCAAAATGGTAAGTGACGCTGCTGCTACCAAGGCTCCGATCGCCAAGATCGCTGACCGTGTTTCCGGTGTCTTTGTGCCAGCAGTCATCACGATCGCAATTCTCACCACGCTTGTCTGGCTTCTGACCGGACATGAATTCGGCTATGCACTTGCCCGCGGAATTTCCGTTCTCGTTATCAGTTGTCCATGCGCGCTCGGACTTGCCACTCCGGTAGCAATCATGGTCGGCAACGGAATGGGTGCCAAGAACGGTATCCTGTTCAAAACCGCTGTTTCTCTTGAAGAAGCAGGCAAAGTCCAGATCGTTGCCCTGGACAAAACCGGTACGATCACCAGTGGTCAGCCGGAAGTGACAGATCTGCTCCCGACAGATGGGATTTCCGAACAGGAACTCCTCACCATGGCATTTGCCCTGGAAAAAAAGAGCGAGCATCCTCTCGCCAAAGCGATCCTTGGTCACGCCGAAAGTCTTCATCTCACAGCACCGGAAGTCACAGATTTCCACGCCCTTCCGGGAAATGGACTTTCTGCCGTGCTTGATAATGAAACTCTGATCGGTGGAAGCATGAAATTTATCAGCAGCCAGGTAAGCGTTCCTGCCGCGCTCTCCCAGAAGGCAGAAAAACTTGCAGAAGAAGGAAAAACTCCCCTCCTTTTTGCCCGCAATGGCAAGCTGGTCGGCATCATCGCTGTCGCTGACGTCATCAAAGAAGACAGCCCGCAGGCGGTCAAAGAACTCCAGAATATGGGAATCCGTGTTGTCATGCTGACCGGTGACAATGAACGTACCGCAAGAGCGATCGGTGCTCAGGCAGGCGTGGACGATGTCATCGCAGGCGTTCTCCCTGACGGTAAGGAAAGCGTGATCCGTTCTCTCAAAGAACAGGGCAAAGTTGCCATGGTCGGCGACGGTATCAACGATGCTCCTGCCCTCACCCGCGCAGATATCGGAATCGCGATCGGTGCCGGAACAGACATTGCAATCGACGCGGCTGATGTCGTTCTGATGAAGAGCCGTTTGAGCGATGTTCCTGCCGCTGTCCGTCTCAGCCGTGCCACCCTGAAAAATATCCACGAAAATCTTTTCTGGGCATTTTTCTACAATGTGATCGGCATTCCACTGGCTGCCGGCGTATGGATCCCTATCTTCGGATGGACACTGAATCCGATGTTCGGTGCCGCCGCAATGAGCCTTTCCAGCTTCTGCGTTGTCACCAACGCCCTGCGTCTGAACCTGTTTAAGATCCACGACACAAAAAAGGACAAAAAAATCAAACAAGCTACTTCCATTGAGGTAAAAAATGATTATAATATAAAAGAAAAGGAGCAAAAAACTATGGTAAAAGTTACAGTTAATGTTGAGGGAATGATGTGCGGACACTGCGAAGCACACGTAAATGAAGCTATCAAGAAAGCATTCGGTGTAGAGGAAGTCGTATCTTCTCACGAAAACAACACAACCGTTTTTACAGCACCGGAGAAGGTTGATGAGGACAAGATCCGCCAGACAATTAAGGATGCTGGTTATGAAGTAACCGGAATTACACAGGAATAAAATCTTACAAATTTATAATCATCATATTTCAAACATCAGACGGTTCCGCATACTATTTCGGAACCGTTTGTTGCATGTCATAAATTATTTTTTACTTTATGGGGGAAACTTATGAACAACACACAGGACAAAAATAATCTGGAAGAAACTAAAGATCTGGATTATTATCTCGGACACATCCGCTATGATATGACAAATCTTATCAAATGGCTGGTCCTTGCAGTACTGACCGGTCTGACCGTCGGCTTTGTCAGCAGCCTTTTTGCGAGGGCACTCAAATTTGTCACAAATTACCGGGCGGAAAACACATGGATCTTTTTCCTGCTGCCGGTATCCGGTCTGATGATCGTATTTCTTTATCAGAAATTTGGGCGTGAAGACGGCGGTACAAATCAGGTACTTTCTACGATCCGCTCTCAGGATGATGTGCCTTTTCGCTCTGCTCCACTGATCTTTGTTTCTACGATCCTTACCCACCTTGTGGGTGGTTCTGCAGGTCGTGAAGGTGCTGCGATCCAGCTTGGCGGAAGCATTGGAAATCAGCTTGGAAGCTGGTTCCGGCTCGATGAAGAAGACCGTCATGTCATGGTCATGTGCGGCATGAGTGCTGCTTTTGCTGCTGTTTTTGGTACGCCGATGGCAGCTGCTGTATTCGCAATGGAGGTTATCAGCGTCGGCGTTATGTACTATGCAGCACTTGTTCCCTGCGTGATCTCATCCCTGATCGCATCGGAATTCGCTGCCGGTTTTGGCATCAATCCTGAGTCATTTCATGTTGTAAATATCCCTGAATTGTCCGTCATAACAGGCGGCAAAATGGTCATCATCGCAGTCGCATGTGCTGCAGTCAGCATCATTTTCTGCATGGTCCTTCAGGGTGTCAGCAAGCTTTATACCAGGTATCTTCCTAATCCATATGTCCGCATCGTGGCGGCAAGTGCAGTCATTATTGTGATCACTCTTCTGCTTCATACGACTGATTACATGGGTGCCGGAAACAACCTTATTGAACTTGCAGTAGAGGAAGGTCAGGCTCGTCCACTGGACTTTTTGTGGAAAATAATCCTTACTGCCCTGACTATGCGTGCCGGTTTTCGCGGCGGTGAGATCGTCCCTTCTTTCTGCATCGGAGCCACCTTCGGGTGCCTCATGGGACAGCTTCTCGGGCTTTCTCCATCCTTATGTGCAGCCGCAGGCATGACGGCTCTTTTCTGCGGTGTTACCAACTGCCCGATCACCTCAATTCTGATCGCATTCGAGCTGTTTGGGTTCCGTGGAGTTTCCTATTATCTGATCGCTGTCTCCATCAGTTATGCCGTTTCCGGATACTATGGACTGTATAAAGATCAGACAATTGTATATTCTAAATACAAAGCTAAATACATCAATCGTCATACCAGGTTTTAATCCCTGGTACGACGATTTTTAATGCATTTTTTCTATAATTCAGAGGCAAAAATGTTATAAAATTAACGTTTTATTTTGCTAAATCTTTACTTGTGCATTAGAAATTATGTGTTAGAATAAAGGTGTATTTTTTAGGTAAAGAAAAGTAGGAGGAAATTTATGCGCAAAACAAAAATTATCTGTACCCTTGGTCCGTCTACTGATAAAGACGGTGTTCTGGAAGAACTTGTTAAAGAAGGTCTGAACGTAGCACGTTTCAACTTCTCTCATGGTTTACACGACGAACAGAAAGGCCGTATTGATAAATTAAAAGAAATTCGTACACGTCTTGGTAAACCGGTAGCTGCGCTTCTCGATACAAAAGGTCCTGAAATTCGTATCCGCGAATTTGAAAATGAAAAGGTTACTCTGAAGGAAGGTCAGGAATTCACCTTAACCGCAGAAGAGATCATGGGAAATGAGAAGATCGTTTCCGTTACCTATAAAGAATTATATAAGGATGTCAAACCTGGCAACAGCATTCTGATCGATGACGGTCTGATCGGACTTGAAGTCAAGAAGATCAAAGGTCAGGACATTGTCTGTAAAGTAGTAAACGGTGGCGTTCTCGGCAACAAGAAAGGTGTCAACCTTCCTGGTGTAGAAGTAAACATGCCATTCATCAGCCCTAAGGATCACGACGATATCCTGTTTGGTATCAAAGAAGGCTATGATTTCATTGCCGCTTCTTTCACCAGAACAGCAGCCGACGTCAAAGAAATCCGCGATATCCTTGAGAAAAACGGTGGACAGGACATCAAGATCATCGCCAAGATCGAGAACCAGCAGGGTGTTGACAACATCGACAGCATCATAGAAGCTGCTGACGGTATCATGATCGCCCGTGGTGACATGGGTGTTGAAATCCCGCTTGAGGATGTTCCGGTTATCCAGAAGGACATCATTGCCAAAGTATACAGCGCAGGAAAACAGGTTATCACAGCTACTCAAATGCTTGATTCCATGATCAAAAACCCGCGTCCGACACGTGCAGAGACCACTGACGTTGCCAACGCGATTTATCAAGGAACAAGTGCGATCATGCTTTCCGGTGAGACTGCTGCAGGTAAATATCCGGTAGAAGCACTCAAGACTATGGTCAAGATTGCAATCCGTACTGAGGCTGATGTTGAATACAACAAGCTGTTCAGCGTTCGCAACAAGGAGCACGCTGCAAACGTAACCACAGCAATCTCTCATGCAACCTGCATGACAGCGATCGACCTGAATGCCAAAGCCATCATCGCAGTTACCCGTTCCGGCAATACTGCCCGTATGGTTTCCAAATATCGTCCGGGATGTCCAATCATTGCATGTACTCCAAATGAACGTATCTGGCGTCAGCTGAACCTGGTTTGGGGTGTTACTCCACTCCTGACCAAAGAAGAATACAGCATGGAGATCCTTCTCCTTCACGCTACAGAGGCAGCCGAGGAAAGCGGCTATGTCAAAGAAGGCGATGTTGTTGTTCTTACTGTCGGTGTTCCGCTTGGACGCTCCGGTAATACCAACCTGCTCAAAGCAACCGTTGTTGGCGAATACTAAGAATTGTATACAAAAAAAACCAAGGTCATTATCCTCGAAAATGAGGATAATGACCTGTTTTTTCGCCTATTCTGTGATTAATTTAACAATATTATTTCTCATATACAGTGATCACGACAGGTGTCTGAGACTCATCGTCATACTGCTGGATCCAGTAGTATTTCTCATCTTTCTTTGCCGTATCCTGGGATAACTTCTCTTCATCTTCAGAAGTTTTTCCTGCCTTTAAAGCCTTAAAAGCCGCCAGTTCTATGTACGGATTCTGCCCATTCATCTCGTGAAAAACAACTTCATTCATATCTATATCTGTGAAGTTTTTGTTCTTATCTCTGACTGTAAACTTCTGGATCTCCTGACTGATCTCGCAGCTTCCGCCAGTGGAAGTCGTCATTGTGATCTTCTTTTTGGCTTCTGTGATTCTGGTGATATTGACCGGTTTCTGATTTTCTGTGAGCGTCATTATCATTCCGTCATCTGTCTGTTTCAGACGGATTCCAAGTTCGGATGCCGGTTCCTTTGCGGTCAAAGTGATCCAGTTTACTCCCGGAACTTTGCTGTTGATTGCAATGGAATGCAGTGTTTTGCTCTCACTGCTGAACGAAAATCCATGTTTTATTTCTTCAACAGAAGTAGAAATTGCAAGGTCTGTGATGTTTCCATCGAAGTCTCTTTTGACTTCTACGATACCTTCTGGAACTGCTTTTCCCTCTACTTCTTCTGTGTCAGAAGGGTCTGTCGGATTCGTAATTTTGCGTGTGCTGACTGCCGTTTCCGGGTCGTATTCTGCTACTACTTCTGAGGATGTCGCATATGCAAAACTTACATATTCTTCGTCGATATCTTCATCTGAAAGTTCCTCTGCTGTGTCTTTTTCTATGTCTGTTTTATCAGAAGTTTCCCTGGAATCAGAGATGTTTTTATCTGGATCTTCCTTCGTATCGCTGTCACCGGTACTATCGTCTTTTGCTTCATCTTCGGAATTTTCTCCAGATTTGTCATCCTTTGTATCAGAACCCAAAGTATCCTCTTTCTCTCCGCCGTCTTTATTTCCGTCTGCATCTTCCGGATCAGACACTGCTTTCGCCGGAATGACTTCCTTCATCTGATAGTCGCAGCCATTCCTCTTGCATGCATAGAGGATAAAACCATCCTTGTCATCAGTCGCTTCCTGACGTGAGATTTCTTTCAGATCATGTTCTTTTGTTTTTGGTATGGACGCTGTTTCTGATATTCCACACTCCTTGCAGTTCCGTGTCTGCTGACCTTCAGTTACACAGTCTGCCGGGATCGTCACCGTCCATTCTGTCCATGAATGATGACCTGTCTCACATCCATCTGCCGCAGAAGATCTTGTTTCTGGTTCACCTAGATCATCTTTACCCTTCGTCTCACTTCCTGTTTGTTCTGACGAATTTTCAGAGCCACTTTTCTCCGTTCCCACTGACTTCGGTTCTGCATAAACGCTTCCGCTGACTGCCATTGTCATCGCAACTGTCAATGCAAGTGCTGCTCCTTTTCTTTTCATGTACTGCCCCTCCTCTGTCTGAAATATGTTCCATATGATGATTTTATCTTATCATCAAATCGTTTTTTCCTTATATGGAAAGAGCAAATCGGACTGTTCTTATTCAATCGTGAATTTTTCTGTGAATTTCATATTTTTCACAAGAAACAGGAGAAGGATGAAAATTGATGGAAAAAGATATCCAACCAGTTTCCATTTTCCATCTGCGGTGATAAGCAGATTATATATTCCATGAAAAACAACGCAGGCTCCCAGAGAACCAATCGCCCCGGTCAGCATGATCCAGCTTCGGCGAAATACATGTGCAATGCTGTATCCAAGCGCAATTCCACATAAGATATGAAGGGCTCCTGCCGAAATCCCACGGATCAGAAGCAATGAAAAATCTGCCGCACCGTTCTCTGCCAGAAAACAGACATTTTCAAACGTTGCAAATCCTACTGCGATTCCTAACGCAGCCGGTACAATTTCCTGATTACGCGGCTCAAATACGGCAAGATAAATCAAAAGCGGCAGAAACTTCATCACTTCCTCACATACCGGTGTGATCTCCCTGATCGCTGCTGCCGTATCTGCTCTGTAATATCCTGCAAAAAAACTGCTGACATATGCAGATAGCAGGCACATTCCCATTCCAACAATGACAAAAAACGTAAACTTTCTGTCCTTTCCGCCCCGAAATAATAAACTCAGGATCAGTGGGATAGCCAGGCAGATAAAAATATTTTCGATATAATAAGTCATTCTCTGCCCACCTCTTTTCTTAATGCCGGAAGCATCCCTGCAAGCATCAGCGTAAGTGTGATGTCCACTCCGAAATAAAGATTAAATCTTGTATAATCTCTTATAAAAGCTGACACAATGTACACTGCGGTCTGCAGCCATACGATCACCAGCATCATCCCATCCAGACAGCGGTATTTGCCCTTCTCCCGCAGTCCTTCTGCTGCACGGAATACAATCACTGCCTGTATCACCGCAAAGGCCACAAAGAACAGCGGCGAAGGTCCCATGATCTTAAAACCAGCAATACTGCCTGCCGTCAGAACCGTTATGATGATCGTAAAAATCCCCGGATTCCGACCGAGGAGTTTCCGTCTTGATAATGATACTGACAGAAAGAAAAGATACGCTGCCTCCCATGAAATTTCTGCCACATAAAAGATCTGTGGAACTTTTCCTGTAATGATCAGGCACAAGACATAATACAAAGTTCCCATCATAAAACAGCCGTAGCCGCCTGCCAGCATGAGAAATTCTTTTCTCCTGCTTCGAAAGGCGGTTACGACTGCCATGCACATTGCCGTAAACATTACCAGAATCTGAAAGATATTATCTATGATTTCAAAACTCATCCGGATTTTTCTCCCTGTTTCTATGGTGTATTCGATACATAAAAATGGTCACACAAACTCCAAGTAAAAAGGACAAAATCCCGATAAAAATATATCCTGATGCTCCACTGTTTCCAAATACACTGGCAGCTCCGGACGAGAATTCGCGAATCTGTCCGTATTGAGCCTGATCTGCCAGTCCCGGCATGACCAGTCCCATACAGCTGACCAGAAGCAGACATACTGCCACACAGCCGATATCCAGTATCATCTGCCTGCGCTTCTGGTCCTTCCTGCGCAGCTCTGTCGCTCTCTTCCGGATCTGTTCCAGTCTTTCTTCCTCTGTACGCATTGCCAATTCCTCCATTATGATTTATCTGGAAAGACTTTTTTCGTCAAATTTCTATTTCATCTTAGCATCTTTCCACTGTCCCGGCAACTGCTACCAAAAGAATTTTTTATTTCCTGTTCTTCTGTTTTTTATACAAAAATACGGTTATGATTCCGGTCAGAAGAAGCAGGCTTACCCATAGATTAAGGTTTGTATTATCGCTTGTTTTTGCATTCTGTGATCTGGCTGCCGCTGTGCCCGATGACTTTGTTACCGGTGTAGAGCTGCCGCCTCCACTACCTGATGACGACTTCTTTACCACCGGAGTCGGAGTCGGTGTCGCTGTCGGTGATGGTGTCGGGGTGATCTTCTCCGGCACTTCTGCCGTCAGCACAGTAGAACGGACATCTGCGTGGATATCATGAGGAAAAACCACCATAGCAAGTACCACTACAAGCAGTACAAGAATCAGGCAGCCAACCAGATCAGATAGTTTTCTTCCTCTCAAGAATCATGCCTCCCTGTTATTTTTCCAGTGTTGCTGTGAATGTGATCGCTCCTTTGTATTCGCCGGCTTTTGCTGCCTCCCACGCTGCTTTGGTAATCCCTACAGAAAGCTGGATCTCTTTCCCGCTTCCTGTCTGCCCTGATCTGAGTTCTGCTTCCGACCACTCTGCTCCCTGAAAAACAACATTTCCATTGTTAAGTGTATAAACAATGTCTTCATTGTGACTGTCATTGTGTAAAGGAGTAGTCGCTACGGATACTTTGACTTTTTCATTGGTGTCTACGTTTCCACTCACTTTCAGACTTCCTTTGAGGTCTGTGGATTCCTGACCATAGATAATGCTGGTAGCTGCCGGTATCGTCAGCACATAGGTAGATTTTACAGTTGCATTGATATCTGTCGTCTGCGGCGCAGCACTGACAGTCATTGGAATTGCTGCTGCCAAAACTGCTATTGCTGAGATAATTTTTGTTTTCTTCATGTTCATGCCATCCTTTCTCTGAGTTGTCCTAATTTATTTTACCCCAACTTCAAATACGATCTGTCCTGTCCACTCACCTGCTGCAAGAGTAGCCGGCAAAGCAGAAAAGTATAACTCGCCGCCTGTTGTGGCATTTGTATTTCTGCCTGAAAAAATCGCAACAGTCTGAACACTCGTAATTAACGTTCCATTTGATGACATGCTTACTTTAGATGTTGCAAGATCCTTCGAATTCTTTCTTTGGAGAGTTACCCTTCCATCATTAATTCCTTTTTTTACTGATACATGAACTTCTTTCCCAGGCTCAATGTTCATCTTGGTTGCCCCGATTTTCATTACTGTTTCGTCGCTTGCAGAAAGAGTTACCGTTTTTGGAATAGAAAGTTCATATTCGTTTGCCTTTGTGTAGGAAACACTGACATTCTGATCTGCTGCCATTGCTGTGAATGGTGACAGAAGCATTCCTGCCATACCTGCTGCTGTGAGAACTGCCATTACTTTTTTCTTCATTTTAAATTCCTCC
>CAKRXU010000053.1 GCA_934424575.1 uncultured Blautia sp.
AAATATGGTAGAATCAGATACACAGCGACGGAGCGAAAGTTTCGTCGCTTTTTCTGTATCTGGAGTAAATGAGAAATTACTTTTGAATACAAAATTTTTTTGATAAACAAAAATATTTTGCAGATTATGGTTGAAATAAAATACAAAGTATGATAGAGTATTAGTATAAAATATCTAAATCCTGTGGATGATATGTGTCCTATGTTGGAAAAAATTCACAAGACAAGGAGGAGATCTTTATGTTGATTGTTGGAAATGGAAGAATGATCACAAGGGACGCATCCTGCGCACTGCTTGAGAATGGTGCAGTTGCAATGGATGGTAACACCATAAAGATGGTGGGGGTAACTGATGAAGTAAAGAAAGCATATCCTGATGCAGAATTTATCGATGCACATGGCGGGATCATCATGCCGGCATTTATCAATGCGCATGAACATATCTACAGTGCATTTGCCAGAGGACTGAGCGTGAATGGATACCACCCACAGGGATTCCTGGATATTCTGGATGGCATGTGGTGGAACATTGACCGTCATCTGACTCTGGAGCAGACGAAGCTTTCTGCTTATGCAACTTACATCGATTCGATTAAGAACGGTGTGACAACAGTATTTGACCATCATGCAAGCTTTGGTCACATCACAGGTTCTCTGAATGCGATCGAGGAAGCTGCGAAGGATCTCGGTGTCCGCACCTGTCTGTGCTATGAGATCTCAGACAGAGACGGCATGGACAAATCCCGGGAATCCGTGATGGAGAACGTAAACTTTATTAAACATGCGAAGCAGGACGATAGCGATATGCTGGCAGCAATGATGGGTATGCATGCATCCTTTACAATTTCAGATGAGACAATGGCACTGTGCCAGGAATTAAAACCGGACGGGGTCGGTTATCACATCCATGTGGCTGAGGGAATCTATGATCTTCACCAGTGCCTCAAGGAGCACAGCAAACGTATCGTAGACAGACTCTATGACTGGGATATCTTAGGTCCGAAGACTTTGCTTGGACACTGCATCTATATCAATGAGCATGAGATGGATCTGATCAAAGAGACAGATACCATGGTCGTACACAATCCGGAATCCAATATGGGAAATGCCTGCGGATGCCCTCCTACCATGGAACTGGTACATAAGGGAATCCTGACAGGACTTGGAACGGATGGCTACACCCATGATATGATGGAATCCTGGAAGGTGGCAAACATCCTTCACAAACATCATCTCTGTGACCCGAATGCCGCATGGGGCGAAGTTCCACAGATGCTGTTTGAGGGAAATGCAAAGATCGCAAACCGTTACTTTAAGAAGGAACTCGGTGTACTTAAGGAAGGTGCAGCAGCAGATGTGATCGTTATTGATTATGATCCGCTGACTCCTATGAACGAGGGCAATATCAACAGCCATCTGCTGTTCGGCGTAAACGGTGCCATGGTGCAGACAACGATCTGTAACGGCAAAGTCCTCATGAAAGACCGTGAAGTGCTTGTATGTGATGAGGCAAAAGTCATGGCAGACTGCCGTCAGGCCGCAAAAGAACTTGCAGAAGATATCAACAGCTAAATGCTGACAATCACTATTTTTGTATTGGAAATCACAGGGAGAAATAAATTATGAGCGATATTATGAAGAGTATTCCATTTGGACAGTTAATGGAATGGATATTAGCAGAACACAAAGCAACAGGACAGGTCTTTGGAATCCAGAAGGCATATGTGGCTGATCCGGCCAGGACCGTAGAGATTTTTGGAAGAAAACTTGAGAACCCTGTCGGACCGGCAGCAGGTCCGCACACACAGCTTGCACAGAACCTTGTGGCAGCTTACTATGCAGGAGCAAGATTCTTCGAGTTAAAGACAGTACAGAAGATGGATGGACCGGAACTTTCCGCATGTATTCCGAAACCATGTATCGTGGCAGAGGATGAGGCATACAACTGCGAATGGTCCACAGAACTTTATGTTCCACAGGCAATGGGCGAATATATCAAGGGCTGGATGGCACTTCATGTGATCTCCAAAGAATTCGGACTTGGAAGCCCGGACGGATTTCAGTTCAACATGTCCTGCGGCTACAACCTGGAAGGAATCAAGGATAAGAAGATCGACGACTTTATCGAAGGACTCAAAGATGCCCGTGATACAGAAGTTTTTAAGGAATGTAAGACATGGCTTCTCGATCATGCAGATTTCTTTGAGCATGTGACAAAAGAAGATATTGAGGCGATCCCGTCAGAAATCTGTAATTCTATCACACTTTCTACTATGCACGGATGTCCTCCGCAGGAGATCGAAAATATTGTTATGTATCTCCTCAAAGAAAAACACATCAATACTTACGTAAAATGTAATCCGACACTTCTCGGTTATGAATTTGTCCGTAAAGCAATGGACAATCTGGGATATGATTACATGGCATTTACAGATTTCCACTTCAAGGATGATTTACAGTATGAGGATGCTGTCCCAATGCTGAAACGCCTCAAAGAAACAGCAGCACAGGAAGGCCTTTCCTTCGGTGTGAAACTGACCAATACTTTCCCGGTAGATATCAAACGCCAGGAACTTCCGGGTGAGGAGATGTATATGTCCGGTAAGGCACTGTTCCCGCTCTCTATCACAGTGGCAGCACGTCTTGCAGAATCTTTTGACGGCGAGCTTCCAATGTCCTTTTCAGGCGGAGCTGACCAGAAGAATATCGATCAGATTGTAGGCTGCGGCATCTGGCCGGTCACAGTGGCAACTGTTCTTCTCAAACCGGGCGGATACAAATGGATGACCCGCATTGCAGAGAAAGCAGATGAGTGCGAAGCTGGAGAATGTGGCAAAGTCAAAGTAGAAGAAGTGAAGAAACTTGCAGAATCTTCTCTTGCTGATGCTCATTATCAGAAGAGCACAAAGAAAGCAGCAGGAAAGAGAAACGAAGAGAAATCCCCGCTTCTTGACTGCCTTAAGAAGAAAGATGCTCCGGACAAAAAAGATTTCACAGTACACAAACGTGTATGTGGAAACTGTGCAGACGTATGTCCGAACCGTGCAAACGTCCTGATCGAAGTACCGGAGATGGAACTTCTGCAGATTCTTCATGTAGACTATATGTGCAACGAATGCGGCAACTGCCGTTCCTTCTGCCAGTATGCAGGAGCACCATATAAAGACAAATTTACTTTATTTGCAACAGAAGAAGACATGAAAGACAGTACAAACAATGGTTTCACCGTACTGGATACAGAAAGCAAAGAAATAAAAGTACGTATTGGAGACAAAGAAGAAATCGTAAAAGCAGACCAGCCGTCCGGCATCCTCACAGAAGGACTGTCACAGCTTATCTGCACAGTAATCAATGACTATGCTTACCTGTTGATGTGATATCCGTGAAACAGGAAAAGGAGAATCCACTATGGCAATATTTAAAGTAAATGGACAAAGTGTTCAGCCGGAGAAGAATCAGAAACTTTTGAGATTCCTCCGTGACGAACTTCATCTGACATCCGTAAAGGACGGATGCAGTGAGGGCGCATGTGGAGCCTGTACAGTGATCATTGACGGAAAAACCTGCAAAGCATGTGTCCCGGATACAGATTCTCTTGACGGAAGAGAGATCATAACCGTAGAGGGACTGACAGAATGGGAACAGCAGGTATACACCTATGCATATGGAAAAGCCGGAGCAGTACAGTGTGGATTCTGCATTCCTGGAATGGTAATGTGTACGAAAGCACTTCTCGATGAAAATATGGAGCCTACGGACGATGAGATCCGATATGCGCTGCGCAATAACTACTGCCGCTGCACAGGATACGTCAAGATCATGGATGCCGTCCGTCTGGCAGCAAAGATATTAAAAGCAGGCGAAATTCCAGATGATGGTGACCCGAACTGGACACTTGGCAATCGCGTGGCAAGGATCGATGTAGAGGAGAAAGTCCTCGGATACGGCAAATATCCGGATGATTTTTACCTGGATGGCATGCTTTACGGAGTTGCTCTCCGAAGTAAATATGCACGTGCGAGAGTGCTTTCCATTGACACTTCCAAAGCAAAGGCACTTCCGGGTGTGGAAGCAGTTGTGACTGCAGAAGATATCCCGGGCGAGAACAAGATCGGTCATCTGAAGCATGACCAGTACACTCTGATCCCGGTCGGCTCTCTCGTACATTATCTCGGCGATGCGATCGCACTCGTAGCGGCAAAAGACCGTGAAACCGCAGAAAAAGCGATCAAACTTATCAAGGTAGAGTATGAGGCGCTTCCTCATGTACATACGATTGAGGAAGCAGCAGCGCCGGATGCACCGAAGGTTTTTGACGAGGAAGAAAACAATATCTGTGCACACAAACACATCAGCAGGGGAAATGCCGAGGAAGCGATCCGAAATTCAAAATATGTGATCTCGCATCATTTCGAAACGCCATGGACAGAGCATGCTTTCCTTGAGCCGGAATGTGCCGTTGCTTTTTATGATGAGGACGGAGACGTATTTATCTATTCCACAGACCAGTCAGCACACCAGACCCTGCATGAGTGTTCTCTGCTCCTTGGAACTGATAAGGTCAAGGTGCAGAATGCACTTGTAGGCGGCGGTTTTGGCGGTAAGGAGGATATGACAGTACAGCATCTTGCAGCTCTCCTTACTTATGTGACAAAGAAACCGGTCAAAGTCAAATTTACCAGAGCAGAGTCTCTCCTTGTCCATCCGAAGCGTCATCCGTTCTATATGGATATGACGATGGGCTGTGATGAAGATGGTAATATCATGGGCGTAAAAGCGAGCGTCACTTCGGACACAGGAGCTTTTGCCTCCCTTGGCGGTCCTGTTCTGGAACGTGCCTGCACTCATGCGGCAGGTCCGTACCATTACGAAAACTTTGATATCGAGGGAACTGCTTACTATACAAACAATCCACCGGCAGGAGCTTTCCGTGGATTTGGAGTAACGCAGACCTGTTTCGCGACAGAGACCCTTTTGAATATGATGGCGGATAAAGTTGGGATCACTCCATGGGAGATCCGCTACCGCAATGCGATCCGCCCGTGGGAAGTCCTTCCGAATGGCCAGATCGTAGATGATTCCACAGGTCTTGTGGAGACTCTGGAGGCGGTCAAGGAAGATTATGATGCAGCGATGGCGGCAGGAAAACCGGTCGGGATCGGCTGTGCAATGAAAAATGCCGGTGTCGGCGTTGGTATTCCGGATACAGGACGTGTGAAACTGATCGTGGAGGATGATGAGAAGCTTCATATTTATTCCGGAGCTTCCTGTATCGGTCAGGGTCTTGGAACGGTTCTCGTACAGATGATCGTGACAAATACAGACATCAGACAGGAAGACATCGTATATGAGCGAAGCAATACCTGGATCTCACCGGACTCCGGAACGACTTCCGGTTCCAGGCAGACGCTTGTTACCGGTGAAGCCTGCCGAAGAGCCTGCGAGAAACTGATGGAGGACCGAAGAGCCGGCAAGGAACTTAAGGATATGAAGGGAATCGTATACTACGGAGAGTACCTGGCAAAGACAGATCCTCTTGGCGCAAATGTGCCGAACCCGGTATCCCACGTTGCATACGGATATGCGACCCAGATGTGTGTCGTAGATCCAAAAACCGGTAAACTGGATCAGATCGTTGCCGCACACGATGTCGGCAAAGCGGTCAATCCACTGTCCTGTGAAGGCCAGATCGAGGGTGGTGTGGTTATGTCCATGGGCTATGCCCTGAGGGAGCAGTATCCGATTGATGAGAACTGCAAGCCGATACAGAAATATGGTTCTCTCAGATTATTCCGTTCCCATGAAGTTCCAAAGATCAAAGCGATCGTAGTAGATAAACCGGGACTCAAAGTAGCCTGCGGAGCGATCGGTATCGGAGAGATCACATCGATCCCTACTGCACCGGCGATCGCAGATGCATATTTCCGCTATGACGGAATCCGCAGATACAGTCTCCCGCTTGTGAGCACACCATACGAAAGGAAGGGTTGATATGGCAGTCAAAAAGAAATTTCCATATAAGGCAGCCATTGTTTCCTGCAATGGTGGATGCAGGGCAGTCAAGGGGGAAGCAGGATGCAGTGAAGGCTGTATCGGCTGCGGAGCCTGTGTCGATGCATGTAAATTCGGCGCGATTTCCCTCAATGAATACGGAGTGGCAGAAGTCAACGAGTCCAAATGCATTGCCTGCAAAAAATGTACCAAAGTCTGTCCGCAGGAGATCATTCATATTCATGAATGCGCGAATTATATCGTGGTCAAATGCTCCAACAAGAGCAAAGGCGCAGCGGCGAAGAAACAGTGCGAAGCAAGCTGTATCGGCTGCGGGATCTGCGAGAAGACCTGTACTGCAGGTGCTGTTAAAGTAACAGACAACTGTGCAGTGATCGATGAGGATGCCTGCTTAAGCTGCGGCATGTGTTCCGTCAAATGCCCGCGTCATGTGATCCATGACCTGCGAGGTATCTTTACACCTGTAAGATAAAGAAAGTAATAAAAGATAGACTAAAAATTCAGAAAACTTAAGAGAAAAGATTGCAACTATGCAGTAAAATATGTTACACTATGGGTACGCAAAAAGAACTGAATACCTGAAGTGGAAAATAGCATGGTTCGGAGCCGGACGTAAGTTCAGAGGGGAACAGAGAAGTTTCTTGGGACTTGATCCGGCTCTTTTTATCAGAGAATTTTTCAGAAAATAAGTGCAGGTATTCCAAAGTTTACAATAAAAACAGGCAGGTGAGAGGTTATGATAGGAAAAAGCGTTCCGCGTGTAGACGCATATGAAAAGGTAACCGGAAGAGCCAAATTTACAGAGGATCTGATACCGCCGAGATGCCTGGTCGCCAAAGTGCTGCATGCATCGATCGGAAATGGTATCGTGACATCCATCGACACAAGTGAAGCAGAAGCGCTGGAAGGGGTTGTCAAAGTTGTGACTTTTAAGGATGTGCCGGAGCACTGTTATCCGACACCGGGACATCCATGGTCAGTAGAACCGGCGCACCAGGATGTGGCAGACCGGAATCTTCTTACTGGACGTGTCCGTTATTATGGTGATGATATTGCGGCAGTTGTTGCAGAGGACGAGATCACGGCAGCCAGGGCACTGAAACTGATCAAAGTGGAATATGAGGAATATCCGGTTGAGATCCATCCACGTAAATCCATGCAGGGAAGCCATCCGCCGATCCATTTCGACAAGAAGGACAATGTTCTGGCACGCTCCAATTATTTTATCGGAGATGTCGATAAAGGCATGGAAGAATCAGAGACAGTTGTCCGGGGAACGTATAAGACCCCGATCGTCCAGCATTGTCATATCGAGAATCCAATTTCCTATGCTTACATGGAAAAGGGCAGGATCGTAGTAGTGACTTCCACACAGATCCCGCATATCGTCCGCCGTGTCATCGGCCAGGCACTGGGAATCCCGTGGGGCAATGTACGTGTCATTAAGCCGTATATCGGCGGAGGTTTCGGAAATAAGCAGGACGTTCTCTATGAACCGCTGAATGCCTTTCTGACCACGCAGGTTGGCGGCAGACCAGTCAAACTGGATATCAGCAGAGAAGAAACTTTCTGCAATACCAGGACCCGTCATTCGATCGAATTCGACCTTGCAGCAGGCGTGGACAAAGACGGTAAGCTGCTTGCCAAGGATATGCATTCCTATTCCAACCAGGGAGCTTATGCCTCCCATGGACACGCGATCGCGGCGAACGGTCTGACTTCCTGGCGTTTACAGTATGCCTGTTCAAATATCCGGGGAGAAGCATATACAGTCTATACCAACACCCCGGTCGGCGGCGCGATGCGAGGTTATGGGATCCCGCAGGTATGTTTCGCGATAGAAAGCTTCATGGATGATGTGGCAGCTGCGATCCATATGGATCCACTTGAATTCCGAAGAAAAAATCTGATCCAGGGATACTATGCAGACGTTTATCTGAAACCGATCGCGGCAAACTCAAACGGTATTTTTGAATGCCTCAAAAAAGGTGCAGATTACATCCACTGGGATGAGAAACGTAAGGAATATGCAAACCAGACCGGAGATGTACGAAGGGGAGTCGGTATGGCACTGTTTTCTTATAAAACAGGCGTATGGCCGATCTCTCTGGAGATCTCAGGAGCAAGGCTTTCCCTGAATCAGGATGGAAGCGTGCAGCTTACCCTTGGCGCGACAGAGATCGGCCAGGGTGCAGACACCGTATTCTCGCAGATGGTGGCAGAGACACTTCACACAGATATGGAACATGTACATATCATGTCCACACAGGATACGGATATTTCGCCATTTGATACGGGAGCTTATGCATCGAGACAGTCTTTCGTTACAGGAACGGCAGTCCGCCATTGTGCGGAGATCCTGCGTGACAAGATCCTTGCCTATGCCAAGACACTGCTTTCGGAGATCGACACCACGGAACTTGAACTTCGGGACAACTGGATCTGGGCAGGCAAAGAGCAGGCAATCTCACTTGCAGCTCTTGCCGAGGAGAGCTATTACAGTCTCACCAATTCTTCTGTACTGACAACAGAAGTTTCCGAGCAGGTGAAAAAAAATACGATCGCGACCGGCTGCTGTTTTGCAGAAGTCGAAGTAGATATGAAGCTTGGAAAGATCAAAGTCCTCCATATCATCAATGTGCATGACAGCGGCAGGCTTCTGAACCCACAGCTTGCAGAGATGCAGGTACATGGAGGCATGTCTATGGGTATGGGCTATGGTATCAGCGAGCAGCTCATTCTTGATGAGAAGACAGGACGGCCGCTGAACGGAAATCTTCTGGACTATAAACTGATGACCATGCTCGATACACCGGAACTCAAGGCAGATTTTGTCGAACTTGATGATCCGATCGGACCATATGGAAATAAGGCACTGGGCGAACCGCCTGCGATCCCGTGTGCACCGGCGATTCGAAATGCTGTCCTGCATGCCACAGGAGTTGCTTTTAACGAAAATCCACTGACACCGCAGAGACTGATCGATGGTTTCCAAAAAGCGGGACTGATCTGAAAGGGGGAAGACGTCATGTATGATATTGAAAATTATTATAATGCAAAAACCGTTTCAGAAGCAGTGGAACTTCTTACGGAACATCCGGACGCAAGGATCATTTCCGGGGGAAGCGATGTCCTGATCAAGATCCGTGAGGGAAGGATGGCAGGCACTTCGCTGGTGTCGATCCGTGACATCGAAAAACTTAAGGGAATTGAGAAGAAAGATTCCGGGGATATTTATATAGGGGCAGGAACAGTGTTTTCACATATCACAGCAGATCCGATCATTCAGGAGTGTGTTCCTGTACTTGGGGAGGCGGTAGACCAGGTTGGCGGACCGCAGATCCGAAATATCGGAACGATCGGTGGAAATATCTGCAACGGTGCAGTCAGTGCCGACAGTGTGCCGACGGTTTTTTCCTATAATTCACTTCTGCATATCGCGAATGCGGACGGAGGCAGAGTCGTTCCGGTCAGAGAATTCTATCTTGGACCTGGACGGGTGGCACTCAAGCAGGGAGAGGTGCTGATGCATGTGGTGATCCCGCGTGCCGAGTATGAAGGTTATCATGGACATTACATCAAATATTCCATGCGAAATGCCATGGATATCGCAACGTTAAGCTGTAGTGTAGTCAGCAAAGTAGATCCGGAAACGAAGATCCTGGAAGATGTACGCATCACATTTGGCGTAGCTGCACCGGTACCGTACCGCTGTGTGGAGACAGAAGAACTTCTGAAGGGACGGAAACTTGGAGAAGAGCTGTACCGGAAGCTTGAGGACAGCATCCGAAGTGAGATCCATCCGCGAGATTCCTGGAGAGCGTCGAAGGCTTTTCGTCTGCAGATCGGCGGAGAAATCGCCCGCAGGGCACTGATCCGGACTGTGGAACTTGCCGGTGTGCCGGTCGACAGCGTCAGTGGAGGTGAAATGGCATGAAGAGACAGAAAGTACTCGTACAGTGTATTGTAAACGGAGAAGAAGTTGCGGAGTATGTAGACCCGAGAGAATCGCTTCTGGATATGCTACGTAATCATCTTGGCCTTACTTCCGTCAAAAAAGGCTGTGAAGTAGGCGAATGTGGTGCCTGTACCGTCATCATAGACGGAGAAACGATAGATTCCTGCATCTATCTTGCTGTCTGGGCGGAGGGTAAAAACATCCGCACCCTCGAAGGTCTGGAAAAAGACGGGCAGATCACAAGAATCCAGGAAGCATTTATCGAAGAAGGTGCAGTTCAGTGCGGTTTCTGTACACCGGGATTTATCATGTCTGCGACTGTCCTTCTGGAGCAGGGCAAAGAACTCACCAGAGATGAGATCCGCAAAAAAATGTCCGGAAACCTCTGCCGCTGTACCGGATATCAGAATATCGTCAATGCGGTAGATAAAGTCATGCATGAAAATGCAGAAAGCAGCAGAAAGGAATAAAAGTAACATGGAATACAAGACAAAACTGATCGTTCGCGGAGGAGGAGATCTTGCCAGCGGGGTGATCTATCGATTATATCGATGCGGCTATCAGGTACTGGTACTGGAATGTAAGAGACCAAGCGCGATCCGAAGAGAAGTTTCTTTTGGAGAGGCAGTCTACGATGGAACTTCCTGTGTTGAGGGAGTGACAGGAAGGCTGATCACGAAGGTCAGTGAATGCCAGAAAGTCTGGGAGAATGGAGAGCTTCCGATCCTTGTCGATGAGAGCGGGGAAGCGGTGAAAGAGTTGAAACCGGATGCGCTGATCGATGCGATCCTTGCAAAGAGAAATCTTGGAACAACGAGGGACATGGCACCTCTCACTGTCGCGCTGGGACCTGGCTTTGAAGCCGGAAAGGACGTAGATTTTGTCATAGAAACGCAGAGAGGGCATGACCTTGCAAGGATCATCTCCGAAGGACCGGCAACACCAAACACAGGAGTTCCCGGCATCATTGCAGGATATGGCAAGGAGAGAGTGATCCATTCCCCGGCAGCAGGGATCATGCATAACCGTTCTCGAATAGGAGATATTGTAGAAAAAGATCAGATCATAGCGATGGTCGATGAGACGCCGGTCTATGCGTCTCTGACCGGTGTTCTCAGAGGAATCATCCGCGATGGCTACAAAGTGCCGAAGGGAATGAAGATCGCAGACATCGATCCACGTAAAGAGCAGAAGAAAAACTGTAATACCATCTCGGACAAAGCCCGCTGCATCGCCGGAAGTGTCGTGGAAGTCCTGATGGCGAACGGAGTGCTGCCGTGATGAAAAAGATACTTCTGGAAGTACTGGCGATCAATACAGAAAAAATATCCACGATCGCTGTAGTTGGCGGCGGCGGCAAGACCAGCCTGATCTTTCGGCTGATGGAAAGCTTTGTTTCTATTGGAAAAAAAGTGATCGTGACAACGACCACACACATGGCATATGAGCCGGAGCGGCCGTTTGTGGAGGACGGAGATATTGACGAGGTTCGGAAGGATCTGCAGAGATATCACTATACGGTAGCAGCCAGTCTTGACCGCGAGACGGGGAAGATTGGCTGTCTTCCGGAAGAGAAATTAGAGGAACTGAGAGGACTCGCAGATGTCCTTCTGATCGAAGCAGACGGCGCAAAGCGCCTGCCACTCAAAGTACCGGGAGAACAGGAACCAGTGATCCCGGAGTTTGCGGAGATGGTTATCGGAGTTGTTGGTGTGGATGCTCTCGGAGAGCCAATCCAGAAGACCTGCCACAGACCGGAGAAAGTTGCGGATTTTCTTGGAAAAGGAATGGAAGAGGTGGTTACAGAGGATGATATCGTGAAGATCGCTGTTTCCACGGATGCATTAAGGAAATGTGTGGATGGACGCGAGTATTGTGTTCTGTTAAATAAAGCAGATATCCGGGGGAAAGCCGAGGCAGCAGAGAGAATCGCAGGGAAACTGGAAGAGCAGGGAGTTCATGCGGTCTGGGGGAGTTTACAGAAGCAAAATTATAATAGTATCTGTAATTGTATTGATAGGACAGAAGAAAAAGCAGAAGTGTGGATGAATAAGTTGCAGGAGCCGCAAAATAAAGGTAGCCAGGCACAGGAAAAGCCCACATTCATCATGCTGGCAGCAGGAAACAGCCGCCGTTTCGGCTCCAACAAGCTGCTGTACGAAATCGGCGGAGTGCCGATGTATCTGCGTACATTGCACAAGCTTCAAAAGGCAGCGTCAGAACTCGGAAACTGCGAGATCATAGTCGTCACCCAGTACGAAGAAATAGCTTCCAAAGCACAAGAATCAGGAGTCCGGGTCCTGATCAATTCACACCCGGAACGTGGCATTTCCTCATCCATGCAGATCGGCCTAGCCGCTGCAAAAGAATCGGCCGCCTGCCTTTTTATCGTATCCGACCAGCCCTGGCTCACCACAGAGACCATCGTCAATCTGGTGTACAAATTTCAATCAGAACACAAAGGCATGGCATGCACCCTCCTTAACGACAAAACCGGAAACCCCTGCATCTTCTCCCGGAAATATTACCAGGAACTACAGGAGATCACCGGCGACAAAGGCGGAAAACAGATCATAAACAAACATCCCGAGGATGTGGCATATCTTGAGATCGAAGATGCGAAGGAACTTGTGGATGTGGATACGCTGTACTAATGATGGCAGACAATGAAGAAGGAGCCGATTTCCATAGAGAGGGATTTCGACTCCTTTATTATATGTTATGTTAGCATTGCTATGATTTTTCTGACTGATGCTTCGCAAGAAATGCTTTCATTATTTACCCAAAGAAATGCAGAAATGCAATCTGTATCAAAGAAAAGTGGCTCAGTCAATCAATTCACCACCTTCCTCGGTGCCATATACGAGATCATCTCTGAAAGCAGTGAGCAATAATTCTTCATATTTTCCATATGAAACAATATCACGATTTAATAACTGGTCAGCCTGGTTAATATAATGACCATAGGTGCGATATTGTTTTTCTTCAGGTAATGGACGATACAAATCAGAACTATAGCCCATTGTCTCTGCCTGTCGTCTGACACTGATATTTAACAAAGCATCAAGTTCCTCTCGGTTTATATAGCCACAATTATTTAACTGATACACGGCAGTCTGATGGCTGACTCCGAAATACTGCTCAATGCGGATAATATCCTGAAGGGTAATTTTGCCTCCGTGCTTTGAAATAAGTTTATCTGCTTTGTCAGCTAATGCTGCACGAGGCATTAAAAAATATGCAGCAAAAGCATCGGCCATTTTTTCTGTTTCATTGCCTGTACCGATTGACTTGGCACAAACAGATTTCATATTATTATCATAAAACAAATGGTAAAATTCGTGAGCAAGTGAGAAACGCTGCCGTCCTAATGTCATTGATGAATTTAATGCTATGGTGCATCTTTCCTCAGTCCCTTTGATACACATTCCACTGATCTTATGCGAAATATTAGGTATTAGTCTTAATGAGTTTTTGGCTGGTGAAGATATTGAGATAGATAATATTGAAAAAAATCAGAAGATACATTGATACAGATAATGAGTACATGTATTACTATTCGGTTGAATTTATAAAATAGCACTAATAAAAATAAGAGGATGTCACGTAATCTGCTTTGATTCGGTGGCATCCTTTTTTGACATTTAGTTTTTATGACATTATAGATTTCACAACTTATTTCTTATTTTCCGGTATTCTCTTGGCGAATATCCTTTCAGCTTGTGAAAAAGCCGACTGAAATAAAGCTGGTTATCATATCCGACAATCTTAGAAATCTCATTGATGGAATAAGTTG
>CAKRXU010000054.1 GCA_934424575.1 uncultured Blautia sp.
AAAAACACCGTCCCCGCGGCTATCGCTTTGTCCGCAAAAACAGTGTTCTTAGTGCGCCTTCAGGGGCTCGAACCCTGGACACCCTGATTAAGAGTCAGGTGCTCTACCAACTGAGCTAAAAGCGCATTTGCTATTTGATTGTGCGTTTGTTCCTCAACGCAAGAATTATTATATGAAACCTGGTGACAAAAGTCAAGAAAAATTTTATAATTTTTTAAAAAAATTTTATTTTTCCTGTTTTCCGCCTTTTTTCGGCGGCATGGAGTCAAGGAATTTGCCTAATTCTGTGGCGTTTTTCCTGATTTTTGACATACGAACATTCAATTGCCTGTGATCGTAGGTAAACTGGGAGAGTTTTGTCTGAACGCGATTGTTTCCTTTTCTGGCTGGCATGGCATATCCTCCGGAAGTTGTACCCCGCAGCCGGCATCAGCCACGCTGCGAAGATTCTTCCTATATAATATGCTGTTCTTACTTTGTATGTGTACCCTGTTTCGCGATCAACTTGCAAATAGGATTCCCCATAGAAGAAAACTTCTCCTCATACTCTGTCATCACATTTCCTTCCATCATATCTGCCTGATTATGAAGGTCAAAGGTATGTGCCAGGAGCTTCCATCCTGCCGCCTCGACTTCCTCCAGAGAGAACTCAAATAATCCCTTATTATCTGTCTTGAATTCCACCACTCCGTCATCTGCCAGGATCTGCTCGTAACGCGCGAGGAATTCACGGGATGTCAGTCTTCGCTTCGCATGGCGTGCTTTCGGCCACGGATCAGAGAAATTCAGATAGATCTTCTGGACTTCGCCCTTCTCAAAGATTTCCGGGAGCAGCCTTGCATCGATGCACATGAACATCAGATTTGTAAGCTTCTCTCCTTCCTCCTCCAGTCTCTCTCGCTTCTGGAGTGCACGGAGAAGCACACTGTCATACATCTCGATCCCTACATAATTGATCTCCGGATGAAGCTTCGCCATATCCATAAGGAAGCGGCCTTTTCCCATACCAACTTCAATATGGAGCGGCTGATCCTCCGGGAACACCTGTGCCCATTTACCCTTGTGTGATGCCGGTTCCTGCACTACATAGTTACTTCCTGTAATGGCGTCCTTCGCGCCTGGTATATTTCTTAATCTCATAATCTATAATATTCTCCATTTTTCTTCCATATTTTCTTCTATCATACATGTTTTTTATATTTGGAACAAGCATTATCCATAATTATTCTGCTGCTGTGCATCGTAAAATTATTCTCTCTTTTGTATTTTGTATATTTAATATAAAGAATTCGACCACTTTTTATGCAATATATACTAGAAATTCACACGTAAAAGGTGTATTATATGGTCAAGTTCCAATAAAACCAGGTCAAAGGAGGGTAAAAAATGGAGCAGATACTTAACAAGTTATCTGAAATAGAAACGACTGCCCGACGTATCATGGAAGATGCGGACCGGACGAAAGCAGCTCTTTCCTCAGAAATGGAACAGCAATGCAGGGATTTCGATGCAGCTCTGGAGCAGGAAACCAACAAAAAAATACAGGAACTTCGCAACAGTCTTGAAGAGCAGAAAGACCAGGAACTTACACTTCTCCGACAAAAAACAGAGAAGACTCTTAACGATCTGGATGCTTATTACAGACAAAACCACCAGCAGCTCTCGGAAGATTTATTCCACAGGCTCCTTGAATGCTGAAAGGAGTGACGCAATATGGGAAATCTCCTTTCTTACAGCGGAATCTCCACCAAGATCCGTGCCATGCAGAGCAAGCTGACCAGCGAGGATCAGATTCTTGAAATCCTGGAACTTTCCAGTGTCCCACAGGTAGCAGCCTACCTCAAAAAAACACCGGAATATTCCAAACTCTGGGCTTCTCTGGATGAGACGACGAGCCACAGAGGACTGCTTGAAAAATCACTGAAAGCCTCGATCTTTCACAATTTTTCAAAAATATATCAGTTTGCGAACCCGGAACAGCGTAAATTCCTGGATCTTTATTCCAGGCGCTACGAGATCCGTGTTCTCAAGGAGATCATGACCAACCTGTTTGATCACCGCGACACGGATCCTGTTGATATTTCTCCGTACAGAGAATTTTTCCGCAGGCATTCCAAACTGGATATCGACCGGCTGGTCGCCTGCAGCAATATGGAGGAATTTGTCAATGCATTGAAGGGAAATGAATTTTATGGACCATTGTCCAGGATTCAGAACCGCGAAAGCGCTCTTCTGTTTGATTATGGAATGGCTCTCGACCTTTATTATTTTTCCCTGATCTGGCATGTGCGTAAGAAACTTTTTTCCGGAAATGATCTCGCAGAGATCACCAAAGCTTATGGAGAGAAATTCGATATGCTGAACCTTCAGTTTATCTTCCGCTCCAAGCGTTATTTCAATATGGCACCGGCTGACATTTACGCGCTGCTGATTCCAATGAATTACAAACTCAAAAAAGAAGAAACCACTTCTCTTGTGGAAGCCGCATCCTATGAAGAGACTCAGTCTATTTTCCGCAAGACCTACTACGGAAGGAAATACAGTCATATTTCCGCCCAGAACATCGAAGAATTCTATAACTACATGCTTCGCACCACTCTTGAAAAAGAAGCACGCAAGGATCCTTATTCTGTGGCAGTCCTGTACTCCTACCTGTATCACAAAGAACACGAAGTAAACCGCCTGACCATCGCCATCGAATGTGTCCGTTATGGTATCCCGGCGGAAGAAGCAATACGGTATATTCGTAACAATTAAAATCCCGGAGGTATTTTACTTTGATTGAAAAAATGAAATTTTTAAGCATCACCGGGCCAAAGGCGGATATTGACAGACTGACCAAGACCTATCTTTCCAGATATGAGATCCATCTGGAAAGTGCTCTCGCAGAGCTCACAGATGTCGCCAACCTGTCGCCTTTTCTGGAGATCAACCCCTATCGGGAAGCATTAACGATCGTTGACAGTTTCTACGAACAGCTCGATGAATCCGAGAGAGCCACTTCCGAACAGATGGATGTTGAAACTGCTCTCGCCACTGTCGACAGAATCCAGAAACATGCCAATATCCTGGAAGAGCAGAAACAGAAACTTCAGGAAGAACATGCCGGAATGGTAGAATCACTCAAGATCATCCGGCCTTTCAAAGATCTGGATTACGATATCTCAACAATCCTGAACTTCAAATATATCCATTATCGGTTCGGACGTATCGAGAAACAATATCTGCAGAAATTTGAGAAATACATTTATGATAATCTGGACACCTTATTCATCAAATGCGGAGAAGATGACCAGTACGTCTACGGCGTTTATTTTGTCCCTGAGCACGAAGCTCATAAGGTACATGCTGTTTATTCTTCCATGCATTTTGAACGCATCTTCGTTCCGGATGAATACCAGGGTACCGCCAGACAGGCTTTCGAGAAACTCGACAAACGCCACCGCGATATCCACGCAGGATTAGATGCAAACAAGGCAGAATATCAGCATTTCCTCACAGGTTATGCCGGCAAGATCGTTTCTGCCAAGGCAGCCCTGGAAGCCTGCTCAAGAAATTTCGACATCCGTAAACTTGCAGCCTGCACACAGGGTGAAGCAAACACATTCTACATCCTCTGCGGCTGGATGACAGAAAAAGATGCCCTCGCATTCCAGAAGGACATCCAGGATGATGACAAGATCTTCTGTCTCATGGAAGACCAGCAGGCACCGGCGAAGAAAAAACCGCCGACCAAGCTTCGAAACCCGAAACTTTTTAAACCATTTGAAATGTATGTCAAGATGTACGGTCTTCCGGCTTACAACGAAATGGACCCAACCTGGTTTGTGGCGATCACTTACTCCTTTATCTTCGGAGCCATGTTCGGAGATGTCGGACAGGGACTGGTCCTGTTCCTCGGCGGACTGTTCCTCTACAAAACCAAAAAGATGGATCTCGCAGGCATCATCGGCTGTGCCGGTGTTTTCTCCGTTTTCTTCGGTTTTATGTACGGAAGCTTCTTCGGATTCGAAGATGTTCTCAAGGCACGGTGGCTCAAACCTATGAATGCCATGATGGATGTGCCGCTTGTAGGACGTCTGAATGCCGTATTCGTGATCGCGATCGGCTTCGGAATGTTTATCATTCTGATCTGTATGGTATTTAACATCATCAATTCCATACGGAACAAAGATGTCGAGAGAACCTGGTTCGACAGCAATGCCGTAGCCGGACTTGTATTTTATGGATCTATCGTACTGACCGTCGGACTGTTCATCTCCGGCAAAAAACTTCCGGCAGCCGCAGTCCTGACTGTAATGTTTGCAGTTCCGCTGATCCTGATGTTCCTCAAAGAGCCTCTCACCAACCTGGTAGAGAAAAAATCACAGATCTTTCCGGAACAGAAAGGTATGTTCTTTGTCCAGAGCTTCTTTGAATTATTCGAAGTTCTGCTGAGTTACCTTTCCAACACACTTTCCTTCCTGCGTATCGGCGCTTTTGCCGTCAGCCACGCCGCCATGATGGAGGTTGTCCTGATGCTCGCCGGAGCCACAGAGGGAGGAAGTCCCAACTGGATCGTCGTTATCCTCGGCAACATCTTCGTATGTGCCATGGAGGGACTGATCGTTGGTATTCAGGTTTTACGTCTGGAATATTATGAGATCTTCAGTCGTTTCTACGCAGGAAACGGCCGCGAGTTCCAGCCTTTCATGAAAAAGAACAGCAAAACAGCTCAGTAAATATTTTATTTTATATCAGGAGGATATCACCATGAACATGATCATTCAAATCGTAACCGCAATCGCACTGACACTCAGCATTATCGTACCTTTCGGCTGCTTTTTCCTCGGAGAAAAGAGCAAAAAACGCTACAAAAAATCTCTGATCGCCAACTGCTTCCTTTTCTTCGGCGTGCTTCTCGTAGCAACCATCGTAAGTTTCGCAGGAACAGCAAGCGTACAGGCTGCTTCCTCTTCTGCTGACGGACTCGCTACAGGTCTTGGCTACCTTGGTGCAGCTCTCGTTACAGGTATCTCCGGTCTTGGTTCCGGTATCGCCGTTGCAAGCTCTGCAAGCGCAGCTCTCGGTGCCCTGAGCGAAGATGGTTCCCTGTTTGGTAAATCCATCATCTTCGTAGCTATGGCAGAAGGTATCGCACTTTACGGACTGATCATTTCCTTTATGATCCTTGGTAAACTCTGATCTAAGAGGCGGTTTCTATGAAAATGTATCTTATCAGCGATAACGTCGATACCTACACCGGAATGCGTCTGGCAGGTGTGGAGGGCGTCGTTGTCCATGAACGAAGTGAACTGAAGGAATCTCTGGAATATGCAGTTTCTGACAAAGAAATTGGGATCATTCTCCTTACCGAGAAATTCGGCCGGGAATTTCCTGAGATCATCGATGAAGTCCGGCTCCATCACAAAACGCCGCTGATCATCGAAATCCCTGACAGGCACGGCACCGGCCGCAAGCCGGACTTTATCACTTCATATGTAAATGAAGCAATCGGATTGAAATTGTAGCTGCTGTGAACGAAGTACACAGTAACAACTATAGGCAGGTGAAATGTAATGACAATAGATGAAAAGCTGCAGCACTTTTACGAGGTCTCTCTGGATGAGGCCCGTGAAGATGCCGCCAAAGCCATCCAGGACCACAAGGCATATCTTGAGCAGGTCCTGGAGGAACATAAACAATCCAGAACACAGACTGCCGAAGCTGAAGTCAAAGCTGAGGCCGAACATGTACGAAGAGAAGTAAACAAAGCACTTTCTGCTGAACAGATCACTCTCAAGAGAGACTGGTCTCTCAGACAGAATGAACTCAAAGAATCACTTTTTGCTGAAGTCAGAGACAAAGCCCTCAGGTTTACTTCCACCCCGGAATACAGCGATTATCTCTGCCGCCGCATCAAAGAAGCAAAAGATTTCGCAGAAGATGACGAGATCCAGATCTATCTTTCTGCCGGGGACAAAGAACTTGCAGATGCACTCAGTGCAAAGACAGGCTGTACACTCCTCGTTTCTTCCGAAGATTTTCTCGGAGGGATCCGCGCGGAGATTCCGGGCAAAAACATCCTGATCGATAACTCCTTTGCCACAAATCTGGCAGCAATGCGTAAAGAATTCAAATTTGACGGAGGACTGAATCATGAATAAAACAGGTATTATTTACGGTGTCAACGGTCCCGTCATCTATCTGAAAGGCGATCCCGGCTTCAAGATCTCCGAGATGGTCTATGTCGGCAAAGACAACCTGGTAGGCGAAGTCATCGGACTCAAAAAAGGCATGACCACCGTTCAGGTCTTTGAGGAGACCACCGGACTCCGTCCGGGCGAGACTGTTACCGGCACCGGCGATGCCATCTCCGTTCTTCTCGGACCTGGTATCATCCACAATATTTTTGACGGTATCCAGCGTCCGCTGGAAGAGATCGCAAAATCTTCCGGCAAATATATCTCCCGTGGTGTCAGCGTAGACTCTCTCGACACCCAGAAGAAATGGTCCGTCCATATGACCGTAAAGGAGGGCGATATCGTCCAGCCTGGCACGATCATTGCAGAGACGCAGGAAACTGCTTCTATCCTTCACAAATCCATGGTTCCTCCGGATGTCCCGGTCGGAACTGTTATCAAAGCTGTTCCGGATGGTGATTACACGATCCTGGAACCGATCGTAACTGTCCAGCTGGACGACGGAACAACCAGAGATCTGGCACTTGCCCAGAAATGGCCGATCCGTATCCCAAGACCGACACAGCTCCGCTACCCGGCAAGTGTTCCGCTTGTTACCGGTCAGCGAATCCTTGACACCCTGTTCCCGATTGCAAAGGGCGGCACTGCTGCTGTTCCGGGCGGTTTCGGTACAGGAAAGACCATGACACAGCATCAGATCGCCAAATGGTCCGATGCGGATATCATCATCTACATCGGATGCGGAGAGCGTGGAAACGAAATGACCCAGGTTCTCGAGGACTTCAGCAAACTGATCGACCCGAAATCCGGAAACCTGATGATGGACCGTACCACTCTGATCGCCAATACTTCCAACATGCCTGTAGCAGCCCGTGAAGCATCTATCTACACTGGTGTCACCCTGGCTGAATATTACCGCGATATGGGTTATGATGTAGCGATCATGGCAGACTCCACTTCCCGTTGGGCAGAAGCTCTTCGAGAGTTATCCGGCCGTCTGGAAGAAATGCCTGCAGAGGAAGGTTTCCCTGCTTATCTTGCTTCCAAGCTTTCCGCCTTTTATGAGAGAGCCGGCATGATGCAGAATCTCAACGGAACAGAAGGTTCTGTTTCTATCATCGGCGCTGTTTCTCCGCAGGGTGGTGACTTCTCCGAACCGGTCACACAGAATACCAAACGTTTCGTCCGCTGCTTCTGGGGACTTGACAAATCTCTTGCCTATGCGAGACATTTCCCGGCGATCCACTGGCTGACCAGTTACAGTGAATACCTGGAAGACCTGACTCCGTGGTACAGGACTCACGTTTCCCCGAAATTTGTCGCAGACCGCAACCAGCTCATGGCGATCCTCAACCAGGAAAGTTCTCTTATGGAGATCGTCAAACTGATCGGTAGTGATGTCCTCCCGGATGACCAGAAACTGACACTTGAGATTGCAAGAGTTATCCGTCTGGGATTCCTCCAACAGAACGCTTTCCATCAGGAAGATACCTGCGTTCCAATGGAAAAACAGTTCCAGATGATGGAAACGATTCTTTATCTGTATGAGAAATCCAAGGCACTCATCAACAGAGGCATGCCTGTTTCCGTATTGAAAGAGGACAATATTTTTGAACGTATCATTTCGATCAAATACGATGTTCCGAACAATGAGCTGGACAAATTTGAACAGTACAGACAGGATATCGACACATTCTACAACAAAGTATTAGAGAAAAACGGCTGACAGGAGGGACTTATTTATGGCAATCGAATATCTGGGATTAAGCGAGATAAACGGCCCTCTGGTAGTTCTGGAAGGGGTAAAAAACGCATCCTATGAAGAGATCGTAGAATTTCACATGGATGACGGAACACAGAAGATCGGTCGTATCGTAGAAATCTATGAGGACAAAGCTGTTATCCAGGTTTTTGAGGGAACAGACAACATGTCCTTGAGCAATACACACACACGCCTTACAGGGCATCCGATGGAGATCGGTCTTTCTGAGGAAATCCTTGGACGTACCTTCAATGGTATCGGACAGCCGATCGACGGTCTGGGCGAGATCACTCCAGAGGTAAGCCTTAATATCAACGGACTTCCTCTGAATCCTGTGAAACGTGAATACCCGCGAAACTATATCAACACAGGAATCTCCGCGATCGATGGTCTGACTACTCTGATCCGTGGTCAGAAACTTCCGATCTTTTCCGGAAATGGTCTCCCGCATGACAAGCTTGCCGCACAGATCGTACAGCAGGCTTCCCTGGGTGATGATTCCGATGAAGATTTTGCGATCGTATTTGCCGCAATGGGCGTTAAATACGACGTTGCTGAATTTTTCCGCCGTACTTTCGAGGAAAGCGGTGCATCTGACCACGTAGTTATGTTCCTGAATCTTGCCAATGACCCGGTCGTAGAGCGACTTCTGACTCCGAAGATCGCGCTGACCGCCGCAGAATATCTTGCTTTTGAAAAAGGCATGCATATCCTTGTTATCCTGACAGATATCACCTCTTTCTGTGAGGCAATGCGTGAGGTTTCTTCCTCCAAAGGTGAGATTCCTTCCCGTAAAGGTTATCCAGGATATCTGTACAGCGAACTTGCCACTCTCTATGAGCGTGCAGGTATCGTGCAGGGCGGCAAAGGTTCTGTTACACAGATTCCAATCCTGACCATGCCGAATGACGATATCACACATCCGATCCCTGACCTTACTGGTTACATCACCGAGGGCCAGATCGTTCTGGACCGTCAGCTTCACGGTCAGGCGATCTATCCGCCGATCAATGTACTTCCTTCCCTCTCCCGTCTGATGAAGGACGGTATCGGTGAAGGCTTTACAAGAGAGGATCATCAGGACGTTGCAAACCAGCTTTTCTCCTGCTACGCAAAGGTTGGAGATGCCAGAGCACTTGCTTCCGTTATCGGTGAAGATGAGCTTTCCCCTCTGGATAAGCGTTATCTGGTATTTGGAAAAACTTTCGAGGCAGAGTTTGTCGGTCAGTCCGAAACCGAAAACCGAAGCATCACCGAAACCCTGGACAAAGGATGGGAACTTCTCGGACTGCTTCCGAAGGACGAACTTGACCGTATCGACACCAAGATCCTAAACAAGTATTACAAAGAAACTGTTCGCTGAGGGGAGGTGACATTTTATGGATCCTAATACCTTCCCCACCAAGGGAAACCTTATCCTTGCCAAAAACTCTCTCGCTCTCTCCCGCCAGGGATTTGAGCTGATGGACAAGAAGCGTAACATTCTGATCCGTGAAATGATGGAGCTGATCGACCAGGCAAAGGACATCCAGTCCCAGATCGATGAAACTTTCCGTGCCGCCTATGCAGCACTCCAGAAAGCCAACATGGAACTCGGTATTGCCTTCGTCGAACAGGTTTCCTACACGGTTCCTGTGGAAAACTCCATCCGCATCAAGACCAGAAGCGTTATGGGTACGGAGATCCCGCTTGTGGAATATGACAAGCAGACGACAAATACACCAACCTACGCTTATTACAGCACCAGAATGTCACTGGATGAAGCCAAGGCCGCTTTTGAAAAGGTAAAAGAGCTTTCCATCCAGTTATCCGGCATCGAAAACGCCGCGATCCGTCTGGCTGCCAATATCAAGAAGACGCAGAAACGTGCCAATGCACTTAAAAACATCACGATTCCTAAGTATGAAGCACTTACTAAGGATATCCAGAATGCGCTTGAAGAGAAAGAGCGTGAGGAATTTACGAGGTTAAAGGTTATCAAACGAATGAAACAGAACTCCTCCGGGAGATAGCATACAGCCCACACCGCAAATATGCGGGTGGGCTGTATTTATTTGCAAAATTGTCAGATAATTATTGTTTGAAACATTAAAATAACCCTTTTAACTGAAAAACTTTTTAATATTTTCACTATGAAAATGTCAATAGGATTTATTATCTTTTTCGCTATTTTTCTATTTTCATTATTATTGACCAAAACATTTGTTTCTTTTTGTTTTATGTAAATCTGGTATTCCACATCCAATTTTTGTGGATAATGTGGATAACTTTGTGTATAACTCAATTTTTCAGTAAAATCAACCATTCTGAAATGTGGATAACTTTTGCACCTAAATCGACATTATCCACATTTTCCGACAAGTTTTGTGCAATTTGCCAGACCACTGATTTCTATTGTTTTTCTTCCTCAAAATTACTGTCACACATCTTTTTTGTCAGTGCGATACCACACTCTCTGTTTCACTCCATCTCCGTCGGTTTTACAGAAAAAAAGCCCGCGGAGCTTACGTTCCGGGGCTTTATCTTTGATAGTTTTATTCAACATAGGTTCCGATTCCAACCGGTGTCTCATAGTTATAATCGGATACCTTGATTCCTGTTGCCGCTGTGCTGGCATGAACAATCTTACCGTTTCCAATATAGAGGGCAACGTGATTGATCCCGCCTGCCCCATAGAATACCAGATCTCCTGTTTCCAGCTGACTGATGTCCTTTTTCTGAGAAGCTTCATACTGCGCTGCTGCTACTCTCGGAAGGTCATAACCAAATTCCTTAAAGACAGACATCACAAATCCTGAACAGTCTGCACCATTTGTCAGACTTGTACCGCCGTACACATAAGGATTTCCCACAAACTGAAGTGCAAACTGTGCAATCTTCTCTCTGTGTGCTGCCCGCTCCTGTTCCGCCTTCTTTTGTGCGGCCTCCTGGGCTTCCTTTCGGATCTTCGTTGTTTCTTCCTTGATCTCCTGTGCTCTTCGCTCTACTTCGCGGGCATCAATCACCTTCCGGGCTTCCTGCCTCTTTGTCTGATAATCCTGTGCCTGGCTCTGAACCTGAGTTGCGATCTGGTTCGCGATCGCACTGAGTTCACCTGTCTGAATATCGTCACTTCCATCGCTGAACAATCCATCTTCAGCATCTTCGGATTCTGTCTTATCTGTACTGTTGTCTTCTTCCTGAAATTCAATCTCAACTTTACTGTCTGAGTCTCCTGAATTGAAATCTGCTGCCTGCACACCAGTTAAAGTCATAGAAGTTACACACACACCTAACAATACTACTGTAATTTTTTTTAACATTGAACTCTCCTTTTTCATTCCTGTTCACATTAGATTCCGCCGTTGATTGCTGCTCTGTTCCCTGAAAAAAATAAAACAGATAACTCACGGCCACAGTCAATTGCGTATGTTACCATGAATTTACCTGTTTTGTCAAATTTTATTACAATTTTGTTACATTGGCATAAATTAAAGTCTTCTTAAAAACTCGTGATACTTTTGCTTTACTTCTCTTTGTCTGGCCTCGCTTATAGGAAGAACTGCATTGTTTTCCATCTCAACTCTGTCCGGATGATATCTGCATATTCCGTAAGGATTTACCAGATATGACTGATGGATCCGGATAAAAGGACAACTGCCCTGTTCCAAATCCTTTTCTATTGTACCAAGCCTTCCATAGAAAGTATCGCTTCCCTCCTTTCCATGAAGGATGATCTGCCTTCTGTAGCTTTCAAGGTACAGAACATCCCTGAAAGGAATACGAAATGTCACATGTCTGCTTGAATAAGTAAAATAGTGTAAATGTCTCTGTATACGCTCCAATGCCCGGGTAAAATATTCTTCGAACTTTTCTTCGTCCAACGGCTTTTTAAGGTATCGAAAAGGCTCTGTTTCAAACATTTCCGTAAAATATGTCTCATGAGAGGTTACGTAAATTACAAGTACTTCCGAAAGCTTCTTCTTTACCTCCCAAACTGTATATATCCCATCGCTTTTTCCCATTTCAACATCCATGTATACAAGGTCATAAAAATTATCATTGAAAACAGCCTGCCGAAAACTTTCCCCATCTGAAAATACTTCTGTATCCAGCCGGACACCTTTCCGCTTTCCATAATCCAGAATTTTTTCTTCCAATGCTGCTGCAAACTGCACATCATCATCACATACCGCAATATTTATCATAATACGTCTCTCCCCTTTCATTGGATTATGTTTCTTACTGAAACATTTTTATTTCTATCTGTTTTTTATCCACTTTATTTTTTTCTCATATGATTACATTTCTCTGATTTTTAGTTTCTAATTCCGACTGTTTTTTCTTCTTTCTAACAAAAGGAGAAAAATCATGGATACGACTAGCTTTATTTCCACCCTCACCCAAGCAAAACAAGGCAACACACAGGCTCAGGAACTGCTGATTCACAAATTTCTGCCTTTGATACGTAAATATGCGTATAAATGTCATGCAATGGAATTTGAAGATGCACAGCAGGAACTTATTTTTGCCCTTTTAGCAGCTGTACACTCCATAACATACATTCAGAACGAAGGAGAATGTATCCGTTATCTTCAGAAAGGAATATTAAACTATTTCAAATATCTTTGTCGTACTTCTATACGCCACAAGGAATATGAACAGATATCAGCAAATGATAACTTTACTATGCTTCCATCTTATAGCGATTTCAGCCTTATAGATTTAAGCCTCTCTCTTGCCCAGTATATGAAATCCCTTTCACCGACCAGACAGCGTATTTTGCAGTACGCACTTATCGATGAATACTCCAGTTCTGAAATTGCAGCTAAAATGCAACTCTCCGTTCAATATGTAAACCGTATAAAAAAGGAATTTCTGGCAGAAAGGAGGAAATTTACATGAAATCCGGGCACACAATACAGCTACTGTTATCCTGGATGATCACCTGGATCAGCGCCAAATTTCAGGCACTTGGGATGTTGCTCCTGTGCCTTTTATTCCTTATGTTCATTGATTATATCACAGGAATGCTTGCCAGCCGTAAAGAAGGGATTGACCACCCTGACGATGTTTCTTATGGATGGCGTTCTCAAAAAGGATTTTGGGGAATTATCAAAAAAACCGGATGCTGGATGGTTATTGCCAGTGCTTTTTCCGTAGATGAACTACTGCTTCATTCCGCAAAGAGTCTTGGAATCACGTATCCCGGAAACCTCTATCTTGGAGTTTTTGTCACCGTATGGTACTCTCTTAATGAAGTATTATCGATTATTGAAAATGCCGGCAGAATGGGAGTTCCCATTCCTCAGAAACTTAAGACATACATTTCCATTCTAAAAAAAGAAATTAATGATAAAGACAGCCTTCCAGCAATTCATTTGGTGTAGTATCCAAAATCTGACACAGTCTGATCAGAATATAAAGAGTACAGGTTTTATGCCCATTTTCAAGATTACTGTAATGACCACTGGATATTCCTAATTTTTCTGCAACATAATCCTGTTTAAAACCTTTCAGATCTCTGATCGCTTTTATTTTCTGTCCGATAAGATAATTATATTTTTTTAGTTCTGTTTTGTTATACTCCATACGATGTCTCCTTTTTACATCATTGTACGGAGTATAGTCTGCAAACTTAAGTTTCTATAAGAATTATTTGTTTTCTATAAGACAATTTCATGCATTATTTCAAGCAAAATCCTCCAGTATCGACAGGAACAAAATCCCTTAATATCCTGTCTGATGAGATGCCAAATTC
>CAKRXU010000055.1 GCA_934424575.1 uncultured Blautia sp.
GCATGTCAGCCAGGTGACGGTTTCCTGTTCTGTACAGACAAAGCATGGATCGCACCGGGCGATGTAAATCAGAATCTGATCGATGCCTATAATTTTGCTCATGAGTATTCACTGAGCAGGACACAGAAATAAGGAGGTTCGTCATGAGTGAAGAGAAAAAAGAACAGACCAATCAGGAATATTTACAGGATATCGTAAATGAACTTCTTGCTGATGAAGAGTGGGAGCTTCCAAAAGAACTCCGCTTCTGGCTGATGGGAACTTATACCTGGGAACTTTTGTATTTATAAAAAGCAGAATTGTCAGATCTGTAGATGAAGAGGAGAATCAGTATGGATTATAAAGAATTAGAACAGGCCATGGCCGATCTTGATGAGGATACCGTCCTTGATATGATGAAAGAAGTTATGGATAACAATGGAGAAGGTGTCAAAGAAGCACTGGAAGCATGCCAGAAAGGAATGGCTACAGTAGGCGACCTGTTTGAAAAAGGTGAGTACTTCGTAGGTGACCTGATCTACGCAGGTGAGATCATGGTAGAAGCCATGGATATCATCAAACCGGCACTGGCTGGTGCAGATCACAAAAAACTGGGACGAATGATCCTCTGCACCGTTAAAGATGACCTTCATGACATTGGTAAAAATATTGTAAAGGCCATGCTGGAAGCTGGTGGATTTGAAGTTATCGACCTGGGAATCGATGTTCCGCCTGAAAAGGTAGTAGAAGTTGCAAAACAGGAAAATATCAAGATCATCGCATTGTCAGGTGTGCTGACACTGGCACTGGATTCCATGAAAAATACCATCAACGCATTTGCAGACGCAGGTATGCGTGATGATGTGAAGATCATTATTGGAGGAAACCCGGTAAGTGAAGAGGCCTGCAAGGCACTGGGAGCAGACGAATGGGCATACAGTCCGCAGAAGACTGTCCAGGTATGTGCAAACTGGGCAAGTGCAGCATAAGAAATAACAGAGGTGAGACAGCAGTATGATTATTATAGGTGAAAAGATCAATGGTGCGATACCTTCGATCAAACAGGCCATTGAAGATCACAATGAAGAACTGATCCGGGAGCGTGTAGCTGCACAGGCAGCGGCAGGAGCAGATTATATTGACTGTGCGCCAAGCACTGCACCGGAAATAGAATATGATACGATGGTATGGCTGATCGACCTGATCCAGGATGTCACAGATCTTCCTATCAGCATTGACAGTCCGAATCCGCTTCTGCTGAAACGTATCATTGAAGAGGGGCGTCTGAAACGTCCGGGTATGGTCAATTCTGTCAATGAAGAAGGAACCAAATGTGAGACATTGTTTCCGCTGATCGCAGGAACTGACTGGAATGTGATCGGGCTGACCTGTGACAAGCAGGGCATTCCCATGCAGCCGGATAAGAAGTTAGAGATCGCAAAAAGCATTATCGACAAAGCAGATCATTTTGGTGTGAAGCTGTCGAATTTACATATTGATCCCTGCGTAATGGCACTTGCAACCGCACCGACTTCTATGGATGATTTTGCATTTTGTATCAAAAAGATCCATGAGATCGCACCGGAGGTAAAAGTGACAGGAGCATTGTCTAATGTCAGCTTTAACATGCCTGCAAGAAAATATGTCAATGCAGGATGTATGACTGTTGCGGTGGAAGCTGGACTGGATTCCGCAATTATGGACCCATGTAGTTCCTTTATGATGGGAACGCTCTATGCAGCGGAAGCTTTATCCCAGAAGGATAAGGGAGGACGCAAATATAACAGGGCATTCAGAAAGGGAATCTTTAAATAAGAAAAAGGAGGACATATGCCGGAAATTGTATTTTTACCAGATCATGTTTCTGTAAAAGTTTCCGCAGGTACGTCCATTCAAGAGGCTGGCAGAAGTGCCGGCCTCTTGTTAGATGCACCATGTGGCGGTCATGGACTTTGTGGAAAATGTAAAGTCAGGGTGGGAAAACAGGAAGTACTGGCATGCCAGTATCAGGTGGAAGAAGATGTGACCGTTATTCTGCCGGAAGCACCAAAGAGTACTGGGATCCTTGCAAATGGAATGGAGTCAGAATTTGCAGTATTTCCGGTGAAAGAGGGTGACTGTCATATCAGTGTGGATATTGGTACAACCACAGTTGTAGCATATTTGCTGGATGGAAAAAGCGGCAGGATCCTTGGGTCGGAGAGCATGCTGAACCCTCAGTATCCTTATGGAGCTGATGTAATATCCAGAATCCAGGCGGCAGAAAGTGGAGAGCTGGATGTACAGTGCCAGAAGATCCGACGAGGAATTGAAGATCTTGTTCATACTCTCTGTAGAAAATACAAGAAAGCACCGGAGAAAATCGGAACGATGGCGATTGTCGGCAATCCGGCCATGCAGCAGATCTTTCTGAAGATCGATCCGGAAAATCTGACACATCCTCCGTTTGCACCGGCAATCAAAAAACCGGTCAGAGAAAAGCTTTCTGACTATTTTATAGATATGACAGGCGGGGTGTTACTGACGGTTCCGGATATAGCGGGCTTTATCGGCGCAGATACCATGGGCTGTGTATTGTCCACGGGAATGTATAAAGAGGATAAGATCACACTGATGATCGACATTGGAACCAACGGAGAAATGGTTCTGGGAAATAAAGATCGAATGGTAGCCTGTTCTACCGCAGCAGGTCCTGCTCTTGAGGGAGGACGAATCAGTTGTGGTATGAGAGGCGGTCCCGGCGCAGTTGATCATATCTGGATGGAAGATGATACGGTATGCAGTTCCGTGATAGGCTGGAGAGAAACTTTGAAAAAAGGATCTTCTGTACCGGATGTGGAAGTTCAGGGACTTTGTGGTTCAGGCCTGATCGACGCGATTGCTGTGATGCTGGATCTTGGAATCCTTAACCGCAGGGGAAGGATTCAAAAAGCATATTATGGGGATGAGAAGAATCGGATCTATGCAGTTACAGACCAGATTTCTCTGACACAAGAGGATATCAGGGAAGTGCAGATGGCGAAAGGAGCCATTGCAGCGGGGATTGAACTGATGATGGAAGAACTTGAGATCACTTACGAGCAGGTTGACCGGGTGATCCTGTGTGGCGCATTTGGCACATATATGAATGCAAAAAGTGCGGCAAGAATCGGCCTGATACCAGAGCCGCTGCTGTCTAAAGTGATCGCTGGTGGCAATGCTGCCGGAATGGGATGCCGTCAGATTACCATGGACCAGAAGTTGTTTGCACTGACCGGCAAACTGGTGCAAAAAATTGAACCGCTGGATCTGGCAAGTCTGCCACAATTCCAGAGAACTTTTGCGAAGCAGATGGCATTTTCGGAGGTGTGATAACAGATGATGACAGATGACGAAATTACAGAAAAATGGATAAGGACAGCAAAAGAAATCGGATTTTCAGAAGCTGGTGTATTGAATCCGGAGACTTTGAAGGTAATGCCATTGGTGCGTGAGACATGTGCAGAAGATAAGTGTCATGCGTACAATCACAACTGGACCTGTCCGCCTGCCTGTGGAACTTTGGATGAATGCGAAAGCAGGATGCGTGCTTATAAAAGAGGTATTCTGGTGCAGACGACTGGAGTGCTGCGGCGGGATATTGATACCAGAATATACAGAGAGACAGAGCAGCTACATACAGAATATCTGAAAGTTCTGCGGGAGCAGATGATGAAAGTATTTCCTGACATGCTGATGCTAGGAGCAGGAGGCTGCAGGATCTGCCCAAAATGTGCATATCCGGAACCTTGTCGTTTCCCGGAAAAAACGATTTCTTCCATGGAAGCTTACGGATTGTTTGTGACGCAGGTATGCCGGGATAATGATCTGAAATATTACTATGGACCAAGAACGATTACTTATACGGGATGTGTGTTGTTCTGAAAGTTATTGAATTACATAAGGAAGATGTGGTATCTTATATTCAGACAACACCACAGAATCAGAAAAGTAGTGCAGACATATACGCTGGTGTATGTCTGCATTTCGCATTTGTATTGCATATAAAGGAAGTGCTGTGGCACATCCATTGATCAAAGGAGGAAACTTCATGGAAATTACAGAAATGCTAGACGAACTAAAAAGCAAAGCCCGCCGCAACGAAAACCTTCGAGCCGAGCTTTTGGAAACACGCAAAGCCCCACAGCCTCTCAGCGCATTCTGCCAGAAATGCAGGGAACTGGGGTATGAGATCTACGACATGGACCTTATCACAGCTGGAGAAGAATTTTATGCCACCATGCGCAGAAGCACCAATGGCGGCGGGGAAAATTCTCCGATGCTGGAAGGTGAGGATGATTTTTACGAGTTATTTTTCGCGGGATTGGAGTAAATTATGAACATATGCATTTACGGAGCCTCCAGTGCAGAACTGGAGCAGATCTATTATGAAAAAACAGAAGAACTTGGCAAAATGATGGCAAAGAGGGGACATGGTCTTGTGTTTGGCGGCGGAGCGACCGGAATGATGGGAGCAGCAGCCAGAGGCGTTGATTCCGAAGACGGTTATATTCTCGGCATTGCTCCACGTTTCTTCGACAAGCCGGGAGTTTTGTATGAGAACTGCAGCGAATTCATTTTTACAGAAACCATGCGCGAGCGCAAGAAACTCCTTGAGGAACGCTCAGATGCAACGATCGTAACACCAGGCGGGATCGGAACTTATGAAGAGTTTTTTGAGATCCTGACACTCAAAAGTCTGCACAGGCTGGACCGTCCGATCGTCCTTTACAATATCAACGGCTATTACGATGGAATGAAGGCGCTTCTTCAGCATACCGCAGACGAGAAATTTATGGATGCTTCCAATATGGAACTTTGTGCATTCATGGACGATCCGGAGCAGATCCTGGCATACATAGAAAACTATAAATAACTGCTCCATAGAAAGAAAACCATGTAAATAAAAAAATACAGGAAGAACATCGTATGAACAAAAGAATTGTTTCCATGATCCGGAAATTGAGCAAAACAGAACAGGAAATAAGCCTCACAGAGCTGGCAGAGAAATTCCAGATCTCCCAGCGGACCGTCCGAAATGACCTGAATGCGATCAATGATCTTCTGACCGAACAGGGACTCGCGAATCTGAAACTGGGAAGAGGCGGCAAAGTCCTGCGTGAAAGTGATTTTGCAGAGATTCTGGAGAGCCTCGATGAAAAGGATTTCTACGATTACAAACTATCCAAAGAAGAACGCAAAAAGATCACCTCGGTCCTTCTGGTAACAGCAAAAGGCTATATCACACTTTCAGAGATCGCAGACCACATGGCCGTCAGCCGTGCGACGGTGATCAACGACCTCGACGAGATCAAGGCATACATCCACACCGGCAATCTGGAAGTCCATTCCCATCCGAACAAGGGATGAAGCTAGTGCACTGATGACAGAAATCGGACAAAAAGTCGCAGATTTTTTCCGGACAGATCCTGTGGTGGCAGAAGGGTATTCCCCTGCATTAAGCCAGCTGCTTCCGGCATCTCAACGATCGCCATTCCGGTGGCAATTCTGGTAAACGTGGTCATGCTTCTCACAAAGCTTACAAAGACCGTGAACATCGACGTATGGAACATCTGGCACATGGCTTTTACAGGAGCCATCGCTTACACAGTAACAGGAAACTTTGGAGTTGGAATCCTCGGAGTAGTCGTACACGCCGCGATCCTGGCAGGTGTAGGCGTCGGAATGTATGAGAGTTTTGAAGATGCCGTTGCACAGACCGTGCAGATCACCAGAAGGTATGAACCGAATCATGCAAACGATAACGTATATGGAAAAAATTATGAGACGTATCTGGCGCTGTATGAGAATCTGAAAGATCTCATGAAACGCAATGCGGAATGATCTGCGAAATAAAATACAGCTATAAGTAAATAATCTGGCGGATTGTAAAGATTCGCCGGAACAAACATAAATGGAGGACAGTAACATGAAAGCAGGAGTTGTACACGCAAGAGAAGACGTCAGATTTGAAAAAATATGGGAGGATATAAAAATGAGTCTTGTTACAACAAAGGAATTATTACTGGATGCACAGAAAAACGGGTACGCCGTAGGTGCATTTAATGTAGAAAATATGGAAATGGTACAGGCAGTCGTAGCCGCGGCAGAAGAACTGAACTCTCCGGTCGTCATGCAGAAGATCCTGGTTGTAGGGAGCAACAGAAAAGCGAAATGATAGTGTAAAATTATTATACTGTTTACGGGTAATATCCCGCGAGGTGTTTTGCCATATATATGGCAAAATCCCGAGACATACGGGGCAAAATGCTATCACCGAAGGTGATTTGGAATACATTTTGATCAAGTTGCTGTGAATAAAGTGAATAGCAACACAATCATCCCTCTCATCGGTTTACAAATGTAGCGGTTTGGTATAAACTGGTTGCATTGAAACTTTACCGAAGAGAGGGATTTTATTATGAAAAATCCATTACATTACCAGTTATCTGAATACGATTGTGGGCCGACATCCATGATGAATGCGATCGCCTATTTATTTGAACGGGAGGAAATCCCGCCGGAGGCGATCCGAAATACCATGCTCTACTGCCTGGACTGCCACAGCAAGGAAGGTATCCCGGGGAAAAGGGGAACATCCAGAGCCGCGATGATGTTCCTGAGCAACTGGCTAAATGAGTACGGAGAGCTTGGAATCATGTCCGTGAGCAGTGAATACCTGTCTGGACGAAGCGTGTACATAAGTGAGGAGAGCCGCATCAATCATGCACTGAACCACGGTGGCGTGGCAGTTGTCCGTCTGTATCTGGACGAAGAGCACTATGTCCTGATGACCGGAGTGGAGAATGAAAATATCCTTCTTTTTGATCCATATTATTGGGATGAACCTTATGAGCAGAAAGACATCCTGATCGATAAAGATCATCCAAGAGCCTACAACCGTATCGTTCCATTCAAATACTTTAACCAGGAAAACGAAGAAATCTATTCCCTCGGCCCGTTGGAAGAGCGGGAAGCAGTCCTCATCTATAACGAAAAGACCAGAACCGTACCGGAGGAAGTTATCGAGTACTTTATCTGATCACAATATAAAAAGGATTTCAATCCCATGAAGATGCCAAGAGCATCAAAGCATGGAACTAAAATCCCCAAAATAGTAGACAAAGTTTAAGTTAATTGTTAACAGGCATCGAGACAGATGATCAATCTGTTCCTCGATGCCTGTTGCATATGCTATATTGATTTACCAGCATCGGATTTTACATGGTGAAGATTTTTCGATGCCAAAATCTGCATTTTTACCGTGTTGCGACGGTCATCTGACGTACATTCGGGATGGAGATCAGGATTGGATAAAGGATGCAGGAAATAACAAGTCCACCGATACCCTGGATGATGTTTGCCGGGATGCTGGCAGCAGCACCTGCGCCGTAGATGAAGTATTCACATACGAAGTATCCGCCTGCAACCAGGATGATATCTGCGACACCGCCGAGAACGACTGCAGCGTAACGGCTCTTCTGAGTTTTGCCGACTTTCTGATACAGAAGTCCGGCTGCCAGTGCAACCAGTCCTTTGATCACGAAAGTGATCGGTACATAAACGAAATATCCGCCGATCAGGTCAGAAAGTGCAGAACCGATACCACCTGCAAGGAATCCCCATACAGGTCCGAGGATCACACCGGAAAGGATGACAATAGCATCACCCGGATGGATGTATCCGCCTGTTCCCGGAGTTGGGATACGGATGGACATGGTTGCCACACAGGAAAGTGCTGCAAATAAAGCAGCGAGGATTAATTTTTTCAGGTTGTTATTCATAGTAAAAGTGCCTCTTTTCTTTCAGTTCTTTACAGAACATTTTGTAAAACAGAATTTCTGATTTCATATTGCTTCTATCGATATCCGTGTTTCGGATGCTCTTTATTTCATGCTGTCGCAGAAGATTTTTTCCATGCTTGCTTTAAGCGGAACGCCGAGTTTTGCAAGAGTTCCGTCCAATGCAGCAAAAACTTCACGAACATTGTAAAAATCAGCATTGTTTCCCATATGCCCAATGCGGATGACTTTGCCTGCAAGTACATCAAAAGAACCTGCAAGCATGATATTGTAATCCTTTTTGACACCATCGAGGATGGCGGCTGCAGTAGTTCCTTCCGGTACTTCAAATACGGTCACTGTGCTGGAAAATCCGCTCTTAAGATAAAGGTTCAGTCCAGACCCGGTGATCGCCTTGCGGGAAGCCTCGGCAATCTTTTCATGTCGTGCGAGGATATCCGGGTCAGCGGCGATATTGTCGATCGCTGTGCGAAGTCCGTAGATATCACTGATCGGCATGGTGTACGGGAACCATTTTTCTTCATAATAATGTGCAAAAGTGGTCAGGTTTGCATAGAAAGACGCAATCGGTGTCTTGCGCTCTGTCATGGCTTTCTTTGCATCGTCACTGATAACTACAAAAGTAAGTCCTGGAGGTGCGGAGACGACCTTCTGGGAACCGCCGCACATAATGTCAATCTGCCAGTCGGAGATGCGCATCGGCTCACCGAAGGAGGCAGATACAGAATCGACAACTGTCATGATGCCGTATTTCTTGAGCAATGGACAGATCGCGGAAACATCATTCAGCATTCCGCTTGGAGTGTCGCCGTGGACAACCGTTGCATATTTGTAATCGTGATGTTCTTTGAGGAAAGCTTCGAGTTTCTGCACATCGAGAGTTTCACGGTAATCTCTGGAATAGAGCTCCGGACATCCCCCGTACATGGAAACAAAATCAGCAAATCCCCTGCCGTAGATACCGTTATCCAGTACGAGGACACGGTCGCCAGGTTCCGTCATGGAAGCACAGGCGGCTTCCAGTCCGAGGATTCCCTCTCCGCCGAGGATAAGAGTTTCGTTGTCGGTGTGGAGAAGGCGGCTGATCTCTTCGCAGGTTTCTTTGTAAAATTCTACGAAGCTCTCATCGAGATCAGGGTTTGTACATTCTCTGCTGCGGGCGAGGCGCACGTTTTCGGCAACCTGCGTCGGACCCGGTGTCATAATTTTATACATAAGATCAAGTCCTTTTTCTTTTTATTATTTTTTTAAACCTGTTCTTTTAGCAGCAACATTCAGCGGTGCGATCACGATAAGTGTGATGACTGCTGCAACACCGATCTGTACCAGGTTTCCAGGAATGGAAGTAACAGGTGAGAACGGGTTTCCGTAAATAACAACTTCTGCGATGTAGTATCCTACAACTTTGATCACACAGGCTGCGATAAGTGCGATCACATACCATTTGAAGTTCTGGTGTTTTTCGTCTTCAGTAAGTTTTCCCACAGTGAATCCCATCAGAGCAACGATTACGAAAGTAAATGGAGCCCATAAAGTCCATCCGGAAAGCAGGTCAAACAGTCCCATTCCAACACCGCCAGCGATCGCACCGGTCTTTTTACCAAAGATGATCGCGCCGATGAACAGCGGAACGTTGCCGAGATGGATGAGTCCTCCGTTTGCTGCGATCGGAAGACGAACGTTGATGAATGCTGTAAAAATGTAAGTAAGTGCTACAAAGATTGCTGTTACAGTAAGAAACTGAACGGAAGAAGTAAACTCCCGGTCGTTTGCTGCTGTCTGTACATTTGTGTTTGCCATGATAATTGTTCCTTTCCCGGAAGGTAAGAGTACTTGAAGTGTTACTGTATAGTTTTTCTCAGTAACGGAAACTTACTTAACCTTCCCTTTTCCTATGTTTTTTGATTGGGTATACTTTACAACAGAACTGTACATGAATAAAGAGGCAGTTTAAAGAAAAAATAAGGGGACAGTTTGTGGACTTTCTTTGCAATTGTTGTTCTCAGAGTCATTAGCAGCCCATGAATTTGTGGACCTGCTCTATACTTGCTCTTCTACGGGGCACTTTTGACCTGAAAATTTGGTGGCATAATTTGACGTTGATTATTTTGAGGTCATTGGGGGACACTGCTGGTCAGTAGATTTATAGTTGTGATGAGCAGGATGACATGGTATGATAATCTAAAATCAGAAATATGAAATAATGTATAAATAAGAATAGACATACGGGAGGAAAAAGGTGAAAAAAATACTGTCCCCGATGGAAAAAATGCGATTCCCGGAAAGTGAGGAACTTCCGGAGGGAGTGAAAGAAATAGAAGTAAAGGACACCTTCGGATACTGCACAGAACTTTATCCGGATGTGGAATATGCAGAACACAGCGGAAAGAAACTTCACCTTCAGATCATGACACCGCTGGTCTACGGACAGGATCTGAAGTGGCCGCTGATCGTATATGTGCAGGGATCTTCCTGGCATAAGCAGAAATTGTTTCAGAGCCTTCCGACACTGGTGCGGATGTGTGAAAGAGGATATGCCGTGGCGATCGTGGAGCACAGAGAAAGTGAGCTTGCACCGTTTCCGGCTCAGGTAATAGACACCAAAGCAGCCATTCGTTTCCTGCGAATGAATGGAGCTCATTATGGGATTGATGCGAGTAAGGTGGCACTCTGGGGTGATTCCAGCGGAGCGCATACTGCCCTGATGGCAGGAATTACCGGAGATGCAGAATATCTTCCGGAAAAATATCCGCAGACAACAACCGAAGTAGATTGTATCATAGACTGGTTCGGACCGACCGATCTTGTGGCAGCGTCACAGTATCCGTCTGCGATCGATCATGATTCCGCAGACAGTCCGTCAGGAGTATTGATCGGTGGAAAAGCACTTCACGATCATCCAGAGGATGCTTACCCGGCAAATCCCGTGGTACATCTGCGCCGCAATCGTAAGACACCGCCAATCCTTATTATGCATGGCGGCAGCGACCCGCTGGTTCCGTTTAATCAGTCCTGCATTTTATATGAGGCATTGAAACGAATGGATAAGGAAGTGGAATTTGTCAAACTTAAGAATGCCGGACATGGATGGGGCGGTTTTATGAGTGAGACAGCACTTGATATAGTAGAAAAGTTTATAACGGTAGACAGGTAATATTCCATGAGGTGTTTGTCATGAAGATGACAAAATCCCGGGACATACGGGGCAAAACGCTGCCATCGAAGGTGAATTGGAATGCATTTTGTCCAAGTTGCTGTGAACGGAGTGAACAGTAACAAAATTTATAAAAGAAAAAATGTAATCTTCAATAAAAATACAAAGACAGGGAGAACGATATGGAACAGGAAACACAGACACCACACAAACGAAGAGTACGATACAAAGGAAAATATCCACGCAAATTCGAGGAGAAGTATAAAGAACTGAATCCAGAGAAATACAAAGACACGATCGAGCATGTCATCAGCAAAGGAAACACACCTGCGGGAATGCACATTTCGATCATGGTAAACGAAATCCTTGATTTTCTTAAGATCCAGCCAGGTGAGACCGGGTTTGATGCGACACTTGGATATGGAGGTCATACAAAAGCAATGATGGAGTGCCTGCATGGAGAAGGACATATGTACGCGACGGACGTGGATCCGGAAGAATCAGCAAAAACCCGCAAACGTCTTGCAGACCAGGGATTTGGTGAGGATATCCTGACAGTGAAACTTCAGAATTTCTGTACGATTGATGAGATCGCAAAGGAAGCAGGCGGTTTTGACTTCATTCTTGCTGACCTTGGTGTATCTTCCATGCAGATTGACAACCCGAAGCGAGGCTTTTCTTTCCGCGCAGACGGACCGCTGGATCTTCGACTGAATCAGGAAAAAGGAATCAGCGCAGCCGAGCGGCTGGACAAGATCAGCCGCGATGAGCTTGCTGGAATGCTGTATGAGAATTCCGACGAGCCGTACTGCGAAGAAATCGCCAAAGCCATCACCGATGAGATCCGCAAGGGAAACCGTGTGGATACTACGACGAAATTACGCGAGATCATAGAGAAGACCTTGGACTTCCTTCCGGAAAAAGAAAAGAAAGATACCATTCGCAAGACCTGCCAGCGAGTTTTCCAGGCACTGCGTATTGATGTGAATCGTGAATTTGAAGTTCTTTACGAATTCATGGAAAAACTTCCGGATGCCCTCAAACCAGGCGGACGCGTGGCAATCCTGACTTTCCACTCCGGCGAGGACAAACTGGTCAAAAAAGCTCTCAAAGTCGGATACAAAGCAGGAATCTATTCCGACTACGCCAAAGATGTCATCCGTCCATCCGCCCAGGAATGCGCCCAGAATGGCCGCGCCCGCTCCACAAAGATGCGCTGGGCAATAAAAGCAGAATAAAGAAGACAGAGGAATGGTCTGCCAGATAGAAAGTAGTGATCAGACTATCCCCAAAATGATTTCAAAATGACCTTCTAAGAAATAAATACAGGTGAAGCCATCTCAAAATAGGACTCAAAATGACCTGTGAGATAGTAAGTTTGAATTTGGTCATCTGCAATTCAGTTAATTAGATGACTTAATATATAGTAATTGAAATTTGAGCCATAAAATTAGCTTGAATAACTGCGCGCCGCATTCTCGTTACTTTCAGTGATGAGTTAGGCGCGCAAATTTTTTACAAAAAAACATAAAAGGGAGTTTTATTGGACCCAAAAAGAGTTATAA
>CAKRXU010000056.1 GCA_934424575.1 uncultured Blautia sp.
CCGATATTTAGTCTGACGCCTAAAGCGTCTGGAAGCACGTGACTTCAGTCATGTGAGGATAGAGTTTTTAATTCACAGGGCAGAAAATGTTGATTATGATGCCATTGAAACGGTAAAAGTGACAATCAACAAGGAAGAAACATATCAGCTGACCATGCATTTCGCAAGACAGATGAAAGAAAAGGGATTGATTACTGACCCAGAACTGCAGGCAATCGATACAATGATGCGCCAGAAATACCAGCCTATCTTTGTCACATTTATAGAGCAGATATAAGTGGATATATAGCGTTTTTAGAGCGTTAATAGACTAGAGGAGGTTGATACAATGGCAACAATCAGAAAAATCCCGGAGCCAATCCGGGAACTGCCACAGAAAAAGAAAGTGGCAGCTTATGCAAGAATCTCAATGGAAACCGAGCTGATGTTCCATTCATTTTCCGCTCAGGTCAGTCACTACAGCCAGCTAATCCAGAGCAATCCGCAGTGGCAGTATGCCGGAGTTTATGCTGACCGTGGTATTTCCGGTACGGGGACAAAAAAACGTGCAGAGTTCAATCGCATGATCGCAGACTGTGAAGCCGGGAAGATTGATATCATCCTTGTGAAATCGGTCAGCCGATTCGCAAGGAATACACTGGACTTGCAGCAGACTGTCCGGCACTTAAGGGAACTGGGCATTTCTGTGCGGTTTAAGGAACAGAACATTGATTGATGTTCTGGCATACTTCGTCTCAAAACAGTGAAAGTTTTACAGGCCTTTTTGACCGCATTTCTTGAAAAAAACGCTACCTTATGTTACAATAGTCACCTATATAGACAACGTTGATATTTTGACATAATATTTGAAAGAGAGTCGCTTCACTTTTGAAAACTGGAAAGAAATCAGAATAAAATAGTAAAAATAAGGGATTTAGATAAAAACTGAGTAGTGATATCAAAATCCCTTTTTGGGGTACAAAGAAATAAAAAGGTGATCGGATGGCAGACAAAAGAAAAGACTGGCAGAAAGAGATTGAAGAGTTATCGCTTGAAGAACTAGGGGAAAAAATTAAAAAAGATAAAAAGAAAGTTGTGCAAAATACGGTATTTATAATAGCAGCAGCGTTTGCGTTGATTGCACTCTGCATTGCCTGGTTTGTCAGTAATAACCGGGTAAACGGAACTTCTGGAACAGTCAGTGCAAAATATTCGGGGATAGAGATTGGCTCAAAGGGAAAAGCCGGTGTTCATGATGATCTTTTGAAAACAATAAAAGATGGAATTACCAGGTATTTTCCTAAAGAGAAAGAAGAGCATGATACCTCTCAGGGTGGAAGCATAAACTGGATGCTGAGTGAAAACAGTAATATGAATAACTATAAGAATGGAGGAAGCTTCGAGGAGACCACCGGAGCGGAGTATAGAAAAGAGTACGCCATGGAGCCGGGCACGAAAGGAAAGCTGGATTTTTTTATCAAAACATATGAAGCAGGAGATTTATCTTTGGACTTCTCTCTGGATATTTCTCCGTTTCATATTGGGCCAGATAATAATCCGGTAACTGTGGAAAATAGCCCTGTGGAAACAGGTCTGCTGAGTGGTCATATCCTGTATTTCCTGGGAGAAAAACAGCCTGATGGGAAGATGGCATATACATGGATCAAAGACGGAAAATTTAAAATTGAGATACAGAATGCAGTAAAAGATAAAAAATACGACTATTCAATTTACTGGGTATGGCCATTGAATCTTTCTACAATACTTCTTAATAAGGGTGACAGTTTTCTGAATGAAAATACCGTGGAATTTGATGATAAAGACTCCACAGGAAAACTTAGGAATACTATTGTAACAGATATGAAAGAATATCCGAATAAATATTTTTTCAGTTCACTGACAGGACAACCACTTGATACAGATTATGCTGAAGTAAAAGAAATTTCAAATATTCATGAAAAAAGTGGGAAGAATAATGATGAATATGACAAACAGCTTTTTGTTGACCTGTCTTCCTATTATAATCAGGCTGACATGAAAATAGGAGCAGGGATTTCTTTTGTCACAGCAACTTTAAGATATCTGGGAACAACAAACAAAACGACAGAGGCACAGAATGAGCGTTAATACAGATGATAAAAAAAAGAAACGAAAATTGATCTTGTCCGGTGCGGCACTGGTGATTTCAGCTCTGCTTCTGGCAATTTCCTATGCATGGTTCTGCACACAGAGAGAAATGACCACAGCAGCATGGATCAAGGCACCGATTGTACTTGACATCCGTTCCGGAAATAATCAGGATATCAAATATCTGGATATGGGAGATATCGAGGTAGGAGAAGGTAAAGCCGGTTCAAAGGATTATGTATTCTGCGTATATGGAAAACCGGTGGATTACTATTCCCTGCAGCTGGCGTATACAACGAATATTGCATTTCATTATGATGTGTACAGAGCGAATTTAGTCGAGAATGGATCTGGCGAAGTCACTTTTGAATCCCCGGATAATAAGGCAACCTTTAATATTACTGACAATCCAGTTATAAGAGGTCTTTCCATGAACGAAATTAAGGCGAACAAGGAATCTCCGGCAAAATACCAGAGCCATGATTTAAGTTATGGAGATGAAAAAAAAGAAAACATAGTTGCAGGAACTAAAGTGCAGGACAATAATGAACCTCTCTATTTTCTGGCAGAAGAAAATGGGATTAAGGTAATGAAACCACGTAATATTATAGAGGGTAAGGAGTTTCTTGATTACTATGTAATCCGTGTGAGCTGGAAAGCGGGAGAAGTTCACGAAGACAAAGAAACAGATATTGTATACTTAACAGCAAGCAGATAAAGGGCATTGCTGCGAAAATGAAAGCAACAGGAAAGGCACGAAGAATGAAAAGGAGAACTCCAAATTTACTGATCATTATAAACTGCAGTCTGGCGTGTATGTTTCTTCTGATAGCAGGTTCACTGGCAGCATATACCAGTCTGAGCAATGCAAAAAGAACAATATCCACAGTTGGCTCAAAGCAGTTGTTTTCCTCGAACATTTTACTTGAGTATGATAAAGACGATGACATACAGAGTAAATTTATGTCGTTTTCTAAAGATACAGAAAGTACATTTAAGGTTTCTGTTTGCAATTATGCACAGGATAATCCGGAAAAGTACGCATCAGAAGACATTAACTATACAATAAAGGTTTCTCTTCTGGATCAGAATGGGAAAAAAGTGACAGATCCGAATGTTTTGTCACGATACAAGTGGAATGATATCTCATTTTCAGACTTAAATGATCCGAAATATACCTTATCAAAGGGGCAGAAGTCAGAACATATCTATAGCATTACTGTTCCTGCTGGATATATGAAGGGTTATAAAATTAAGATAATCGCAGAATCCGGCAAGAATGGATATCGTAGTCTGGGAAGAACGATATCTTTTTCGGAAGACGTGGCCTCTTCAGAATGGAAGATTGATTATTTAAATGATGAGCAGGGGCAAGAAGCATATGATCTGGGGTGTATCAACACCAGGATTACCGGTTCCGAGTATGCAGAACTTACACTGACCTGGGATACTGCACACGTACAGATTGATCCGTGGTTCCTGGAGGATATAAAAAAATCAACCAATGTTTATATAATCAGTAATAACAACAGCCTGACCTTCAAGGCGGGAGGAGATTCCGGATTCAATCAGTACGATATTACTTTTTACAGAACAAACCCGGTCCACAGCGATGATTCCATACCGGAAGACTGGAATGCTATCAAATCTTATATCAGATTAACAAGTGAAAAAATTACAGAATCAGGAAGAAAGACTAAGAAATAAGGAGGATGGACAGATGAAGAGACAGATAAGAAGAATAATTGCGTCCATGCTCACAGTAACAACGGTGCTGTCAAACAGCAATCTGGCGGTGTTCGCCGAAGAAGCCGGAATAGAGTGCCAGTCCGTTATGGTGGAAGAACAGCAGGAAGAAACAGAAGTTTTCGGTGAAGAGTTGCCGGAAGAACAACAGGAAGAAACAGAAGCTCCCGGTGAAGAGTTGCCGGAAGAACAGCAGGAAGAAACAGAAGTTTTCGGTGAAGAACTGCCGGAAAATCAGACAGAAGTTTCGGATGATGACAGCGAGAAAGTAAATCTGACTTTGGAACTGTTGTCAGATGAGGGGACAGACAACGAAACAATACAGACGGTAGATGATCTTGTAAAGTTATCAAAAAGTGATGCCCAGACATATCAGGATAAAACAATTACTCTGGCACCCCATGATATGGATGAGTGGGATTTATCCGAGACTGAATTTGCAGGTCTTGGTTCAGATAAATTCCCTTTTAAAGGAGAAATAGGCTTTTCAGGAAATTATACCGGTTATATTACTTTGGATAAGTCATTGTTTAATGCGATTTCCGGAGATGCGAAGATTAACTCAACATTGAATCTGAGAGCAGCTGATAATATGACAGATCCTATTCTGGCGAAAAGCTATGTGCCAGGGGAGAATACGGGTTCTTCCTCTCAGACCATCCACCTGAATATTGATACAGAAAGCAAAGCTACTACAGAGGAAAATGCTAATTATAGTTCCTTTGGAGGCATCATAGGGACACTTGGAGAGAATACATCTGTCGCACTGGAGGTCACCAGCATAATACCAAAAGCAAAGACGGCGGTAACTGGGGAAGGAAACAAAGGCTTTTTCTGTAATACCATGAAAGAAGGTTCTTCATTAAATCTCATTAGTTTTACAGGAAACGCAGATTTTAATGTAACTTCTACAAACCAGGCAGCCGGTGCTCTTGTTGGTTGCATGGCTGCAAATGCGATCCTGACGGTTGGTACAGAATTTGCATATAGCGGAAGTGTGAACGGGGCACAGAATGCAGGAGGTCTGGTCGGAAGTACAGAAGCCGGTGCCGAAATCATTCTTCAGGGAAATTATACAGTCAGCGGCAGCATTACATCTGGAAATGGAAATGCCGGTGGACTGATCGGTCTGGCAGAAAATAACCCTGTCAGCGTAACGGATGGAAAGAAAGTATCTGTTATGAATGCATCTCTTTCTGCAAATGGAACAAGTGGTGCAGCTGGTGGACTATTTGGTTTTGGCACGATTTCTCAAGAAAATCTGTCACTGGATTTAGCTGCATATTCTGTTGAGGATGTTACTATCACTTCTGGAAAGTATGCCGGAGGTGTTTTTGGTGTGCTGCAAAATGGAGCAGAGAGTGGCGGAATACATACCTATACCATTATGAGAGTAAGTAAAAATGCTGCAAATGTCAGTTCTACTGGTAATGGCGTGGAGAATTACGGTGGCCTGATCGGAAAGTATGAGGCAAAGAACCTGGCTTCTGCATTGGAATTGAAAAACTTACAGATCACCTCTTCTCATAATGGGACGAAAAAAACAGCATATGCCGGTGTGATCGCAGAAGTAACTGGAAAAAGCTATGTAAAGATAGATGATCTGGCAGTAGCCGTGAATCAGAAAGTGGAGAATGGCAGTTATTTTGGCGGCCTTGTGGCAAACTGTTCGGCTGATGATGCTTCTGGCTTCTTTGACATTGGAACGGTAAAGATTTCAAGTGAGAATAATAATACGGTAAATAAAGATGGTGCTTCCGGTGGACTGGTTGGGAACCTGCCAGATGGAGTGGTACGCCTTTATGGAAAAACAGATTTATCTGGAATTCAGCCAGGTGGGGAAGGCAGTCAATATGGACAGTTAGTTGGTAAGCGTGAAACCGCACTGGTCTATGCCGTTGGAACGGGTTCTAATTGCAATGCTGATGGCGGTTGGACTTTGGTGCGTGATGGCAGCGGCAAGTATATCAGTGATATCGGAAACTGGGGAGAAGTTATTCGGGTAGATGGCAGTACATTAAGCGAGCAGGTCGGCACAGACGGAAATACGTCAAATACTTTGCTTACTTATGACAAGGCGGGACATACCGTAACAGTAAAAAAATTTGAACTTGGGAACATTTCAAATGCACAGGATTTCACAGCTCTTGCCCTGACAACGCAGTGCAGTAATGCGAGAAGAGAAGGTGCTTTACGCCTTTCCGGCAGTGCCGGTTTGGACAGCCAGATATCTCTGACAGCAGACATTAATCTGGAAAAGACGGGTGTTACCGGTCTTATGCGAGATGATGGTACACAGGATGCATTTACCGGAAAATTGAATGGCGGAAACCATACATTAACATTGGATATCGGGGATGTCTATGGTGTGAAGGCAGATGGAAAAACAGAATGTAAGGAATCAGATGCAGGCTGTGGACAGATTTATAATCATTCTTATCTCGGTCTTTTTGCCAAAACCGGAAATTTGGCAGGTGGTATTTCTAATCTAACCATCAGCGGAAGTATCAACTATGGATTAATCAGTAAGGAGGAAATCTGGGTTGGTGGTGTGACAGCCCTTCAGGAGAAAGGAACAGCTTCTTATCAGAATGTAACATCGGATCTTGCCATTACCTTTACAGGAAAAACAAGTGGCACAACACAATCGAACATGACAACACGTGTCGGAGGATTTGTAGGAGAAGCATCTGGTTCTCCAGCGTTAACGTTTACAAACTGCTGCTGGAAGGGAACAGTTACTGATAATGCAACAACTGACAGTGATTGCTACCTTGGTGGCTATGTCGGAAGTATGGACTCAGCAGGCGGTAGTATTACATTAACAAATTCTTCCATTTCTTCCATTGGAAATGGAAAAAATGCGAAGGCTTCTATTAATACTAAAAAGCAGTCCTGTATTGTGTCAAAAACAGGCGGTATTCTTGCAGTAGCAGAAAATGACAGTAAAAATAAAATCACGATCACGGTAGATGGTTTTACGATAGATGGTTTTGATATTTCCAGTACTGCAACAGAATCTATAGGAGGATTCCTTGGTTATGACTGGCGTAATGTGGATTTTACAGTAAGTGGTCTTTCCATTGAAAATGCGACATTGAATGCGAAGAATGCTGGCTTTGGCGGTCTTGTCTATGAAGCTGCCGGACATTGGGTTGTAAAAGAGCCTGATAAAAGTCAGAATGCTGGTCAAACTACGGAAAAGTTTGGGATCAAATACGGAACAAATGTCTCTTTTAACGGAAAAAGTGTAGACGATACCCCAAGTGCATTACTGGTATGCCGTGGAGACGATTATCGCAACATAGCTGCGAATGAGGGATGCGCTCTCTATCTGCAACTGAATTCCAAGGCAGCATATCAGGTAGATTCATCTGTGCAAGTAGCTCTGAGCAGTGGAAATTATTTTGATGAACTTGTAGGTATTTCCATGAGTGAAAATGGAAATGGTGTGGTTTCCATCGCAACAGAAAAGTATGAGATACTAAATCAAAGCAGCTGCAATACTTATCAGAAACAGCTCAGAAAAGATTATGATAATCCGCATACGCGCTATTATTACAACCTGGATCAGTTCCAAAAAGCAGGAGGCGACATCGAATCCGGTGAAGAACTGATCATGTGGTCATTAGGACAGGATGCAGAATGGAATATCAAGGACTATTTCAGAGTAGAAGATAAAGACACTTACAAAAAGGTAAGAACTGTTACGGGACGAATAGATCTGACGGGCTTATCTTATTATCCAATCGATTATGTCGGAAAAATAAACATTGACAACGCAGAGCTCATCTTTGATTATGCCAAGATCAACTCATATGAGAATAACAACAAGGCACTGAATAAATCAGAAAAGCAGCATTACATGATGCAGACAGGTCTTTTCCGGAATCTGACCAGCCAGGACACATATGCAGCAGGGATCACAGTGAAGAATGATTCAAAGCTGTCCGGATGTATTGGACAGACAAAAGAGGGATACAGTGGTGCACTGGTGGTTGGTACCATGGAAGGAAAAGTCACACAGAACATTCTGTATCCTGCGACAATCCAGATTGATGGACTGACCTTAAATGGAATTTATGTGGATGGTGTGGAAAATGATGATTATGCACCTCTGCTTGTGAATGCAGCAGATCGTAACACCACTTTGAATATAAAAAATGTTACCACATCTGCTCAGTATAAAACAGACAACAGAACACAGGCAGCCACGAGCTTATTTGGAAATATCGGAAATGAGAATGCTACTAACATGAATGTCTCTTTTCAGAATATGAAACTGGATGCACGTACAGACAGTGGAAACCTAGATGTATTGCTCTACCATACCACGCAGTCAATCTTCACAAAGGCTACTTTTTTGCATTCTTTCCAATATGCTCCAACAGATAAGGCCTCTTCTGGTTCTTATACGTTTACAAAAGCTGACACTGTGAAGCAAAGTGGAAACAGTTGGACCGGAAATGTTACTTATGGTTTGGAAATATCCAATACAGAAAGTGGACGAAATCCGGGGAAGCAGTATTATTATCTTGGTGATGTCGGTAACTTTGTTAAAGATGGTGTTTTAAATACAACATCTGAAAATTCGACAGATACAACCTGTTTTGCAAATGGAAACTATTTACGTTATGTCGCAGTAGCAGAAAATAGTGAGGGAAAAGCGTATTATCACGAACTGGACATCAACTTACAGAGTGCAGATATTCTGAAAGGCTGTGGAACATATGATGATCCATTTCAGATCACTTCAGGGGCACAACTGGCAACGGTAGCTGCATTTATTGCAACTGGCAACAGTACCGGATGGAAAGTAAATCTTCCTAAAAATGTTATAAATAATAAGACATCTTTATCGGCTCACGATTCGACTACGAAGGACGGTCACTATGAGTACACATCCGGCGAACTATGGAAAGCTACAGAAGATACAACAGGATTGAAAAAAGCGGATGTCCGGGCTTACATGAGAAATGCCTACTATCAGATCCAGAATGATATAGATTTACCAAATTCATTTTATGGAATAGGTGGTTCAAATCCTGATACAAATACGTTCAGTGGAGTAATTGTCGGCAAAAAATCAGAGGATGGTTCCTGCCCGAAGATTTATATTACCGCACAGGGAACAACGAAGACGTTCGGTGGACTAATTGCATTTAGCCAGGGAAGTGTAGTGAAAGATCTGGTTCTGGAGTTTGGTGGAAGAACAGCAAGTGATAGTGAGAATGGGGCTGCTGGTCAGACAACAGGAGTCTCTGAAAGCTGTAGTCCAATGGAAATCACGATTGAAGCACAGACAGCGAGTCAGGAACGTGATAAACAGTCCTTCTTTGGAGGTGTCATTGGCTATATTGTTGGTGGAGATAATATCATTGATAATGTAGAACTAAGTGGACTTACAATAAATAAAATAATTGTAAGCAAAGATAATGGTAATGAAAATCTTGTTGATATCGGTGGTTATGTCGGACTGATTGGAGGAAATCTGGAATCAGGCGGTGGAGTTATCTTTCGAAATATTAAAGAATCTGGTTTGAGCGAGTATGGAACAGATACTGCTAAAGATTTCTACTATCGCAATCCTTTTGTAGGTCGTGTGCTGGATGGATATGCATGCTCAGAAGGAATAAAACTGGAGAATACAGACAAGAACTATTCAATTCCGCAACTAAAAGATGGTGCTAAATTGGAAGTTACGTCATCAGATATCAGTGTTGCTTCTAAACAGCAGCTATGGGTATTATCTGCCATTGTAAATTCCGGTGCCGGTGGAGGCAGCGGAAATGAGGAGACAATCACATATAACAACGATGCTTACAAATATGGCCGGAGCAGAACCGGTAATTATGCGAACGTGGGAAAACCGGTGCTAGATAACGGAGACAAAACAGATAACAAGTACTGGGGTGGCGTTAATGATAAACTGACGACCGGACAGGTATCTTACCTTGTAAGCCAATATGCTTCTTCAAAAAATGCTGCAAAGATTAGTGCTACTCCCGGCAAAACAGTGCCGGCGTATAAAGTAATCTTTAATGATGACTGCGATATGCGCGAGTATGGAAACGGTTTCCGTGGAATTGGTACGACATATCAGGATAATAACACGAAAACTAATAACATACCGGATATTCTGAAGAGATGTATAAAGACAAAAGGAACGGTGGGTGATAATGGTACACAGAACCGTACAATCACACTTGCCAGAAATGTAAAGGAATACGCTTCCGAAGGAAATGGTGGCTGGTGGGCACAGGGAATCGGCTTGTTTCCGGTCATCAATATCAGTGATACAACTACGGTGAAATATCTGACCATTTCAGGTACCGCCTGTATTTCCTATCAGGATGACAGAACAGAGAAAAGCCATGTTTATATAGGAGAAGCATCTGCCGGTGGTTTCGCTGGAATGACAGCAAACGGAAGCAATAGCAATAATCAGATAGTGACATTTCAAAATGTTAAAGCAGAGAATCTGACCGTAACCGGATCAAAATACAGCGGTGGATTTTATGGAGTTATCGGAAAGTCCAGTAGAACGAGTGCTACTGGATTGACTGAGGTAAGCTCTGTAGTAGGACCCTATACATTTAGCAATTGCACCTATGACAAGATCAAAGTGGAAGGCGGCTATTCTGCGGGCGGATTTGTTGGAACGTACAGAAATGATGGCAAAGCAATGACAGTTTCTGGAACGACAGCGTTATCTGGTTCAGACATTGGCTGGGTAAACGATGCCTGCCTTGAGATGTATACTGTTAATAAGACTAAACCTACTGAAGCTACAGCAAAGGATAATGCAAAAATGAAGGGTTACAGTGGTGGCGGTGGAATTGTTGGATATTATTATGGTGGCAATATGACTGTGAATAATGTTACAGTTCAGAGCCTTCGTATTTACGGTCCGCGATTTGCTTTTAACTGTGACTATGGCCTGGGAGGGGTTGTTGGTTCATATGCTATAAACAATACCTTGAACATTAATGATGTTAATATAGAGGATACGGTTGTTGAAGTAGATTTAAGTATGTCATATAGCAGCCCCTATAAAAATCTAAAAGATTATTATCTGACGCCTACTTGTGGCTTGGTAGCCGGATTTTCATCAAGTAGAACAAATGCGGAAAAAATTACGGTTAATCGTTGCGCTGTGTTAAATGCCGGCTGTGGTGGTGGCATTATTGGAAATAACCAGACTCTGAGTTCTACATTAACGGATACAACCATTTCAAATCTGGATGTTTATTCACAGGGGGCTGCATCCTTTTCCGGTTCACCCAGAATCGGAGGAGTGATCGGAAGCAGTGTAAAGGATATAACTGTGACAAATTTGACAATGACAAATGTTAATGTTGTATCGGACGGAGTAACAGGTCTGGTACTCGGACAGGCATATAATAATAGCCAATTGAAAGTTGAGAATTTTATAAATAAGGACTGTAACGTTGCGGTGACACAGCTTAATGGGACGTATCTTATTGGCAATGCTAATAATCCAAATACTGATGCAAATGCATCGAGAAGAGAAGACAAAGTAGCTGGTGCAGCAGGGATGCTTCTCGGAGCAAATAAGGAGGGTGGCGGCATCTTAATGTCCGACGAGATAATACTTGGCTATAATATTTCTGCAGAAAATCTGACGTTAGGTGTTTATTGTGGAGAAAAAGCCAATTTAAAATATAAGTATGAATACAATAACGAATCGACTGGTAATAAGACATATTCTGGTAAATTCACAAGTAATGGTAATGAAATTTCTGATTTTAAAACTGTAATTGGCCTTAATGATGAAAAAATAAAACAGAATATATCATATTCTTCTGTCTCTATGACAGATAGTAAGCAATATCGTGGGGGTTATCTTGGCTTAATTGTGGGTGCAAAGAATGATCCGACCAATTCAAGACCGATTCAAATTGTAGGTTTGTCTGTCAAAGGTGGAAATTATCCATATGAGCTAAATGGAAATAATGATGCAACGTTTGTGACAAAAAAGATTCAAAACAACAATATTAAATGCAACGGAAACACAAACAAAGACAATTATGTAATTTTTGCGGATTATCTTAACAGTAGCTTTCAGACGGATACAATACCATCTGTTGTCACTAATCCTGTATCCAACCTTACAGTGTATTCTTCAGCTGTGGCAGGAGAAGGAAACACACTGACCAGTGATGGAGTATCTGATTCTGCAAAAAGCAGCATTGTTTCAGATTTAACGGACAGTGCCACTCAGACGCCATATCAGAAGCGGTATAACCGTGTGAAATATAATAAAAATAACACACTTGCCAATGTGGCTGAAAAGTT
>CAKRXU010000057.1 GCA_934424575.1 uncultured Blautia sp.
ATATCTCGACCTGAATATCCGGGACTACAACTGTGTCGCTGTCGTCAGCAGCCAGACGTATAACAGTGACGGCGTAATGTTTGAGTACACCCAGTCCCGCCACCGCCCGGATCACTTCCGTTTCTATGATAATGCGGTGAGAAAATAAAATATTGGCAGAAAATACATTGACATTTCCTGAAAAAGCGTTTATTATATATAACATATTTATTCGGTATGTTTATATGGTTTTTGTTTGATTAAGGAGTGTGATCTCATGAATATCTTATGCTTTGGCGATTCTAATACCTGGGGATACAAGCCGGATAAGACCGGACGCTTTGATGAAAATACAAGATGGACTGCTCTTCTTCAGAAGAAGCTTGGTTCAGAATATCATATTATAGAGGAAGGACTTTGTGGAAGGACTACTGTCTTTCAGGATGAGCTCCGTGAGAGCCGCCGGGGGCTGGATATGATCGGTGTCACTGTGGAGATGCACAATCCGATCGACCTTGTGATCATCATGATCGGGACCAACGACTGCAAGACCCGCTACGGTGCTTCTGCCAGTGTGATCGCCAGAGGACTTGACCAGGTGATCCGTAAAGCACGGCTCAATGCGTCTCAGCACTTTGATCTGCTTGTCATCTCTCCAATCCATCTTGGTCATGGTGTCGGAGAAGCAGATTTTGACCCGGAATTCGATGAGAGATCTGAGGCTGTTTCCAGAAATCTCGCAAATGAATACCGTAAAGTTGCGCTCCAGAATCATGCTGCATTCCTGAATGCCGCTGATTTTGCTTCTCCAAGTACTACGGACCGTGAACATATGGATGAAGCCGGACATGCTGCACTCGCAGATGCCATTTACGATAAGATCACTGCACTTGAGAAGGGACTTGCCAATGTGATCTGATCCATTTTTCTATATACGGAAACCCGCCTCAAATCGGCGGGTTTTCGTATGTTCAGATTAACCCTGTTTTACGTTGAATGCTTTCATTCCCGGATATACTGCGCTTGCGCCAAGTTCTTCTTCAATACGGAGAAGCTGATTGTATTTTGCAACACGCTCAGAACGGCTTGGTGCACCGGTCTTGATCTGACAGGTATTCAGAGCAACTGCAAGATCTGCAATTGTTGTATCTGCTGTTTCACCGGAACGATGTGAAGAGATTGCTGTGTATCCTGCTTTGTGAGCCATCTTGATTGCTTCCAGAGTTTCGGAAACAGAGCCGATCTGATTCAGTTTGATCAGGATTGCATTTCCTGCTCCCAGTTCAATACCTTTTGCAAGTCTTTCTGTATTAGTTACAAACAGGTCATCACCGACGAGCTGTACTTTGTCCCCAAGTCTTGCAGTAAGTTTCTGCCATCCTTCCCAGTCTTCTTCGTCCAGACCGTCTTCGATGGAAATGATCGGATATTTTTCACAGAGTTTTGCCCAGTGCTCAATAAGTTCTTCTGCTGTATATTCTGTACCTGCTTTTGGAAGTTTGTAGTAGCCTTTGCCTTTTTCACTCTTCCACTCAGAAGATGCTGCATCCATTGCGATCTTGAAATCTTTTCTTGGCTCATATCCTGCTTTTTTGACAGCTTCAAGAATTGTTTCGATTGCTTCTTCATCGGATTTAAGTGCCGGTGCAAATCCACCTTCATCACCTACAGATGTTGCAAGTCCACGTTCTTTCAGGATGGAAGCAAGTGCATGGAATACCTCTGCACACCATCTCAAACACTCTTTGAAAGAAGGTGCTCCAACCGGCATGATCATGAATTCCTGTACATCCAGTCCGGATGAAAGTGCATGGCATCCACCATTTACGATGTTCATCATCGGAACCGGAAGACGATTTCCGGATACACCTCCAAGGAAACGATACAGCGGAATCTCCAGTGCTGTAGCTGCTGCTCTGCAGCATGCAATAGATACTGCAAGGATTGCGTTTGCACCCAGATTTGATTTATCTTTTGTTCCGTCTGCTGCGATCATAGCTGCATCTACTGCATAAATATCGCTTGCATCCAGGCCTTCAATTGCCTTATTGATGACTGTATTGATATTTTCAACGGCTTTCTGAACGCCTTTTCCGAGGTAACGTGCTTTATCTCCATCTCTGAGTTCCAGCGCTTCAAATTCACCTGTAGATGCTCCACTCGGTGCGGTTCCTCTTCCTACAGTTCCATCCAGCAGATACACTTCTGCTTCTACTGTCGGATTTCCTCTGGAATCCAGAATTTCTCTTCCTACTACTTTTTCAATCTCAAGGTACATGATTAATCCCCTTTCTACTACCTTTCAGCACAGCTTCCAACATTTATGCCGGACTTTGGCTGATTTATTCACGCAAGAGTTTCTTTTCTCTAACTCTATGGTTAGTATAAACTAATCATAGAAGTCATGCAAGAGTTTTCCACTTTCATTATTGAGAAGATATATCGTTATTGCAGATGATTCTGTCACGAAAAAAATAAGACCGACATCTGTTCCCAAAATTTTGGTCAGATATCCGTCTTCTTTTTTTATCGTATATACTGCAAAAGCCAGCAGATAAACGGCAGCGTCACAATGCTGCATATCGTCGTCACGAACACACCACCCAGTGCATAATCGCCATCAGAACCTGCACTGTTTGCCATCATGACTACTGAAGTCATCGCCGGCATCCCCGCGATCAGCGACATTGTCAGATGGATCTCATCTGAAATCGGAAACAGATCCAGGATTCCATACATGATGACCGGGATCAGAAGCATCTTGACCAGCACGATTCCGTAAAGGGAAAGTTCTTTTATATATCTGCGGATATCGATACACGCAAATACACCGCCTACATAGATCATGGCAAGTGGAGATGCCGTTGCGCCAATCTTCTGCATCCCTGTATCCAGAAGCTGTGGGATTTTAATTCCTGTTACTACGAGAAAAAGCGCCGCAAAGATCGCCACCGTTGCCGGATTGACCAGTTTCCGCGGATCAAACTTGCCTTTTCCACATGGAGTGGTCAGTTTTACTCCTATTGTCCACAACATAAACTGGTCGATCACGGTAAATACTGAAACATAGAGGATTCCATTCTGTGGAAAAATACTCGTGATGATCGGGATTCCCATAAAACCGACATTTCCAAACAGAAACATCGCCTGGTAGATTCCCGCCTGATCGCCTCCCAGATGAAATATTTTTGTCATTCCAAGACTTATGATGAATGTGCTGAGATAAAACACTGCTGCAATCACCAAAATAGATAGGGAATGAAAAAGCGTATCCCTCTCCACACCGTCTATGATATTGACAAAGATCATCACCGGCAGTGCCATCTTGATCACAAATCTCGAGATCGGATCAAGTGTTTCACTGTTCAGTACTTTTGTTTTTACCAGAATCATACCCGCCAGAATGTAGATCACAAACAGGCCAATCTGCTGAAGCAGGATCTCAAGCGTATTCATTTGTTTTCCTGCTTTCCTTGTGTTTCGACAAAATCAGAATAACTGCCAAGGTGATCATTTCAGATGCCAAAAAGGACAGCCACACACCGTTCATTCCCAGGATCCTGGAAAGTACGATCGCACAGATTCCGATCGCGATCGCACCTCGAAGCAGAGAACCGATGATCGCCGGACGCGCGTTTGCTGTTGCAGAAAAATATGCAACGAGCATGATATTGACTCCTGCGAACAAAAATCCCAGGAAGTATAAACGAAGACCTGTGTGTGCATATTTCAGAAGAAGCTGGTTGTTTTCACTGTTGAATACTGCAATAAACGGATCTGTAAAGATCCAGACCAGTGCGACCATGACGATTTCTATCGCTGCTGCGCAGGTCAGTGCCCAGCGGAGAAGTTTTTTTACATCGTCAGCTGCACCTTTGCCGAAGCTTTCGCTGATCAGAGGCTGCGCGCCCTGTGCCATACCGTTCATGATCGCCATTCCCACAAGCGAGAGGTTTGCTACCACTCCATAGGCGGCAACGCCGGTGCTTCCGGTAAGTCCAAGAATCAGCATATTAAATATGAATGTGATCACTGCAGAGGAAATTTCGCCCACAAACGCGGACACGCCAAGCTGACAGCAAGAGATCAGATGCCGCACGGACAGTTTTTTCCATTTGAAACCGATGTTACATTTTTTGCTGAAATAATGCGTGGAACATACCAGCATCGTGACACACGGACAAAAGGCAGTTGCCAGTGCCGCACCGGAAAATCCAAGCCCTGCCGGGAAAATAAAAATGTAATCAAACACGATATTAAAGACACTGCCTGCAAGGGAACCTGCCATTACGGTTGAGGTTGCATAATCGTTTCGTGCAAATGCGGTAACGGAATAGTTGCACATAAAAAACGGTGCAAAAACAAGAACGATCCGCAGATAAGTTTTGCCAAGTGCGATCAGCTCTGCATCTGCCCCAAGAAGTGCCAGAAATTTATCCGGGAAGAAAATTCCGATCAGCATAAACGGAATGCTGAAAAGTACCGCCCAGCTGATCGACTGTGTAAAATAATGATCCGCCTCTTCGCCTTTGGCCCTGCGAATTCCATATCTCGTCGCAGAACCGATCCCGATCATCGATCCTATCGCGAACATGATTCCAAAAACCGGAAGAATCAGGTTGAGGACTGCCAGTCCATTTGCTCCTGAGCTGACCGATATAAAAAAAGTGTCTGCAAGAATATACACGGACTGCCCCATCATACTTGCTACACTCTGGAAAACATATTTTGTAAATTTTTTTAGCATAATTTTTCTCCATTTCGCAAACTGTCCTCTGAATTATAGTAAAAAGTTCTCAAAAAGACAATAGCCTTTTCAAGAACTTTTTATATTCAGCGTTTCCTGCCGAGTTCCCAGAATGCTACGGCACTTGCGGCTGCTACATTCAAGGAATCGACGCCGTGTGACATTGGGATCTTTACTGTGTAGTCGCAGTCTGCAATGGTCTGTGATGCCAGACCATCTCCTTCTGTGCCGAGAATGATGGCAAGTTTTTCTTCCGCGAGAAGCTTCGGATCATCGATACTGAAAGAATCATCGCGAAGTGCCATTGCCACGGTTCTGAAGCCAAGGTTCTGGATCGATTTCATGCCTTCCTCCGGCCAGGAAGATTTTTTGTCAAAATAAGTCCATGGAATCTGGAATGCCGTTCCCATGCTTACGCGGGCGGCTCTTCGATAGAGCGGGTCACTACACCCGCTGGTCAGAAGGACTGCATCCATATGAAGTGCCGCTGCGCTGCGGAAAATGGCTCCGATATTTGTCGGATTTACGACATTTTCCAGGATTGCGATGCGGCTGGTGTTCTGGCAGATTTCTTCTACAGAGGGAAGCCGGCGGCGTTTCATGGCACAGAGCATGCCCCTCGCCAGTGCATAGCCGGTCATTCCCACGAGGACATCATATTCTGCTGTATAGACCGGAATTTCCGGATATCGCTCCAGGATCTGCTTCGCCTCGCCTTCCAGGTCTTTGTGCTCAACCAAAAAAGAAAGCGGCTCATATCCTGCATTTAATGCACGTTCGATCACCTTCGGACTTTCCGCAATAAAGAGCCCTGGTTTTGGTTCATAATACCGCAGAAGCTGCACTTCCGATGTCCGCGCGTATACGTCTAATTCTGGGGCGGTGATGTCGTTGATTTCGATTATATTGTTCACGGTGTTCTCCTATTTATTATCAAACGTAATATTTCGGATCATATTCCGGTTGATAAGCTGTGTGCCTTTCTTTGGTGTTTCGACTTTGACCCACTGGGCATCTGCCTCGACGAATCTGCCCTTGATCGCACCAACTTCGTTAAAAAGACTTACTACACAATCCCGTCCTACATACTGATCTAACATCGAACCGCTCATATCCTCATACTCCTTTTCACTATCAATGATTGTAATAAAATTCTGTGTCTGCTGCATTGCTGACATCACCGTCAGCATATTCAGATTATTGATTGCTACCATTGTAGCCGCATCCATCGCCGTCACCCCACAATTTCTGATAAGATATCTACTTCCTGTACTCTTCTATTTTACAGCTATGTTCCTGTGTTTTTTTATCATAATTAACTCCGACAAGCAACAAATTTCCATGATATTCTTCAAGGCTCTGACAATATTCTCTTTCCTTGATCTGTGCGATAGCACCGACTGCATCTTTGTTCCATTTCAATTCTACTACCAACGCCGGTTTATCTGCAAATCGCTTTCTTGGAATAAAAACCAGATCTGCAAAGCCCTTTCCACCAGAGAGTTCCCGATGAACTGTATAAAAATTCCGCGCGGCATAAAGTGCAAGCGAAATCGTATAACTTAATGCATTTTCATCATTGTACTGAATATGCGAAGTCTCAAAGTGTGCCTGCCGAATCCCCTCCGCGACCTGTTTTTCACGTCCCTGCCAGATTGCCTGCAGGGTATCTGCTGAATTTTTGAGTGCTTTCGATACTTCTCCCCAATCTGATACGGATACTGCATTCACATATTCTGCCCGGATTTCATCATTAGGAATAAACACAGATCTTGCAGAATAATGATACCCCAAATATCCAAGGTGGATCAACAAGGTCAAAACATCGTCTTCGGTACGGAAAGTTGTCATATCATTTGTAAAACTTCCAGTATTTACCGGAACTTCCTCTCCGGCAAGCATGCTCAGGATATCGTCTCTCAGTCCTTCAAAGTTCATATCAATATAAATCTGCAAAGCCTCAAACGTTTCTGTCTGGTTCCAGTAATTTCCCAGCTTTCCAAGCCTCATACAGCTGACTACAGATTTGGGGCTGTATACAGAAGAAACTTCCTCAAAAGAATATCCATCATACCAGTTTCTGATCTCACTAAGTTCCATATGATACTCTTCACAGAGTTTTTTTACTTCCGCTTCTGTAAAACCAACATAAGAAGCCAATGGTCCCGGGTCTATCATAGAAAATTCATCAAACATATTCAGCGCACTGTGTGTGCCATATTTTTTGATAGGAAGAATCCCCGTCATATATGCAAGATGGATATAACTTTTGTCTTTGATCAAATCACGCAAAAAATCCAGATATTTCTCCTGTGCTTCTTTGTCATTCTTAAATTCTCGAAAAATGCAATCCCATTCATCTATAATAAGAATAAATGGGCATTTACTTTCTGCATAAATATCCTGCATGGTCTCTGCCAGATCTTCCGGATCAAACAACTCCACATCCGGATACAGTCTTGCAAGTTCTCTGATCACTCTCTGTTTTATTCTGGTAAGCAGTTCCTGCACATTAGAGCTTCGGCTTAAAAATTCCTGCACGTTAAGAAAAATTGTATCATATTTATTCAGATATCTGGTAAAATTTTTGTCTTCCGCAATTTCCAGACCTGCAAATAACTCTCTGGAATCACAGCCTCTGCTGTAATACGCAGTCAGCATATCTGCCGCCATAGATTTCCCGAAACGTCTCGGTCTACTGACACAGACATATGCCTGCATGGTATTTATCACACGATTTGTATATTTTATCAACCCTGTTTTATCCACATAAATATCAGAATTTACAGCTCTCTGAAATTTACTGTTATCCGGATTCAGATAATTTCCCATTCTGGTGCAGTCCTTTCTTTCTTTTTGTTTTATCTTACCACAAAGCCGTGCTGGATTCTATGATTTGTGAAAAAAATACAGACCCACAATTTCTGCGGATCTGTATTTTAATTTTTTATTCGAAGGTTCCGGTAAATTTCCAGACCATATCCGGTTCTTCCGGGAGATAAGTTACGTTTGGACGCCAGGTTGCAATAACTTTGTCTTCTGAATTTACCCACAGACAATATTCTTCTTTATAGGAAGTATTTATAAGTCCTACGGACAGATACAGTGCTTCTGCATCCATTGCATAAGCCACGCTGTGATATCTTTTTGTAAAATCAGACGGGTAAAGATCATTACATTTCCATGCTTTGTAGCCAGCATAAAGCACTTTCTGTTCGCCGTCGATCACAGCTTCAATCTTAATTCTATATCCCTCTTTCGTAAGCACTGCGCTCTCGATCTTTCGTGGATTTTCTGTAAAAAGAATCTTGCGGTCAAATAATCTTGCAGCCTCCTGTCTGGCAGTTCGAAATGCACCTTCCGGCTGTACAAGTGACAGGCTGTTTATCTTGGTCCGAAGTGCTTTCTCTGCTGCTTCCAGCTGTTCCTCTTTGCATGGTTCAGAAACTGCTTCCTTTATATATTTCAGACAGATATCTGCGGCAAGATATTCTCTCGCACCTGCTGTGATTCCAATTGCCACCGGAAGATCACGGAAACAGATCAGATACTGACCAAATGCTCCCTCGGCCGCAAAGATTTCTTTTCCTGCTTTTATGTGATAAGCATAATGTGTCAGTGCTTTCTTTTCATCTCCCAGAATTTCTACTCTCGGTTTTCCCATTTCTTCTATCCACCAGGATGGTACAAGCTGCTCGCCTTTCCAGTTTCCTTTCTGAAGCAGAAGCTGTGCCAGTGCGGAAATCTGCGGCGCAGTCAGATACATTCCCCATCCGCCGGTATTGTGTCCTTCCGGACTTGTCAGCCAGTTGATCCTGCCGAGCCCCATTTTGTCAAAAACTCTCTTCTGCATGATAGACAGACAGTTTTCTCCCATAACCTTGGATACGATTCTCGAAAGTGTATAACTACATCCAGAATCATAATGAAAAACCTTTCCGATATCTTCACGGATCTTTGGCTGTTTCAGCCAGTTTGTTTCCCAGTCTTTCTCGATCCTGGAAAACCATACATTGTTGCAGCATTCCTTTGATCCTGCCTGCATGGTCAGCAGATCATAAATTGTAATATCTTCCAGTGCTTCATCATATGTCGCCGGTAACTCTTCTCTCACATAGTCCAGAAGATGGTCTTCCAGATGAAGTTTTCCTTCGTCCACAGCAAAACCAACACAGATACTGGTTCCGATCTTTGACAGGGAATGCATCATCTGCGGATCATTCAGTGAGAAAGGTGCCCAGGCTCCTTCCAGAACAGTCTCGCCTTTGTAGCGAACAGATATACTGTGCAGTTCAACTGTATTCTCAAGTTCTTCCAGCATTTCTGCCAGTTTTATTGGATTAAGTTCAGTTCTTGTAAATGTATCAGTCATTTTTCTCCTCCTCAGACGGCTGCCAGATAGATATTTCAATACGGATACCGCCTTTCTTTGTAAGATAAATTCCAATCAGAATCAATGCTGCCATCACGATAACTGCGGAAACTGCGTATGCAGGTTTGATGCTGAAGATTCCTTTCACAAAAATCACTGTATATATGATAATACTAATCGTGCAAAAAGCATAGAGACCGCCTTTTTTAAGATGGAATTTATTTTTGCTCCAGGCATCTGGATATTTCTGCGGAAGACGTGAGATCGCATATACAACTGTTACGTTCATAAAAAATGTGATCACCTGGAAAATATTTGTTATCGTTACGATGCTCATATCAAAAATGATCGGAAGCAGTACTACAATCAATGTGTATGTATAGATCAGAAATGGTGCACCAAAACGGTTTTCCTTCAGGATTCCTTTTGGAAGCCAGCCATCCTTTGCAGCCTGTGCGATTGGATATCTGACATCATTGAATACTCCGTTCAGTGTTGTGATGATTGCCATGATCGGTCCACCGATCATAAAAATCTTGTAGACTGCGGACGGCAGGATTGCCTGTGCTGCCGGAAGAATCGTCTCTACACCAGCCACCTCATCATGTGGAAGAACGCCTCCTGTTACCATTGCCAGTCCTACATAAATAACCAAAAGACATGGCACACAGGACATTGCTGCGAATGGAACATCTTTGGTCGCTTTTTTTGCATCTTTTCCATACCAGAGAATGTTGTAATAACCATTGGCTGAGTTAATCAGAAGCAGTGCTGCGAGCATAAATCCTTTGAATCCACCGGTAAACATTTTTTCACCAGAAAAATCAAAGATCGGCTGTCTGATCTGGGTAAGTCCAAAGATAACATATAACACCATTGTGATTAGAAGGATTGTTGACAATACTTTACTGACTTTTGCAAAAATATCCATTCCAAGCAGATTCAGCACAAACAATATGATCACGCCTGCAATCGCAATCGCTTTGACTGTAATGTTCGGAAGAAGATTGTTGACATACAGTCCCAAAGCCAGTGCGAAAGAACTGTTCAGAATCGGTGTTACCAGTTTCGTGTAAGCTACCAGACCACCGGCACTGACACCGGAAAGATTGGTCACAATAGAATAAGGACCTCCTGCCACTCGCATGGTTCCACCCAGAATAATGTACGGGAATACCATAAAAAATCCCATGACGATCGCTGTTAAATAAGCCAACCATACAGAATATCCTGTATATGCCATCGCCGGTCCGATCAGCGTTACCATACCTGACCCAATTACCATTCCTACCGCGATTGCAAACAGATCTCCTCTGCCAAGGATTCCCGGCTTCGGTTCAGAAGTGTTCACAATAATGTTTCTGTTACTCATTTTACCTCTCCTTTACTTTTTATAATTTATTTTTTACATTTTATATTGTATACAATATAAGAATAAATAAAAACGTCTCCACTGTCAATAAGATTTAACAATTTCGACGTTTTGCAAAAAATCAGTATTTTATTTTTGTGTACTTTTACTATTTAAGCGTATTGGAGAAGGAAGTTTTTACAGCTTTCATCGATATGTGCATGCATTTTGAGATAGCACTCTACTTCATTTCCACTTCGGATACATTCGATGATCTCCTCGTGTTCTTTGAGTGATTTGCGGACATATTCCTCTTCATTCATCTTCATTCCTCTGGAAAGTCCGTTCCATAACTCTGATAACATATTTTCAAGTTTGTCGTTTCCGGCTGCAAGCCACAGTTCCATATGAAGCGTCTGGTTCAGGCTGGCATAGCTTTCGTAATCGCCATCCTCGATCACTTCTCTGGAAACTTTGAGAATCTGGTCAATTCTCTTGAGATCGATTTTATTCTTGCAGCAGAGAACGCAGGCTTCGCTCTCCAGTGCCGCCCGGATCTGAAAATGTTCCCGGATTGTTTTTTCTGTTACTCCCACAACTACTGCTCTTTTGTTCTGCTTCAGTTCCAGAAGCCCGTCCCTTGCGAGGATCTGAAAAGCCTCCCGTACCGGTGTGATAGATACACCCAGTTCCTGAGCTGTACTTTCCAGTGTCAGAATTTCCCCCGCCGGAATTTTCCGGACCAGAATTGCCTCCCGCAGCGTTGCCGCGATCTTCTCACGAATAGGTAATGTTTTGATCGGTTTAAGCCCAAGCATTTTTATTTCTCCTGTTCTTGTAGATTTATCTGTAATTATTGTTTTGTGAACTTTGCTCTTAGAAGAATATTTTATCGTAGTTTTTGTTTGTTGTAAACAGGTAGCTTAGAGTTATCAAAACAGGACTGCCATATCTTCCATACAGCAGTCCCTTATTATCAAAGTTTAT
>CAKRXU010000058.1 GCA_934424575.1 uncultured Blautia sp.
GTCATCTTAGGCAGTTTCAAATATTTTCCTTCCAGAAAGATATTTCCGTTCACTACGTTTGTTGTATAAGATTTTCTTGATGACTTCTTTGATTTGAAGCGTGGAAATCCTGCGGATGGTTCACGAAAAAACTTATGGAAAGCACTTTCCAGATGCATCTGCACATTTGCCAGTGCTAATGAATCGACCTCTTTCAGCCAGGGATATTCTTTCTTATAGCTGGCTGGGGTATTCCTTAACATCTTCTTTTCTTTTTTATAATGTTCTATCTTATCTGCAAGCATACAGTTATAGATAAATCGACTGCAGCCGATTGTTTTTTCTATTTGCACACGTTGTTCTGCATTTGGATAGATTCTTATTTTTACTGCCCGGTTTATTTTCATCACCTTATTTCTATATGTTGATAAATGATTTCAATCATTATTTTTGAACATTTTGTTCCTTTTCATTATAATACAAACCCGCCACCAGAACAAGTGTTTCTTCGCTTTATTTACAAGATTCTTTTGAGCATTTATGAGCATTTATACTCAGATCCACAATTCATCTCACTACCTGAAGAGGTAGGAGAATTCTTGCTAAACTTTGTTAAAAGATGCAGTAATCGCATTAAAACAATATTTCGCTGCCTTTATTTTTATGGATCTGCAGTATATCGGACAGACTGTATTCAAGTCCCTGAACAAAAAGAAATTCGCGATTTTTTTCTCTCTGCTCCGCAAGGTATTTATTGTAATTCCGCTTACCTATCTGATGCCATATGCCTTACATATGGGAACCAGAGGTGTGTTCCTTGCTGAACCTGTATCAAACGTCATCGGAGGAAGCATATGCTTTGTGACCATGCTCTGTACCGTACTGCCGGAGCTTAAGAGGATGGAGAAGTAACCGCTTTTTCTGCCCGATTCAGATAAACAAAGAATCCCACATTCAGAATGATTCCTGTTACAGTTGCCACCGGTGCAGCCAGACCAATCTTTGTCAGGCTTGCATTTGGCTGAATGCTCATATAATATGCCAGCGGCAGACGCACCAGAAGTGTCTGTACCAGTCCCTGGATCATGACCCAGACCGTCTTGTTATTTCCGTTGAAATAACCAACCATGCTAAACAAAATCGCAGTTACGATCGTCTCCGGTGCAAAACCTTTCAGATAGTCAAAGGCATTCTGGATAACCGACGCATCGGTTGAGAAAACACCTGCGACTACATCGCCTTTAAACATAACAAGCACAAATACCAGACATCCAACCGCCAGCCCAACTCCGATTCCTGTAAACATGGACTGCTTCGCACGTTTTGTCTTGCCTGCTCCCACGTTCTGGGACACAAAGGATGCCATGGACTGCATCAGAGAACTTGGTACAAGCATTGCAAAGTTAACGATCTTGCAGGCAACTCCATATCCGGAGGAAGCCTCCAGACCAAGCCGGTTGACAAATGCACAGAGTGCAAGGAAAGAAAGCTGAGTCAGGAACTCCTGCAGTGCAAGCGGCAATCCGATCTGAAGAAATCTCTTACACTGTGGGTTCAGTCTGAAATCACTCTTTTTAATTGTAAACGGAAGTTCTTTTTTGATAAGAAGAAGCACTGCAAACACAACGCTAAGTGCCTGTGCTGTAACTGTTGCGATTGCAGCACCGGCTGCATCCATATGAAATCCGGCTACCAGAACCATATCTCCGATCACATTTACGATACATGCAACCAGCACGAAAAGAAGCGGTGATTTACTGTCACCCAGTCCACGAAAAATTGCCGACAGCAGGTTATAAGCCACGATAAAAAAGATACCGCCTCCACAGATCCGTACATAACTGGAGGTCAGTTCAACTGCCTCTTCCGGTGCCTGCATAAGTACCGAGATCGGATGTGCAAAGCACACCATTATAAAAAACAATACTACAGATATGATTGTAAACACAACGGCTCCGCCGCCAATGACTGCACCAATTTTCTCCGGTCTTTTTTCCCCAAGATAACGAGCGATCAGAACGGTAATGCCCATTGCAAACTGAACTACCACGAAAGTTACCAGGTTCAATACCTGACTTCCGGTGGAAACTGCAGAAAGTCCTGATGTAGAACCAAATCTTCCTACAACCAGAAGGTCAACCGCACCATACATAGCCTGCAGGATCAGTGCTCCAAGGACTGGCATCATAAAAGCAACCAGCTTTTTCAGGATACTTCCCTGTGTAAAATCTGCTTTATCGTTTGTCATATTCTTTTCTCCTCTCGCACATGATCTGATAGAACTTCTCAATCGTACGGATCATGCAATCCGCATCTTCCTCTGAAATGTCACTGAGACAAAAAGCCAGTTCGCTGAAATAATCCCGGTCATATTTCTGTGATAATCTTCTTCCCTCGTCGGTGATGGATATGTATGTGACACGTCCGTCCTCCTTAGATGCAAACTTGTGAAGATATCCTTTCGTTTCCATCTCTTTCACTGTTCTGGTCACTCCCGGACGCGGCAGATTCATTACATCACTGATATCCGAAACCTTTACCTGAATCCCCTGCTTTTCCAGTTTCTGGATTGTATCCATATACTGAATATAAGACGGCATAACTCCCTGCGGGAGTGGCGGAAGTAATTCCCGTATTCGTTTTGCCTGATAGCATGCATCAAGCATTCTCTTAACTTTTTCGTTTGTCATATCACACACTCCTGTATAGTTACCTTTGTTAATTACCATTAGTAATTATATAGCAATTGAAGAATTTGTCAAGATTTCTCCTTCACTATAACAAAGCAGCCCAAATGAAAAATCACCGTAATCAGCAAAAAGCAGAACCCTGCTCTCATACAAGGTTCTGCTTTTCGCTGAATATGAATATGTGTGATAAATCCGGTTATTTTCGGATGGAATCAACCAGTTTTCTTGCTTCCGCGGTCAGTTCTCTGATTTTGTCAAACTCTCCTGCTTTGACAAGATCTCCTTTTACCATCCAGCTTCCGCCACAGCAGATGATCTTATCACAGGTAAGATACTCTTCAAGATTTTTTGCATTGATCCCGCCTGTCGGCATAAACTTAAGACCTACATAAGGAGCAGCCATCGCTTTGATCATCGGAAGTCCGCCTGCCGGTTCTGCCGGGAAGAATTTTACAACCTTAAGTCCTCTTTTGACTGCCTGAGCAACCTCAGATGGTGAAACACATCCCGGGTAAACAGGGATTTCTTTTTCCAGACAGTAGTCTACGATCTCCGGATCAAATCCTGGGCTTACAATGAACTTTGCACCTGCTGCTGCAGCTGCATCCACCTGTTCCTTAGTAAGAACAGTTCCTGCTCCTACAAGCATATCCGGAAACTGCTCTGCCATAAGACGGATAGATTCTTCCGCTGCCTCAGTACGAAATGTAACTTCTGCACATGGAAGTCCACCTTCAACAAGTGCCTTTGCAAGCGGAACTGCATCCTTTGCATCTTCCAGTACTACTACCGGAACAACTCCGATTTTCTGAAACTTCTCTGCTATATCCATCATTTGAATTTCCTTTCACTCAAAAAACTATCTTATCTTTTAATGTCAAAATTCATTTCCATCACATGTCTGATCAGAGAAACATCATCTGTAATATTTCCGTCACCATGGATTGTATGCTTCACTGCACTTGCAGCAACACCAAAGTTTACAATATCCTCCGGTGTATATTCGTTCATCAGAGCATAGATAATGCCACTTACAAATGCATCTCCACCGCCAACACGGTCAAGGATATGGAATGTCAGACGCTTGCTCTCATAGGTTTTTCCATTTAACCAGAGATATGCGGAAAGACTGTTCTCACTGCAGCTATGTGCAAAACGTACATGTCTTGCAATACATTTGATATTCGGATATCTCTCAACAAAAGCTTTGAAAACTTTTTCCTGCTGGTCACGGTCCGGCTGGAACGGGATATCATCCTTTACATCACCAGCGCTGTAATCTTCCTCGTTTTTCCAGATATGATATGGTTCGATTCCAAAAAGAACATCTACATATGGAAGACAGAGAGTACAGAAATCTCTCGCTTCCTCCCAGCTCCACAGGGTGCTTCGGAAATTTCCGTCAAAGCTGACTGTCATGCCATTCTCTTTTGCTGTCTTAAGACAGGTCAGGATCAGTTCACTGCAGCTTTTGCCAAGTGCAGGAGTAATGCCGCTCAGATGAAGCCAGGTATATCCTTTCAGAAGTTTCTTCACATCTGTTTTGCTGAAATCATACTCTGAAAAAGCACTGTGTTTTCTGTCATAGACTACTTTACTTGGACGGATTCCATAACCTGTTTCCAGATAATAGGTCCCAAGACGATGTGTCGGTGTCTCTTCTTCTGTTGAATAAATTACGCTGTCACAATTCACATCATTGCTTCGCATCATACGTACAGCACTTTTTCCAAGACTGTTTCCCGGAACTACTGTAAAAAATGATGCATCTACTCCAAGATTTGCAAGGGAGAGGGCCACATTGGCCTCACTTCCCCCGTATCTTGCCTCAAAAGATGTTGCTGTTCTGATTTTTTCATAATCCGGCGGTGTCAGTCGAAGCATGATCTCGCCGATCGTAATAAATTTATGCTTCATAATTAATACTCCAGATAGGCTCCCTTCATTGGACTTGCAGCATGCTGGCTGAAAAGTCTGAGTACGCCTTTTTTGTATTTCATTTCACGTGGTTTCCAGTTTTTACGTCTTTCTGCAAGAATCTGATTGATTTCTTCCATAGACTTGCGCTCTCCTGCGATTCCGATAATGTTCAGTTTTCTTTCCATAACATCGATTTCGATAAGGTCGCCTTCTTCAACAAGTGCGATCGGGCCGCCATCAACAGCCTCCGGGCTGCAGTGTCCGATAACCGGACCGGTAGATGCACCTGAGAAACGTCCGTCAGTGATCAGAGCAATACTCTTTCCAAGTTCTTTGTCGCTGCTGATTGCCTCAGAAGTGTAGAACATTTCCGGCATTCCGCTTCCCTTTGGTCCTTCATAACGGATGAATACTGCATCACCCTTCTGAACCTTATGTTTCAGGACTGCATCCAGACATTCTTCTTCGCTGTCAAATGGTCTTGCACGAAGAACTGATTTGAACATTTCCTTCGGGCATGCTGTGTGTTTGATCACGGCACCTTCCGGAGCAAGGTTTCCACGAAGAACTGCGATGCTTCCATCTGTTCCGATAGCTTTATCATACGGACGGATGATATCTTCTCTTGTAACATTTACGTTGTAACGTTTGTTAAACTCCTGAAGCCATTTCTCACATTTTTCATAGAATCCGTTGTTCTTCAGTTCTTCCAGGTTTTCTCCCAATGTCTTTCCTGTAACAGTCATGACATCCAGGTGAAGATGCTCTTTGATTTCTTCCATGATTGCCGGTACACCACCTGCATAGTAGAAGCACTCTGCTGGCCAGCGGCCTGCCGGACGTACATCCAGAAGGTATCTTGCATTTCTGTGCAGCTTGTCAAATGTATCACCTGTGATTTCAATACCGAATTCATGAGCAATTGCCGGGATATGAAGCAGGCAGTTGGTGCTTCCTGAAATTGCAGCATGTACAAGAATTGCATTCTCAAAGCTGTCCATAGTTACAATGTCAGAAGGACGCATGTTTTCCATCTGGGCAATTCTTACTGCCTGTCTTCCTGCTTCTCTTGCAAAGTCAAGAAGGTCAGGACTGGTTGCCGGCATCAGTGCTGTACCCGGAAGTGCAAGGCCAAGTGCCTCTGCCATAATCTGCATAGTAGATGCAGTTCCGATAAAGGAACATGCTCCACAGCTTGGGCATGCATTACATTTTGCCCAGTCAAGCTTCTCTTCATCAATTTCACCACGTTCAAATCCTGCACTGTACATTCCAAGCTGTTCCAGAGTCAGCATTTCCGGGCCGGCATTCATGGTTCCACCTGGAACAAATACAGACGGGATATTTACTCTGGCAAGTCCAATCAGATTTCCTGGCACACCTTTATCACAGCTTGAAAGATATACACCTGCGTCAAACGGTGTTGCATTTGCATGAATCTCAATCATATTTGCGATCATCTCACGGCTTGCCAGACTGTAGTTGATTCCGTCTGTTCCCTGACTTTCACCGTCGCAGATATCTGTACAGTGATAACGTGCTCCAAAACCGCCTTCTTCTGCAATTCCTTTGCGTACCTCTTCTACAAGGATATTCAGATGTCCGCTTCCCGGATGACTGTCACCATAAGTACTCTCAACCATAACCTGAACTTTTCCCAGATCTTCTTTTGTCCATCCGGTTCCAATACGCAGCGGATCAAGCTCCGGTGCAAGTTTTCTCATTTCCTGACTTTTTAACTGCATGATTTTTTCCTCCATTTTATTCTCTGATAAGATTTAAACTCTCCAGTGTTTTTCTTAGTTTTTCTTCTTCATCATCTTCTACGCCAAGTTCTACGTCATCAAATGTCGGCAGACTGAACACACCCAGCATCGATTTTGCATCTACGATATATCTTCCACAGATCAGATCTACATCTTTCTGACAACCCGATGCCGCCTGTACCAGATGCTTTGCGTCATACATATCTCTTAGATAAACCGGTATCTTTATCATTACGTCCAGCCTCCTATGCAAAAATTGAAACAATAAAGCTTACAATAAGTGCCGTAACACCAATCAGTGTTTCCATGATCGTCCAGGATTTCAGTGTTGTTTTTTCATCTATCTCAAGGAAAGATGTTACCAGCCAGAATCCCGCATCATTTACATGACTCAGTGCAGTTGCACCACCACAGATTGCACAGCACATTGCTGCTCTGTAGATCATGCTCGTATCCATCACTGCCGGCATAGTTGCCATAATTCCGGATGCCATTGTCATTGCTACGATGGAACTTCCTACAGATGCTCTGACCAGAAGTGCGATCAAAAATGCGATCAGGATCAATGGAAGACCGCTCTTTTCCAGCACCGGTCCGATAATGTTTCCAAGGCCGGAATCCTGAAGCATCCAGCGGATCACTCCACCGCTGGCGATTACCAGAAGGATCATACCTACAGGTCTGAGTGAATGATCCAGAATTTTCTTTAACTGTGCGCCGGTAAATCCTCTTTTAATTCCCAGAAAATACATGGACGCCAGAGTTGCAATCGTCAATGCCAGGAATGGTTTTCCAATGAATCCAAGAACATCCTGAACGCCCGCCGGAAGCGGCATGTATTTTGATAAAGTACTGAGAAGGATCAGAACCAGTGGAATCAGGATTACTCCCAGGACCAGTCCAAAAGGCGGAAGCTCTTTTCCATCATCTTTGATCTCTTCCACATTTGCCGGAAGCTCTGTATGAATCTTGTTACCAATAAAACTTCCCCAGAAGATACCGGAAACCATCATGCAGATCAGTGCTGTAGGAACTCCTACCATGATCATGGTTCCCAGATTTACACCAAGTGCATTTGCCACAAGAACAGATCCTGCAGATGGTGGAACAAAAGCATATCCACTTGCCAGACCTGAAAGAAGCGGGATTGCATAATACAGTGTGGATTTTTTTGTCTGCTTTGCAACGCTGAATACCAGTGGAATCAGTACCACAACACCAGCTTCAAAGAATACCGTTGTACCAATTACAAGCCCTGTAAGTCCAAGTGCCCATCCGGCTTTCTTCTGACCGAATTTACCGATCAGCGTCTCTGCTATTCTCTGGGCACCACCGCTTACTTCCAGAATTCCACCAAACATGGAACCCAGTCCTACCAGAAGTGCGATTCCCTGCAGTGTCTTTCCGACACCTTTTTCTACCGTATCTGAGATCATCGTAAGCGGCATTCCTGCTCCTGCTCCGATGATGATGGCAGAAATCATCATTGACAGAACCGGATGAAGCTTAAATTTGATGATCAGTACCAGCAGGATTACAATTCCTACCGCAGCAGCAATCATCAGTCTCATCGGATCCGCCACAAAAGTTGTTTCTTCCATTTCTTCCTTTAACCTCCTTGATTCATCTGATGTTTTACGTTTCTCTTATGAATTCATCTGACCTATTTAGTCGTTTTTTGTGTCTTTTCCTGTTATTCGTTGTGTTTTTCCTTGAATTCATCTGATGTATTTATCATATATTCTCTTCATAAAAAACGCAATATGGAATTTTATCTAAATTTTTATATCTATTTTTGTGCATTTTATCATTTTGACATTGATTACAAAAAACATTATCATAAAAAGCAAGAATTATATTTAATAGAAATGGAGCAAATCATATGATGAATTTGTTATCTGAAGAAAAAAGTCTTCCTCAAAAAATATCCGAAGACATTATTGAACTGATTTTAGAAGAGAATCTGCAGCCAGGAGATAAATTACCTAATGAAACCATTCTGTCCGAACGTCTGAACGCTGGAAGAAGTTCTGTCCGTGAAGCTATGAAACTTCTCGCCTCCCGCAATATTGTTACAATCCGTCAGGGTTCCGGTACCTACATTGCCTCCTCTCCAGGAATGGTGGAAGATCCGCTGGGCTTTACTTTTATCGGCAACAAACAGAAGCTGATCAATGACCTCCTGGAAGTACGCTTTCTCCTCGAGCCTTCTATTGCGGCGATGGCTGCCACACATGCCGACGAAAAAGACATAAAAAAAATCACCGCACTCTGCGATGAAGTTGAAAAATTATTAAAAGATCATAAGGATCACACACACAAAGATATCGAATTCCATACAGCGATCGCTATGAGCAGTAAGAACGTTGTGGTTCCAAGACTGATTCCTGTGATCAACAGCTCTATTCCTCTCTTTGTTGAAACAACAGGCGGAACCCTGCATAACGAAACCATCGAAACTCACCGTGAGATTGCGGATGCCATAGCATCCCATGACCCACTCCGGGCACAGGATGCCATGTATCTGCATCTGGTCTATAACCGCAAGAGAATACAGCTTAGTCAAAATGATTCAAGCAAATATTGTGCTTCTAATACCCGAATACTAAAATGAAATGCGTACATTCTAATATATTGAGGAGGAAACCAGATGCCAAAGCGTTTTTGCATTACAGGAACCTGTATCCCGGAAAAAAATTATATGGTAGATATTTCTGATCGAATTGACCGAATCATACAGGACTACATTGAAAATGGCAAATATTTTACAATTAATCGTGCACGTCAATATGGAAAAACAACTACGCTTTATTTACTGGAGCGTCGGCTTCAGAAGGACTATATTGTTCTGAGTCTGAGTTTTGAAGCCGCTGATGAATATTTCCACTCTCTGGAAACTCTGGCTGAAGGATTGGTTTTAGATATAGGAGAATGTCTGCAAAACCAGCGAGTCTCTAAAGACATTCTTGCAGAATGGAACAGACCTTTATCAGAAAAATTCCCGATGCGTTCTTTAGGTATGAAAATCAGTACTTTATGCAGATCTTCTCACAAAAAAATTGTTCTTATGATTGATAAAGTTGATAAAAGCTCAGATAATCAGATTTTTTTATCTTTCCTGGGATTATTAAGGAACAAATATCTAAAATGGCAACAGGGAAAAGACGAAACATTTCAGTCAGTCATCCTGGCTGGTGTTTATGATGTAAAAACATTAAAATTAAAGCTTCATCCCCAGAAGGAAACAAAATATAACAGTCCATGGAATATAGCTGCTGATTTTCAGATAGATATGAATTTCAATTGTAAGGATATCTCATCTATGTTGAAAGAGTATGAATCTGAACATCATACAGGAATGAATATTTCTGAAGTTTCTGAATTAGTATATGATTATACCTCCGGATATCCATATCTGGTATCCAGAATATGTCAGATCATAGATGAACAGCTGGCCGATACAGATAATTTTACAGAAAAAACAGCCTGGACAAAAAACGGCGTACTTGCTGCAATAAAAATCCTTCTAAAAGAACCCAATACCTTGTTTGACGACCTGGCAAAAAAATTACTGGATCATCCTCAATTAAAAGAAATGCTCCAGAACATCCTTTTTGGAGGGATAGATTTTCCCTACAAAAGAGAAACTCCGATCATCGACCTGGGCGTTACATTTGGATTTCTGAAAGATAAAAACGGAATCGTCGCCGTTTCCAACAGAATATTCGAAACTCAGCTCTACGATATGTTTCTTGCTGAAATGGCTGTGAATAATAAACTGTACATGGAAGCATCCACCAGTCGCAGCCAGTTTGTGGTATCAGATATGCTGCAGATGGATCTGGTCATGCAGAAATTTTATGAATACTACGAAGAAATATATGCAGACAATGATCAGAAATTCATAGAAGAAAACGGCAGAAAACTGTTTTTACTTTTCCTGAAACCTATTATCAATGGAACGGGAAATTATTATATAGAATCAAGAACCAGAGATAATCGCCGGACAGATATCATTGTAGATTACAAAGGAAAACTCTTTATCATTGAAGTGAACTACTCGGCAACAAGTTACCAGAGCATCTGAAATCTGGCGGGATACCGCCTTTTTTCAGGGTGCATCCATGACACCAATACTGCTTGCCTTTCGGCTATGCAGCTACTTTTATTATTTCTGGATTCTTTAGTCCGGTTACGGACAGTTCCTTCTGTTTTCCGGATACGGAAAGATATTTCCGCAGGATATTAAACGCGCCTACTGCATCTGCATTAAATTTTACTCCGTCAGTTATATACATACCCCGTTCTTTTCGGTTTGATGCTTCTGCATATCTTTTTGATACTTCCGGTGATAACGGGCTGCACTGGCTGGTATAGCTTTCCTCTTGTTTTATCAATTGAATCCCATACAGTTTCAACTTATATTCCATCATAATATACAGTTTGTTATATGGCAGGCCGTGAAACTTCTGGTTGGTCTTGTGTCCCATATCTTTTTCTTTACGGATATTTCGGATGTTCCCCACAACCACACAGCGAATATCTTCTTTTCTGCAGTATTCTGCAATCCATCTGGTCACTTTGTGAAGATAATCCTTTACTGCATTCTGCTTTTT
>CAKRXU010000059.1 GCA_934424575.1 uncultured Blautia sp.
TCGGTATGCCTTAACCGTACATGGAACCATTTCCAGTCATGCCCATCATATAGTTTCAGATAAGCAGCATCCTTCCCGACTTCATCCTCCCGGTACATTACATCACGGTAAAAGACCGGCATGGCATGGTTCTCATATACAAGTCTCGGTTTACCTTCTATCTGACCTGTCTTTTCCCACAACTCCATTCGGGTTTTGTAAGAGGATACACTTCCCAGGGCATGCTGGATGGCGGCCCTTCTCAGATACGAAGGCATCTTTGGGAAACGGATATCAAAATCAAAACGAGCCTGATTCTTTTTTGTTGTATGTATCAGGTGCTCCGCTTCATTAAAACGCTTCTTCGTTTCCGGTATCCTTTCCAGCTCTTCCCATACCTGCGCATAAATTTCTACCAGATAACTAACAGCAGACCTGTAGACATCCAGCGTCTGACGGATTGGGATATTCTGTTTTCGTAATTCCACACCATAGCTGGATGTAATCTTCATATCTGCTTCTTAACCTTTCTATCTTGTACTGATACAAATAAGTCCTATTTGTTCTTGTGTTTTCTATTATACTCCTTATTAAGTCCAATAAAACTCCCTATTTCTATTTTTTTATAAAAAATTTGCGTGTCTAACTCATCACTGAAAGTAACGAGAATGCGACACGCAGTTATTCAATCGTTTATTTACTCGTTCAACTGGAAATCTGTCCTCCATGCCAACTATTTCAAACAAATTTGATGGCAATTCCTTTTCTCCAATCAAAGTGAGATAATCATCAACAGCTCTACGGTCAATCATAATTTTGCCATGACCATCCCAATGCCGATTCTCTGACATTTGATCTGCTTTACTTACCTGATATCAATCCGTATTTTTTCTCCCACAGCTTTCCATCCAGAATTATAATCATCTGCTGCATCGTAAATGTTACTTTCTTCTTCGATATAAACGTCATCATCGTCGTCCAAAATATACTCTTTCGTAACACTGTTTTCAGAGGAGTTCTCAGATTTCAGATAAAGCTGCAATTTCAGATATTCGCTGTCAGGATCAGGCAGTTCCGGTCTTTCATCGTCATTGAAAGTCCAAAATTCTGTCTTAAATTTCCAGTCCCGATGACTGTCATCTGTTTTTGCATCATCCATCAGATTATATCGTACTTTATTTCCTTTGCTGTCTGTTCCACGCAGCTCAACCTCATACTTCTGGAACAATTTTTCTGGCACGTCTGATGAGATACTGCTCTGTAATTTATTCAGGAAAATATCTTTTAATACCACTGGTCCTTCTTCAGTTTGAACAGAAATATTTTTAACTTCTTTATGGGTTGTCTGCTTCAGAAGTTTCTCTCGCGATACAGTAAAATCAAAGGTAAATTCCGCTACGGATTTCTGCCAGTCATCGAGATCAAAAGCCTGGAGAACAAGATGTATCTCCGGCTTTTCTCCAAGATCTCCAGGGGCATGAAAACGGTACTCCTGCACTTGGTCATATTCAGTTACATTTATGTCGGTATCTGTATTGAATAAATCTTCTGCAGAATAAGGAGTATAATTTCCACTCATATATTCATCCAATTTTTGACCATTTATTGTTGTTTTTTCCAGATCAAGTGAGACTCCTGTATTAGCAAAAGATGAAATACTTGCTGATTTTCCCTGCTGATCATCTTCGGAATCATCAATTTCCGCATGCACCTCAAACAGCAGAACTCCTTCATCCAAAACGACTTCTTTTAAGTTCGCAGTAATCCCATGATCTGTTTTCGATGTGTTTAGAACTTCCGTATAGGAGTCGATTCCTCTTTGAAATCCCAGGGTTTCTCCTATGGATAAAACAACCTCTTTGATCGCAGCCTGCACTTTGGGATTCGATAAAACAGTCGAGATCAACGCCAATATCACACAAGCTGCCGCCAGTCTGCGCCAAAATGATGGCGCCCAGGCATTTTTCTTTCCTTTCCATTCTCCTTCTGCTTCGCTGATATATTTCGGATCAATATCGCCAAATTTTTTTGAAAAATCAAATTTCTTCATAAGTGTTTTCCTTCCTTTTCTAACACTCTTAGCAACTTCTTTCTGTTCCGGTACAGATTCATTTTCACGCTTCCAACAGACATAGCATGTCTTTTGGCGATCGCCGAAACAGAGTCAAAAAACCAGTATCTTCTCACGAAAATATCTCTGTCCTCTGCGTCCATTTTTTCAAGAAAATCGTTGATGATTTCCAGCAGTTCTTTTTCTGCCAGCTGATCTTCAATGGTATAGGTAACACTTAACTGATCCATTTCACCCAGAATATCCGCCATATGTACATCCGGACGCCTGTCGGCATATTTTTTTCGCAGACGGTCAATACTCAAATTCCTCGTGATCCGGCCGCAAAAATGTGATAATACAGACGGCTTTTTGGGCGGGATCAGTGACCAGACTGAAAACCAGGTATCGTTCAGACATTCCTCCGAATCTTCTCTGTTTGCAAGCAGATTCCAGGCGATCTTGTAACAGTAAGGATGATATTTATCGCTTAATACTTCAATCGCATGCTCATCTTTCACCTCAAACAAAGATATGATCTCATTGTCTCTCATTTATAAGTTATCCTCCAAAGTTTTGTGTTTCATCAGCAAATACAAGCGCGCTTTGATTGCTGCTTTTCCTAAGGCTCCTTTTAGAAGGAAATTTCCTACTCATACTATATATCGTAAAAAATCTCGGATGGTAACAAAAAAAATCAAATTTTTTAAAAATCAGGAAAAAAAGGGGCTGTCGGGAAATAATGATTTTTAGTCCCGACAGTCCCTTCTTATATTAACGTTTCACCAACCGAAGATTACTTTTGTATCCTGTTTCGAAATGTAAAATATTTTACGGCAAACTGTAGAAAAGTAATAACGTATATAACTAATAATACACCCCACACTGGCAGCAATCCATGTTCACTGTGATCTGTCGAAGATATATAAACCTGCTGAATCAGACCGCAAAGAATCACGATCAACGGAATCACTCTTCCCCAGAAAATTCTCTTCACCATATCCAGCCGGGAGATATCATCACAGAATATTTCCTCGTCCTGCAGCATCCTGTCTGCCGGTTTTCGGAAATAGTTGTATCCAGCAAATTCTGTCAGATATTCCCATCCACAGTCCTCAAACATCCGTACATATTCCATCTGGTGTTTGATTCCTTCTTTATTGTAATCCAGCTGATAGATTACTTTCTCAGACTCACACCTCTCAAATGTATAGATTCCAGGAAAAGTCACTCTCTTGAATTTCCAGCCTTCCTGGTGTCTCTTACTCAGGTACTTTTCTTCTTTTTCGTATTCCATGATGTTAAACCAGCGAAATTCTTTTTTGACTTTCTTCATTGCATTACCTCCTGTGCATTGCGATACAGTCTGCGGATTCTCTTTAGTTCAAGCTCCAGAACTTCCGTTCCAAGCTCTGTGATCTGATAGATTTTCCTCTTATCTTCCTCCCTGATAAAACGGATCAAACCGTCTTTTTCCATCTTGGAAAGACTGCCATACATGGTCCCCGGCCCAAGTACCACTTCATTTGCTGTCAGTTCTTTTACCTTCTGTACGATCCCATAACCGTGATTCGGGGTACGAAGACATAATAGTATATAAAAACTCGTCTCCGTCATGGGAACGTAAACTTTCTTTATATGTGCATCCATAAGCATTCCCTTTCAGTGCGATATATCGTACTTCGATACTTTTGTTATATCGCACTACGATACATTTGTCAATGCCTATTTTTTACAAAATAATAGACGACCATTTTTGATAGTCGTCCATTCATTCTCTATAGTCTTTTCATCCAATCACATTCGCGCCAAACGGCATAAAGGAAAGTCTTGCCATCTTAAAGAACTGTTTTCCAAACGGAATACCAATGATCGTGATACACCACAGGCAGCCTACGATCAGATTTTCAAAAGCCATTAATGTGTCGACTTCGCTTTCGGATAAATCTGTTTCATCCTGGCATCGTCGAAGTGTGTGTCCACCCATTTTTCTATCTGGTTCTGTGCTTCGACTCCCTGTGCCCTATGATCGTAGCGCATCAGTGCCGCAGAAGAAACGATCATATTGCAACACATAAATACAGTCAGGATCCAGGTAATGATCTTGCCTGGTCTCACCGGTATTTTCTCGATCAGGCCAGAAAGAAAGGGATATACTTTTTTGAACCATACAACTGCTGCGATTCCCCAGAAAAAGCAATACAGAAGATTGATTCTTCCTCCAAGATTAAATGGTAGTTTACTGTAATCCCAAAATACTTTTCCGAAAAAGATCTCTGTAAATACACTGCACAAATATTCATAAGCGCCGCCAAGAAAAGTGCCTGTCAAAAAAAGAAAACTCTCACTACGATCTTTATATTTATACAAGAAACAGGTGACAAGTGCCAGCGCCAGACCCCATACGATACTGAATGGTCCCCACACCAGACTGCTTCTGCTCATCCAGTATCCCATTATGATCCGGCAGAAAACAGTCTCAACAATATCCCCTAAGAATGCACATTCATTCCAGCCACTTACATATATTTCAACTGCGAAAAAGCTTTCAGCAGTTCTTTCTCTCCATAATTCTCAAACTGTACCCGTACAATGTCTTCATTTTCAGAAACCACCACACCCATTCCATACTTGGGGTGTTCTACCTTTTTTTCTGTTGCAGTTGGATTTTTTTCTGGCTGTTCCTGTACTTTTGTAGTGTTTTCTGTAGCTTCCGCTTTTTTTATTCTTTCTTCCAGAACCATCTTTTTAAGATCCTGCAAATGTTCTGCTGCTTCCTTTGGGTTTCTCTTTTGATGTACCGGATCTGTCAGGTATTTTTCAGGTAAATACGAAAGATATCGTCCCGGACCTGGAAATACCCGGTTTCCATTTGGACTGGTATAAAAAGATAATTCCAGAAATTTCTTTGCACGGGTCATTCCTACATAAAAAAGCCGCCGTTCTTCTTCCTCAGCAGCTTCATCCTTACTGTTAAGAGGGATCAGTCCATCATTTATTCCTATAATAAATACATAGTCGAATTCCAGACCTTTGGAAGCATGGAGCGTCATCAGCTTTACGGAACTTTTGGAATCCTCCGATGTTTCCAGATCCATTCCATTCAAAACAAATTCATTCAAGAAGTCACGGATATTCTTGTAGTTCTTCATTCTGGTCAGCAGCCGCAGGATATACGTTCGATTTTCCGCATAATCTGCTGAGGCAGGATGCAGATATCTCTCCAGACAAAGAAATTCCCATAGGTTCTCATAATCCTTTCCCCGATCCTGATATTCCCACATCTTCTGAAAAAGCAATGATTTAGAAAAAAGTGTGCTCCCTGTCATCAATGCCTCAGTTTCTGTACGCGCCTTCTTTTCTGTCCATCCTTCGCCGAAAGTTTTGTTCATGAGAACAGAAACTGCGCTTTCGATATCCTCATGGTTACTCAGAAAACGAAGGATCTGAAGAAACCATGCCAGCACCGGAATGTCCTGGATCGTTTTCTTCTGTGATACTTCGTAAGGAATTTCATGTTTGGCAAAAACTTTTTCCAGGATTTCAGACTGATCCTGCAATCGATAAAACACTGCGATCTGTTCGTATGGAACCTGCTCCTCATAGAGTTTCTGAATTTTTTCAGCCAGATATTCTGCTTCCTGAAACGGATCATAATGATTTTTTACGGATATCTTTTCGCCCTTATCCTGTACGCCTTCCAGAATATCTCCCGTTTCCTGAAACCTTCTGGAAACAGCCAGGATCGTCCCGGAAGAACGATAATTTACCGGAAGCGAAAGTTCTCTTGCCTGATAAAGCTCCCGAAAGCGGTAAAAAATATTAAACACGCTTCCCCGCCAGCTATAGATCACCTGATTTGGATCTCCGACGGCAAACAGATTTACTTCCGGTTTCTTTAACTGCCGTATAAACTCAAACTGCAGTTCATCGCAGTCCTGTACCTCATCAATGATGATCCATTTTATATTTGGAAGAAGTTCTTTATGGCATTCCAGAAGCCTGGCGGCATTGATCAGCAGATCTTCATAACTCATCTTATTCTGTTTTCGCTTTTCTTCTGCAAGAAGATCTACAAGCTGTAAAAAATCATCCTGATAATTGTTCCGCGAAGAACCACCAGTCCGATTCTTCTGGTCCAGTCGCTTTCTCAGACGGTTCTTGTACTTGATCTTCAGACTATGTTCTTTGATAAGACGTATAGCCAGTTCCAGCTCTTCCTCTGGAAGACACACCTGAAATTCTCTGGTGTAACCAAGTTCCTGTACTGGAAGAACATCCTGTAAAAGCTTTAATGCAATGCCATGAAAGGTACCATATAAGCAGTCCTGCGCCTTCTGATCCATATCAGATATCTTTAATCGTTCACGGATCTCATCAGCCGCCTTGTTTGTAAATGTCAGAACGATCATATCCTCCAGCGGGATTTTCTTTTGTTCGTAAAGATACTTTATCTTTTCGATCAGAACCGTTGTCTTTCCACTTCCCACATTTGCCCGTACCAGACAGGTGTTGCTTTCATCCAGGACGGCGGATTCCTGATATTTATTTAATTCCATCGTTTTCATCCTTCTTCAATGAATGATATCTTCGCATCATTTTTTCTTTTTTATCATGATCTGCTATTTTTTCACCGGAAAGAATAGCAAGCCGGAAACCGTCTGGAACAGATACATAACTGCGTAGTACGTTCACAATCGCATTTCTATTTTCCGGCATATTCGCCCATTCTGCATAAAACGCTTCTTTTACAGAAAGGATCAGAGAATCGCCTTTTATCTCTGCAGAAAATACCATGCGGAAAAATCCTGCAAACGCCTCATTTCTTTCTGTTATCCTGCTGCAGAAATCATTCCATTTGTCACCTAATTCTGCAAATTTAAATTCTTTGGAAATCTTTTGTTCTTCCTGATTCTCTGGAAGACTGATCATTCCTGCAAATCCGGATTCTTCCGACAGATTCTGAAGTCCCCACAGAATGACATTCCGATCCAGCCGGTCATCGCCGATGCATACGGCACATCCGTTTTTGCAGCGGCAGCCGGAAACCATACGGACAGCCTGCTCCACTACTTTAGGGATCAGATCATAAATTTTTTCTGCAAATCCAAGACCGCCTACATAGCAGTCATAAAAATAAAGGTAAACCTCTTCCTCTGTGCTTCCTGCAAGTTCCAGCGCATTAGAAGAAACGGCAACCCCAAGATCTGCACTTTCCGTCATCGTCACCATCAATGCGGCATTCTTTAATGCAAACATCAATCCCTCAAAATGATTATTTCGCACATAATATCCCTGTTTATCCGGCTGCAGCAGATTTCGGTACATGGTTACTACATTTTCAGGAAGTTTGATCCATGCTGCTTCCGTATCATAATTTTTCGTCAACGGTTTCCGAAGCTGCTCAAATCCCAGATTCTGATGATTATGGAACTGCATTTTTTTGTACATGTATACAAAATCCGCAATATTTACGTCTCCGAAAGACAGTTCCGTCCTTTTCCATTCCTGCTTTTTCTGTCTGTGGATAATGCGGATATTTGTCTCACATCCCGGAACCGTGTAATAATTCCCATGAAAAGGAACTGCCTCCACGATCTTGCTTTCCAGATTCATATGTACTACCTGGTAAAACTCACCGTCATGCATATAGACAGCACCTTCATGGATCTCATGGAAAGCCTGTTCCTCATCCATTTCTGTGATATTTTTCCCTGTTTCTTTGTTCAGAAGCTGATATTTATTCTGGTCGATATTCCGCATGGAAAACTCTCCTGCCGGATACAGTCCTCCGGACCACACGAAACGTCCTCCAAGACTTCTGACTTCTTCTACTCTCAGAAGAACCGGGATTGTCTCTCCCAGATCCGGAAAAAGTGCCCCATCATCCAAAGACAATGGGAGTTCTGCTGCGGCAGCACGGATATGTGCCAGCTCGATCAGCAGATTGTCCGGATCTACAATAGCATTCTCGCTGCTGCTGTCAAAAAGCCATTCCGGTTCCAGGGCAATGTACTGATCCATAGGAAGATTTGCCAGGATCAGATAATTGGTGCATTTTCCTTTTCCTCTTCCGGCGCGTCCGGTCTGCTGCCAGAAGGATGCTCTGGTTCCGGGATATCCCACAAGTACTGTAGTGTTGATCTTTCCGATATCAATTCCAAGTTCCAGTGCATTGGTTGATACAAGCCCTGTCAGTTCTCCGGAGATCATGCGTTTTTCTATATCTTTTCTTTCTTTTGGAGTGTACCCGCCTCTGTACCCGGATATTTCTTCTTTCCTTGCACTTCCCAGAAAGCCGCTGTTCTCCAGATGATCTCTGGTTTCTTTTACAAGGATCTCTACGTTTTTTCTGGATTTTGCAAACGCCAGAAAGCTCTCTTTTTCTTCCATCAGCTGTGGAAGCAGATCCGCCGCAACGCTTATTACGGATTCTTTTCCATAAGGATTTCCGTCTCTGTCCAGTTTTTCGGGCGGCTGGATCAGACAATAGGTTCGCTCTGCCATGCCTGCCCCGCTTTTACTGATACAGGTAAATGTTTTTCCACAGATTTTTTCGGCAAGCTCTACCGGATTGGCGATCGTCGCTGAACTGCACAGGAAGTGTGGATCAGAATGGTAATACCTGCAAAGTCTGGATAACCGCCGGAATACATTTGCGAGGTGTGAACCAAATGCCCCTCTGTATACATGCAATTCATCCAGTACGATATATTTCAGATTGGCAAAAATAAAATCAAAACCATATTTGCTATGGTTTGGAAGCATGGAACCATTCAGCATATCCGGATTTGTAAGAATAATATTGGCACGCTCCCGGATCCGTTTTCTCTCATCCGGAGGGGTATCTCCGTCGTAAACTCCCGCTGACAATCTGTGTTCACCAAAATATTCTATCCAAGGCTTCAAAGCACGGTACTGGTCTGCTGCCAGAGCCTTGGTCGGATAGACAAAAATCGCCCGTGTGACAGGATTCTGCAAAATCTCCTGGATCACCGGCAGATAAAAGCACAGAGACTTACCACTGGCTGTCGGCGTCGTGATCACGATATTTTTCCCATTGACCGCCTCGCAAAAAGTCTCTGCCTGGTGTATATAAAGGGACTGGATATTCTGCTTCACCAGAAAACTCTGGATATCTGGATGCAGATTTGATGGAAATTCCGCATAGATGGGGGCTTTTTCCGGTATGATTTTTTTATAAATGATATTTCCCTTCATAAGTAGTATAGATGCTCCTTTATTGTTTGTTTCACGTCAGATATGATAAATACAGGATATCATAAACAAACGTTCGGGGCAAGATATGGCTTATTTTATTATATATTTCGTTCCTCTGCCTTTACCTTCAACAGTTATGATACCTTTTTTACCCATATTTTTCAGTAATTGTGTTGTCTTGGATTTTCCAAAGGGAACATAGGGTGCAATTTCACTGATTGACTTTAGCATAATCTTGCTTAAAGTTTTATATACAACCCTTTCATCTTCCGTCAGATCCAGGTCTTT
>CAKRXU010000060.1 GCA_934424575.1 uncultured Blautia sp.
TAAGAATTGTCATATCTGAATTCTTACCAAAAAGGAGCCATTTTTTACCAAAAACACAAACTATTTTACACTACCGTGTAGCGACAAGCGGAAATTAATATATTTTTCTTGAAAGGTCATGGCAACCAAGCCATGGCTTTTCTTTTACCCGTTCCCCCTATTATCTACTATCCCCAATCGCCCCGCTCTTTTTTTGGAAAGTTATACACCAGATTCTGGTTTTGGAAACTCATTCTTGAAGTTTCAGGATCTACACGAATCCCTTTTTTATTATAAAACAACTATTTATCCACAGTTAGATTGACGAATGGGCACTTTCTGGTGATTCGCTTTTTTTCTATGTTTCTGTTATACTTTTTCTTAAGAAAGAGAGGTTCCCTTGTGGATATTGATTTTAAAGAAGAGTTTAGAAAACGTGATGAACTTCTGGCCGGTTATCTTAAACAGATTGAGATCCAGGAGGAATTTATCCAGAAACAGAAAGAATTGATTGAATATCTGGAAGATCATATTTCAAAGATTACAGACATTATCAGTGGCGTTTGATTATAACTGTACTGGAGGAAAACATATGCCTGATGCGTATGATCACATCTCACTTATGTGTCGGCTGAAAGCCGCACAGACAAGAAATAAAGAACTGGAATCCGGTGAACGCTATATTAAGCTGAAAGAACTCCATCAAAAGGAATGCAGAGCCTATGAACGTAAGATCCAGGCGTTACTAACGGAGATAGCGGATGCACATAAAGAAACCATCCATGTCCGCAATTACTGGTTTCAGGTACTGGAGGATATGCTCCAGGAGTTTGAGGCAATGCAGAAAAAAGCTGACCAGAAGCTCCGGGAGATGGAGGAACGTGCCCTTCTTGCTGAGAGACAAAGAGATGAAGCATTGGAGAAAGCAAAAGAATTCCGCCTTAAGTTTTATGAAACCGCCACCCGGCTGGAAGAAGAACAGGGAAAGAATTTGAAACTTCATGCACAGATCAACCGTGATTATGAAAACTCCTCTATTCCTTCTTCCAAAACCATCCGGCAGAAAAAGATTGCAAACAGCAGGGAAAAGACAGGCAGGAAACCCGGAGGGCAGCCGGGACATAAAGGACATGGCCGAAAAAAGCAGGAGCCTACACAGCCGGTGATCTTTCTTCCACCACCGGAAGAAGTGCTTGATGACCATGCCTTTAAGAAAACAGCAAGAACAATTATAAAACAAATGGTAAGCATCCGAATGGTCCTGGATGTAAAAGAATACCATGCTGATGTTTATTATAACAGCCAGACAGGGGAACGCATACATGCTGCTTTCCCCTGTCATGCATACAGACTGTACAAACGGCAGGGAAAACGGGAAAAGCTGTCAGATTTATGTCTGTGCAACCCCGGATGGAAAAGCATTGTACTTTGCCCGTGAGAAAAAAGGACACGAGGGAGTAAAGGGCACTGTTACAGAAGATTACCAGGGAATCCTTGTCCATGACCATGATATTACCTTTTATAATTATGGAACGGATCACCAGGAATGTCTTGCCCATGTGCTGCGTTACCTGAAAGACAGCATGGATAATGAACCAGACCGCATCTGGAACAAAGAGATGCGTTCACTGGTACAGGAGATGATCCATTTCCGAAATGGATTCCAGCCATCTCAGGAACCGGATCCGGTAAAGGTATCTGAGTTCGAAAAAAGATACCGTGAGATACTGGAAACAGCCAGGATGGAATATGGAAACATTCCGGCAACCGATTATTACAGGGACGGGTATAATTTATTCCTGAGAATGGAGAAATATATGCAGAATCATCTGCTGTTCCTGCATGATTCCCGGAGTCCAGTTAGCCCCTGAACAGTAACTCATTTTTCATGAAAAAATGTGATTTATCCTATGTCTGTTGCTAAAAGTTCTCAAATAGGGTAATCTGAAGATATACATGAAAAATAAGTTGCTGTTTTTATATTATTGGAAATTATACTCCATAATATTCCTGTGATATGAAAAGGCCTCCGGGCTGGATTGTACTGCAGCGGAGAGAATTATATCGTTAAAGAGAACCAACGCAGGCGGAGAATCCTGCTTGCAGGATTCTTTTTGGCTATGCGTGAATGAAAAGGGCGTTATTATGGTAACAGAGAAGAAAATAAAAAAAGAAAAAGGTGTAATTGTATTAGCAGTGCTGGCTTTTTGTGCGCTGGGGCTCTGTCTGTTGAAAAGTCCGACAGAGATTTGGGCACAGGCGATTACTGTTTATGATGTGATCGAGCCCAGGGATATCCCTGCAGTGGCGGTTGAATTGAATAAGGACAGTGATGAGATCGTTGAGAAATTGGCAAAGGTATCCTATACGGTTTATACGGATACGGAGACATTGCATATTCCGGTAGTCTGGAATGTTTCTTCTGTAAATATGAAACTGGCTGGAGTTTATACAATAAAAGGTGTGCTGAAACTGCCGGAGGAATATGATCTGGGTGGGATTTCGAGTCCGCAGGTACAGACAACAGTTTCTGTCCAGTATCAGGATAAACCGAACATCAATACCTATTACAGGCTGACTGCCGCCGGTTTATATATTTTCCCATGGATACAGCAGGAAAATCCGGATTCTATGGAAGCATATCTGAAAAAAGACAACGGACAGTGGCTGAATCTGACAGAAAAAGGCTTTGCTTTTTGTAATGAGGAGGGTCTGTATGTTTCCAACCAGAGTATGACTGCCGGAAATACATATTCTATACTGGTGACATATGACAATGGTGAAAAGCAGACTGGCACTTTGCGCTTTCGGTATCGTAAGGATGGAAGTCTGAATATTTACAGTTATCAATACAGCCAGATTGGAGATATCCAGAAACCTGGAAATTGTATTCGGTCTTACGATACCAGAGATGAGAAATACTTAAGCAGATGTGCCGCATATGCTGTAAAAACGGGCGCAAATCTGAAAAAAATAAAGGAGGAACTGACAGAGGATATAAAACTTCGTGTCAGTACAGCTCAAAAGTTTGAAAATACAGCAGAGAATCCGGAGATCATGCTGGAATCATCGTGGGATGTAAGTCGGGTAAATACTTCAAAGTCAGGGGTATATAAACTGGCGGGAACTTTCGTGATTCCTCAGGGGTATGAGCTGTCAGATGATCTGACACTTCCTGAGGCATGTGCATATATTTCAGTGCAGAAAAAAGGAACTCCACAGATTGACACTTACAGTATGCCTGAGGTAGATATGATTGAATTTCCTATGTTAATGGACGGATTTTCAAAAGCAGATCTTCAGAATATGCAGGTTTATATTCGTGAAAACAAAGGAAGCTATCAGAAAGCAGATAAAGAACTTGTGGAGATCACGTCCCAGGGAGTGCTGCTCTACTGCCGGGAAGTGTTAAAGAAGGGAAATACTTATGATATTTGTGTTGTCCATGAAAAGGGCAGCACCGGAATCTATTCTTTTTCCTACAATGATGAATTTATTGTAAATGAATACTGGCATGAGAGAAATTTTTCGGACAGAGATGAGAAGAATCTTCCGGATATTGTGCAGAAAGCGCCGGAAATAAAACTTACAATAACTCCTGTTCCTGATAGGGCAGAAGCTGACAATGCCCAGAATCAGGAATCAGAAGAAGCAGGCTATGAAAATGGATCTTATGATTATAATTCTGCAAATGCTGGTAGTGGACAGGAAAACAGGAATACAGGCAATAAAGAATCAGGAACGAAGGTGACAGCAGAAACCGATACGACCAACGATTCAGTGACAGAGCTGAGCACAGACGCGATCACTGCTGTCAGCGGACGTAGATTACTTTTGATGATACAGCAGAATGGCAGTGCAAAATTTGAAAAGCAGGGGATTTCTGTCACGGTTTCTTCGGAAACGGTAAATGCATGGAAGGTGAATGAAAATGATGAGGTGCAGGTTCGCATTGAAAAAACAGCAGAGTCGGCATTTTCTCTGAGGATTTTTGTCAGAGGAGAGGAAGTGACGGAGATTCCGGGGACTGTAGTGAAGATACCAATCTCAGTGTTAAAAGGAATTCAGTCGCCTGAAACGGTGGTCATTGAAGATACGCGGGGAAATCAGTATGCAAAGAACTATCAGGAGGAACAGAAGGTTCTCCAGGTGACACTTGATAAAACCGGAGATTATTTTATTACAGATGGACAGATTCTTTCTGACATGAATGATACCGATGCAGTTCAGGAATCAGAAGAATCAGAACACAGGGAAAGTTTGTTGACAGGGAAAGATTTGAAACAATCTGTAAAAAATTCTCTGGGTTTGATAATAGCAGGAGCGGTGCTTCTGACTGGATTTTTGATTCTGAGAAAAAAACACAGGAAGCAAAAAAGGTAACAATTCAATAACACATGGGCGGATAAAAAAACTGTCCCGCAGCGCAATGGAGCAAAGGGGGTGCACAATGAAGAAAAACTGGAGATATTCATTGATGCTCATAGTGACAGTGTTAACTGTATCTATGGGAGTATTCTTTTTGCTCTATCGTTTTGATAATAAATATACAGCAAAAGGAGATCAGCCAATCCAGGGAATTCTCTATGTTCCGGATGATGATTCGGTTCATTATCTGGCCAGAGAGTGGGAATATTATCCGGATGTACTGCTGACTCCGCAGGAATTAAAGGAGAATAAAGGTAAGTATTACAGCCGTTATATTTCAATCGGGGAATACGGAGGAATGGATCTTGGCGACAAAGACAGATCTCCTTTCGGAAGTGGGACATACCGGATGACACTTGTGCTTCCGGAGAAGGAAAAGAGATATGCCATAGGTCTGGTAGAGGTTTTTTCTTCCTATAATCTGTATATAGACGGCAATCTGGTGGGACAGGTTGGAAATCCGGATCCGGAAAATTATGAAGAACAGATACAGAACAGAGTATTCACATTTGAAGGAAAAGGAACAGCAGAGATTATGATCGCTGTGACAGACAGACATTCGGTGTCCTCGGGAATTCAGTTTGTCCCGATTCTGGGATCTCCGTTTAAGGTAAATCTGATCAGAGGCTTATCAGTGATGACTGATTCCGTTTACATGGCGTTTACTTTCTGTATTTTACTTTTTGCTTTGTATATGTTTATCCGAACCAGAAAAGCGGAAATTGGATTTTTTGGTCTGCTGTGTATCTGTGTGCTGGGGTATAGCTCTTATCCTGTTTTGCATGCGTTTATGGCTGTAAAGGTGCAGCCATGTTATGGAATGGAAACGCTGTTTTATTATTTGATGTTTGCATGTGTTGTGGTTGTGCAACAGAAAATTCTGGAAGATGAGAGACGTCTGCCGGAAATTTTGGCGGTCATTCTTCTGGCGGTAGGTGTGCTGGTATTTTTGACGGAATTATTTTGCAGTAAAGTGCAGTCGGCGAGAGGCTTGTATTTTATATCAGCGGTTACAGAAGTTATGAAATGGCTGACAGCAGGATACCTGATTTTTATGAGTATCAAAGAGATTCAGCGAAAATACAGCAATATTTTACTGACAGGAATTATTGTCTATGCGGCTTCGCTGGCAGCAGACAGAATATGGAAAGTATATGAGCCGGTCATAGGCGGCTGGTTTACGGAATTTGGGGCGGCAGTGCTGGTTTTAAGTGTGGGACTGACTCTGTGGATAGAACTTGCAAATGCTTACAGATTTCAGCTTACATATGGAGAGTACAGCCACCAGATGGAGCAGAAACTTCAGATGCAAAAACAGCATTATGAAGAACTGACAGAAAAGATGGATGAGATCAGCAGGATGAGGCATGATATGAGGCATCATCTGCGCGCGATCATGTCCTATGCCCAGCAGGAAAAGTATCAGGAGATGATGGATTATCTTGGGGAATATTCGGCTGCCATGACGAAGGAAGAGGCGGTGATTTGTTATTGCAGAAATATGGCAGTGGATGCGGTGATTCATTTTTATGCAGGAGAGTTAAAACAGAGAGGGATTTCGTTTGAATATGATATGATGCTGTCACAGAATCTCAGCATTTCTGATACAGATTTATGTAAGATTTATGGAAATCTTCTGGAGAATGCAGTAGAGGCGGTAAAAATTCTGCCGCCAGATGCAAAACCATATGTAAAAATTTTTACCAGGATACGAAATAAGAAACTTCTCATAGAAATTTCAAATCCGTATTCAAATGAGATACAGAGAAAAGAAAATGGATTTTATTCAACCAAGCATGAAGGTCTTGGAATTGGAACGGCATCGGTAACAGAAGTGGTGCAGAAAGCAGGCGGTTATGCAGTTTTTTGTACGGAAGACGGGATTTTCAAAGTTAACATTTTTATACCGTTGAAAGCAATGGAAGAAATATAGGATACCAATTTGTCGACATACCAGAGTATCTGTTTACTCAGAATCTGAGGAAAACAGATACTCCAGATATGCTTTTTTTATTGCGTTGGAACCGCGTTTGCGTATAGTGACAAGTTCCTGATTATCCATGATAAATCCTTCATCGGTGGACTGTTCGATATGATCCATGTTTACGATACATCCTCTGTAGCAGGAAAGAAAGCATTTCATGCCGGCAAGGAGTTCTTCGAATTTCTGAAATGTGATGTAGGAGCGGATAACTCCGGCGTCAGTTGTATGTACCTGGATCGCATTTCGGTATGTATCTACATAAAGAATACTTCGGACCGGAATCTTTACAGGGGTGCGGTCAGAAACCAGTTCGATATATCTGGAATTCTGTGATTGTTTAACCTGTATGGTAGAAAGAATCCTGCACAGCTTTTCCGGCTGAAATGGTTTCAGAAGATAATAGGATGCATTGACATCGTAGCTTTCCACAGCATAAGAATCACTGCTTGTAATGAAAATTAAGGCAGCAGAATCTTTTGCTTCACGTAATTTTTTTGCGGCGTCCATACCAGTCATATTACCCATATAAATATCCATGATGATCAGATCATAAATGCCGGGGGAATATTTCTGGAAAAAGGATTCTGCACTGGAATATAGATGAATGTCTGCGTCTGTGTTTTGTGATTTATAATAGGAAGAGATTACAGAACGTATCTGTTTAAGCTCCTCCTTGGAATCGTCAAGAATTGCAATGTTCAAGGGAACACCTCCACGGATAACTGAATCAGATAAAACTCTGGTGTAACCAGAAAATTATCTGCAATATGCTTTTCATTTTAACGTATTTGCAGGAGATATTCAAGGAAAAATACAGTTTATGACTGATAGTCTGGAATGAAACAGATTGTGGTTATGAAAGATACAAATTGTTGTGAGATATGTGCATTATTTCACAGAAAATGTCGTTTAATCCCATGTATATTGAAAATGTTATCAAAATTTTTTATAGTAAGCTCATAGAAATTCAGTAAGAAACGAAACACATTTTAAGAAAGGGATGGTAAGAAATATGAAAAACTGGAGAAAATTAATGGCAGGTCTTTGCGCAGCAGCGATGGTAAGTTCTATGGTAGTTCCGGTGTGGGCTGCGGATGATGCAGCAGAAGAAGAGACTGCAGATGACGGAGATGTTGCTGATATATCAGAAGCACTGACCGGTATCTGGCAGGACAGCGCAGGAGATATTTATGGATTCTACAAAGATAATTCATTCTTTGGTCAGTGGAAGGACGAGGAACAGGATGTTTTAGGTGTTTACAGTCTGGCTTCAGACGGGGAATACACAGCTCTTACAATGCAGTTTGCAAACGATGACGGCACGTATGATGATGAAAATATGGTAACTTATCTGTTACAGGCAAATGAAGAAGAGAATGTTCTGGAACTCTATGATCCGGACAGCCTGGAGATGACAGCAACTCTGGAGCCTTATGAAGCTTCTGGTGATGAAGCTGATTATAACGAGATTTATCAGCAGATGGGAGATACTCTGACAGAATGCTATTCTGGTGTTACAGAAGCAGGAGAAACTTTTATTTATGGTGACAATGATGACGGATCTTTTTGCTCTGTGATCGTGATCAATGACAATGATGAGTATGTAAGTTTTATCGGTGAGGGTACTTTTGATGAAGAGAATGGTACGGTAACGATTACTGATGAAATATCTGAAATGTCACTTACTTTTGGCGTTGCTGTAAATGATGATGATACTCTGACACTGGATATGGGTGATCTTGGAAGTGCAACTGTAGAGGAAGCTACGATTGCGGTTGCGGTTCAGGGGCTGAAATATGCAGTTGAAAATGGAACTGAGATGAACTAACGCTCTCTTCTTGAAAACAAATAGTGTTTGGGATGCTCCCCTTCGGGTTTGCCTGAAGGGGAGCGTTTTTTCGTATCTTTGAAAAGGGATGCGCAGAAAAATAGTTTGTTTTGGGAGGGAGATGTTCTGGATAACTGGGGGGTTTTAGAAAAGGGAGAAAAATGGTATAATGATTTTAGAGGATAGCGGCGATGACCAGCTATCGCGGTGATGAAGCAATTGACTGGTTCGGTTTCAGCCGATTGTGGAGCCAGACCGTGAGTTATGCAGTAACCACAAGCCGAATAGATTCTTTGAATCGAAGAAAAACGCTTAGTAAGAGCCTTGCTTCGGCAAGGCTCTTATTTATGTGATACAAGGAGATGATGTGTATGGAAAACAATAATCACGGATTACTGTATAATGCAGCAGGTGCGTGGAAAGAACTGACAGAATATTATCATTAAGTCGAGTTCATCCGGTGATATTTCGATTTGCGATTTCGTGTGTTGTTCTGCTTTTACGCAGACGAAGCGAGATTACCGGGAAAATCAGCGTCCGCGAAGTATTTTGAAAAAAGAGCGGGTACATATCGCAACCAATACAACTACGGTTCTATTTGACCGTCTGAACGGGAAACAATAAAATACACGAATATACAAGGCACAACTCACCAAAGAGTATGTGTCTTTTTTTAGTGGAAAAACAGATAAATCGAACTTAATCCCTGACAATGCAAGCTGTATACTGCTATACACTTCGAAAGCCTTATCCAATGCGTCGTAAAACCCCTTGCTTTAGCTACGGGGATATAAGACGCGTCCATCGAATTTACGCAAGTAATT
>CAKRXU010000061.1 GCA_934424575.1 uncultured Blautia sp.
GCAGTACCGTAAGGTATTCACCAATGCAGTAGTGGTAGAAGCAAGAATCCCCCTGCTTTAGCTGTGGGGAGTGTCAAGCCATAATATAAAAGAATGTATTCTAATAAAAGTTAATTTACAAGGAGTTATAACAAATGCAGTTACAAAACGGAAGACCAGAAAATACAGATGGCAGACTCGACAAAGAGATCCGCGTATATGATTTTTTAGATAAACTTGGAGTAGAGTATCAGAGAGTAGATCACGAGGCAGCCATGACAATGGAGGCCTGCGAGGCAATCGACCGTGTCCTTGGTGATGACACAGCGATCTGCAAAAACCTTTTTCTGTGCAACCGCCAGGAAACAGACTTCTATCTGCTCCTGATGCCGGGTGACAAACCTTTTAAGACCAAGAATCTCTCCGCACAGATCGGTTCTGCCAGATTATCCTTCGCCAAACCGGAATATATGGAAAAATATCTGGACATCACACCCGGGTCTGTCAGTGTCCTTGGTCTTATGAACGACCATGAGAAAAAAGTCCAGCTTCTGATCGACGAAGATGTACTCAAAGACCCATATTTCGGATGTCACCCATGTATCAACACATCCAGCCTGAAATTCTCAACAAAGGATTTCACAGACAAGATCATCCCCTCTCTCGATCACCCTCCGATCACGGTGAAGCTTCCTCTTCCGGAAGAACAGGCTTAATCTTTCAAAAACTATTACCTGGAGATCTTATCATGAAAAAACAACTGAATTATTCAAAACTGTTACTGGAAACAGTGATTCTGACTGTTGCCGTGGCGATCATCGCCGCAGCGGTATATTTTTTCCTGGTTCCAAGCCATACTTCTGTCAGCAGCATTTCCGGTCTTGGAATCGTTTTGTCCAACTTTGTGCCGCTTCCGCTTTCTGCGATCACGATGATCCTGAATGTGGTACTGCTGATCATCGGTTTTTTTACCTGCGGTAAAGAGTTTGGTGTAAAGACTGTTTATACCAGCATCATGCTTCCTCTGTTTCTTGGTCTGTTCGAAAAGATTTTTCCTGATTTCGGTTCCATGACCAACAGTCAGGAGCTGGATGTTCTCTGCTATATCCTGGTCGTCAGTGTAGGACTGAGCATTCTTTTTAACAGAAATGCATCCTCCGGCGGTCTGGACATTGTTGCAAAGATCATGAACAAATATCTGCATATGGAACTTGGCAAGGCTATGTCACTTTCCGGTATGTGCGTTGCACTTTCTGCCGCACTTGTTTATGACAAGAAGACTGTCGTTTTGAGTATCCTTGGAACTTATTTCAACGGAATCGTTCTGGATCATTTTATCTTTGACCATAACATTAAACGACGTGTGTGCATCATCACGAAGAAGGAAGAAGAGCTCCGAAACTTCATTATCCATGAATTACATAGTGGAGCTACTGTTTATGAGGCATACGGTGCTTACAATATGCAGAAACGAAATGAGATCATCACCATCGTAGATAAGACGGAATATCAGAAGCTGATGAACTTCATCAACAAAGAAGATCCACTTGCATTTATCACGGTATATAATGTGTCTGATATGCGTTATCAGCCAAAAGTATAAAAGTTGGGGCGAGACCAATGGTCTCGCCCCCGTTTTTTACATTGAAATCCATCCAAATGCATTCGCTACGGAACTGATCAGAATGATCGCCGCAAAGATCGGACAGAGATACTGAATCATAAAATTGAAAATATTTTTTCTTCGGAAAGTACTTTCTCCAAGAAGAACTTCTTTCTCGATTCGTTTCACACCAATAACTCTGGATACCAGAAGGCAGGTAGCAATTGCTGCGATCGGCATCATTACGGAATTGGTCAGGAAATCAAAGAAATCAAGGAACTGCATTCCAATAATCTTTACAAATCCCAGTGGTCCATATCCCAGAGAAGAAAGGCTTCCGAGAATTATCATGATGACTCCGACAAGAACGGTTGATTTCCTGCGGCTCCATTTCAGCTCATCCTGGAAAGTAGAAACTGCACTCTCTGTCAGAGCAATAGAGCTTGTCAGTGCTGCACAGAGTACCAAGACAAAGAACAGGATTCCTACCAGTGTTCCGAATCCCATGCTTGCAAATACTTTCGGAATCGTGATGAACATCAGCGCCGGACCAGCCTGCAGTGTGTCCGGATCGCCGCCGGAGAAAGCAAAAACTGCCGGAATGATCATCAGACCTGCCATCATTGCAATCGCCGTGTCAAAGATTTCTACATTTGTTGTAGAGCCTTCGATAGACACGTCTTTCTTCATATAAGAACCGAATGTTACCAGGATACCCATTGCAATTGACAGAGAATAGAACATCTGTCCCATCGCTGCAACAACTGTCATCCAGGAAAAGTTCTTAATATTCGGTACAAGGAAGTACTTCACGCCTTCCAGTGCACCTGGTCTTGTCACAGAATAAATTACAATGACAACTGACAAAAAGACCAGGATCGGCATCATAAACTTGGAAACTCGTTCCACACCGTTCTGCACGCCTGCATAAATGATCATCAGGGTAAGCAGGGTAAAAAACAGAAAACAGACTTCTGTGGAAACTCCATCAGATATAAATGTAGAAAAGTAACCGTCTGTAGCAAGTCCCTGACTGTTTCCTTTGATATACTCCACCAGATATTTGATCACCCATCCACCGATCACAGAATAATACGGTACAATCAGAACCGGAATGATCGCATTGATCCATCCGCCAAATGACAGCCATTTGGATTTACCAAATTTTGCAAAAGCTCCTACAGGGCTTTTCTTTGTCATACGTCCGAGTGCTGTCTCCGCTACGATCATCGTGTAACCAAACGTCAATGCCAGGATGATGTAAACCAGTAAAAAAATGCCGCCGCCATACTTCGCTGCAAGGTATGGAAATCTCCATATATTTCCAAGACCTACCGAAGCACCGGCCGCAGACAGTACAAACCCGATCTTGCCCGAGAATGTACTTCTCTCATGCTTATGCTTGTCCATAATTTTTCTCTCCCAATTTTCTTAATCTACACTCTTCTGATGATATCACGCTTTTGCATCATAAGCAAATGATATATCGTAAAAAGGGATGTAGAAGCTATTTTTATGCTTCTGCATCCCGATTTTTGTAAAAATCCGTAAGTTTCCTTTATTTAACTCTCTTTAATTCATATTCTCTGGTTCCAAGTCCGACCTTCTCTGCCTGATCCAGAGTTGCTTTCCATTCGATGTTTGGATTGGAATCTTTGAAATGATCGTGATGACAATGCCATCCAGGTTCTGCCAGATGTTCTCCAAGCTGGCTGTTCTCGATCGGTGTTGCTTTGAGGCAGGCATCTGCACATGCCTGATCCAGTGCAACCGGGTCAAAGCTTGCGAACATTCCGATATCCGGAAGGATCGGTGCATCGTTTTCTCCATGACAGTCACAGTTCGGGCTGATGTCCTGAACCAGCGCGATATGGAAATGTGGGCGTCCGTGACAGACTGCCTGTGCATATTCTGCCATCTTGCGGTCAAGAAGTTCATTTGCACTGCTGTTTGGATTGTATACAGCATCAAAACTGCAGGCTCCGATACAGCGTCCACAGCCCTTGCATTTATCATAATCGATCACGGCTTTTTTGTTTACATAAGTAATCGCGTCACTTCCGCATTCTTTTGCACAGCGGCGGCAGCCACGACAGACTTCTTCGTTGATTGCCGGTTTTCCACTTGCATGCTGCTGCATTTTTCCTGCGCGGCTTCCGCAGCCCATGCCAATATTCTTGAGTGCACCGCCAAATCCAGTTGCCTCATGACCTTTGAAATGGCTCAGGCTGATAAAAATATCTGCATCCATGATCGCATGTCCAATCAGCGCAGTCTTACAGTACTCTCCATTTACAACCGGAACTTCTACTTCATCTGTTCCACGCAGTCCATCTCCAATGATGATCTGACAGCCTGTTGTGATCGTGTTAAAACCATTCAGATTTGCACAATCCAGATGTTCCAGGGCATTCTTTCTGCTTCCCGGATACAGTGTATTACAGTCCGTCAGAAACGGCATACCACCCTGCTCCTTACACAAATCTGCAACTACTTTTGCATAATTTGGACGAAGAAAAGCCATGTTTCCCAATTCACCAAAATGCATTTTGATCGCTACAAATTTTCCATCCATATCAATGTCCTTGATACCGGCTGCGATACAGAGCTTCCTCAGCTTATCAAGCTGGCTTGTTCCTACCGGACATCGAAAATCTGTAAAATAAACAGTAGATTTCTCCATTTTGAATCCCTCCTGAAAATGATTTGTCTTTACAAAAGAATAGCACTTCAAGTATACTTGAAGTCAAGGAGGAATTCACATGCAAACTTATACAATCCGTGAAATATCTGAACTTTTTTCACTTCCGGCATCCACACTTCGTTATTACGAAAGTGAGGGATTACTTCCTGCTGTCGAAAAAACTTCTTCCGGGCAGAGGATCTACACCAAAGAACATGTCGAACGTCTCAAATGCATCAACTGTTTCAAACGCACCGGTATGACAATTCCACAGCTTCGAAAATTTTTTGAGTATGAGACAGACGAAGCACGGTATATTGACAATATCATCTGTCTTCTGGAAGATCAGGAAAAAATAGTAGATGAAAAACTCAGGCAGCTTCAGAAAGATTCCGCACATGTTCATCACAAAGTAAAACATTACAAAGCGATCAAACATGCACTGGAAAACAATCTGCCGCTGCCTGTATGGGAAGACGATTAAATTTTTGATTTTACACCGGTTTACAGGTGCAGCCGATTCCCAGTCCGTCCGGACCGATATGGCAGGAGAGGCCGAAGGAAAGTTTATCGCACATGACTTCCATTCCCGGGAAACTTTCTTTGATCTGGTTTACCCATTCTTCTGTTGCTTCGTCAGTACTGCTTGAGGCTGCCATCAGATATACTTTTCCGGCAGCGTATTCTTCACGGAAATTGGTTTCCAGTTCATGTTTCATCGCATCGATCATGACTTTGCGGGACTTCTTCATACCGCGGCATTTCTGGTAGGTATCGAGGGTTCCTGTGCTGAAGTGCATGACTGGTTTGATGTTCAGGACATCTGCTGCCAAGGCTGTCATGGAGCTGACTCTTCCACCTTTTTTGAGGTATTCCAGAGTGCTGAGGCCAATGTAAATAGTCATTTTTTCTCTGGTCTCTTCGAGGATTTTCTTGATCTCGGCTGCGCTGTAACCTTTTTCTGCCATTTCTACTGCATCAAGGACGGAACGGTGCATCGGTGTAGCCACACGGCCGTTGTCTACGACAAATACTTTGTCGGCAAATTCATCTTCATTTGCCATTGCCTGTGCAGCCATGCAGGAGCCGCTTAATGCACTGCTGAGTGGAATGTAGACAATTTCTTCATATTCTTTGAGCATTTCTTTCCACATATCTATGACTTCTGCCGGTGATGGCTGGGATGTAGACACATCCACTCCCTTTCGGAGCATGTCATAAAATTCATCCCTGGAAAGATCTACGCCTTCACGGTACAGCTTCTCTCCGATATAAAACGGCATCGGAAGTACTTTAATTCCAAGTCTCTGCGCTTCCTCGCTCAAAATCCCACTGTGGCTGTCTGTCATGATTCCTGTTTTCTTCATAATATTTTTCCCTCGTATTCTCTGTCTTTTAACCTGTGTTCCTATAATGCTTTGATAATTGGCATTACGTAATTGATCATCTCTTCTGGTGTTTCTTTCATTTCATCCATGATCCAGCGTCTGGATACGCCATCCAGCACGCAGAGTTTTACGACCCATCCATATTTTTCGGACATATCCGGGTCTGCGGATTCTACGGCTTTACGTCTTTCATGAATCTTTTCTCCGAGACGTTTCGTAAAAAGATCCATATTAAGTCCCCGGATTGCCCACATCTCCTTATAATTCAAAGAAATCTGATAAAAATAATTAAACAGATATTCCCGCAGCTTGCGCTCATCTGTCGTATCAAGCAGTGGCAGGAATTCAATATTCAGTTTCTCTGCAGTCGCATCTGCGATACTGTCCAGCACTTCCGAAATGGACGCAAAATTTCTGTAAAAAGAAACCCTCGCGACTTTCGCCTCCTGTACGATGTCTGTTACTGTGATATCCAGATAGGATTTCTGTGTCATAAGGCGGAGAAATGCCTGTTCTATTTCACTTTTTGCAGAATGATTTTCTTTCTTGTTCATAGACTTTCTTTCTCTGAGCTTATCAGTGTGGTTATGTTGGATAGTTATAATTTAATTCATATATGTTACATTTTGTTTCATCAAGGAACTGTATTGTATCACTACGATAGATTTCTGTCAAGAAATGAGAGCATAAAAAGAGAGGTGAGAAAAAATTTTTAATCTTCTCTCACCTCTTGGACTTTAAATATCCGTAGTTTTCTATAAATAGATTGTCTTTATTTCTTGAGCATATTAAGGTAGCTATTTCTCTCTTCTTTCGGTATCTGCAGTGCATCCATAGCCTGTTCAATTGTCCAGCCCATACTTTCCATAAGTTTTCGGATAGATGTAGCGATACCTTCTGTGATTCCATATGCCTTTCCTTTGACAATCCCTTTCTGTTCCACACTATCACTCAGATTACACATTTCCGACACCTCTCTTTCTAATTCCTGCGTCATCTTAATAGAAAAATCTTCCTGCAATATACGCTTTTTCTCTTCTGCATTCCTCTCAGATGACAATAACACTTCCAGCAGTTTCAGAATTCCTGTTGTATTAGTGTCTTCTGCATCTCCAAGACAAATTACAATTGCTGTCATCAAGTCATAATTCTTTGTACTTTCACTGAATTTGCCAATCATTTTTTCTTCTTTTATAGAATACTTATTAATCGTATTCTTCCTGTAATTTGGAGGATTCATGCAGATAAAAATGCTGTAAACCTTCTTTATCTTCTCATAATGAGAATTTGTAAAGTCTGTGCCATACTGACTTGAAACTAATCGACAACAATAATACAGATTTCTTTTTACAATCGGATATCCCGGGTAGAAATCATTTTTGCTAATGTGCTTTCTACTTTCATCCACCACAAGCCTTTCTACGAACTATTTGTTCTTATTCTAATGATAACATAGGATTTGTTGTTTGTGTATAAACTTTCTGTAAACTCTAGAATTCTCTTTTAGTAATGGTAACTCCCCATTCTACTGAATGTATTCTCAGAAAAAAAGAAAGTTTTCTCCTGATTCCACCAATACCCCTTCTATATTTTTGACACTGGACATCTTTTCTTCTGTTTGTTACTATTACAAAATAAAATAATTTCAGGAGGTGAGGTCTATTGAATAAAAAATTCAAAGAACTATTCTCGTATCTCGCAATCATTGCCGGAGCATTGATAGCCAGTTTTTCCGTTGCCTGTATTTTGCTTCCCAATGATGCAATTGATTATGGAACTGCCGGAATCGCAATTATCATAAGTCGGCTTACCGGTTATAATCTGTCTCTTTGCGTTCTCATTGTTTTTCTCCCGTTTCTTGCTGCTGGCATTTTTCTGCTCGGAAAACATTTCTTTGCAAAAACATTTACTGGTTTTATCGTATATACCCTTGGGCTTGCCTATTTTGAAAAAATTCCGTTTGAGCTTAATACAGAGCATTTTCTCGCGGTCGCATTTGGTGGAATGATACTTGGAATCGGACTTTCACTTATTCTTCGAAATGGCGGCTGTATTGATGGTTCGGAAATTTTTGCCAATATTATTGTAAAACATATCTATAACCACACCGGAAAAGATTACAGTATTTCCTATTTATTAGTTGGTTTCAATATCTGTGTATATGTTGCTGTATTTGTATTAATTAATCGTGATGCAGCTATGCTGAGTCTTCTTGTGTACATTATTGCCACAGCCATCATCGATCATTTCACAGATCACTATGAAGCTATCAAGCAGGTCACAATTATCACAAAAAATCCTGATGAGATCATACGGGAAATAAAAGAAGATCTGAATAAGACATGCACCATCATCAACTCCTCTGGTGTCATTGCCGGGGACAATAAGACTCTGATCTGTTATGTGAATTACTTTGAATTACAGCAAATCAAAAAAATCATTTCGAAGAACAAGGGAACTTTCAGCACAGTTTCCACTATTGAAGAAATCCTTCGATAGAGGGTGTAAAAATTCTTGTGTCTATGGAAAGTAAATCTTTCTGATAAGAAATAGATATGTAAGATTTTGCTGTCG
>CAKRXU010000062.1 GCA_934424575.1 uncultured Blautia sp.
CATAGTAATAAAACTATATTCTGTTCATTTTCTTTCTTTCCAGTTTACCCCAGTTCAGTTTGTTCTTCTTGTATCCCACAAATGCAGTCACACGGACAAATGCCAGATAAAAGCGGAGAAAAGTTGTTTCAAAAAAACAAGCAGTAATAGCAAGGATCAGTTCTCGAAAAGAAACCCTCTGGTCAATGGTATAGATTCTTGAAAAATATGCAGTTAATGTGAGTAAAATACCATACAGGGCATAACAGGCAAGAAATACCAGCATAAATTTCACATTCAGCATATCCATCATCACAGATAAAACCATTGTAAGTACACCCAAAAGTTCAATAAATGGTGACAATAATTCGTAAAGCAGAAAATAAAGATAGGATAAAAGTCCTACAGCTCCGTACCGTGGGTTTGCCAGCATTTTACGGTGTCCCCACATACACTGGAACAATCCTCTCTGCCATCTTTTTCGCTGCTTGCCCAATTCACTTAATTTTTCCGGAGTCTGCGACCAGCAGATGGCATCCTGTGCAAAATCAATCTTATATGGCTTACGATTCATGCGGCTGAATTCATGAAGTCTGACTACCAGTTCCATATCCTCGCCCATTGTACTGTTGTCATATCCGCCTACGGCAATCACTGTTTTTTTCTCAAATAATCCAAAAGCTCCGGATATGATCATGTTTGCATTGATTTTATCCAACAGGATACGTGCTGCCAGAAAAGAACGGTCATATTCCAGGGATTGCATTCTTGCTATTATATTCCTGGGCAGCCTGTATTTTATCACATGACCTTTTTTTATGACAACACCATTGGCTGGGCGGACACTTCCACCAACGGCTATTACATTTTCGTCCTCCAGAACCGGGCGAACGATTTTCTCCAGCGAATCATGCTGTAAAATAGAGTCCGCATCCATACAGATAAACCAGGGATACCTGGCTGCATTGATTCCGGCATTTAAGCTGTCTGCTTTTCCGCCATTCTTCTTGCGGATCAAAGTAATTGGCACTTTCTGGTTCGGGCATTCATAAACCTCTTCCTCAGGCTGGCATTGGATCAGATGACGAATCGGACGTTCCACTCGCTCCATATGAAATGCATCAATCAGAACCTGAGATGTTTTGTCTTTAGAACCATCATCTATTACTATAATTTCATATAGTTTATAATCCAGGTTGAGAAGTGAAGTGACTGTATCCTTCACCGTAACCTCTTCGTTATACGCCGGAACAAGAATGGAAACCGGTATGTAATAGCTTTGCCACAGTTTATTGTGCATCTGTTCAAGGCGGTATGATCTGTACAGCTCAATTGCGCCTGCTACAACCGACAGAAACAAAAAGCTGGAATATCCAATCAGGTATATAATAAAAAACAGATTGACACATTCCAGAAAAAAACGAAATGCATCGGTCATAAACCTGCCCTCCTTTGTGCTTTTACTTCATCCAGCTGGTACTCTAACATTTCTTTTGCATAGCGGTCATTTCCCTGTAAAATATCAGCTAATGCATGCATGTCTGTATTCAGAACTGCAAGGCTTTTTGCAGCATTATAACGGACATACCAGTTTTTACTGGAAGTCTCTTTTTTCAGGATTTCCAGTGTCTGCGGTCCGGGATACACAGCAAGAGCAGAAATACAGGCATTCTGCAATTCCCATAACCCTTCCTTTTCTTCGTCGGCGTGATGAAGCAGAAAAGAAACACTTCTTTCATCCTGATATCTGCCAAAATAGCGGACACATGCGATTTGAATTTCCATATCCTGGCTTGTTTCCAGCATAGACAGCATTTCATCCTTCCAGTTTGGCGATGCATATCGAATATAATCCAACAAGGTTACCTGCATCATTGGATGAAATTCACTCATTTTTTTCCAAAGGAGTGGTATCAGTTCTTCTTTTTTATCAAAGGAAAGAAGTCCATCTGCAAGTATTTTCTTATGCGGAAGCAGCTGCTCATTTGCATCCAGAAATATCAATGCCTGCATAACTGCGTTTATATCTTCTGAACTGTATAATGCCCGCAAAGCATTCTCCCTGCAATAGAGACTTTTATTTCCAAGCAGGTCAAAAAGAAATGGGAAAACAATTTCCTTAGCCTGGAATTTCGTCATATGAAATATGGCAAATACATAAGCCAGGCAGGCCTTTTCCATATCCGATTTTCTATTATAAACCGGTATCAGTTCTTCCATCAGCCGACTTACAGTTGCTATTCCCTGCTGGAATTGTTCCGGCATACTATTTTCAACTTTAGATAATGCTTCACTGAACGTCAGAAGTCTGCTGGTTGAATGAAGCTCTTTAACCAGCCTTTTTTCCTGCTTTTTATTTTCCGATATATTCCCTGAAAACAACTGTCTGTATTCTTCGCAATATTGCTGTTCCCTCCTTTTCAGAACACAGGAACGATATCTTGAAATTATCTCTGTAAAGCAGTTAAAAATGATAATCCCCACACAGACAATAAAATAAAAAACAATCACAAGCTGTGCTATCATTCGTATTCCTTTCCTGCCCAGTATTTCTTCAGAACCTGGTATGCCTCTTTTAATCTTTCATGGTAGGATACTGTATTCTCCCATCCTTTCAGTTTAAGGCCTCCCATCTCGATTGTATTTCCTTCTCCACCAAAACCTATAAACATCTCTTTGATTCCCACTGATTCAATGCCATAATTTCCGTCATAATAATCATCATGGATCTGCATTCGGGACGGATCAGAAAAATTCAGCAGCTGCCATGGGATTCTAATTTCCACATCATCTCCGTTACAGATAAAATCTGCCCTGGAATCATAAGCAGATGCAGATGGATTTCCATTACCATAATACAGCTTTCCACTTTCAAAGGTTTTTAACGGTGTGGCAGCATCCTGATACTGACCAATAACATCCCGTAATACCATGCTGGTATTTTCGAATACAGCACTGTCCCTGGCTGGTGGATCAATATAAGGGTCTTTTCCTGTAATATCTTCCTCATAATTGGCATGAATGGGATTATACCGATCCTGAACCATCAGACGAGTATTATCTTTTCCATTTAAGATCAGTACAAAATCTGCAGGTCTTTCAAATTCTGCTGTGCAATTTTCCATGCGGGTACTGCCTGTTTTTGGGGTCGTATCAACTGGAACATACAGCGTGTCATTTTCCAGATCAAAGTCCTTTTTATGGAGATATAAATAAACACCGGAGGCATCATACTTCACACTGATGAAAGAGCCGTCTTCATATTGGATCACCCTATCTTTATCCGTCCATTCGGAAGTATCCCCGTCCACGTAACAAACACTTTCTTTTTCCCCACAGTCAAATGCCAGCAGGCCAAAATGCTGGTCATTTGTCTGAGCATCTTCCCAGTAAATATTACGGCTTAAATCTACAGCATACATAGTATTCCAGGTATGCTTGAACCATTCATCCTGCCAGGAATAGACACAGCCTCCGGAAAGTCCGGCAGCCATAATGTCTTCATAACAATCTACCAGAATCTTTCCCTGTTCTTTTTCAGAATAGTATCCAAGTCCTCTGCTGGTCGCCTGATTCTCCTGAATCTCACCTCGTCCTGTGGCCGCACCAAATTCAACAGCCAAAACCGGCATTGTATGATGTTCGTTTAAAAGTCTTAAATATGCCCGATAAGTATTCCGTTTTCCGTCAGGAGTGATACAGTCACTGAAGTCAATATTTTTATCAGACAAGCTGTTCCATGTTGAGTATTCCATACAGGAAAAGTAATCCTGATCATATGGAGATGCACTGTAGCTGGCAAACTGTCCTGATATAAATTTATCAGTTGCAGTTATATGTTCTGTGTCGATGCGGGCACATTTTCGGAAATATTCTGCAATCTCTTTAGGATAATCAAAGGGATCTGTTGCATTTCCACTGGAAAAGGAGATCAGACGCTGCTCATCATATCTTGTTGATTCATAGTACAACATCCTGTCACCTGTTTCTGCAAGCAGTGATTCAAAGGCAGAAGCATCTTTTGAAGCAGTAAGATAGGTTCCTTTATAAGGTTCCATATCCGGATATTTCTCATCTGTATATGCAACTGTTGTATCTTCCCATCCATTTCCGATAATATATCCCAGCACCCATTTGGAGACATCGTGTAAATAAAGTCCTGCACTTGTATCTGCATCATTATTGATGATAAGTCGTTTTCCATGGATCACATCTACAGTGACCAGGCAATTATCCAGAAGCTTTCTTGCAAAGGAGTCGTCATATGCATCCACTCGCGAGTTCTGTATATAATCATTTACCCAGATTCCCTGAAGTAAATATAACGGTTCCTCATGTTGGGAATTGTATTCATAGAACGCTTTATAAAAAGACGGATTCTGGACAGAATAGACTCTCAGCGTATTTGCTCCTGCTTCCTGGATCAGCTGAAACCAGTGCAGATAGGTTTCTTTGGTGATCGCATAATCTGTAGACCATTCACCAGGAATACCGCTTCCCATATCTATTCCCCTGACTTCAAATGGTTTCCACTTATCTTTGTCCTTTATAAGTATCTCTTTATTCTCAGTCCGGACAAATGTGCTTATATGGTTATCCCGGTCTGAGTCAATATAAAATCCGCCATAAAACACAGCTATAAATCCAAAAAATAGAAACAGAATGATGGCAGATATGCTGATAATAAATCGTTTCATATTTTAATCATTAACCTCATTATACTGCTTTACACGGGAGGAAGCTGAATACTGCCGCAGAGTCTCAATGTTTTCATCCAGCCATTTCCCTCTGTTTCGCAGGTAACCTTTCAACTGCCCTTCAGCGGCAGATCTGCTGTCCAGATTTCTCGATAACGGAACCAGAAGTCCCTTTGCCTGCTGTTCCACACTTCCCCATCGTGCATCGTTTCTTTCAAGAGCTGGTGCGATAAAATCAAGGGTATCATCGATATAACGATAAAGTGATTCCTCACTTAACAGACCTTTTCGCAAGGAATGATATCGCTGGATGATCCGTTCAGTAAAATCCTCATCTTTGATAAGCATTTCAAACCATAATCGGTTGTTCAGGAAAAATCCTGTATAAGGAAGTTCCTCCTCGAAATAGTTATTGCAGGCATTATTAAAATCCCATACACACATACGATACAGATTATCTGTTCCCTTATAAATATAAGTGGAATAGTTTCCGGCATCTGCATTACTGGAAAGCTCATTGATTATAAAGTAATCTACAAAGCTGTCTACATCTATCATGGAAGTGTAGCCATGTTTTTCCCTGTCATAATCATATGAATACAGAGTTTTTTCAAAATTTGAAAAATCCTGCCGGATTTCTTCTGTCAGTTCGGCATCCCTGTTCCTGATTCCGGGATATTCTATCTGCAGCATGAAGGGGGTTTTGTAGGTATACGTTGTAAAGCTGTTTAAAGCTTCTTCGCCCGCATGCTGATGATCCAGGCGAAGCAGGTATCCGGAAAATGTGCTGTGCTTGGAATTTACACGAAGTCCCAGCCTGGCGCCATCTTTTCCGCCGGTTATCATTTCAGTCATTACATATAGGCCTTCATATTCACCATTAAGAATTACTTCGCAGAATCTTACATTTGGCGCATAAGACATCATTTCTCCGGCAAGATTGTAAAACATATAGTTTCGTATGGCTGTTTTATCGAGCCAGGGACCGTATAATACCCATTCATGGTGCGCATCCATTCCCATAATGGAAAGCGGATTGTTTTCCCCTTTTTTATCTACAAGTCTGATAGCATAGCTTGGCTTATCAAACTCTCTTGAGGAATTACCTCTCATTCGTATGCGAATCGCAGAAGATACATCTGCCGTTTCATTTGCATGATGGTACTCTTTGCTGTCATTTCCGATTATATCCATCTGAGCAGTAATTGTAGTTTCCCCATCAGCAGCACATGTATAAATGCGGTTGTTTCCATCATCCTTAATGGGTCTTCCCGGGATTTCCACCCCATCTGTATCAATTTTGACAATCGGAAGATATGTACACAGACCGCCATCCGCAGGATCCGTACATGGTTCCTGGGGGATTTCCTGTTCATGCTGGTGAATTCTCTCTGTTTTTCGATAGTCACGATAAGGCAGTGGCGCAAAAACAGCAACCAGGATAACCGCAAAGCAGCATGTAAATCCTATTATTTTATATTTCATATCAGTTATAAATTTCATCGCTTTGAGCTACAATATTAACACTTTCGACTTGTCCAAGATTATAGAAATCATCTGTTAAAGCCGGATGCTGTTTCTGAACTTTTTCCAGTATTTTTCTGGATAATTCATAAATGTACTCAGCATTCTCCTCTGTCGTATTTTTTACCCGAAGAACGGCACCAGTCCCAAAATAACGAAAGACCTGGGATTCTATATTTTCACAGCGGCTTCTTTTTGCACGGATGCTCAAAAGCATACGGTTATCACTGCGGATTGCTCCCATGATAAGAAAGATAAGAAAAATAGCAGAACTGCCTGCTGCTGCAACCAGATAATCTCCAACTCCACAACATATTCCCACAATGATCGTCCAGAAAATATATACAGTATCTCTGGAATCTTTTATTGCAGTTCTAAAACGCACGATAGATAATGCACCAACCATACCAAGCGACAATGCAATATTGTTTCCTATGACAGTCATAACTGTTCCTGTCATAACCGTCAGAACGATTAGTGTTACTCCAAATTTTTTGCTGTAAATCGTTCCCTTATGTGAGATCACATATGAAATAAAAATAAACAGACCAATGACAGCACTTACTAGAATATGCATTGTAATTTGCTGCCAGGTCATATCCCCCTGCTGGGCAAGCAGGTTATAAATCGTATCTTTCATTTCTTTTCCTCCTAAAATCTGTAGTCACAGCCAATTTGTCTTGCCATACAGTATTTGCTCACGGAAATCTCACTTTTCTGAACGGGCAGAAGCATATGCTTGATATAGCTTAACAAAAAACCGTTATATTTTACTTCCAACACTACAGCAAAAGGAGACATTACACTGTTTAACACCAGATTTCTATCAAATATATTGAAATTTACTTCATTAGCCCGTATTCCGGAATCAAAAGTTATTCGAATAGAATTTTCCGGCGCGATAAATGCAAATCTGTCATATTCTACAACTGTTTTAGGACGGTATGCCCACATTTCCATAATTGAATAGCATTCCTTTCCAAACTCACTGCCACTGTTTAAAAGTACAGAATAATCACCCTCAATGAGAGCCTGCGCTTCCCTTCTGGATAATCTTAATGATCGCTTCCGCTGATAAGGGCCCTGCTTCTGCTTCATTTCAAACAGTGCAAAATCCGCATCAGGACTATATACCCGCAGGCGAAACTTTCTTCTTAACTCCAGACCATCTTCCTTTTCCTGAAAATCCCGATTCGACAAAGAATCAAAGTACAAAGAACGTACCTGATAACCATCCGGTCCATTATGTGAGTCAGTATGAACCACATTTGACAAATAATCTCGAAGTTTCAATGCTTCTACCTGATTAAGTAGAAATTTCTTTTCTTCCCGCAATACATCGCGCACAGTATTATTTCCTCCTGCCTTTGTTTTTTAGTAAATACTAGGACAGTATGTCCATATATAGAATAAAACGTTGTACTATACAATAAACTCTCGATAAAATCAACATTTATTTACAATATATACCAGAATACTTGCCCAAATATGAAACATTTTCAGTGCAAGAAAAAAAGGCTACACAATTTCTTGTGCAACCTATATAGCCATCATTGAAGCTTTTTTTGCTTAACTTAATGATTTTGAGGGCAATGAAACTTTTTGTTTGCTGGAAACAAGTTTACTATCAATGTGCAATCAGCCTCTACCCTGTTTGCTCGTCAAGAAGTGCAAAAAAATCCGTCAGCTTTCTTCCAAGATTAAAAAGTTAACGGATCATATTTTATAAATAGTTCGATAAACTGGAATTTGTTTTTTGACACTTATTACACTTTTACTTTTTTCTTAATCATACATATTGCTGCTAAAGTAACTATAACATAACCTAATAGTGCAATAATTGATGATTCAATT
>CAKRXU010000063.1 GCA_934424575.1 uncultured Blautia sp.
CATGGAGCTGACTGCTACTAATAGGGTGAGGGCTTGACCAACTAGTTCGAGAAAGGTCATGAGGTGACCGCTATCGAACGGAAGCATGGTTAAAATTCGATTGCTTAGTCAACATGTATGTAGTTTTGTAGGTACGATAAATTTTCTAGGGGATTGGTCAAATGGTATGATAGGGGTCTCCAAAACCTTTGGTGGGAGTTCGATTCTCTCATCCCCTGCTATTTAAGAAGAACAAAGAAGTTTTAAATAGAACTTCTTTGTTCTTTTTTTGTGAAAAAATGAGATATCGGGAGAAATATAGAAAAAAAGTAAGTAAAACATAGATAATATCAATATTTCGTTGCATTTTTTCACGATTTAGCGTAATATAGTAGTATCAAAGTATAGTATCAGGAAAGAGGGCTTATGGAGAAATTTTCAATGTTTGTAAACCAGATGGATGCGATGGTCTGGAGCATGGTATTGGTAGTTTTGTGTCTTGGGGTTGGACTTTATCTGTCACTGCGTCTTAAATTTCCACAGATCCGCTTAGTGAAAGAAATGGTCAAACTTCTGACATCTAAAGAAGAGAGTGAGAGCGGAATCACTCCATTTCAGGCATTTGCTACAACAGTAGGTGCCCGTGTAGGTATGGGAAATATTGCCGGCGTCGCGTCTGCAATCTTTTATGGCGGTCCGGGATCTGTTTTCTGGATGTGGATGATCGCTGTGATCGGAGCAGCTTCTGCATTTGTTGAATCTGCACTTGCACAGGCATACAAAGTCAAGAGCCCAGACGGAGAATTTACCGGAGGTCCGGCATATTACATAGAAAAAGGTCTGAAATGCAAACCATATGCGATTCTGTTCGCAGTGGTAGCCTTTCTGGGACCGGGATTTCTCATGCCGGGTGTACAGATCAATTCACTGGTAACCGTGTTTGAGGAAGCTTTTTCTGTAAATAAGATCCTTGTGGGCGCGATTTGCTGTATCGTACTTGGAATCGTGGTATATGGAAGTATCAAACGTATTGCACATATCGCAGAAATGCTTGCACCGGCGATGTGCGCAGTCTATATTCTGGCAGCACTGATCATTGTCGCACTGAATATCACCAAACTTCCGGGAATCCTTCTGATGATCGTACAGTCTGCGTTTGGTGTACATGCAGTACTTGGCGGCATTCTCGGATCTGCGGTTTCCTGGGGTGTCAAACGAGGTATTTACTCAAATGAAGCCGGAATGGGATGCGGTGCGATCGTGTCCGCAGCGGCAGAATGCTCCCATCCTGTGAAACAGGGACTGATCCAGTCTTTTTCTATCTATGTAGATACTTTATTTATCGGAACTTCAACTGCATTGATCGTTCTTCTGACAGGAACTTTTGATGTCACCGATGGTGCAGGAAATCTTCTGATGAGCCAGACCGGCGGTATTGAGGCCGGAATCAAATGGACACAGCATGCGCTGATGAGCACATTTGGAAGCTGGAGCGGCAAGGCGCTGGCGATCATCATTGTATTGTTCGTATTCACATCCATGACAGGATACTGTTACCAGGCAGAGTCCAATATTCGTTATCTTACCGGCAACAGCAAGAAAGCCATTGCGATCGCGCGGGCAGTTTTTCTTGTGGCATCATTTCTGGGAGCCATTGTAAATGCGGATGCAGTATGGGCAATGGGTGATATCGGTTATGGTCTGATGGCATGGGCAAACATCATTGCGATTGCGCTTCTCGCACCAAAAGCCGTCGCACTTCTTAAAGATTACGAAAAACAAAAGAAAGAAGGCAAAGATCCAGCCTTCGATCCGGCAGAATTTGGAATCGAAGATGAGACCGGAGCCTGGAAATAGCAACAAAAAAAGATAGCTGACAATAAATAGTTCGGCTATCTTTTTTTATGGAAAAAATCAGAAGTTTTCTATGTATTTGATTACTTTTTCTGCGGTGGTGTTCTGGTATTTGCCTTTTTTCCAGATAACACCGATGCGCTGTTCGATCGATGGCATGACCGGGATCCCAACAATATCCGGATGTGCTTCCACAATAGAACGATACAGGAAGGTTCCGACATGACCGGATTTGACCATATTGATGAGTGTCGTGATCTGGCTGGTGTTTAGGATAACACGCGGGGTTACGCCGACTGCTTTGAACTGCCGGGTCAGTGTCATGACCTGCACAGAATCTGTGTTAAAGAGGATCAGAGGTTCGTTTGCGAGCATAGTGAGAAGAATTGTCTTCTGTTCGGCAAGAGGATGATCTGGTGCAACACAGAAATAAAGATCCTCTGTATCAATAATGCGCGAATTACATTTGTCAATTGCAGGCTGTTCCGCATTGACGATCGCGATATCCAGTTTTTCCTCCAAAACAAGGTCACACGCTTTGATAGAACCAAACTCAAAAAGCCGGAAATCGACTTCCGGGAAATTTTCTTTCAGGGATAAATACAATTCAGGCAGATAGATCGTCCCCAGCATAGGCGGGATCCCGATGCGGATCGGTGTGATTTTTTTCCTTAATTCATGAAATTCCATCTCGACAGAATCTGCATGGGCAAGCAGTCCCTCTGCACTCTTATAAAAGAGCTCGCCTTCCGGTGTGAGGGTGAGCTTATTATTATTCCGGAAGAAAAGATTCACCCCAAACTCTTCCTCCAGAGCCTTGATCGCATTGGAAATCGAAGGCTGAGTCACAAAAAGTTCCTTGGCCGCTTTCGTAATATTATGGTATCTGGCTGCCACACAAAAGTATTCTAATTGAGTTAATTTCATGCTGAAATTCCCCCTTGTATCTGTAGTTTTATTAAAATTCATAATAGCATGAGAAAAAAAGATTCGCAATGAAAAGATAAAGAAACGTTTATTGAGATGAATTTTTCAGTTACTGTTCACAGGTAGTATCCCGCGAGGTGTTTTGCCATAAATATGGCAAAATCCCGAGACATACAGGGCAAAATCCCATCACCGAAGGTGATTTGGAATGGATTTTGACCAAGTTACTGTGAACGGAGTGAACAGTAACATTTTTCAATAGGAAAAACTTATAGTACCATATGTTTTTATAAATGTACAATCCTGAAACCCTTGTATATAATAAGCGCATAACAAAACAGTAATGAATCGGCCGAACGATTACTGAAAAATTACATAACGAAAAAGTAGGAGGGTGTGGCAATGAGTCCATCAACAATTACACTGCTGTTTCTCCTGTTTGCGGTAATCATGTTCGTACTTGAGAAGATTCCGCTGGGAGTTACATCCATGATCGTCTGTATCGGTCTTGTCGTAACCGGAGTCCTGGATGTCAAGACAGCTTTTGCAGGATTCATCGACAGTAATGTCATCTTGTTTGTATCCATGTTCATCGTAGGTGGGGCATTATTTGAAACTGGCATGGCAAACAAGATCGGAGGTATTGTAACAAAATTCGCAAAATCAGAAAGAATGCTGATCATCGCGATTATGGTGATCGTAGGTTTTATGAGTGGTGTTTTATCCAACACAGGTACAGCCGCAGTTCTGATCCCGGTAGTGATCGGTATCGCTGCAAAATCCGGATACAAGAGATCCCGTCTTCTGATGCCGCTGGTATTCGCAGCAGCTATGGGCGGTAACCTTTCTCTGATCGGAGCACCAGGAAATCTGATCGCACAGAGTGCACTTCAGGAAATTGGAATGAAATTCGGATTTTTCGAGTATGCGATCGTAGGTCTTCCGATCCTGATCGTAGGAATTCTGTTTTACGCAACCATCGGTTACAGACTTCTTCCAAATCACGATGTTAAAGATGAGGGAGCATTCGATACAGAAAAAGATTTCAGCAACGTTCCGGCATGGAAACAGTGGTTATCCCTGATCATCCTGATCCTGACACTGCTGGCAATGATCTTTGAAGACAAAATTGGTATCAAATTATGTATTTCCGGTGGAATCGGAGCACTGCTTCTGATCCTCACAGGAGTTATCTCTGAGAAAGATGCACTCAAATCCATCGATCTCAAGACGATCTTCCTTTTTGGCGGTACACTTTCTCTTGCAGCTGCACTGCAGGAAACAGGAGCCGGTGAGCTGATCGCCAGCAAAGTAATCGGAGCACTTGGTGAAAATCCATCTCCATATGTACTGACATTTGTAGTATTCATTCTCTGCTGTATCCTGACAAACTTTATGTCAAACACAGCAACAACCGCTCTTATGGTTCCAATCTGCCTGTCAATCGCACAGGGAATGGGAGCTGACCCGAGAGCAGTACTGATGGCATGTGTGATCGGCGGTTCCTGCGCATACGCAACACCGATCGGAATGCCAGCAAACACAATGGTAGTAGGTGCCGGCGGATACAAGTTCATGGATTATGTAAAATCTGGATTCCCGCTCATCATCATCGCAACTGTAGTAAGTATGATCATTCTTCCGATCGCTTTCCCATTCTTCCCGTGAGAATGAGAAACGCGAAAGGAATTTGATAAATAAACTCAAACTCAATTATTAACTTTAAAATTATAATAACCAGGAGGACAAACAAATGGGTAAGAAAGAACAGGTAGAGCAGCTTACCACTTATATGGCAAACTTTGTTTCCTATATTGGTAAAGTGCTGCCGGACGACATCAAGGCAAAGATCAACGAACTTGCAGAGAAAGAAGACAGCCCGCTGTCTAAAGTAATCTACCAGACCATGCAGAGAAACCAGGTTCTGGCAAAAGAACTCAACAGACCAAGCTGCCAGGATACAGGTGTATTACAGTTCTGGGTAAAATGTGGAACAAACTTCCCGCTCATCGGAGAACTGGAAGCACTCCTCAAAGAAGCAGTTGTCAAAGCTACTTTCGAAGCACCACTTCGTCATAACAGTGTAGAAACATTTGACGAGTACAACACAGGCAAAAACGTTGGTAAAGGAACTCCTACCGTATTCTGGGATATCGTTCCGGACAGCGACAAATGCGAGATCTACACATACATGGCTGGCGGCGGATGTACTCTTCCGGGAAAAGCTATGGTTCTGATGCCAGGTGAAGGCTATGAAGGCGTAACAAAATTCGTTATGGATGTCATGACATCTTATGGCTTAAATGCTTGTCCGCCACTCCTTGTAGGTGTTGGTGTTGCAACATCCGTAGAAACAGCTGCACTGCTTTCCAAGAAAGCTCTTATGAGACCGCTTGGAAGCCACAACGAAAACGAGCGTGCTGCATCCATGGAAAAACTGCTCGAAGACGGTATCAATGCGATCGGCCTTGGACCTCAGGGTATGGGCGGTAAATATTCCGTAATGGGTGTTCACATCGAAAACACAGCAAGACATCCATCCACCATCGGTGTAGCCGTAAACGTTGGATGCTGGTCCCACAGACGTGGACATATTATCTTTGATAAAGACCTTAACTACACAATCACAACACATTCGGGGGTGACTTTATAATGTTGGAAATGAAAGATGGAAAGAAAATTTTAACAACACCGATCTCAGCAGAAGATCTGAAGGATATCCATGCAGGAGATATCGTATACTTAAACGGAAGCATGACAACCTGTCGTGACGTTGCTCACAGACGTCTTGTTGAAGAAGGTCGTGAACTTCCTGTAAACGTAAGAGACGCAGCAATTTTCCACGCTGGTCCGATCATCCGTCCACTGGAAAATGACAAGTTCGAAATGGTATCTGTAGGACCGACAACCAGTATGCGTATGGAAAAATTCGAATATGAATTCGTAAGAGAGACAGGCGTTCGTGTGATCATCGGTAAAGGTGGCATGAAAGAAAACACAGAGCGTGCGTGCAAAGAATTCGGTGCGATCCACTGTGTATTCCCGGCTGGAAACGCAGTTGTAGCAGCAACAGAAGTAGAAGAGATCGTAGATGCTCAGTGGAGAGACCTCGGAATGCCTGAGACACTGTGGCACTGCCGTGTCAAAGAATTCGGACCTCTGATCGTATCCATCGACACAGAAGGACGTAACCTCTTTGAAGAAAATAAAGTAATCTTCAACCAGAGAAAAGATAAAGCAGTAGAAGAGATCTGCAAGCACGTAAGCTTTATCAAATAATTCCTTAGAATTAAATGTTCAGATACATATAAGTAACGTACTTAATAAGTTGATCAAAATTTTGCCATAACAAAAGCCATACCGAGGGATTACTGCCATGATCTCGGAGTATGGCTTTTGTGCTGTTTATAAATGATAAAAAATTATGCGGATTTTGTTTCGTGGGCGTGAGCGTAGGCTACCTGGATCTCTTCCGGCATAGAATCCGGGATCATCGCATGAAGCTGATCTTCGCTGACACCTTTCATTGCCTGGTCATAAAACCAGCATTTGTATTTCAGCATATCAAGTGCCTGGTTCATACGCTCAATTTCTGCCTCGATATTCTGACGCTGACGCTGGAACATGGTACGGCGCTGCGGGTAAGTTTCCTTTCCCATGGCACACCATTCGATGAACTGGCGGATGTCCTTGATCTCCATGCCGGATTTTTTGAGGCATTCGATGACACGCAGAGTCTCCAGTTCGCGGTCGCTGAATTTGCGGACCCCGGAGACACGCATCATATCCGGAAAAAGCCCCTCTTTATCATAGTAGCGGAGCGTAGAGACAGGCAGACCAAACATTTCAGATACTTCTCCGATAGAATACATAATAAAAAACCTCCTGATGTTTTGAATTTAAAATTTAAGATCACAAAGTGCAGGATAGCCATAGGCAGACTTCGCACTTCGAACGGCACAGAGGATTGCCTCTGACATGACATCAGCTGCAAGCGTGCCGACCATATCGCAGTCTGCTGCAACGGTTCCGACAGAAAGGGCGTAGATGCTGTCACCGTCGGCAGAAGTGTGCACCGGACGGATGGAACGGGCATAGCCATTATGTGTCATACCGGCAATCTTGCAGAGCTGGCTTTTGTCAAATTTTGCATTGGTGATGATGGCACCGATCGTGGTATTTCCTGTAAATTTGTTTTCATGTACTTCGTAGGACTGATAGAGCAGCTTTGCAGAATCAGCAAAAGAATCACGATCTTCGTTAAGTAAACCGGCAATGATCCTGCCAGAGTGGTGATCGTAGATATCACCGAGTGCATTTACGGCAATGATCGCGCCGATTTTGAGTTCTCCGATCTGCACGGCGTAACTTCCGATGCCGGATTTCATGCAGAAATCCATCCCCTTAAATTTACCGACGGTTGCCCCTGTACCTGCACCGAAGTTTCCATCCTGGTAATTGTCAAGATAAGCATTCTTACAGGCTTCATAGCCCATCGCCTTATCCGGGCGGCAGTGTGGATCAGCTACGGTCAGGTCAAAAAGATCCGACTGGCAGACAAGAGGTACTTTAGTCACACCTACATCAAAACCGATGTCCCTTTCTTCCAGGAACTGCATGACACCGCCGCCGGCATCCAGCCCGAATGCACTGCCTCCTCCGAGAAGTACGGCATGGATCGTCTGTGCATTGGCAAGCGGTTTGAGAAGTTCACTTTCCCTTGAAGCAGGACCGCCTCCGCGGACATCAAGCCCCGCGCACATGCCGCTTTCACTCAGGATAACGGTACAGCCTGTTCCTCCCTCGATATTCTGTGCATTTCCAATGCGGATCCCTGGAAAGTCTTTGATACTGATAACATCCATGATATTCCTCCATAATCTGTAAAACCGTAAAATAAAACCGGAATTTACTCTTATATTTTACCTAAAGGTATTGATCTAAAGTCAGGTTTAAGTGTTATACTTATAGTAACAAATTAAAATTTTAATGTCAAACAGAATGGAGGAAACTTTATCATGGCAAAGAAATTAGCCTGAATTATTCATGAGCATATAGAAATGCTCAATACTGCAAAGCCTTGAATCAGTTTCTTTGTAAACAATCGAGTC
>CAKRXU010000064.1 GCA_934424575.1 uncultured Blautia sp.
GAGATCCTGACGGAACTGTTAAAGATTGAAGGTGCGGAATGTACCATCTGTGAAAATGGTGAAGAGATTTTGAAAGCGTTTGAAAAGTCTGCTCCGGGTGATTATGACATGATCCTGATGGATGTGCAGATGCCTGTTATGAATGGCTATGAGGCAACAAAGGCAATCCGCAGAAGCTCCCATGAACTGGCAAAGAAGATTCCGATCATTGCCATGACCGCCAATGCATTCTCGGAGGATATTCAGCATTCTCTGGCAGCCGGTATGAATGCCCATGTTTCAAAACCGGTTGAGATGAAGGTACTGGAAAAGACGATCAGAAACATAAAATCCGGTGGGGGGGGGTACCGAACCGCAGGTCATTGAATAGTAATAAATGGAAAGTAACCAGACATAAAAAAATCGAAAAGGATAGTTAAGGATAGACAGAAAATGAAAGGAAAAAGAGTGATTGCAGGCATTCTGCTTGCAGGAATTTTAGCAGTCACCCTGGCAGGGTGTAAAAACACAGATAACACGAAAGAAGAAAACGAAAAGCCTGTTATATCTCTGAGGAAGTGCTTGTTGTGATCGAACAGATTGCTGCAGAACAGAATATCCGGATTGTATGGGAGAAAAAAGAAATCAAACACCGTGATCTTATTGGAAGCCCGAGGTATGTGAAACGCGTGATGATGAATATTCTGTCCAATGCAGTGAAATATAACAGAGAAAACGGACAGATCCATATCAGCTGCCGGGAGATTCCATCCGAACAGCCAGAAACGACGACAATGGAATTTGTCTGCCGCGATACAGGAATTGGAATGACTGAGGAGTTCCAGAAATATGTGTTTGAACCCTTTGCACAGGAACACACAGGAAGCCGCACAAAATTTACAGGAACACGCCTGGGAATGCCAATTACCAAAAAACTGGTTGAAAAAATGGGTGGAACCATTACCCTGAATTATTCACGGCGTTGCAGTGAATAATTCAGGCTTATGGATATTATGATGCCGGTCGTGAATGGTTATGAAGCTACAAAGATGATCCGGTCTCTGGACAGAGAGGATGCAAAGAAAATACCGATCATTGCAATGACAGCAAATGCGTTTACGGAGGACAGAATAAGGGCAAAAGAAGCAGGGATGGATGAACATGTTGCTAAGCCTGTTGATGTGGAATTACTGATAAAAGTAATTCATAAATTGGTGAAATAATTGATAGGGCAGTGTTAAATAAGCGGTGAAATATAGACAGGAGGACTATAATATGACAATGCGGGAGGAGTGCTATGAAGCTATTGGAGGAAACTATGAAGATGTCTTAGGACGCCTTCACAGCGAAGCACTGATTCGAAGATTTACATTAAAGTTCCTTGAAGATCAGAGTTATCTACAGTTAAAACAGACATTGGAAGATAAAAATTATCCAGGAGGTTGACAAGGAGATGTATAGAGAAATATATTTGACAGACAGACAGGAGATTTAATATGATTTCGAGAGCAAAGAAATATGTGGCACTGTTGCTGGTCTTTGTATGCGTGTGTATGATATTTTCTCCCCAGACTGCATATGCAACCGAGGACAGTTCGCAGCATGAAAACGTCAAAGTCGGTTTCTTTGCCATGGATGGTTATCACGTAATGGATGAAGAGGGCAACCGCAGTGGGTATGGCTATGACTTTCTTCGTCTGATGGCCCGTTATTGGGATGTAAATTATGAATATGTCGGATATGATAAGAGCTGGGATGATATGCAGCAGATGCTTGAAGATGGCGAGATTGATATGGTAACATCTGCCCGCAAAACATCTGACAGAGAAGAAAAGTTTGATTTTTCACGTCCCATCGGAACCAATAATGGGATTTTGACCGTCCGCAGTGACAACAGCACGATTGTGGATGGAAACTACAGTACTTACAATGGCATGCGTGTGGCACTTTTGAACGGAAACACCCGGAATGAAGAGTTTGCAGATTTTGCAGACAACAAAGGATTTACATATGTTCCATCTTATTTTGATACGACCGCAGAGATGGACGAAGCCCTTCAGAGCGGAAATGTTGATGCTATTGTTACCAGTTCTCTGAGAAAAATAAACAATGAGCGTATCGTGGATAAATTTGGCAGCAGTGATTTCTATGTCATTGTGAAAAAAGGCAATACGGAATTACTGAATGAGATTAATTATGCGATCGATCAGATGAATGCGGTTGAGGGTGACTGGAAAACTACGCTTTATAATAAAAACTATGAAAGCACAGAAACTAAGAACCTGGAATATACAGAGAAAGAGAAAAGTATTATTGCACAATATTCCAGGGACAATCCGCTTCATATTCTGTGTGATCCGACCTGTTATCCATATTCTTATAATGAAAACGGTGAGATGAAGGGGATTATCCCGGATTATTTCCGGAAAATTGCAGACTATGCCGGAATCTCCTATGAGTTCCTTACACCTGTCACCAGAGATGAGTATATTGCTTATCAGGGAAACAAAGAAGCCACAGATATCAGCATTGATGCACGCCTGGAAACAGATAACTATGCTGAGACGAAAGAATGGGCACTTACTGCACCGTACATTACGATGCAGCTGGCAAAGGTGACACGCCGAGACTTTGATGGAAAAATCAATGTTGTTGCTACGGTTGATCAGACAGCGTCAAATTCAATTGCAGATGCAATGGCACCCGGCGCAGAAAAACTGATGTGCAGTACCCGACAGGAAATGATGGAGGCTGTCCGTAAGGGAAAAGCCGATGCTGCCTTCGTCTACTATTATATGGCACAGGCGTTTGTGAATAGTGACACCACAGGCACCATGGCATATACTTTGCTGGAACAGCCTACATACACCTACCGCATGGTAATCTCATCAACAGAGAACCATGCACTGGCTGGCATCCTGACGAAAGCAATGTATGCCATGCCAAAAAATCTTGTCGAAGATATTGCAGCACGGTATACCACATACAAAGCAACAGATCTGACATTTGTTGACTGGATCCGTCTGCATCCTGTCCTTACTGTTTTGATTCTTTTGATTTTTGCATGGCTGCTGACTACTATGGCTGTGATAGCGATGCGTCTCAGTGCAAGGAAAAAAGCTCAGATGGCAGCCCAGCAGAATGCGAAGAAAATGGCGGAACTGGCAGAACATGCACAGGCTGCAAACAAGGCAAAAACAGCATTTCTGTCACACATGTCCCACGATATGAGGACACCGATGAATGCGATTATTGGATTTACCGGTATTGCAATGAAAAATAACCCATCAGGTGAGGTGAGAAACTGCCTGGAAAAGATTAACGAAAGCTCAGAACATTTGCTGTCACTGATCAATGATGTATTAGATCTGACTCGCGTGGAAAGTGGAAAAGTGAAATACAATCCGGTACCGGCAGATGTGAAAAGCATTACAGATTCTGCACTGGATATTACAAAAGGCTTTCTTGCAAACCGGGATATCAACTTTAAGATCCAGCGCGAAGAAGCAAAGATCCCAAATGTACTTGCAGATCCTGTGCGCCTGCGTGATGTGTTGGTCAATATTCTGAGTAATGCAGTGAAGTTTACTCCGGATGGAGGGATGATTACATTTGAAGCCCGTTGTCAGGAAAATAGTAATGACAGATATATAAATATGCGTTACCGTATCTCTGATACCGGTATTGGAATGAGTGAGGAATTTACCAAAGAAGTCTTTGATGAATTTATGCAGGAAGATTCCGGGGCGAGAACGCAGTACCATGGAGCTGGACTGGGGATGGCTATCGTAAAGAGGTATGTGGATATGATGGGCGGAACCATTTCCGTGCAAAGTAAAAAGCATGAGGGAACTACATTTACTGTGGATATTCCTTTGGAAGTTACAGATAAGGAATGTAATAAGTCAGACACCGGTTTTTCTGAAAAGGTAAATCTTACAGGTGTGAATGTCCTTCTTGCAGAGGATAATGAACTGAATGCAGAGATTGCTACCGTGCAGCTGGAAGAGTTTGGAATGAATGTAGAAAGAGCTGTAGATGGAAAGAATGCTGTTGAGATTTTCAGAAATCATCCGGAAAGCACATTTGATGTAATCCTGATGGATATCATGATGCCTGAAATGAATGGTTATGAAACAGCAAAAGCAATCAGGACGATGAATGACAGACAGGATGGAAAGACCATACCTATTATAGCAATGACAGCCAATTCATTTGCAGAAGATGTTCAGGCATCACTGGATGCAGGAATGAACGCACATTTGTCAAAGCCGATTGTGATTGATGAAGTTATAAAAACAATTTTGAGACATGTACATTTTGATAAAGAATGATTCGTAGAGGTATTTCATGAATTAGTGGAATATAATTGGGGTCGCAGGGGGATAAGAAATGGAAGCAAAAGATATTCAGGAACTCTATCAAATAAAACTACATAGCATGGATACGATCCTGCATCAGATATCGCTTATGGATCAGGTAGAAGATGAGCAGGGGGTGTCAGAAATCATGCCATCTTTGCTGCAGGCAATCGGAAATTATACAGGGGCAGGCCGGGTATATGTTTTTGACTGGGAAACAGATCAGAAGGACAGCCTGAGTAATACGTTTGAATGGTGTGCTGATGGAGTGATACCAGAGATAGATAATCTTCAGGCAATCCCAGTCAGTTTGATGCCAAACTGGATGAAACGCTTTGAAAACAAGGAAACAATCGTGATCCATGATCTGGAAGCAACAAAATATTCTGAGCCGGAGGAATATGAGCTTTTAAAAACACAGGACATATGTTCATTGATTGCAGTGCCGATTTACGCTAATCACCAGATGAATGGATTCATCGGGGTGGATAATCCTGATTTGAGTCAGAATGAAATTTCTATCACGCTGCTGTCTGATGTCGGCGGGCATCTTGGATGTGTGAGGGAAAATCTGAAAAGTACGGTACAGTTGAAAAAGGCTCTTGATGATGCAACAAAAAAGGCAGAGATTATTTCTGCAATTGCCACATTGTATGTAACGATTGTGTATGCCAATATTAAGGAACGGACATATGAGCTTCTGGAGGGCTATGACCTTGTGCGAAAAATACTTGGTCAAAAGGGAAAAATTGATGATATTATGGAACAGCTTCCAACGGCATTTGCCGGTCTTGAAGAGAGAGAAAAGTACCGAAAGTTTCTTGAATTTGATACATTGACCGAGAGACTCCGGAATACGAATTCTGTTTCAATTGAATTTATGGGAGCAAATGGAGAGTGGAGGCTGTCCAGGTTTATTGTAAAGAGCAGAGACGCACAGGGAAACGCCGTGGATGTGCTTTATGTCGTTCGGGATATTACGGAAGAAAAATCACGGGAACTCATGTATCAGAAACAGCTTAAGGCAAGCATGGAAGATGCTCATCGCGCGAATCTTTTAAAAACAGCCTTTCTCCGGCGTATGAGCCACGATATCCGTACACCGCTAAACGGAATCGTGGGGATGATCCATATCGCTGAAAAATATAACAATGATGTGGTTAAATTACAAGAATGCAGGCAGAAGGTACTTCAGTCCACAGATTATCTGCAAGAGCTGATCAACAATGTCCTGGATATCAGCAAACTGGAATCCGATTCTCTTGTGTTGGAACATAAATCCTTTGATCTGGTAGACCTGTTAAGTAATCAGCTGACGGTTGCTGCAATGAGTGCTTATGAGAATGGCGTGAGATTTGAAGGCGGTGTGGAAGAAAGCACGATCCGCCACAGACATTTGATTGGAAGTCCGCTGCATCTGAACAGGGTTTTGATGAATCTTTCTTCCAATGCGATTAAATACAATCATTTTCATGGAACAGTGAATGTTCATTGCGAAGAATTATCGGATGATGGGAATAGGGCTGTTTTTCAGTTTGTATGTTCAGATACCGGTCTTGGTATGAGTGAAGAATTTCAAAAACATGCGTTTGATGCTTTTGCGCAGGAAGGCAAACAGTCAACTACAACATTCAGTGGCTCCGGTCTGGGACTTTCGATTGTCAAAGATATTGTTGAACTGATGGGTGGAACGATAGAACTGGAAAGCGAAGAAAATGTAGGAAGTACGTTTACGGTTACGGTTCCATTTGAGATAGATTATCTGGTTGAAAATAATGATCTGAAGAAGGATAATTGCCCACAGAGCATGAATCTGTCAGGGAAGCGGGTACTTCTTGTTGAAGATAATGCCATCAATATGGAGATCGCCCATGCAATACTGGAAGAAGAGCACCTGGATATTGCTGAAGCAAAAAACGGAAAAGAAGCACTTGAAATATTCCGAAATTCTAAGACGGGTGAGTATGATTTTATCATCATGGATGTGATGATGCCGGTTATGGATGGACTGGAAGCAACAAAAGCAATCCGTGGGTTGGAACGTGAAGATGCCAAAAAGATCCCGATCATTGCCAT
>CAKRXU010000065.1 GCA_934424575.1 uncultured Blautia sp.
TAAAAACGATCTTTTAGAATTTGATAGGGGTAGTTTGCGCTTTTTGGCTACCCGAAAGTTATTGTTTCATAGTAAATATGAAAATATAAAATTTTTACAATTGCTGTCAGAAGAAAAATGGTATAATAAGTGTAGTGAATCAGTTGAGAACAGAAAAGGAGAAAATATGGCCAGCTTAAGATTAAAAAAACAGATATTAGAAGTTGTAGATACTCAACTCAGAGACAATAATCCGCCTGTAACAAGGGAAGCTTATGACAGGCTGATTGATGCAGGATATTCTGTAAATGAAGCAAAAGAAAAAATAGGCGCTGTTGTAATAGAAGCAATCTACGATGTTATGAAACAAAATCAGCCATACGACGAGAAAAGCTACGCAGAGTCATTAAGAAATATGGTACAGCAATGTATAGATTTCGAAGATACACATGAAATTCTGACAGAATGGGACGAGTGGGATGAGCTGGTCCAGGAAGGCTATGAGGCTCAGGATGACCAGGATTGTGAGAAAATGATTTCGTTATGGTGGAAAGCCTGGGAGATTTTTCAGAAGATTGTTGAAAAAGCAGAATACAAAATAAGTATCAGTGGACTTATGGAATCTCAGGATTATCAATATCCAATAGATGAGTGGCTGCAAGATATGGAAATAGAACTGGGAAATGCCGGTGAACACGAAAAACGTGTAGAATTTTGCAGAAGTATTCTGGAAATCCTGGATTGGAGTTTTGATGATACAAGTGAGTTTAAATGTGCAATTGGAGAAGAGTTATATGCAGAAGGAAATGTTGTACAGGGCCGCAAGTGGTTTGAAGACTGGCTGAAAGAAGAACCGCATGATCAGTATGCTTTAAGCACATTCAGCCGGTGCGTGCAGGCAGAAGAAGGAGTAGAACAAGCTTACAAAATCATTCGCAGAGAAGTTATAGGCATTGTATGTACTGTTGGAAATGACTTACTATTTGAACGGGCGAGACTGTTGGCGGGATATCTGGAAAGAACAGAAGATCTGAAATGGATAGAGCTGCAACTGGAAAATTTTTATAATGCACTGGATGAGGCGGAACTTTATGATGACTTGTATGACGATTTTACTCTGCCAATCCAACAGCCGGTTGTAAAAGAAAAGAAAGTGTATCCAAACGATCCCTGTCCATGTGGAAGTGGAAAGAAATATAAAAAGTGCTGTGGAAAAAACGCATAAAGGAGATTGATCTAAAATGCTGGAAGGTATAGAACAATTATCAAAAAAGGATTTGCAGGACATAATTTTAAAGATGCAGAAATTACTGTCAGACAAACAGAAAAAGGAATTCCGGAAAATTGTTGAAATGCACAGAAATCAGCCAGAGAGCAAAAAATCACAGGCGTCGCAGGTAAGCATGTCAGATGATCTTGTAAATGAAAAAATGGCACAGATACAGAAGTGGAAAGATCAGATTGATGAGGGAGAACTCTGCCTCGATACAGAAGAATATGAAGACTATTCGAGAGGATACTGGGAATCAGACTGGATTACAGAGTATTATGACAATCAGGGCATCGGAGATAAGATTCAGTATATGATTCGTTTTGCTGAGGACTGTGTAAATGACAGACGTTATCAGGAAGCAAATGAGATATATGAATGGCTGTGGGAAATGGAAGTTTCGACTGAAAGTGAATATGATGAGGAAGATCCGGTAGATTTGGAAACACTGGAAGAAAATAATCTGATACATACAGACATGAAACGTCTGGCATTGCTGACATTATATGCGGATTATCAGGCATTGCCGGCAAATGAGCGTGCCAGAGATATCTATCTCTATTTCGCCTACGGTACATTCACCAAATTGCATCTGGAAGAAATGTTCCATGTCGGAAGAGAGGAACTGGAGGATACGGAACAGTTCTGGAAGGATTGGATTGATCTTTTACAGAAGAAAAATGGAGATACAGAAGCCAGACTGTTGAAAGAAGCCATTTTGTACTGCAAAGGAATAGACGGATTGTGTGAAATGGCAGAAGAAAATGCTTCTGTGCATCCGTCCCTGTACTTATCTGTAATGGAACAGTATGAGAGAGGGCACTTATATAATGAAATAGAAAAAGTCGGTGAAAATGCACTGAGTAAAATTGATGTCAGTCTGACGATTCGAAGTGAAATTGCGTTAAAAACAGCGTTTGCAGCATCATGCCTGAATCATGAAGAAAAAATGATGCAGTTTTGCTGGGAGAGTTTTGTTTCCGATTCTACAGTAAAAAATTACCTGCGATTGTTTGGAACTGAAAAAATGGCAAATACATACGGTATACGAGGAAGAGAGGTCCTGGACAAAAGACTGAAAGGCAATCAGGAATTCAGGTATAGAAATTCGGAACTGAACAGAAATATAATGGGGGATTATGAATATTATCGATTACTGTTTTATACAGGGTGTTTTGATGCTGTAAAGAATATTTCAAAAAATCCGGAAGGATCTTTGGGATGGAGCAGTTCATTTATAGATGATGGAATCAGATTGTTTCTGCTGTACTTATATGATCGTCCCCTTCCTTCAAAAGTTGCAAAAAATATAGTTTCTTACATAGGGTTCTCTGACGAAAAGAATCCGAAGAATCTGTTAAAGTTCGAAAAGGAAATCCAAAATGAGTGTCAGGAGCATAAAGTGAGCGAATTCTGGAATTATTTTCAGCGATGGAAAAAATATTTTCCAATGGAAGAAAAAGAACGCAGGAAATATCTGGCATGGACAGAAAATATCATTTATAAAAGAGCTGACGCAATTGTATCAGGACAGCATAGAAGCCATTATGGCGAAGTTGCAGTACTTCTGGCAATTGTCGGAGAAATCAAAGAAGATATGGGAATGCAGGGGGCAGGAAGAGATATTTACGAACAGTATAAGAAAAAATTCCCAAGACATTCCTCTTTCCAGGGCCAGATGAAAGACTATTTCAATATAACGAAATAAAGAAGTGATGCTGAAGCAATGTAAACATGCAAACGAAACAGCAGGTTGCTTTCCACAAAAACACCTTTCTGTTATGATTAAAACACCAATAACGGAGGTGTATGCAATGGAAACAAGAAAAGTTATTTTAAAACTGCGCACAAAAAGAGGCTTATCCCAGGACGAACTGGCTGAGAAGGTTATGGTCACGAGGCAGGCGGTATCTCGCTGGGAAAACGGTGAGACAGTTCCAAACACAGAAACTCTCAAACTTTTATCCAAGGAATTTGATGTTTCGATCAACACACTGCTTGGTGAGCCAAGAAAGCTTATCTGCCAGTGCTGCGGAATGCCGCTTGAAGATGATTCGATCATAGGCCGTGACAGCGATGGCAGCCTGAATGAAGATTACTGCAAATGGTGTTATGCTGACGGTACCTATACCTACAGTGACATGGATGAACTGATTGATGTCTGTGTCAGAAATATGGTAGACGAAAATTTCCCGGAAGAACAGGCGCGCTCATATATGAAGGAACTGCTTCCGAAACTGGATTACTGGAAACGATATGAAGAACTCAGTGACAACGGACAGTTCGAAGCATTCAAGAAACAACTGATTCAAGAAATTAACGATCTCCACATAGAAGGCATGCCAAAAGTTGAAAAATTAAATGCGCTTGTCGGAAAGTATGTAAACCTCGAATATCCACTGCCAAATGGCAAAACTGTAAAGTTCCTGGACGACCAGGCAACCTATCTGGGAAATCAGCTTGAATGTGAATTCGGTGGAGACAGATGTTTCGGAGTTCTGGCAAGTATGGATTTTATCATGATCTGCACATACGATGCCAAAGGAGCTGCTCCCGAACTGGTTCTCTATAAAAAAAGGTAAGCTGCCGTAAACAGCAGAAGAGCTACAAACTACCCAATTGTTCTACTGATAGCATAAGGTTATGAATAGAAAAAGTCTAAGTTATCACTTATGATAAAAAAATAACAATAATGATAAAAAAATAACAGATAAATTTCTAGTGAAAAAGCCTTGTTTCATAAAAAAAGCCATTCTTTTTGATAAAAATATACAATAATAGCTGGATAAAATGAATGATTTGTGCTACATTTATATAGACAGTAATTGTAGAACCAAATTATCGAAATTTTATTGTTTTTTTCTTAACAGTGCAGAGGGGGAAAGAAAGGATAAAAAAGATAAGTATGCAGGTTCAAATATTTCATAAGGAAGGTGAGCAATTGGAAAACTATACTAAGTACAAGCTGAAAAGCAGTGATGAACTTACATCAGTGCTGAACGGCAGGGACAACCTGTTTGTGATTGCCTGCAACAAGTGTTTCAAAGAATTTGAAACCGTTGACGAACCAGATTGCGGAGAGTTCCTGAAATTTGCTGCGGAGCAGGGAAAAACCGTCACAGGCAGTGCAAAATTTGATTTCTTATGCAATAAGATGCACACAGAAAGAAAATTACAGGATCTGATTCCAGAAGGTACAGAGAATGTAGTAGTAATTTCCTGTGGTCTTGGTATTCAGACTGTTGCGGATCTGGCTGGCAAGCCGGTCATTGCCGCAAGCAATACCCTTAACTACAGAGGCCATCATGGCATGGCACTTACGAAGAAGAGCTGTGATGCATGTGCACAGTGTTATCTGAACGTTACCGGAGGTGTCTGTCCTATCGTCGACTGTTCCAAGAGTCTTGTAAATGGACAGTGCGGCGGAGCAAAGAACGGAAAATGCGAAGTAGATCCGAACAAGGACTGCGCATGGGAAAAAATCTACCAGAGACTGGCAAAACAGGGACGTCTGGAAGAATTCCTCAATCAGCCGGTACAGGTTCGTGATTTCTCCAAAGTTAATTTCAAGGTTATCAATGATTATGTCAAATCTATCAGAGATAACAGACTGAACGGATACTATGGCGGTGTTCATCCATCAGAGCACAAGGAATTCAGCGAACATGTCGATCTGAAGAGATTCCCGGATCCGAAGACCGTTGTGATCTCTATGTCACAGCATCTGGGAGCTCCTGCAAACCCGATCGTTCAGGTAGGCGACACAGTAAAAGTCGGCCAGAAGATCGCTGAAGCAGCCGGATTTATCAGTGCGCCGGTACATTCCAGCGTAAGCGGAACTGTAGTAGCTGTTGAACCTCGTATGCATGGTACAAGAGGCAGTGAAGTGATGGCAGTTGTCATCGAATCAGACGGAAAGAATACTCTGCACGAATCCGTACAGCCTCATAAACCTTTAGATGAACTTACACCAGATGAGATCATTGAGATTGTAAAAGAAGCAGGAATCGTTGGTATGGGTGGAGCAGGTTTTCCGACCTGTGTCAAACTGAAACCAGCCAAACCAGTTGATACCATTCTCCTCAATGGATGCGAATGTGAGCCATATTTAACAGCAGACCACAAGGTTCTCCTTGAGTTTGCAGATGACATTATTTTTGGTCTGAAAGCAATCCTCAAGACAACAGGTGCCGAGAAGGGTATCATTGTCATCGAGGATAACAAGCAGGATGCCATCGAATTAATGCAGGAAAAAGTTGCCGACATCGGAAACATGGAAGTTTTTGTTGCAAGAACCAAATACCCACAGGGTGCTGAAAAAACTCTCATCAAGCGCGTTATGGGCAGAAAGGTTCCGAGCGGTGGTCTCCCGGCAGATGTTGGCGTTATCGTAGATAATATCAGTACCGTAAAGGCAATCTCTGATGCAATCCAGAAAGGTATGCCGCTGATCGAGCGTGTTACAACAATCACAGGCGAGAAAATCAAGAATCCTGGCAACTTTATCATCAAGATCGGTACAAGCGTAAGAGATCTGATCGATTATTGTGGCGGCTTCACAGATGATGACGTACTGGTCAAGATGGGCGGACCAATGATGGGATTCCCTCTGAATACACTGGATGTACCAATGATGAAGGGATCCAACGGTATCATCGCTATTGATACAGATGAGACAAAAGAGCAGCCATGTATCAAATGTGGACGCTGCGTAGACGTATGTCCGATGGAACTTTCTCCTCTGTATTTCGTAAAATATGCCAAAGAAGAGAACTGGCAGGGCATGAAAGACATGAGCGTTATGGATTGTGTTGAATGTAGATGCTGTCAGTACATCTGTTCTTCAAAGATTCCGATCATTAACAGTATCAAAGCCGGAAAAAATGCAGTAAGGGGGATGAAGTGATATGTTGATTACCCAGTTAAAAGCAAAAGAAACGATCACATCACTGGCAGCCGGAAAAAAGGTTTTTATCATTAACTGCCACGGATGTAAAGAAGTTCGTTTTCCGGAAAAAGAAGCTGTTGAACTTCAGAAGGAACTTGCCGCTGAAGGAAATGTAACAGGGATCATGACAACTGATTATATCTGTAATCCGGAAAATATGGAATTACGTCTTAAGAAACATATGAGCAAGATCCAGGAAGCAGATCTGGTTCTGGT
>CAKRXU010000066.1 GCA_934424575.1 uncultured Blautia sp.
CACGATCAGCGGCGAAGCCGCACTGGTCGCAATATCAGAAATAGTGGCATCGTTATGATGCCACTACGCCAGTCTCTAATATTACATATTCCATTTTTCTATAATACAACTATGTTGTTTCGTTTTCTTATCATAATCAATTCCTGCCAGAAGCAGATTTCCATGATAATCTTTTAGTGCCTCTATATATTCTGACAATCCACTTCCGTCCAGTCCATCGTGCTGATTGCATTCACATATTCCTGGGATACTTCCCTGTTCGGGATTTCTACAGTTTCCTTTTCATTATCATAAGTCAGATATCCCAGGTGAACCAGTAATGTCAGCACATCATCTTTTGTCGCAAAAGTTGTCATATCGTTACTGAATGTTCCTGTATTGATTCTTATATTACTTCCCGCCAGCATCTGAACAATTGCATCTTTTAACCCATCCATATTCATTTGAATGTATACTTTCAGAGCTTCGTAAGTCTCTGTCTGATTCCAGTATGTTCCGAACTTTCTCTTCTGCATTGCCTCTACTACAGATTTGGGGCTATACATGGAATAAACTTTTCTAGTCCCACCTTCATGCGAAATCAGATGATAGCCATTATACCATGCTCTCGCCTCTTCAAAGTTCATTTCGTATTTTTCACATAATTTCTGAACTTCTGTCTCTGTAAATCCAAAATATTCTGCAAGATTTCCCGGATCTGTCATTGAATACTCTGTAAACATATTAAGAGCTGAATGTGAGCCATATTTTTTGATTGGAAGAATCCCTGTCATATAAGCCAATGCAACATACTCTTTATCTTTAAGCCAGAATCTAAGAAAATCAAGATATTTTTTCTGTGCTTCCTGATCTTGCTGATATTCGCGAAACAGGCAGTCCCATTCATCAATTAAAATCACAAATGGGTGTTTCGTGTAACTATAGACATCCTTCATAACCTGGACCAGATTTTTTTCGTCACGAAGTCTAACCTGTTCATATTGCTCTTTCAGATCAAAAATCAGATATTCATTCAGCATTTTCAGCATATGCTCAATATCATTTGTTGCACTGAGAAATTCCTGCATATTGATTTTCAGAACATCATATTGATTCAAATGTTTTTCATAATCTTTGGTACTTTTGATCTTCAGACTCTGAAACAATTCTTTTGTATTAACACTTCTGTCATAATAAGCAGCCAGCATATCCACACCCATAGATTTTCCAAATCTTCTTGGTCTGCTTACACACATATATCTCTGAAGTGTCCGCACACAGTGGTTTGTTTTTTCTATCAAGCCGCTCTTATCAACAAAAATCTGTGATCTCAATGCCATCTCAAAAAGACCGCTTCCTGGATTCAAATAACTACCCACTCATTCACTCCTCCCTCTCTCCCGGTACAGCTTCTTTTCCGAACATTGCCAGTGCCTGATTTACTTTATCCAGACGCACAGTCTCTTTTCCCTGTTCCAATTCTCTCACAAATCTAAGCCCCAGACCGGAACGCATCGCAAACTCTTCCTGAGTCAGACCTGTCTTTTTTCTTTCTTCTTTTATATACTTTCCAATTCTGTTCATATTAATCATAATAATCCCGAACGGGTATAAATTCAAGTCCAAACAGCAAAAATAATCCCGAACAGGTATAATATAAGATGTTTCTTATAAAAATACTCCCGTTCGGGTATAATAACTTAACTCACTTTATCTGTTTCGTACGATGCATTCTGAAAAGGATAAAAAGCATTAATAACAAGGTAAGTGGAAATACAAGTCCAACTCCCATACCTGCCTGGATATTGTCTCCTGCTTTTTGTGTAATCTGTCCGACAATGCCTGGGCCAATACTGCCTCCCAGATCGCCAGCCATAGCGAGCAGTGCAAATAAAGCAGTTCCACCTGTTGGAAATTTCTTAGATGAAATACTGATGGTTCCCGGCCACATGATTCCAACAGAAAATCCACACATAATGCATCCGACAAGACCAACAACAGGGTTTGATGACAAAGACACCATGAGATAACATATCACACATAAAATTCCGGAACCTGTCATAAATTTCATAAGGTCTATTTTGTCCCCATATTTACCGAAAATTACACGACTGATTCCCATTGTAACTGCAAACATACACGGACCTGCCAGATCACCAATTGTCTTAGATAATCCAAGTGCTGCTTCTGCATAAGCAGATGCCCACTGTGCCATTGCAAGCTCTGCTGCTCCGGAACACACCATCAGGCAGGCAGAGATCCAGAACAGCGGTTTCCGAAACAGTTCACCCGCCTTCATTCCTTTTTCTTCATCTACCAGATGCTCGATCGGACATGTCGCAAAATTATAGACATTGACAGCCGGAATAAGTGCCCACAGTACAGTCATCCATTTCCAGCTTTCCATTCCAAATATCATGAAAAATATAGATGAAATCAATATGGTACCTACTGCACCCCAGCAGTAAAAGGAATGAAGAAGACTCATAGCTGCCTCTTTGTTTTCGAATGGACATGCCTCTATGATAGGACTGCACAGGACTTCAATCAAACCACTTCCAACTGCATACAAAATAACACTGCACAGGATTCCGACAAAAGGATCTGGAAGTATTTCAGGCAGAAATGCCAGACCGATTAATCCACCCGCGGCACATACTTCTGAAGCAACAATACATACGCGATAACCGATTCTGTCCACAAATTTTGTACAGAACAAATCGACCAGAAGCTGCGTAAAAAAGAAACAGGTAGATATCCATGCAATATTTCCAATAGAAATCTGATAATCATAATGAAATTTCAAAAACAGCAGAGGAGCAAAATTAGCTGCAATAGCCTGTGTGATAAAGCCTAAATAGCAGGCTATTTTCGTTTTTGTGTAGTTTGGAGCTGACATAATAATCACGAATTCCTTTCTCTCTTTTTCTGTGGTTTACAGCAGATTTTTATTGCATTTTTTTCATCATATAAAAAACATCCTTCATAGTTTCCAGATACATAATGTGGTTCATAATTGACAATAAACCCTGCTTCTGCCAGGTCTATCATCAGATCATTCACCATATTTTTTTCATCCACATATATGGTAAGACATTTTCCCGATTTATATGGCTGTGTTTTTATGATTGCCTGCATATATAAACCTCACTCAATCAAACATTGTTTTCCTGTTACTATTGAAATATAACGTATAATTCGTGAGATTTCATTGATTTATATCCCATATTTATTGTATAATATCGTAAAAGCAGACGGGAGAGGTTTAGAGTTTGAACAGAGAGCAGTCCTATAACAGAATCGAAGCAGATGAGGATTTTATGGAAACAATTCCGCATGGCAGTAATACTTACCCATTTGACTTTTTTTATGAAAATCTCGCATTGTTTGATTTTAACTGCATAGAGTGGCACTGGCATACAGAGCTGGAATTTGTATATGTTGAATCAGGTACTGTAACTTTCTGGATTGGAGAAAAACAGTTTATTCTCTCCGAAGGCAATGGTGTTTTTATTAACTCCAAAATCCTGCACCGTTTTTATTCCCCTGATGCAGCAATCATTCCCAATTTCTTATGTATGCCTTATTTTATTGCTGCTGAAAACAGCCTGATATATTCAAAATATATCAGGCCGATTCTTCTCTCTTCGCTTTCTTTTCAGATCTTTTCCAGAGAAATTCCCTGGCAGGCAGATGTGCTGGAAATTATAAGGAAAATTATTGATGTGCAGAACGACATCTCTGTCTGTGAGCTTGCAACGTCTGTTCTTATTCAGGAACTGTGGCTGGAATTATATAAACATGCAGACTTTTCGTGTGCAAATACTCATACAGATGCCCTGGCTTCTTCACAGGCAAGGCTGCAATTAATGATGCAGTATATCCATCAGAATTACCAGTGCAATCTCTCTCTGGATAATATTGCAGATTATGCAGGGCTTAGCAAAAGCACCATTTTGAATCTTTTTCAGAAATATCTGCATACTACACCGATAAATTATCTGATAAACTATCGTTTAAATGAAGCGGCAATACTGCTCTCCAAAACAGAGAAAAAAATTATTACAATTTCAAATGAAACAGGTTTTAATAATGTTGACTACTTCTGTCGATTGTTCAAAAAGCATTATCATATGACACCGACAGAATACCGCAAAAGTCGCACTACGGTTACTTCACACACTTTATGATGATTTCTTCACACTTATCATATCCAAGCTGTGAACTGTTCAGGCTCAACGTATAATTGCTGGCTTTTCCCCATTTCTGATCGGTATAAAAATTGTAATTTGTCATACGCCTTTTGTCTGTATCTGTCATCATTTTTACGGCTTCCTTTTCACTGACATTATATAATCGACAGATTCTTTCCGTTTTCTCAGGCATATTTCCATGTATAAAAACATTCAGCACATCATCCCGGTCTTTTAAAATGAAATCTGCATTTCTTCCAATAATCACACATGGCTCTTTCTCTGCCAGTTCCAAAATAACTTTTCTCTGCGCCTCATATACCATATCTTCTACAGATTTTCCGGTAATATCACGTCCGGCAAGTGCATATGCAAAAATTCCCTTTTTCGGGGACAGCTCTGCACTTTCCTGAATATAATCTGGTGACAGACCGGACTCTTCTGCAATCTGATTGATGATATTTTTATCATAATAGGCAATCCCTAATTTCTTTGCTACCTCCTCACCAATAAAACGTCCACCGCTTCCGAATTCTCTGCTGATCGTAATGATTCTTTTTGCCATCTCTCTTCCTCCTTACTTGAGAACGCTCACTTTATTTTTTCTGATTCTCTTTAAGAATACATATCCTGCCAGGCATGAAATTGCTTCTGTGATCGGAAATGCCCACCAGATCAGTGCAACGCCCATCTGACCATTTCTGACAAATATAGAAAAAATTCCTGCCAGTGGTAAGATAAGTACAAGCTGTCTCAAAAGAGAAATGATCAGCGATTCTATACCACCATCCAGAGCCTGGTAAATTCCCTGGTAAGCAACATTGATTCCGGCAAACAAAAAGCTGATGGAAATCACTCTCATTGCACTGATAAAATACTCTCTCGACTGTCCCGCGTTAAACAGAGTTGCAAACGAAGCCGGGAAAATCTCTGTGATTACAATGCCCAGAATCATCAACACGATTGTATAAATAAGTCCATATTTGATTCCATCCTGGATTCTTTTTTTGCTTCGCATTCCATAGGCAAATGCAATGATCGGGGTGATCGCATCTCGGAGTCCAAACGCAAGAAACAGAACAAACTGCTGTACCTTATAAAACAAACCATAGGCTGTCTGTGCTGACGGATTAAATTTCAGGATCAGATTCATCACATATACCATAATGGACATCAGTGCCTGTGCAATAATAGCCGGAAGTCCAATCGCATAGATTTCTTTTATGATACCCGTATCTGGCTTCATGTATTTCATTCCATGCTCGAATTCTTTGTTCAGTTTCATATGGAAAATGAACAGTAAAACTGCGGATGCCACCTGACCGATCACGGTTGCATAAGCCGCACCTTTTACACCCATTTCCGGAACTGGTCCAATACCATAGATCATGATCGGATCAAGAATGATATTTACAACAGCTCCGACTACCTGACCGATCGTCGAATAAAGAGAGCGTCCTGTTGCCTGTAATAACTTTTCAAATAAAGAAAAGAAGATGATTCCAAAAGAAATCACGCAGCATATTCTCAGATAACTGACTCCCATTTCAAGTACTTCTACATCTACTGTCTGCGATGAAATGTACGCTTTCACCACAAAGATACCAAACAGTAAACAGACTGCATAAATGATCACTCCCAGAAACAGACTGTTTCCTGCTACCTTTGCTGCTTTCTTACTGTTTCCCTGTCCCAGTGTCCTTGCAAGAAGCGCATTGGTTCCTACGCCAGTTCCGATTCCCACTGCAACCATAAGCATCTGAACCGGAAATACCAGTGTCAGTGCATTCAATGCCGCTTCACTGCCCACTCTCATATTTCCTACAAATGCACTGTCTACAATATTATAGACTGCCTGCAATGCCATAGATAAGATCATCGGAATCCCCATCTGGATCATCAGCTTATTCACTGGCATATCTTTCATCTTGTTACTCTCTGCCATTTTGCTTCTACTCCTCCCTATATAGTCAAGTCTTTTTTCCTTGAAAATCAAGGATTTTTTAGTGTTTCATCAATAAATATCTCAGACG
>CAKRXU010000067.1 GCA_934424575.1 uncultured Blautia sp.
CTGACGTAATCTGCGTTATATGTTTTTGCATCCAACATCAGGAAAACGTCATCCACATTCATTGACAGCTTTTGAAACAGCTCATCACGGTACTGAATCTCCGTATCCTTTCTTCTGAGATTTGTCCTGTTTTTTTGAATAATAAGACTGATAAGAAAAGCAGCAATACAAAGCACCACCGCACCAACAAGAAGTATCGTGGTAAACTGCAGATTGTTCATACTGGCATTGACGATATCCGCCTTTACAAGTCCCAGAAACACCCAGTCCTGAATATCCGATTTTTCATAGACCAGATAATAATTTCCTCCATCCAGATTCAGCAGCATTGCATCGGTACGTCCCGCTTTAAACTTCTCCAAAAGCTCATTAAGCTCTTTTTCAGACATATCAGAATGCTCTCTCAGAAGACCAAAGAAATTATACACGTTCCCCCATGACTCAGACGAATGATCAATCACAACACGACCATCCGGATGAACAATTAAACTCTGAGCATTTCCATCGAAAGCAGAAATATCCAGCACATCTACGATATCAGAATTTTCATAAGCAATGGCAATTGCATCATATTCAAATCCCTGATAAATCCCATGAGCCTTAGGCGTAGCAAAAACAAGCAGCTGAGATTTTCCGGGAACTGCTGCATTCGCGATCACATCATTTCCCTGCCGGATCTCCTCTTCAATATTTTCCTGTAATCCAAGATACCCGGTTTCACCTGTTACCATCTTATAGTTCCCGTCAGCTGACAGAAAAAAGAAGTCTAAAAATCCGGCATCTTCCTGCGCTTTCTTTACATAGTCACGAATTTCGTCTTCGCCGGAAATATCCTGCAGATTCTCTCCCCACATATGAAGATATGTCAGGTTCTTATCTGTCAGTTCCCTCAGCATGTTATCAGACTGATGAAAAACCTCTGTCAGATGAGAAACACTTTCGTCGTAAATAGTTTTCGACACAAATCTGAAATACTGGAAAACCATCAAAACAATTCCCGCCAAAACAGCTATAAAGACCGCTATCCTTAGCCGATTTCTCATAACAGCCTTTTCTCTGTTTGTATTATGATTCTTAATATTCATTCTTCTCATCTCACATTAACGTAATCTTCTGGCTCTGCAAGAACGGCATCACCATCTAAAATATATCCTGTCCAGGTATTATCCACAGAGATATCCCCTCCATCAAATACAATATTTTCATCTGTTGGATAAGCCTCCATGTGTTTTGGTGTCGCAAGGCAGGTTACCGTAAAAGTATCCTCGTCCTGAATTTGTTTTCCACCCTTTGTAATTTTACTTAATGTATAGCCATCATCTGTTTCCTTAATTTCCACAGAGATACCACTGAACACAGGAAGAGAACCACGGTTAAACGGAATAAAACCTCCCTCATAGCCTTCTACAAAATTTCTGACTGTCTCTTTCAGTTCAGCTCCGGTCATCTTGCTGCTGTAAGCTGAAAGTTCGTTTGGCATGATCATATTGCGTGCCATTTTTTCCGTATATCCTGCCTTCAGTACACTTCCCGTAAAGCTGTTTCCTGTTGCGATCAGCACATCTGACCCATAGATTCCACGCAGAGTATTTGCCATAACAGAATATGCCGCATTTCCTCCACTACTATGAAAGCGGTTGGAATAAGACTTCTGTGAATCCAGCACGATATCCTCAGAAGTAGATTTTTCCTGAAGAAGCTTGGAATTAAACGACTGATAAGCCTGCCCTGCATCGTATTCTCCTGAGATCATTTTGGAAACCACATCCTGGGAGACAGAGAAAAAGTCATTTGATGCTATGCGGATATACATATGGTTTTCTTCTATCACAGGTTTTATATCTTTCAGATATTCCGTAAGCTGCATATCCACATCCTGACTGTAGCTTAACAGATCCTGTCCATCATAAACAATCCTGTTCTGTGCATCCTCCGAAAGCATTGTGTTCAGCACCTCCATTGCTTTCTTTCGACGTGTCTCATCCTTTGTCAGATCACGGTTTAAGGCCACTTGGAAATATGGTGTGGTCATAATCCATTTTTCGCCATTCTCCTGAAAGAATGGAAGAAATGTCGTGTTGATGCCCTGATCCTGGAACATTTTTACACCGGAAGAACTGCCAAAGTACATGGCAAGCTTGCCACTTTGATACATCTCAACAACATCATCATAATTCATATCCAGATCATCCTGATTAAGCCCTGTATCCTGGATAAACTGTTCCATACGTTCAAAAGCCTCCGGCCAGACGGTCTCGTCCAGACCTTCTCTCTTTGTACTTTCCGGGTCACTGTATGTCGTCCGCCACTTGCGTCCGTCTACAGAAGACAGCTCTGAAACAGACAATCCCTGCAGTGTTTCCATACAGGTGTAATCATAATAATAGTCTGCAGTAAACCCACGGATTCCCACTTTGTCAAATGCCTGGCAGGCAGAGACAAAGCTTTCATAATCTGTTGGAAGAGAAATATCATACTTTTCAAAAAGATCTTTGTTGACTACAAAACCATGCGCATCCGCACACACCGGAAGCCAGTTTACGCTTCCATCCTTGTTCATAAAATTGCTGAGGTATGTATCGTAGACAGCACCTGCCTCATTGGTTGTGGAAAGATCCATCAGGCTGTCTTTCAGCGGACTTGCATCATGCAGGGAAAAACGACAGCAGGTTATAATATCCGGCAATCCACCGTTTTCATCAAGGAACTTGTAGAAATCCAGATCATTGTTCCCTACTACAAATTCAACATTGATATCCGGAAGCTGTTCCTGGATGTATGGTGCATATTTTTCATACAGGTTTGTGCTCCATAAATATACTGTGATTGTTTCTGCATCTTCTTTTTCCGCACTCTTCTCGCCACATCCTGACAAAAGTGATAAAGCTGTCACCATTGACAAAAATACAACCAGTATCTTATTCCATTTTTTCTTTTTCATTATGACCTCTCCTAGTTTTCTACAAATTTATGAATTACTTTTATCAGTAATTCCACATCAACAGGCTTAGCAATATGTTCATCCATCCCTGCTTTTTTTGCCCTTATTCTGTCCTCCGTAAACGCATTTGCTGTCATTGCAATGATCGGTATTTTCTTTGCATCCTCTCTGTCCAGAGACCGGATCATCTTTGTAGCTTCATAACCATTCACGACCGGCATCATAATATCCATAAGAATGACATTAAATTCACCAGGCTTACTATTTCTGAACAGCTCAACAGCTTCCTGGCCATTCCATGCTTTTGTCACATCGGCGCCCTCATTCTGAAGCACAAATTCAGCGATTTCCATGTTCAGCTCATTATCCTCTGCCAGAAGAATGTGCAGCCCCTTTATAGAGTTTTCGGATACATCCGTCTGTTCTTCACGTTTATCCGCATCCATATCTATTTTGAACGGAACCTGGATCACAAATGTGGTTCCTACGCCTTTTTCACTTTCAAAAGTAATGGTTCCACCCATTTTTTCAACCAGTTTTTTGGTAATTGGCATTCCCAGGCCTGTTCCTGTAAATTTTGTGCGACTTCCTGTGTGTTCCTGTGCAAAGGGTTCAAACACATATTTCTGGAACTCCTCAGTCATTCCAATTCCTGTATCGCGGCAGACAAATTCCATTGTCGTCGTTTCTGGCTGTTCGGATGGAATCTCCCGGCAGCTGATATGGATCTGTCCGTTTTCTCTGTTATATTTCACTGCATTGGACAGAATATTCATCATCACGCGTTTCACATACCTCGGGCTTCCAATAAGATCACGGTGTTTGATTTCTTTTTTCTCCCATACAATCCGGATATTCTGTTCTGCAGCAATCTGTTCAATCACAACAAGCACTTCCTCAAAAATTTTGCTCAGATTAAATGGACTCTCTTCCAGAACAACTTCACCAGACTCCAGCTTACTCATGTCCAGGACATCATTTACCAGTTCCAGCAACAGATTGGATGCCTCTTTCACCTTTGTCCTGTATTCCGTCTGCTTCTCCATATCATCTGCGTAATGGTCTGCCATATTGATCATGCCGCGGATTCCATTGATCGGAGTCCGAATATCATGGCTCATCCGCTGTAGAAACTCTGTTTTTGCCGCATTGGCTGCTTCTGCCTTTTTTGCTGCTATCAGAAGTTCTGCTTTATATTTTTCATCTTTTTCCTGTTCCTGTTTCCGGTGTGCCAGATTGGTTCTGTATGTCCAGAACCAGAATATACTAAACATCAGAAAATAAAGAAAAATAACGCTTATCACACTTAATGGAAGATTATGGAACACTTCCGTATCCGGAAGATACGCATAGATATAATAATCCCTCTGCTTCAGCATGATTCCGTAACATCCGATTCCTTCATTCTTCAAATGATAAATGTGCTGACTGTCTGTATGCCTCTTCATTGACTGAACAACTTCGTTGTCAGCCGTATTCTGCCCCAGCAGGCTCTCGTCATTGCTGGCAACAATGATTCCCTCGTCTGCAACAATAATCGTTCCATCTTTCTGAGTACTATAACCGTTTAAAAGCCCCTGTATCGTCAGTGTATAGTTTCTGGCAAATTCAGGAGATGTATAATAATAGATTGCAACGATACCCGGTGCATCTTTTCTGGCACAGGCTGCAATATCGATATGTGCCCCATCTTCCCTGTCAAACCGTTCCGAATAGCTTCTTTCTTCATATCCGGCAAAATCCATGATGATGTCTTTTTGCAGATACTCCGTAATCTCATTAGTCAGAGACTCATCTGTGCTGTATTCACAGTCCGTCTTTCCATCTGCATCCAATACAAGGATACCATCCACCCAGAGAGTCTGCAGGTTTTCTTTCAGAAAATCCTCACTTATCTGCCCTCCGTTTTCTGTTTCCGTTTTAATATTTGTACTCATCTGTCTGGCACTTTCAATAGCACGGAGGAGACTTTTGGATTCCGATGATTCATTATAATGGGTGTAGGTGGAACACTGCACTTTGACATAATTTACAATCTCCACCATTCTTTTCTCTGCTTCTGCTTTTTCTGCGTGGAAGAAATAAAACAGAGAGACTACAGCCACACAGATTCCAATCAGACCACCCAGCCGCTGGATTCGTTTTTCTTTTTTACTTCTCTTAATATCCAAGATCATCCACCTCCAGATACTTCTGGGGATCATCCAGATATTTTTCAATGATTTTCAGGGATGTGCCATCCTGACGCATTTCTTCCAGCGTCTGGCTCATCTGTTCACAGATTCCTCTGTCATCCTCTTTTGCAAAAGCAACGCCTATTCCGGTAATCATCAGAGGCTCTTCCAGGATGCGGAAGCTTGCATCATAATCCTTCATATACTGGACGATAGATTCTTCGTGTGCTGCAACTGCATCTACATAGCCTTTTCCCAGAAACGTATAAATCAGTTCCCGGTGTCCCAGGCTGATCAGATTTCCCAGCTTGGGGATCCTCTCATCCGTCCGGTTCAGAAAGATGCCTTCCGGTTTGGTTGTGGACTGCACAGCCAGGTTCTTTCCCTCCAGATCACTCAGTTTATAGATATCACTGTTCTCATTTACAGCGACCACCTGACGGCTTGCTATGTATGGCCCTGCCCAGCGGTAATCATCAAGACGTCCTTCCATGGAAAAACAGCCCATGATACAGTCAATCTCTCCGCTCTCTACCAGTTCTTTTTTCTTCTCCCAGTTGATCTGGACAACGTCCACCTGATATCCCATTCTTTTGAATGCTTCCGTAGCCAGTTCTACATCTATGCCCGTCGGTACACCATCCTCATTCAGATAATTGTATGGTGGATAGTTGTCGCTGCCGAGGGTAATAACAGGCTTTTCGGTTTCTTCTTTTGTGTTATCTGTGTTTTTACACCCTGCCAGGGTGACTGCTAAAATTCCTGCAAGCAGAATGCCTGCAATCACTCTTTTTCCTTTCATTTTCTGTCTATCCTTAACTATCCTTTTCGATTTTTTTATGTCTGGTTACTTTCCATTTATTACTATTCAATGACCTGCGGTTCGGTACCCCCCCCCACCGGATTTTATGTTTCTGATCGTCTTTTCCAGTACCTTCATCTCAACCGGTTTTGAAACATGGGCATTCATACCGGCTGCCAGAGAATGCTGGATATCCTCTGAGAATGCATTGGCGGTCATGGCAATGATCGGAATCTTCTTTGCCAGTTCATGGGAACTTCTGCGGATTGCCTTCGT
>CAKRXU010000068.1 GCA_934424575.1 uncultured Blautia sp.
GAAGGGAGAAATATATGGAGCAGGCAAAAATAGAACAGCTTGCATTTTTATATTTATGCAGCGAGCATGATAAAAGGTTATTGCTGAAGAAAGAAAAAATGGCACTAGCTGATTTTGACAGGTTGACTTACTTGATTTACCATTTGGGTTTTAAGGAATATCATATAAAAGTGTGGATGGAATTTGCCGGAAACTTCAAAAAGGAATGGGCTTGCCTGGAAGCACTTCAGGAAACAGGTGGGTGTGCTGGAAACATAGACAGTGCAGAATCAGAAGTCAGACTCCATGAGATGTGGATTCAGGATTTTTGCGAAAATGCACCAATGGAAACCAGAGACTGGATTCAGGAATTGGATTAAGAAATGTAAATAAAAATATACTCTAACTCATTTTTATGGTATCATTATTGGTAGAATTTATGAAATTTGTTTTTGAGGAAACTTGTAATCATTGTGAAGTGATAAGAGATAAGTATAAAAGGAGCATATTGATATGAAGAATAGGCGAAAGTTTTCTATTTTTATAAGTTCTACCTATGAAGATCTTAAAAAGGAAAGACAAGCATTGGTAGGTGTGGCACTAGAAAATAATTTTATTCCAGTAGGAATGGAGCAATTTCATGCTGCGCCTACAAGTCAATGGAATGTTATAACAAAAATGATTGATGAGTGTGATTTTTATCTTCTTGTTATTGGTGCTAGATATGGATCAATTGATGAAGAAACTGGTATAAGTTATACGGAGAAAGAATACAATTATGCAAAAACTAAAGGATTACCAGTACTTGTATTGATTAAGCAACCTTCGGCTATTACTGAAAGTGAAAAGGATACTGGAAATGATAAGTATGATAAAATGAAGAAACTGGATGAGTTTAGAGAAAAAGTCAAAAATGATAAAAATACAGTTGATTTTTTCACAGATTTAAATAGTTTAAAATATGTGGCATCACCGACGTTTAGGAACGCCGTTAACTATGTTGATGATAACGCTGGATGGGTTCGATATCGAGATATAGTGGATATAATTAATGAAGAGGCAGAAGGACGGAATAAGGCAAATACTGAACTTGGAGAACATCAACAGAAGATGCTAGATGATATGAAAGAGATGTTTTCTCAATTCTATAGTAGACTCACTGACCTAGAGAATAATCAGTTAACCTTGAAAGAAATTCCTACCGCAACAAGTGAAGATATCAAAAAATTGTTCCAGGTTGAAGATAATACGTTAATTATTGGAAATCCAGAAGAAAATAAATCAGTTGTAGGGCTAGATGATGTTGGAAACATTCCAGTGGACTCGGCGTTTTTATTAGTGTATGCGGCTGACGGTGATGGTCAAATATTAAAGATACGGACACTTGGTTCGCCTACTCAGATTTTTACATCAGGTAAACAGTTTATGGCTGATAATTCAAAAAGAGAATCTGCTAGATGGGAAGAGGCTTTAGACAGACTTATAGAATGGGGCTGGGTTAAAGCTGTAGGGTATAAAGGTGAAATATTTGAATTGACCGGAACAGGTTATAGCAAAGCTGATTGGTTAAAGAACAATATGGCGATAGATACTTCAAAAGAACCGCTTGACGAGTTAAAAGAGTTTGAAGATTAATAAATAGGATTAAACTAATACAGTTATGTGTATTTATTTGTAAATATGCATAGCTGTATTTTTTATTACAGGCAGGACTCTTCGGGGTTCTGCCCTTTTTTCTTTTTCCAGACCAAAAGACCACCTGCTGGAAAAGAACAAAGAAAACCAGAAAGGATGTGGTGACTTATCATTATAGGAATTGACCATGGATATTATGCCATCAAAACTTGCCATGTGTGTTTCCCGACAGGACTGACCGGGTACGATTATGAGCCGTATACCATGCAGAACGTCCTGCAGTACAATGGAAAATTTTATGTGTGTGGAACCGGGCGGCAGACGCTGGTGAGAAGCAAGACCTCCAATGACAATTATTATCTTCTGACAATGGCAGCCATTGCCCAGGAGATCCGCTACCGCAGGGAAGAGCGGAAGGCAGATGTGGTTCTGGCAGCCGGCCTCCCTTTGGCAAGTTTTGGCAGAGAGAAAAAAGGCTTCCGGGAGTATCTGTTTCGGAAAGAGCAGCCTGTGCGTTTCCGGTACGAGGATGAAAGCTATGAGATCCGGATTCAGGATGTAAAACTGTTTCCACAGGGATATTCTGCCCTGACTCTCCACCCGGAATGTGTCCGGGATGAGCCTTCTGTTCTTCTCGCAGACATCGGTGGCTGGACTGTGGATCTGATGCGGCTGGACAACAGTGTTCCAAACGCCGCTACCTGCCGCAGCTTGGAGCTTGGTGTGATCCGGTGTGTGGATGAGATTACGGAACAGGTACGCAGAAATACCGGACTGTCTGTAACGGACATTCAGATCGAACGTGTTCTGAACGGCCAGAATTGCAGCATGGACTCGGCCGCAAAAGAAATCATTGTCAGGCAGGGAAGGCTCTACACGGAGAAAATACTGTCTGCCATCATGGAAGCTGGGTTCGATCTGAAGGCGATTCCGTCTGTGATCATGGGCGGCGGAGCCAGCATCCTGAAACGGCATGTGACACCGCAGGACGGGCTGTGTCGGCAGGTTTACCTGACAGACGTACACGCCAACGCTTCCGGCTATGAGCGGATTGTGGGGCAGATGTGCGCGAAGTAAAGCGGCCTGTTTTTTCGTTCCGCCTGAACCTGGAAAATCCGGATCACAAAAGGGCATGGGAAATCCTGCAAAGTGTTCCAGATGGACAGAAGAGCAGCTATCTGGTTCAGGTGATCTTAAAAGATCAGGAAAACAACCAGCTGGAGAAAAGCATCCGGCAGGCAATCCGGGAAGAACTGGCAGGTGTTTCCATTTCAGGCTCAGGGGAAAGTGTTTCAAAGAAGGAAGAAATCCCATCCCAGATGCTGGATTTTCTCTCCGGATTAGAGGATGCATTCTGAAAAAGTCAAGTCTTTCCCGGCGATAAAATAGCCAAAATTCAAGCAGTCAAATTAGTGTAAATCACGGATCTTTGAAAGGGGTGATGCCTATTGAGTGTTATTGGATCTGCATCTTTTTGGGGCTTTTGGGAAGCGTATATTCGTTGGGTATTGTGAATAGCTTTCTGCCACGTTTTAGGGTATGTTGTGTATAGAAAAAAGAAAGGAGAACAAACGCATGGAGACGAAAAACATATGCGGAAAGATCCCGGTAGAGCTGCATGAAAAGTTAAAACTGGAGGTCGAAGAGTTAAGAATCAGCATACCAAAATACCTTGAGATGGTAATCGAAGAACACATGACAAGAAAAGGAGAAAAGACGAACATGGCAGATTTAAGAACAGTAGCAGTACAGGTAACCGAGGATTTATTTTCCAGACTGAAAGCAGTCCTCGCCAAGAACGGCATGAAACAGAAAGACTTCCTGATCGGGCTTATCGAAGCAGCACTCGAAAAAGAGGAAGCCAGATGGAAAGCGGAGTCAGAGGAAGCTGAAGAAACAGAAGAAACAGAAGGAGAACCAGCAGAAGCAGAAATGGAAGATCCTGAGCCAGAAGAGCCGGAGCCTGCGGAGTCAGAACCGGACGAAGCCGAAGCAGAGGAAAAGCCGACAGAACCGGAAGTCGAGGAGCCAGAGGAAACAGAGCCAGCAGAAGCAGGCGAAGAGGAATCAGCCGAACCAGAACTGGGAATTGAAGAGCCAGAAGCAACAGATCCAGAGGATGCAGAAGAATAGACATTACAAAACAGAAACTAAGAGACTGAAACGGTGCAGAGAAATCTGCACTGTTTTTTTCGCAGCGAAGGGAGGCTGATAGCCGGAACAATTCGATTTTTTGACCTGTTCAGTGGAATCGGAGGATTCCGAGAAGGGCTGCACAGGGCAGGGGGCTTCACCTGTGTCGGACACTGTGAAGCAGATGCATATGCAGACCACAACTACCGGGTGCTGTTTGATACGGAAGGAGAGTGGTTCTGCAATGACGCAAGAAATATTGAAACAGAACGAATGCCGGACTTTGATCTTTTATGCGCGGGATTTCCTTGCCAGGCATTCTCAATCGCTGGACGAAGGGAAGGATTTGCCGATGCAAGAGGAACCCTTTTCTTTGAAGTTGCCAGACTGGTTGCAGACAAACGACCTGCGTATTTTCTCCTTGAAAACGTACCCGGTCTGCTTTCGCATGACAAAGGGCGGACGTTTCACACCATCCTCAGTACGCTATCTGAACTGGGGTATCATGTCGAATGGAAAGTGCTTAACAGCAAGGATTTCGGAGTCCCCCAGTCAAGGAAGCGGGTGTATATTGTCGGATATCTTGATGGAAGATGTGCCGGAAAAATATTACCTTTCCCAAAAGCAAATGGAACAGCTCTTATACAAGTCCATGCTGGCAAACAGGGAGAAAGAGTCTACGCAGAAGAAGGACTGAGCTGCACGCTGACCAGTGGAGCTGGCGGTATGGGCGGCAAGACCGGATTATACGAAGTCGGTATCCCAATCAAGGAAAACACCCGAAAAGGGTACAAGATGGCTTATGAGGGTGACAGCATCGACCTCGGCTATCCGGGCATCAACAGCCGCAGGGGAAGAGTCGGGCATGAGATCGCCCATACTCTGACGACCGGAAACCAGCAGGGGACACTGCATTTTGTAGATATCTCCCCTCCGCCGCTGGTGACAGACGTTGCAAGGTGTCTGAATACCAGACAGGATTCCAGCATCCATAACCACAGAGGCGAAAGCTCCGGGGTGCTGGTGGAAGAACCGCCAAGGGCAGTGCTGACACCAGCCAAGGAAAAAGTCCGCCAGAATGGAAGAAGGATGAAAGAACCGGAAGAGCCGATGTTCACCATTACGGCAACCGACCGTCATGGCGTGATCTACCACGGCAGAATCCGCAGGTTGACACCAAGGGAGTGTCTGCGGCTGCAGGGATACCGGGACGATCAGATATCCAAAATGGAAAAAGAAACATCGGATAACCAGCTTTATAAGCAGGCCGGGAACGGTGTCACCGTCAATGTCATTGAAGCAATAGGCAGAAATCTGAAAGTCGTGGATGAAAAAATCCGCAGTAGCTCACCTGTTCCAGAAGCGAAAGGTGGGTGAAGCAGATCGACTTAAAAGACCAGTATTTTGGTACAGAGATTGAGATGACAGGCATCAGTCGCTATGATGCGGCTGTTGCGGTTGGAAGAATGTTCGGAACAGAGCCATATTCCATCAGCTCTTACAGATCATGGTGTGTGAAAGACCGGGATGGAAAGGTCTGGAAGTTTTCCTACGATTCCAGTATTCGTTGTCAATACAAATATCATGGGCGGTGTCTGAATGCTGACAGTGACTATGCCACGGAGATGGTATCCCCAAAACTGGAATATTCAGAAATGGGTAAGCTTCAGGAAGTGGTGCGGTGTCTCAGAAACGCAGGTGCTTTTGTAAATTCCTCCTGTGGAATGCATGTCCATGTGGATGCAGCTAACCATACGCCAAGAAGTCTGAAGAATGCATTGACGATCATGTACTGCAAAGAGGACATTCTGTTCAAAGCATTAAAAGTGCAGACCAGCAGGGAAGATGAGTACTGTCAGAAAGTCCGTCCTATGGTATTGGAGAAGATCCGCCGGATGCCCAACAGCACCATCACAATGGAAAAATTCAAAAGGGCATGGTATGAGGGAAATGACGGAAGCTCCGAGCAT
>CAKRXU010000069.1 GCA_934424575.1 uncultured Blautia sp.
ATTCAGCCGAAATATATGGGAAGCTTTGCAGTCTGCATGCTGATCGCATTTGCAGTACCGCTGGCACTTACTTTTATCGTAGGAAAGAAGAAACTTTCTCCGGCAGATATGGGACAGGGAACAGAAGGACAGAATACAGCGGATAGCGATAATACAGAAAAAGTCACAGAAGCAGCAGAACTGAAAGCATTCCTTACAGGAAAAGTGATCTCCTTAAAAGAAGTAGGCGACGGCGTATTTTCTGAAGGTGTGATGGGCGATGGCCTTGCGATCATTCCGGAGAACGACATTCTGTACGCACCGGCAGACGCAGAAGTTTCCATGATCATGGAGGAATCCGGACATGCCTGCGGACTGACACTGGCAAATGGAATGGAAGTCCTGCTTCATGTGGGAATTGACACTGTAGATATGAAGGGAGACGGATTCAAGTATCTCGTATCCCAGGATCAGAAAGTAAAAGCAGGAACACCGCTGATCCGTTTTGACAGAGACAAGATCAAAGCAGCAGGACATCCGGATGTGACCGTCTGCATCATTACAGAAGAGGGAAATGCAAAGAACATTCAGTTCAAAACAGGCATTCAGGCAGAAGCAAACAAGACAGAAATAGCATCATTTGAGTGAGAAGGGAGCACAACATGCTGGAATTAGGAAACAAAGTAGTATATCAGGTTTATCCGAAATCTTTTAAGGATTCTAATGGTGATGGTCACGGCGACCTTCGCGGGCTCATTCAGAAATTAGATTATCTTAGAGCTCTTGGCATTGATTATCTGTGGATCACACCGGTCTTTGTCTCACCGATGAACGACAATGGCTATGATGTTGCTGATTATTACAGGATCAATCCGAAATTTGGCACCATGGAAGATATGGATGACCTGATCGCCGGATGCAATGAGCGTGGCATCGGACTGATGATGGACATGGTATTCAATCACACATCTACAGATCATGAGTGGTTTCAGAGAGCTCTTGCGGGAGAGCGGGAATATCAGGATTACTATATTTTCAGAGAAGGAACGCCGGATCAGGTTCCAACGAACTGGCAGTCCAAATTTGGCGGGTCTGCCTGGGAATATGTTCCGTCTCTTGGCAAATGGTATCTGCATCTTTATGATGTCAGTCAGGCAGACCTGAACTGGGAAAACCCGAGAGTACGCGAGGAATTAAAAAAAGTCATCCGTTTCTGGAAGAGCAAAGGTGTCAAAGGTTTCCGTTTCGATGTTGTAAATGTGATCTCCAAACCGGAGGTTTTTGAGGATGATCTTCAGGGAGATGGAAGAAGATTTTATACAGATGGTCCTCATGTCCATGAATACATCAAAGAACTGACAGAGGACACAGAGATCGCGGACATGCTCACAGTTGGTGAAATGTCATCTACTTCTCTGGATAACTGCATCCGCTATTCCAATCCGGAAGAAAAAGAACTCTCCATGTGCTTCAATTTCCATCATCTCAAGGTGGACTACAAAAACGGTGACAAATGGTCACTCATGGAGCCGGCCCGCATGGCACTCAAGAAACTGTTCGAGGAATGGCAGGAGGGCATGCAGGAAGCAAATGGATGGAATTCCCTGTTCTGGTGCAACCATGACCAGCCACGTGTCGTATCCAGATTTGGAGATGAAAAAAACTATTGGAAAGAGTCAGCCAAAATGCTCGCTGCATCTGTTCATATGATGCGCGGAACTCCTTATATCTATCAGGGAGAAGAGCTTGGAATGACAAATGCTCATTACAGCGATATTTCCCAGTATCGTGATGTGGAAAGTCTGAACTATTATGAGATCCTTCTATCAGAAGGAAAGTCAAAGGAGGAAGCACTGGAAATCCTTGCAGCAAAATCCAGAGACAACAGCAGAACTCCAATGCAGTGGTCAGCAGATGTAAATGCAGGTTTCTCAGAAGCGGAACCATGGATTTCTGTAATTGATAATTATAAAGAAATCAATGCGGAAAAAGAAATGCAGGATCCGGATTCTATTTACTCTTTCTATAAGAAACTGGTCGAACTCCGCAAAGAGAAAGCAGTGATCTCTGAGGGAACGATTGAATTTTTTGAGAGAGAAAATGCAGATGTGCTTGCATATAAGAGAAATTACAACGAGGAAGAACTGGTCGTATTCAACAACCTGACCGGTGGAAAAATCGTACTCCAGACGAAACCGGAGTGGAAAACTTACCATAAACTTCTGGGAAATTATGAAAAAGAGTATGAGATCGAGAATGGCGGCGAGATCATACTGGAACCGTATGAGACCCTTGTACTGGAAAAATAAAATGAGTGCCTCCACAATATAAAAAAGAACAGCCCTGCTTCATGTGTGACAGCGTGAAGCAGGGCTGTTCTGCGCAGTGCAGATGTTTTATTATTTCATCAGAAAACCAGGATACCGAGGTGCTCCAGAAGGATCTTGAGCCCAAGGAGAACAAGGATCAGACCGCCGATAAACTCAGCTTTGCTCTTATATCTGCTTCCGAAGAAGTTTCCAACAACAACTCCGGCGATGGAGATGACCATGGTTGTGATCCCGATGATGGTGATCGCTTCTACGATCGGAGTTCCGAGGAAAGCAAATGTGATTCCGACAGCGAGTGCGTCAATACTGGTTGCGACAGCGAGAACAAGCATGTTTTTGTGGTCGATCGGTGCGTCCATGACATCGACAACTTCCTCTTCGTTCCATTCCCGGACTGCTTCGATCATCATTTTGCCGCCGATGAAGCCAAGCAGGATGAATGCGATCCAGTGGTCAATGCTTGTGATATATTTCTGGAACTGGCTGCCGAGAAGCCAGCCGACAAATGGCATCAATGCCTGAAATCCGCCGAAGTAAAGCCCGATGATGAGTGCCTGTTTCTTGTTCAGCTTTCTCATACCGAGCCCCTTACAGACAGAAACTGCAAAAGCATCCATAGAAAGCCCAACACCTAACAAAAATAGTTCAATAACGAGTGCCATAACAAAATCTCCTTTTCCTTTTTTCTTAAGAAAGTATCTGAACACGCAAAAAGACTCACGTATGCAGCAAAACAGTACAGACGTACAAAAGCACTGTATGTATTGTTTTGCTGCATACATGAGTCTCATTCATTAAGATTTGCCAGGTACAAAATACCAGTATGTTGACAAATCACACGTTCCTTCGTGCAAATTACTCCCTCACGTAGTTTGCTTAAAATCAGATTGTTCCTACTATAACAAATGCACGGTGTGCTGTCAATAAATTTTTTCAATAAAAAAGAAGCAATTGCATAAAGTATGGCATGTGGTTATACTGTTTATGAATAAAGTTAAATAAAACTAACTTAAAATATAAATAAGGAGGAATTAAGTGATGGATATGAATGCGTTTTACGGGATACTGATCCCGTTCATAGGTACCTCGGCGGGAGCCGCCTGCGTCTTTTTTATGAAAAAAGATCTCAACGCCTATGTGCAGCGGTGTCTAACCGGTTTTGCAGCAGGGGTGATGGTAGCGGCTTCGATATGGAGCCTTTTAATCCCGGCGATCGATCAGTCAGTGGAAATGGGAAAATTTTCATTTGTTCCGGCACTGATCGGTTTCTGGATAGGGGTACTTTTTCTGCTGATGCTGGATCACATCGTGCCGCATCTACATCAGCACAGTGACCAGGCAGAGGAACCAAAAAGCTGTCAGCAGAGGACGACCATGCTGGTGCTTGCGGTCACGCTTCACAATATCCCGGAAGGAATGGCGGTGGGCGTAGTCTATGCCGGATATCTGACAGGGAAAGCGCAGATCACCATGATGGGAGCGCTGGCACTTTCTCTTGGAATTGCGATCCAGAACTTCCCGGAAGGTGCGATCATCTCCATGCCGCTTCGCTCTGAAGGAATGGGAAAAACAAAAGCTTTTGTCGGCGGTGTGTTATCAGGAATCGTGGAGCCGATCGGAGCAGTGCTGACAATTCTTGCAGCCGGGCTGATCGTTCCGGCACTGCCGTATCTTCTGAGCTTTGCGGCAGGAGCCATGCTCTATGTTGTTGTCGAGGAACTGATCCCTGAAATGTCTGTGGGAGAGCATTCGAATATCGGAACGATCTTCTTTGCGGTGGGATTTTCACTGATGATGGTTCTGGATGTGACATTGGGATGAGCGTAGAATGGAATCACTGATGGTTTTTCTTTTTGACATGCGGGCAATAAAAAAGCTGCCACAGAAGGCAGCTTGCAGGTGTGTTTTGTTGTCTTATCTGAAGGAAACGGACGGTACTGAATTGACAGCAGTGTGAGATTTTTTTACAGTACCGCGATAGATATAGAAGATACCGCCGAAGAATCCGAAGATCAATCCCGCATATCCACCGGTGCAAAGAACAACTGTTGCTTTGACAAGCACAGCCGCCTGGAGGAACGGACAGATCAGAGCACCAGCAAGAAGTCCGATCACTGTCCATCCAAGCACCAGAACAGGGAGAAAAACGGATGCGGTAGTATGTTTCTTTGTATTTTTTTTGATATGGTTCCATAAAGACTTATACATTATAATCCCTCATTTCTTAATGAAAGCAGTTGTTTTTTTGATTTGTCTTTATTATAGAGTGCGATTGTAAAATACAAATGCAGAGTAATGCAAAATCTATGTAAAATTATGGGTTTTGATCAAATCAGGTAAGCAGTGAAGCAGGCCGTTATATGTTAGTTTATCAGCATCGGATATAAGAGAAGATAGATTTTTCGATTCAGAAATCCAGGATAACCATTGTTTCTCTGAGCGTATATGATCAACTATTCGCAGAGAATTGATAATCTAGTGACATGCTCCCACCACTTAAATCTTACAGATTTTGAAGTGGGGGCTTCCTGCTCGATTGCCCTTCAGGGCAAAGCTAAAACAGGCTATCCCCGCGTGCCCCGCGGTTCTTTTTTATCTGGTTACAGATTTTTCTCTGTGCCGCTACGCACATTTTTTATATATCTTTTTTCCTTCTTTCAGGATATTAACAGCCGCATTCACATCCCGGTCCATCCGATTTCCACATTCACATATGTAGGTCCGTTCTGACAAAGCCAGTTCTTTCTTCTTATTCCCACATACACTACATATCTTACTGGACGCAAAATAGCGGTCTACTTTTATAAGATATTTCCCACGTTCTTCCAGCTTATATCCAAGCATCGAAAGAAACTTCCCATATCCATTATCCTGGATTCCTTTTCCAAAGTGCAGACCTCCGGCTATCCCTTTCAGGTTCAGATCTTCCACACATACCGCATCATACTTCTCCGCAAGGTCATGACTGAGCTTATGATGGAAATCTTTCCTCTGGTTCTTTATCTTTTCATGGCATAATGCAACCCTCTTCTTCTGTTTCTGGTAGTTCCTGCTGCCTTTTTCGCATCTGGAAAGTTTTCTCTGTTCCCGGGCAAGCTTTTTCTCAGCACTTCGGTAGAACCTCGGATATCCGGCTCTTTCACCGGTAGAAAACACGCACAGCCCATTCATGGCAAAATCAATCCCCAGGAATTTTTCTGCCTGTCTTTTCTCCGCTGTTTGGTTTTCACAGTCGAACAACAGACTTGCAAAATATTTTCCGGATGCTTCCCTGCTTACAGTCACTGATTTCAGTTTCCATCCCTCCGGTATCGAACGATGAAGTTTTATTTTTATGGGTGTC
>CAKRXU010000070.1 GCA_934424575.1 uncultured Blautia sp.
GGCTTTTCTATAAACTCCACCTGCTGTCTGTCGGAGTACGCATCAATCTCTGTTTCCGGCAAAGTCACTACTGCATAGCCACCCAGTAAAGGCACTACTTGAATACCAGTTCCCGCCAGTCCACTCTCCGGTCCGCTGTATTTCACAATTACGTCCCACAATCGCGTAGTTGCATCATATCCCACATTCAGATTCTCCGACTTTCTCCGCTCCTCTGGAGTCGCATCCATTGCAAGGTTCAAAAGATTGTCTATTTTCTGATCTGCCATAAATAATCCATTTCAGTTATACACATACTTACATTTATTATATCCATTTATTTCAAAAAGTTCTGCAGACAGGTCCAGCAGAGTGCAAAGGACAAGGAAGATATCTGCGGGCGTGCTGACGCAGGACTTCACATTCTGATGGTCTGGACTAATTGCATTATTTTCTGAAATTGCTATAGTATCTCATAACTGTCAGAAATTATCTTTCTCAATTCTAAGCATACGATATCCAATACCAATATGCGTCTGGATGTATTGCACCCCATTTTTGTCAGGTTCCAGTTTTTTCCGCAGTGTTGCCATAAAAACTCTAAGAGAAGCAACATCGTTTTCCGAACATCGTCCCCAAATCTGCTGGGTAATATAGGTATGTGTCAATACCTTTCCCACATTGCGGGATAAAAGGCAGAGCAGCTTATACTCAATGGGCGTCAGATGCAATTCTTCTCCCTTCAGATATGTGCAGCCAGCCGTATAATCTATCTTTAATTCACCATTTTCAAAAACAGAGGTTTCCAGCTGATCCCCTGTCTGCGTTATGGCAAGCCTCCTTTGAGTGACACGGATACGTGCAAGTAATTCCTCTACTGAAAATGGTTTTGTAATATAATCATCAGCCCCTGCATCCAGTGCTTCTATTTTATCCGTATCCTCACTTCTGGCACTGATCACAATGATCGGCATATTCGACCAGGTCCGAATTTTCTTTATTACCTCTACTCCTTCTATATCAGGGAGACCCAGATCCAGAAGAACAATATCCGGATTATGGGACGAAGCCTCCAGAATGGCTGAAGATCCGTTTTCTGCCGCCAGATATTTATAGTCATGTGTTTTTAATGTAGTAATGATCAGGTTACGTATGGGCCTGTCATCCTCAACCACAAGAATTAATGTTTTATTCATTTAATGTCACCTCGCTTAAGGGTAAAGTAAAAATAAAATTGCACCCATGGGGAGCATGATCCGTAAGGATCAGGGTTCCGTTATGTGCTTCTATGATAGAATGACAAAGTGCCAGACCAAGTCCCAGACTTCGGTGACTATCTGCAACTGTTGTTTTCCCTGTATAAAACATCTCAAAAATGTGCGGCTTCATTTCTTCCGGAATTCCAGGACCGTTATCTTCCACACTTATCTGTGCTTTCCCATCTGTTTTGATTCCCTGAATGCAGATTACAGAACCTGGCGGCGTATATTTTATTGCATTATCAATTAAATTTACCAGAACCTGTATAATAAGGCGTACATCCATACGTACAAGAACAAGTTCTTCACAGTCTGCCACAATTTTATAATCATCATGTTTCCGGCTAATATGTCGCAGCGACTCTGCAATCACCTCATCTAAAAGCTGATCTGTAAATTTAAATTTCAATCTTCCATCATTCAGCCTGGTAATGGAAAGCAGATTCTCCACAACTCCGATCAGCCATTCAGAATCGTCATAGATGTCGGTGTAAATCTGATGCTTTGTAGCTTTGTCCAGTCGGTCACTGTTGCTGATCAACATATCCGCATTGCCGGAAATAGAGCAAAGCGGAGTTCGAAGATCATGGGAGATTGCCCGAAGAAGATCTGCCCGCAGCTGCTCATTTTTAGCCAAAACCGCATTTTTCTCTTTTTCCATAGCATTTTGTGCGTTCTCCATTGCAAGTGCACATTCATTTATTACAGACAGCAGGATACTGTATTCAAAAGAATCCAGCGTTTCTTTTTGCAGTGGTATCCCAATTACACCGTAAACATTATTCCCGCTTCGGATTGCCAGATATAGACATTTAGCCTGTGAAAAATGTTGCGTGGATGCACCGGCACGCTGTCTGTTTTCATAAGCCCACCTAGCTGTCTGCTGTTCTTCTGATGTTAAAAAATCTTCTGTGTTCTCTTTTTCCCCGGAGAAAAGTTTTCCTCCTGACAAAGTTCCATTTTCCACAACATATGCTGTAATATTGCGGTTTAGTAAGCGAATCAACTGTGTACAGGTAACATCAAGGATCTCTGTTTCTCCTTTGGCCTTTTGCATCAGACGGTCTGTATCAAACAGCACCTGTGTACGAAAGGCAAGCTGTGCGGACAGCTTTGCATGTGTCTTCAGCTTTGCCGCAAGTGCTCCTGTAAGTACGGATGAAATAAGCATTATGAGAAAGGTCACCGGATAACCCACCGCATATGTCTGAAAAGACATCCTTGGTTCTGTCAGAAAAAAACAAAATAAAACTACACTTAAGAACGAACCAGCTACACTGCAAAGATAACCGTCTGTCACAATCGAAGTAACCAAAACTCCCAGAATGTATATCGTTACAATATTCGTATCCGTAAAATTCAACTTCTGAAACAGCAGGCCAATGAAAGTGCATACTGCAAATATAAAAACTGTCAGAAAATAATCTTTTGCAGACGGTTTTTCTACGTACCATGTAAATGGCCGTTTCTGATAACTCCTGGTTTTTACCGCGTCCGGAATAATATGGATATCGATATCTGGTACAATTTCAATCAGCTTTTCCGTCAGAGTTGACTTGCTGAAAAAATGATTTCGTCTTGCATTGCTTTGTCCGATCACAATTTTGGTAACATTGGATAGCCTGGCATACTCTGCGATCTGTACCGGTATGTTTTCCCCGTGAGTCATCACAATTTCTGCTCCAAGCATTTCTGCGTACCGGATATGTTCTTCCAGCTTTTCTTTATCTAAGGCTTCTGATTTTGTACCAGTCTGCACATACAGAGCTGTAAAACGTGCCTGCAGCGCATTTGCCATTTTCGCCGCCGTATCTACTATTTTCTGATTAGAGGGTGCTGCAGACAGACAAACAAGGATATGTTCATCTGTTTTTTTATTATCCTCCTCAATTCTCAGACTCATCCTGCCTGCCACCTTTTTCTGTTATTTTTGAAATTATATCATGCGACTGTATTATGGTCAAAAATCTTTTTTTTCATCCCCAGTCTGTCCATCAAAAATTATAATTTCAGCTTTCTTATATTGGCTTTTACACTCATGAATTTCTCTTAACAATTCTTCATCCGAAAGAGTATTCAAGAAGAATATCTTCGATGAATGCTGTTTCTCTTCAGCATTTTCCTGGATTTCGCCCAAAAACTGATCTGCTTTATTTGCAATATAAAACCCAATCCCAAACATACAAAATACAGTAACTGCCAACATTCCTTCTGCCATTGCCTTCACCTCTTTAGCAGCCTCTTCATAATAAATGAACTATATGCGGAAACACTTCTGAAGGGCTCTGTATTCTCCTAACACTAGCAATTTATTGTTCTCTGCAAGATACGTATCCGGAGAAATTGCAATATTGAATTCTCCCTCATTTTTTACTGCCAGAATGTTGATGTTGTAACGTTTTCTGATATCCAGCCCGCCTACCGTTTTTCCGACCCATTCTTCTGGCACTTCCACCTCAAAAATTGCATGGGAAGCATCCACCTCCATATAGTCCAGGATATGATCATCTGTGTAACGGAAAGAGGCCCATTTTGCGACCTGCTTTTCCGGATAAACCACCTTATCTGCACCATTGCGTAAAAGGAATTTTTCCTGAACATCACGTTCTGCCCTGGATATCACCAGTTTTGCTCCCAGTTCTTTCAGAAGGGAAGTTGTTTCAAGGGAATTTTGAAAACTTCCTCCAATGGTCACAAAACAGATATCGTAATTTCCAATCCCAAGGGATTGTAAAAATTTAGCATTGGTACTGTCACCGATCTGGGCATTGGTCACAAATGGCAATACTTTATCCACCCTTTCTTCATTCCAGTCAACCGCCATAATTTCATGTCCCAGCTGATTAAGCTGCATGGCAACATGTCTTCCAAATCTTCCAAGCCCTATAATCAATACATTTTTCATAATATTATCTTTCTCCTTCTCATCCAACTGTAATTTTTTCCAGCGGAAGCCTTGCATTTCCCTTGTTTCTTCCGGAAAATACCGCATAAATCAGGGTCAGACCGCCCACACGTCCCAGGTACATCAGTATAATCAACACGACCTGTGAAAAAATATGAAGCCCCGGTGTGATTCCCAGTGTCAGACCTACTGTACCAACAGCCGAAGCCGCTTCATACAGACAGTCTAAAAGTGGAAGACCTTCGTATACACTGATAGCAATCCCTCCGCAAAAGAACAATGTAAAATAAAGCATGGCTATCGTCGCTGCATTTTTTATCACATGATATTCCAGTCTTCGTCCAAAAGCTCCCGCATTTTCCTGGCTTCGAAATGTAGCAATCGCATTTAAAATAAGTACTGTAAAAGTTGTTGTTTTCATTCCGCCTGCTGTAGAACCTGGCGAACCACCAATCAACATTAACAGTATCATGACCGCTTTTGAGGTCTCACTCATCTTTGAAATATTGATTGTGTTAAAACCGGCAGTTCTTGTAGTTACCGATTGAAATATCGCAGCTAACAGGCGTTTTCCTGTAGACATTTTTTTCAGATCGCAACTAAAGAAAAAAACTGCCGGAAGCAAAATCAGACATGCGGTAGTCATAAGAATGATCTTGCTTTGCATGCGGTAACGTTTAAAGTTCAGTTTGTTCGTATAAATGTCATCCCAGGTGAGAAAACCAATCCCCCCTGTGATGATCAACAGCATAATTACCACATTTACGAGAATACTTCCAGAATACCTCATCAGCGATGAAAAGGTATGGGTTGCTGTTCCCAGAATATCAAATCCCGCATTGCAAAAAGCCGAGATAGAATGAAAAACCGCTAGCCAGATTCCTTTTACCCCATAATCCGATAAAAAGGCTGGCAGCAATAACACTGCCCCTGTCGCTTCAATCAAAAATGTCCCTTTTAAAATAAACCTTGTCAGTCTGACGATTCCTCCAACTTTAGGTGCTGAAATCGCATCCTGCATGGTACTTCTTTGCATAAGGGATATTTTTTTTCCGGAAAGAAGGGAAACAGATGCGGCTACCGTTACCACCCCAAGTCCACCAATTTGTATGAGTACAAGAATAATTGTCTGTCCGGTCAGGGACCAGTAGCTTCCTGTATCCTTTACCACAAGGCCTGTCACACATACTGCGGAAGTGGCTGTAAAAAGAGCCTCATGAAATGGAGTAGGCACCCTCTCCAAAGAAGAAACCGGAAGCATCAGCAGAAAGGTTCCCAAAAGGATCACCCCCGCAACTCCCAGAATAATTAGCTGAAAAGACGTCAGATGTTTTTTCTTATATGATTTTTCTGGCATAAATGATCAGAACTCCTTATTAATGATTCTAATAGTGCTATCTTTGTGCTGTATTTTATTATATATAGTTGTCTTCAAAGATGGTATAATAGTCTCTGATTCTGTATTAAGATTATATAAAGATTTTGTCAGAAAGATATTTAA
>CAKRXU010000071.1 GCA_934424575.1 uncultured Blautia sp.
ATATCTAATGAAGTTCAGGTTCGTCCCACAAATGAAGTTTTACGCCTATTCCAAGTTCCAGTGCTCTCTTGTAGACAGTTTCACCCCAGGCAATGTCTTCTACAGGCATGCCTCCAACGGAATAGATGATCCTCTGTTTGTCATTTTCTCTTCCTGCAAGCTTTCCAGTTATAACATCCGCAACATCTATTATTTCATCTCTGGTGATTTTTTTATCATGCAGAAGATCCATGAACTTACATCCTACGATCTGTACCGGGTCATAGCTTGGATATGGATACTCTTCAGCCCATGCTTCGTACAGTTTATAGTTATCTACAACCAGCTTCGTATTTTTATCAAGGTAAAAACTCTCATCAAATCTGGCTGCTGACGGCATACATACAAGAGCACCTTCCTTGATCCATTTTTCATCAATATACGGGAATAAGATCTCTTTATCTCCAACACAGGTAGTTGTGCTGATGATATCGCTGTCCCTGATAGCTTCTTCCATTGTCTCACAGACTGTGATCGTTTTGATCTGTGGAAACTCTTTCTTCACATATTCAACAAAGGAATCAATGGATCTTTGACCACGGCCTTTGATCTTTACAGTGTCGATCTTCGGGCAGACACTTATGAATGCTGCCAGTGATGTTTTTCCCATGACACCCGGTCCTACGATCGTTACAACTTTGGAATCTTTTCTTGCAAGATATTTAGCTCCGACTCCTGGAATCGCACCTGTTCTGTATGCACTCAGAAGGTTCGCCGACATCAGTGCAAGCGGTTCTCCTGTATCTTTGTCGTTGAGCATCATCATAAGGATGGAACGTGGAAGACCTTTTTTCTTGTTTTCGGTGTTTGAACCATACCATTTCATACCTGCCATCTGGAAATTGCCTCCCAGATATGCCGGCATTGCCATGAAACGTCTGTCTTCACCATTTTTCGGCATTCCTTCGAATTCCGGATTGTCCGGGAAAGTAACCATACATCCGTGTGAGTTGTGGTTTTCACCACCCATTACGTAGTCACCTTTTTTGAGTGTGACCATCATGTCTTCCATGGCTTCCACACATTTTCCCATGTCCTTGACACCGGCTTTGATCATATCCGGCTCACTTAAATATAAAAAATCAATCTTTGCACTCATTTTTTCTCCTCCATTCTATGTCTACATATGCATGTCGGAGAAGCATCACCAATGAAAAAAGGCGCCAACAGATTCACTGTTGACGCCCTTGTCACGCACATATAGTAACATATTTTATTTTCGTAGTCCATATTACTAAAAAAGTTTCTCAATTATTTTTTTATGATTGTATACCTTAATCCTGCTGATTGTATTGTAAAAAACGATACAGCAGCTTTATCTGCAAGGCTTAAATCTATCATAGCGAAGTGCGCTGATATCTACGACTGTTTTTTCGCCTCTTACCATCTGGCTTAACATGAGTCCGACTGCAGGTGCAGTTCCAAATCCATGTCCTGTAAATCCGCATGCAAGGATCAGTCCTGGTGCCTCCTCTACAGGGCTCAAAAATGGTACTCCATCGAAGGCTTCATCCAGCCATCCGCACCAGCTTCTTACGATCTTGGCATCACGCAGTGCCGGAATGTAACCCTGGATCGCTCGACAGCTTGCTGAAAGTGTCATTGAGTTTGTGATCATTCTGGATGGGTCTGCGATATTTGTAGACGGATCTACCATCTCGTCGACTGTCTCCCAGCCTGAGTCTGAACCAAACACAAAGGATCCATGTTTTGTCTGATGTCCGTAAAAATCTGCTGACGCGCATCCGAACATTACGTCGATCATATGTAGCTGCATTTCTGTTACAAGACATTCGTCAATCAGTCTTGTCATTGGAACATCGACTCCGACTGTTCTTGCGATCGCCCTGCTTTCATATCCCGCAACAAGGATGATCGTCTCTCCTTCAAATACAGTTCCGTCGTTTAGGATTACTTTTCTTACTTTTCCTTTTATCTTCTGCAGGCTTTTTACTGGTGCTTCTGTGTAGAATTTTACGCCCAGTTCAAGTGCTCTTTTATAGTATCCGAGAGTGGTTGTAAGCGGGTTTGCATGTCCGTCTGTCGGACACCAGCTTGCACCGATCACATCGTCAGAAAGATATGGGCAGATTTCTTTTACTTCTTTCTGATCGACCATTCTTACATCAAGACCTACAGATTTTGCGGAGTTTGCAAGAGCTTCCAGTTTTTTCATATGCTCCGGAGTTTTTCCCATTCTGAGATTTCCTTTCTGGGTATACTCTGTATCTACTCCGAGCTCTTCTGACAATGTCGGCCACAGATTCTGGATTCCATACATCGCATATGGAAGTTCTCTTACATCTCTTCCTGACTGACGGACACCACCGCCATTTCTTGATGAACCGCCATGTCCGATACTGTTTGTTGCCTCTAATACAATGACTGACTTTGTGCCGCTTTTTGCAAGGTAATATGCTGCTGCACATCCATTTACTCCACCACCGATAATTACAACATCTGCTACATTACTCATCATCGTCACCTCCGTCTTCTGCAAGTATGCACATCTCGATTGGTCTCATTGGAGCCCGCGAACTTGCCGGAACGACTTCCGCCGGAGATACTTTTAACTCACTTGCAATGATTCCTTTTACTAATTTTCCGCAGGTCTGTCCCTGACATAATCCCATTCCGGAACGGAGATATCTGCGCATCTCTTCCAATGTAAAAATACCTTCGTGTACTGCTTTTCGGATCTGTCCTTTTGTGACTTCTTCGCATCTGCAGACCAGGAGGTTATCATCCGGTCCTTCCACAAAAGGTCCTATTTCTTTTAATTTTGCCTGAATATCAACCATGATCTAACCTCCTAAGCTTCTTTTTTATAGAATCTTGCTTTCATTACCATATCATTTGGAACTTTGATCGTAAGCAGATACGTATGATCAAATGCTGGTGCTGTTCTTATTTTTGTTACCTCTGCCTCGCATACATATTTTCCATTTCTTCCAAGTGCCACGCCTTTGTCTCCGACTTCCGGAAGTGGAAGGAATTCATATGGCATTGTGACTTCTCCATATCCTTCTTCTACATCTTCTTCCACAAGGAAAATAGACTGACCGGAGCAGGAAGCTACGCACATTCCACAGCCGATGCATTTTTTGTCCGGATCGATTGCTGGAAGAGATGTGATATTTTTTCCGATCCTGATGCAGCCTTTTTTGCAGGCATCCTGACATGGGTTGCATGGAATATTCTGCGTACACTCGATGACCGGATGAATTCCTTTCTGATGTGTCACGCCTGGAAATCTCTCGATCTCATCATCTGCCACATATCCTTTATTCAGAAGGTTCATGGAAACGTCGATGCCTTCCTCTGTTTTTTCAACGAGTTTTCCTCTGTTCTTTGGTGCAAACATTCCCTGACGCAGAGTATCGAGCTGACCTTCCAGTTCATCAATTCTTGCATCTCTTTCTTCCTCTGTCATGTATCCAAGATAACATGCAATGGATGCACCGGACATTCTTCCCTCAATCATAGCGGAACTTGCTTCCTCAATTCCAGAAACATCACCTGCCGCATAGATTCCCGGAACACTTGTAGCTCCGTATTTGTCACATACCGGAACGTGTCCGCCTTTTGTATCATTCATCTTGACCTCAGCCTGTTTCAGAAGCTGTGACATTGGTGATAAACCAACTGCCAGACAAACTGTATCCACGTCGAAATGTTTTTCTGTTCCAGGAATGATCTTCCAGTCCGGACCAACCTGTCCGATCACAACGCCTGTTACGTAGTCATCTCCCTCAACTCTTACAATCGTATGGGAAAGATAGAATGGTACTCCGCATCTTGCTACTTTTGCGGCATGAACGCCATATCCGCCGACTCTCGGTGCAGCATCCGCAAGTGCAACGACCTCACTTCCTGCCTGCATGAGCTGATAGCTTACAACAAGTCCGACGTTTCCTGAGCCAAGCATCAGGATCCTGTTTCCAGGTTTGATATGGTGAAGGTTCATCATTGTCTGTGCGGCTCCGGCTCCGATGACACCAGGTTTTGTCCAGCCTTCGAAGTTTACCATGTTTTCGCTTGCGCCTGTTGCAACAAGGACTGCATCGCCTTTGTAATGTTTTACTTTATCTCCGACTTTGACGGTTACTTCTTTCTCCGGATATAAACCAACTACTGTCGCGTTTAAGACTACTTCTACTCCGTATTCCTCAGCCTCAGCAAGAAGTTCCTGTCCGATCTTGAATCCTCTTACTTTTGCTTTATGTTCTTTTGAACCGAAGAACTTGTGGATCTGTTTAAAAAGCTGTCCGCCCGGTTTTGCATTTTCATCAAATACAATTGGTTTTAAACCTTTTTTGGCAGCTTCGATCGCTGCAGATAAACCAGCTGGACCAGCACCAATTACTATCATGTCGTATCGTTCTATCTTCATAATTCCAATCTCCCATCCGTTTATTTTTTACTCCTGCGGTGTTGCTGAAACTCCATACTGTGTCTGCACAACCATCCCTGCTTCAAGCGGTGTGATACATGTCCTGATGTTTGGCTTGCCATCTACGATCATTACACAGTCCGTACATCTTCCTATCGCACAGAACACACCTCGCGGTTCATGTGTCTTCGCCGTATATCGATGCGCCATAACCCCCGCCGCCTTCAACGCTGTAGCGATCGGCTCTCCCTCATATCCTTCCAGTAATTTTCCATCATAGCTGAATGTAACTTTTTTCCTCTTCGGTGTTTCTCCAAGTATTGGGTGATTTTCGATTCTATCCATAGTCTCATCCTCCTATAAATAAAGAAAGCGCCAACGATCTTATCGTTGACGCCTTTGTCTGTCTCAGTTCATTTACTGATTAGACTTTATCATTTAGTTGGGGATTCGTATTGTAAAAAACGATACATGTGGTTACGATTTATGTAGAGACTTTTTACCACCTTACGGTTTCTCTTTAAAAGGCTGCTTATGTTCCTATAACCAGCCTTCATGCTAAATCCCAAGTTTTTCAAAATTATTGCTTCATCAATCTCTTTTTTCCAAATTTATACCTTCAATACTATCTACTATAGTTTTCCTATTTCGTTCATGCAAATATACTGGATTCAACTTACTCTTCTGGTATTTATAAATAGTTCCTTCTGTCTTTTGACATAATAGCTTTGTAAAGTATCTCTCCCAGCTGAAATATTCCTGACTTTCTATAAATTTTTCTGGCTGTGCTAATATCTCCGAGATATCTTTTCCCTCAATCAATCCTGAGTTTAAAATAATCCACTCAAATGATTCTGGAAGATATAACTTTATATTTCTATGCATCTGCGTTGACACTCCCCACAGCTAAAGCAAGGGGATTCTTGCTTCTACCACTACTGCATTGGTGAATACCTTACGGTACTGCAATGTCTTACACAGTGTCCACAAGC
>CAKRXU010000072.1 GCA_934424575.1 uncultured Blautia sp.
TGCCCAGATAGCTCAGTTGGTAGAGCAGAGGACTGAAAATCCTCGTGTCGCTGGTTCGATTCCGGCTCTGGGCATTTACCTTGTAAAAACAAGGTGATGCAAAACTGCATATGGGGTATTAGCTCAGTTGGTAGAGCACTTGACTTTTAATCAAGTTGTCCGGGGTTCGAATCCCCGATGCCTCATTGATTTTTAAGAACACTATCATTTCGATAGTGTTTTTTTCTTGCCTAAGTTCTTTTTATATTGATGCCCGCATATATTATAGTACATGCGTAGTAGTGGGACGTGCGCAATCCCGGCTTCTTGGCATGGAAGAATAAAGATTACCTGTGAACGAAGTGAACAGTGACGAATAAGGAGGGCATTATGAAGAAAATAAGAGAGAGTTTTCATATGATCGCTGCTGCTGTATTTTGTCTTGTGATGAGTGTTAAAGCAATCGTTTTAAAAGAAATGGGACAGGCTGTGGGGCTTAGTGCTGGAGCTCTTGGATATGTTCCTGGAGTTCAGAATGTGGCAGGAAATACAACTGATTCTTCTATGTACAGAACTGCGTCAGAACATGATAATTATATAAGGAAGGTTTTCTTCTGGATGAGAGGTCCGGGTGACAGGAGTGTGGATGCATTAGATGGCATTCCATCGATTATGCAGAATGTGATCCTTCAGGAATAAATGCAGATAAAAATACCGTTTCTCTGCTTCTTCGGTTAAAACAGAGAAACGGTATAGAGTCTGAGATCAGAAGTTCTGGAATGTAACATTGATCGTGCAGATCTCACTGTTGGTGCCGACTCGCATGGCTGGCCCCCAGACACCGGATCCGGAAGTGACGATATTGTGCATGGATCCTTTTTGGAGATAGCCACAGGGATTTTCCCACAGGAATTTGATCGTTATGTTTCCCGGGAATGTCTGTCCATCGTGCGTGTGGCCACAGAGATCAAGATCAACACCTGCATCTGCAATTTCCTGGAGTTCTTTTGGCTGATGGTCAATAAATATAACTGGTTTATCCTTGTCCAGCTTCTCGGTAAGCTGGGCAGGGGTTTTTCTTTTTTCTTCTATTTTTTCTATCAGGGAAGCGTCTTTACGGCCGACTACGTAGAAACTGTTGTCGATCAGGACAGCTTCATCTTCCAGAAGCTGTATATTGCTGTCTTTTAGAAATTCCCTCATGCGTGGATCTTTGAGGCTCTCTGCCCCTTCTTTGCCAGGATTAAAGGTAAAACCGGCAAGGATTGGCTCATTCAGATCATGATTTCCCCAGCAGGCATAAATACCGTAACGGGAATTGATCTTTCGTAGGATTTTTTTGACCTTTTCGGGCTCATGGATCGCTTCGTATTCGTTATCAAAAATATCTCCGGCAATGCAGACAAGATCAGGATTTTGTTTATTTATTTTTTTTACGATTTCTTTTGCATGGATGGTGCCTGCATTGTAGCCGAAATGTGTATCGGCGATCAGCACGATCTTCAGGGAATCGAGTTCGCTGGCAGATTTATCAACAGTAACTTCATAAGGCGTTACATTAATATGTTTGGCATGATAGATGCCGCGGATACTGATCAGCAGAACACTAAAGATGCAGACAGCTCCGGCAATCGCAAACGCAACACGTGAATGGATCCAGGATGCATGGAAAACGTATTTGAGGATCAGTCTTATGATGTCCGCACTCAGCACGATCATCAGAATATACATAAAGATCCCAAGAAAATAGTTGCTGGTGACTTTGAGGATCCTGTGCAGGGAAGCTGGTTTTTTTATCAAAAATCCTGTCAGTGGGGTGGTGGAGATCAGAACGTAGACGATCGCCAGAATAACCCGAAAAACAGTTGACTGAAACAGATGATGACAGTTTCCAATCCACAGGTAACTCCACCGGAGTACATAAAGGTTAAGTAATATATAGACTGGTGCCAGATAAATTGCAAGCATAAAAAAAGCACCTCCTTTTTGTTATAAGCAAGCAGTCCTATTGATATGCCCTATAGTATAGTATGAATAAGATGCGCTGTCAAAAACTGAACGGAAATATTTATAAAAGATGAAAAAAGGACATATATTAGGATAAAACACTGGCTGGATGAGCATTATGAAGAGAAAAAGTGTTTTTAATCTGTCAAAGATCCTGGTGTTTGCGCTGCTTCCGTATTTGTCGGTGAGTGTGATCAATGGAAGTGAGAGGATATTACTGAATTACAGACCAGATCCTGAGGTATATCTGACGGCAGTTCTTTCGTGTCAGATTTCACCGGATTATGAGTTACAGACGGTGGAAGCGCAGGCGGTCATTGCGAGAAGCAATCTTTTCCGGAAATTTGCGGAGGAGGAAAATTGGCTGGATGTGTTGAGAGAAATGGGGAAAAGTATAAAGAATCAGTGCAAATGGTGGATATCTGATGAGATTTATGAAGATGCTGTGGAAAATACAGAAGGGAAAGTCCTGCTTGTGGAGGGAAAACTGAATCTTGTTCCATATCACGAGATCAGTGGCGGCACAACCAGAGACGGGGAGACTGTGTTTGGAAGTTCAGAGTATCAATATTTGAAATCTGTGGACAGCAGTGCAGATAAAGATTCCCCAGACTATTTCAGCAGTACATATATTTCGGAGCGGCAGCTGCCAAAAGAATTAGAAATAAAAGAACGGGATTCTGCAGGCTATGTGCTGAGTCTTCAGGCTGATGACAAAATCCTGGAGGGAGAAATGTTTGCATTGGGAATGGGACTTCCATCGTCGAATTTTTCCATACAGAAAACAGGGAGTAAAGTTCGTTTCCTGTGCAGAGGGAAAGGTCATGGACTTGGCTTTTCTCAGTATGGCGGAAATGAACTTGCAAAAGATGGAAGTTTGTGGGAAGAGATTCTGGAAGAATATTTTCCGGAAATGGAAATAAGTACATATGACAGAAACGATTTACTGTGAAAAAAGCGAACAGCAATAACATGATTTATTCTGTGCAAAGTTGAATAATACGTCATATTTCGGGAATGCTATAAATACAAAAATGATTATTGGCAGAGGTGAATGGAATATGACAAAAAACAGAATCGTAAAGTACGCCGCAAACACTGCTCTCCTTGCTGTCCTGGCAGCGGCGGGAATTGGAGTTTATCAGATCGGTACTTATACTCCGGACAAGGAAATTCAGGAAGAACTGCAGACAGATCAGAGCGAAGACACAGAAGAGACACCGATGGTGGATGCAGACACCAGTCTGGTTGACGCGGAGATCAGCGATACGACAGGGCAGAACGATACAGCAGAAGAAAAAATCACTCAGACGCTCACTGACAGCGCAGACAGTTCAGAAAAAACTTCAGACAGTGTTTCAGCAAATGAAGCAATCACAGAAACCGCGAATGCAGCAAATGCGGTGGAAGATTCCATGACGGATCAGGAAAAAGTCACAGATGTTTCCGCAAGTGCACTGAGTGCCCCGAAACTTAGTTTTTCCGAAGATACGCTGATGGAATGGCCGGTACACGGAACGATCCTTCTGGATTATAATATGGATCAGACGGTTTATTTTCCGACCCTGGATCAGTATAAACTGAGCCCTGCGATCGCAGTTCAGGCAGTGGAAGGTGCACCGGTGACCGCAGCAGCAGATGGAACGGTTTATTCGATCGAAGAAGACGCACAGACGGGAACAACCCTGACGATGGAGCTTGGAAGCGGATATCAGGCAGTTTACGGACAGCTCAAAGACCTCTGTGTGGAGGAAGGCGACACAGTAACAGAAGGAACTGTGATCGGCTATGTCAGTGCGCCGACGAAATATTACAGCAAAGAAGGAAATAATCTTTATTTTGCAATGAAAAAAGACGGCAAGCCGATTGATCCGATCACCTATCTTCCGTAAACGGGATAGTTACAGTTATTCACAAAATATAAAACACAACGTATAATAAAGCAGGTGGGAATCAGCGGTAAAAAATTCGCAGTCGATATTCTCTTACCTGCTTTTTGAATGTATATAGAAGTGAAATACAATTTAAATCGGCTGCTTTTTATAGAGACAAAAGAGGATAAAATACTTTATGAATTACACATATATCGTTCAATGTGCAGACGGGACACTGTATACAGGGTGGACGAACTGCCTGCAGAAGCGGCTCAAAGCCCATAATGAGGGAAAAGCCGGAGCGAAGTATACCAGGAGCAAAAGACCGGTAAAACTGGTCTATTATGAAGGCTTTGAAACAAAAGAAGAAGCAATGCGCAGAGAATATGCGATCAAACAGCTTACAAGAAAACAAAAATTAAACCTGATGGAATTCTGAAAGTACTATAACCGGCAGAAAAATACCCTGCCATCAGAATGGCAGGGTGGAAATAAAGCAATACATAAGGATAAAGTGGCAGGCACTTCCAAGCATAACGAAAACATGAAAAATCTCATGGGAACCGAAATTCTTGTGTCTGGAATTAAATAATGGAAGTTTCAGACCATAGATGATACCGCCGATCGTGTAAATAATGCCGCCCGCAAGCAGCCATCCGAAACCTGCTCTCGGGAGGGAGTGAAAGATCGGAACAAAAGCCAGTACGCAGAGCCATCCCATTCCGATATAGAGAACGGAGGACAGCCATTTCGGGCAGGTGATCCAGAGTCCCTTGAGCAGCATGCCAAGGATTGCAACTCCCCATACAAGTCCGCAGAGGATGTAACCGATGCGGTTATGCAGTGCAATGAGGCAGACAGGAGTATAGCTTCCGGCGATCATGACGAAGATCATCATGTGATCCATCTTTCGGAGACGGCGGTTGACTTTCTCTGTAGAGTCTACAGAATGGTAAACGGTACTGGCTGTATAAAGAAGGATCATGGTAAGTATGAACACAGCCAGAGCTGCGATATGCAGTGGTGCCTCCTCACCGGATGCAGCTTTGAGAAGAAGCGGCGCAGCACCCGCGATCGCCAGAAGTCCTGCAACACCGTGCGTGATCGCACTCCAGGGATCTTTTAATTTAAGTTTCATAATAAACACCTCCAGTGTTAAAAACAGGTAAATAATAAAAACCAATCACGTAGTAATCAATACTACATACTAAGTGTATTAAAACTATACTGCATTTATACATAAAAGTAAAGAGCTAATTTAGGAATTTTAGGATAATAAGCGGGAATCCTCGGCAATTCAATTACCGAGATGAAAGCGCAGGAGTGTGCGTATCCGCACAAAAAATATAACAGCAAAAATTTATTTCTTATCCAATGCGTTGTAAAACCCCTTGCTTTAGCTACGGGGATATAAGGCGCGTCCATCGAATTTACGCAAGTAATTGAAGATGGACAAAACAATGATTGTATTAATTGCAAAAATATAATATAAT
>CAKRXU010000073.1 GCA_934424575.1 uncultured Blautia sp.
ATCGTCATAGCAGCACTGATCCTTCTGGGCGTGTGGATCATAAATTACAAGATCCCGCAGAAGGGAACAAAGGCGGTTACGGCAGCGCAGCTCCAGTAGCTTCAGAGCGGAGTGAATGGACCGAGTCTTCTGGATGAGAATGGAAAGGCAAACACTTCTTTCTATACATGGGATTATATCCGGCAGTCGCATCCAAGAACGGCGATCGGATATTATGAACCGGGGCATTACTGCCTGCTGGTGGTAGATGGAAGACAGCCTTCCTCAAGGGGAATGTTCCCGGATGAGATGGAGGCTTTCTTTGAAAAGCTTGGATGCAAAGCAGCGTATAATCTTGACGGAGGTCATTGTTCTTTTATGACCTACAAGGATCAGATCGTAAATCATCCATACAAACCGGAACATCGGGTTTCAGATGGGATTTTAAATATTGTGGAGATTTACAGGAGGAACCTGAAAGTTCAGAGAAACCGGAAAAGTAATTTTCGGATTGCAGCTCACAGGTGACATTCTGTGAGACGACTTATTAAGGCTGGATTTTCTCATGGTTTGGAGTTAAAATAAGCATGGAGGAAAAACCATGCAGAAAATCAGAGAAGCGATCAGTTTTTATGGACGGGTCCAGGGTGTTGGATTCCGGTATAAATTAGGATATCTGGCACAGATGTACACCGTGACCGGATGGGCGAGGAACGAATATGACGGTTCTGTTTCGGCAGAATTGCAGGGGCTTGAGGAAGATATTGACAAGATCATTCAGGCACTTTACAATGACCGTTATATAGAGATTGATGATATCCGAAGACGGAGGATTTCTCTGGATGAGAATGAGCGGCGATTCGGAATCCGCTACTGAAGGGAGATGCACAAATGGAAGAATTATATCAGGCAATCGAGGAGAAGATCAAGTCATCAGGCTATCCGAGAGAGATTTCCGGAGAAGCAGTCTACGAGGACATCTGTGACCAGATCGACGGCAAGGAAAATGGTACTTATGTGTTACTTTCCAAGTTTGAGGATGATGTGATCTTTGAGTATCATATCACAGTTATGGATCATGAATTTAATCTTGGAATCCTTACAATGAGACTTCCTGAGGGAGTTTATGCAGTAAACTTTGATGAGGATTGATTAGCAGAGAGCGGGCAGAGACCTGCTCTTTTTGCAGATAAAAGGAATAAAGAGGGGGGATTGTTTATGTGGATCTTATTCGCAGTAGGATCTTCTTTTTTTGCGGGAATCACAGCGATTCTCGCAAAGTGTGGAATTCAGAAAACAGATTCAGATGTGGCGACAGCAGTGAGAACGATCGTAGTTCTTCTGTTCTCATGGCTGATGGTGCTGGTCACGGGGACTTTTTCTGGAATCCACAATATCAGCGGAGAGACGCTGCTGTTTCTCGTTTTGTCCGGATTGGCGACGGGAGCATCGTGGCTGTGCTATTTCCATGCACTCCAGAAAGGCGATGTCAACAAGGTTGTGCCGATCGATAAATCCAGTACGATACTGACGATCTTTCTGGCGTTGATCTTTCTCCATGAGGGACTGACATGGGCGAAGCTTGGCTGTGTCTGTCTGATCGCGATCGGTACTTATATGATGATCTCCAGAAAGGAAGTTATAGAAGATACAAAGAAAAAAGACAGCAGTTGGTTTATTTATGCAGTGCTTTCAGCAGTCTTTGCGAGCCTGACAGCGATTCTTGGAAAGATTGGAATTTCAGGGATTGACTCAAACCTGGGAACCGCGATCCGTACAACAGTTGTGCTTCTGATGGCATGGCTGATGGTTTTTGTCCAGGGTAAGCAGAAGGAAGTAAAAGAGATTGAGAAAAAAGAGCTTCTTTTTATCGGACTTTCAGGTATCGCGACAGGAGCTTCCTGGCTCTGTTATTATCGTGCTCTGCAGGAAGGACCGGCAAGTGTTGTCGTGCCGATCGATAAACTCAGTATTCTTGTGACGATCGCTTTTTCCTGGATCGTTTTCCACGAAAAACTGACACGCAAATCTGCGGTGGGAGTTGTATTGATCACTGTCGGAACGGTACTTATGACGATGGCGTAAAATCATCAGAGTCATTGTGAATGGGATGGATGGCAGGGCGATAGAAATTTCCTATAACATTATAACAAAATAGAGATACCCATTTACAGGATAAAGATGGTAAGATAAAGAAAAACGAAAGAGCAGGAGTTGAAATACAATGGGATATTTTTATTTTGTGAGACATGGACAGACAGTCTGGAACGTGGAGAATAAGATCTGTGGAGCGACAGACATTGTACTGACAGAGAAAGGACATCAGCAGGCGATCGAGACAGGACATGAGATCCTGCGTCAGGGGATCCAGGCGGATGAGATCCTTTATTCTCCGCTGATGCGTGCGGCAGACACTGCAAAACACATTTCCGAGATCACCGGAATCCCGGCGCGTGTAGAGCCGAGACTGATCGAGCAGAATTTCGGAAAATACGAATCCACTGCCCGCAACGGAGAAGAATTCCAGAAAGCAAAACAGCAGTTCATCACCAGATATGACGGCGGGGAATCCATGCTGCATCTGGCACAGAGAATCTACAATCTCCTTGACGAGATCAAAGCAGAATCTGACCACAAAACCTACATCCTCGTAGCTCACAACGGAATTTCCAGAGTGATCCAGTCTTATTTCTACGAAATGACAAATGAGGAATATGCGACTTTCGGTGTGAAAAACTGCGAAGTCAGAAGATTTGATTTTGAGTGATAAATGAAACAAAAATACAGGCAGGAAATTCGCATAACAGCGCAAAATTCCTGCCTGTTTTTATGTTGTAGTGCGGAATGCAGTATGCTATAATACACACTAGTATACTAGGTTAAAAGGAGTGTTTAGCAATGAATATCCATGATAAATATAAAGTATTACAGCAGAATCTGAAAGCAATGGGAAGTGTTGCAGTTGCTTTTTCCAGTGGCGTGGATTCTACTTTCCTCCTGAAAGCAGCATTGGAAGCTCTTGGTGGAGAGAATGTGATCGCAGTCACCGCAAGTTCCTGTTCTTTTCCGGAGAGAGAGCTGAAGGAAGCGAAAGAATTCTGTGAGAAAAACGGCGTGCGTCATATCGTCTGTAAATCTGAGGAGCTGGACATCGACGGTTTCCGTCAGAATCCGAAGAACCGCTGCTATCTCTGCAAGCATGAACTCTTTGAGAAAATCTGGGAGATTGCCCGTGAAAATGGCATGAATGCAGTAGCTGAGGGTTCCAACATGGATGACAACGGCGATTACCGTCCGGGTCTGATCGCAGTCAAAGAACTTGGTGTCAGCAGCCCGCTTCGTCAGGTTGAGCTTTACAAAGAGGAGATTCGCGAACTTTCCAAAGAGATGGGCCTTCCTACCTGGGACAAACAGTCCTTTGCCTGCCTTTCCTCTCGTTTCGTCTATGGCGAGACCATCAGCGAGAAAAAACTCGGCATGGTAGACAAGGCAGAGCAGCTTCTTCTGGACATGGGATTCCATCAGGTGCGCGTCCGCATCCACGGAAACATCGCCAGAATCGAAGTCCTTCCGGATGAGATCACCAAAATTGTCGAGGAAGGCAACAGAACAAAAATTGCAAACCAGCTCAAAGAGTATGGTTTTGACTATGTAACTCTCGATCTTCTGGGTTATCGTACCGGAAGTATGAATGAAACACTGGATGAAAAAGAAAAGGAGATTAAATAAATGCTGAATCAGTTTTCCAGAACAGAACTGTTATTTGGTAAAGAAGCCATGGAGAAACTGGCAGACTCCAGAGTTGCCGTTTTTGGAATCGGTGGAGTCGGCGGTTATACCGTAGAGGCACTTGTGCGAAGTGGAGTTGGTAAACTTGATCTGATCGATGATGACAAAGTCTGCCTCACCAACTTGAACCGTCAGATCATTGCCACCAGAAGTACCGTTGGCAAATATAAAGTCGATGTCATGAAAGACCGCATCCTTGACATCAACCCAAAGGCAGAAGTCAATGTCCACAAATGCTTCTACCTTCCGGAAACCAAGGATGAGTTTGATTTTTCTCAATATGATTATGTTGTAGATGCAGTCGATACCGTAACTGCAAAGATCCAGCTCGTCATGGAAGCCAAAGAAGCCGGCGTTCCGATCATCAGCAGCATGGGAGCCGGAAACAAACTCGACCCGACTGCTTTTCAGGTAGCAGACATCTACAAAACATCCGTCTGCCCTCTGGCAAAAGTTATGCGTCGTGAACTCAAAAAACGTGGAATTAAGAAGCTCAAAGTGGTATACTCTCAGGAGAAGCCAATCCGCCCGATCGAGGACATGTCTATCAGCTGCCGTACACACTGCATCTGTCCTCCGGGCGCAGCACACAAATGCACAGAGCGTCGTGATATTCCAGGTTCCACAGCCTTCGTTCCGTCCGTAGTAGGACTGATCATCGCAGGAGAAGTGATCAAGGATCTGACTGGGAAAAATTAATCTAACTGCGCTCTTGAGGGAGGGCAGTAGATGATTTCAGATGAAAATCTGTATGAACGTTTCTGGAACGGTGAGCCAAAAGTCGCCGATGAACTGGTGCACAGGCATGGCGATATTCTGATTCTGTTTATCGATGGATATCTCAGGGATATTCACGAATCTGAAGATATGATGATCGAAGCCTTTGCGCAGATGTTTGCAAAAAAACGTCCGATCTCAGGGGAAGGCAGCTTTCGCGCCTATCTCTACAAAACTGCCCGGAACCTTGCTACCAGAGCAAGACGGAAGCATCGTTTTCATATCGGAATCGAGGAACTTCCCTTCGAGATCCAGAGCGAAGCTCTGGCAGAAACTCATCTGTTTGAAAACGAGCGAAACCGTCAGCTCTATGAAGCCCTCGACCAGCTCAAACCAGAATATCAGGAAGCACTTTATCTGGTTTACTTTGAAGATATGAGCTACCGGGATGCTGCCCACATTATGAAAAAATCCGAGAGCCAGGTTACCAATCTGGTCCACCGTGGCAAACAGAGCCTTAAGAAAATCCTCGGGAAAGATGGATTTGAATAACTGCGCGTCGCATTCTCGTTACTTTTAGTGATGAGTTAGACGCGCAAATTTTTTACAAAAAAACATA
>CAKRXU010000074.1 GCA_934424575.1 uncultured Blautia sp.
AAAATAAGGCATTATGACGGAAAAACATGATAAAAATTAGACGGATTTTATTCATAAAAAATTCATAACTTCCTGCTAAAATAAACACGAATTGTCAGGTTTGAATTATAGGAGAAAAAGCTATATGCGGAATGATAAGAAAGCATCTTCGGAGAATTATTCTTTTATAAAAGAGACGATCAAAGAGCAGCCGACGGACAGGAAACGACTGGCGGGGAAATTTCTGACGGCAGCAGTCTGCGGTGTGATCTTTGGCGCCTGTGCAGCGGGTACGATGGCACTGATCGTTCCGAAGGCACTGGAGAGATTTGGAACTGCCCCGGATCAGAAAGCAGTTGTCACTCTGACACCATCTGTAAAGGCAGAGCAGGTAACGCCGACACCGGAAGCAACAGAGCAGGAGAAAACATCGGCTTCCACCGCCTGGCAGAACGACCTGTCAGATGGGATGAGCCAGATCGCGGAGGAACCGCGCAGGGCACTTGTGCGGATATCGGCAGCAGGAGAGGATTCTGACCTTCTGGATGATTCCTTTCTGGAATACGGAGATGAGGAGGGATTTGTTTTTCTCAAAAATTCCGAGGCTTTTTATATATTGACAGTTTCAGACCAGATGCAGGAAGCAGATAAATTTACGGTCACATTTTCGGATGGAACCGTGACCGATGGGATTCTGTGCAAGAAGGATCTCAGGACAGGATTTTTTGTGATAAAGGTCCCTTTTACGTCTGTGGATGAGGAGACTCAGGAGAAAATCCCGGCAGCGCCGCTGGTGGCAGCAGATGATATGAAGCAGACAGAGTCCGTTATTGCGATCGGCAGTCCGTCAGGTGATTATGATTCTCTTATGGGAGGAACGATAACGTCTGTGACAGGTACACTTAAGGTTGCTGATGAGGAGTATGGAATGCTCACGACAGATATGGTCGGCAGTGAGGAAGGCGGAGGGATTTTATTAAACTCTTCCGGTGAAGTTGCAGGAATTATCTGGAATCAGGAAGAAGACCGGACCAATGTGATCCGTGCGGTGGAGACAGCACAGCTTCGGCCGCTTCTTGAGAGCATGGCAAATGGAGAAGATATCTGTTACATAGGGATCATGGGAGCGACGATCTCATCCTACCAGTCTGAGAATCTGGATGTTCCGCGGGGCGTTTATGTGGATGCAGTGGATGAGGATTCTCCGGCAATGACAGCAGGGATCCAGAACGGAGACATCCTGCATGCCCTGGACGGGCAGGAAGTACAGTCGATGGAAGAATATGCGTCTGTACTCCAGGGGCTGAATAAGGGAACACGCACGACAGTCAATGTATACCGCAAGAATCCATCCGGCGAATACGAAGATGTACAACTGAAAGTTACAATAAAGGAAAAATAGAAAGGCAAGAGTATCATGCGTTTTATAAACGAATTACACGAAGGAGACAGACTCAACGGGATCTATCTCTGTAAACAGAAACAGGCAGCAACAACGAAGAACGGCAAACCATACGAAAACGTGATCCTTCAGGACAAGACAGGTATGCTGGACGGCAAGATCTGGGATCCGAATTCACTTGGAATTGATGATTTTGATGCACTGGATTATATTGAAGTTGTCGGAGATGTGACAACTTTTGCAGGTGCCATGCAGTTAAATATCAAGAGAGTCCGCAAGGCACATGAGGGAGAATACAACCCGGCAGATTATCTTCCGGTCAGCGAGAACAGTACAGACGATATGTACGGACAGATCCTTGGTATGATCAAGAGCGTGAAGAACGAATACCTGTCCGCACTTCTGAATAAACTTTTTGTAGAAGACAAGGAATTCCTGAAATCTTTCCAGGAACATTCCGCAGCAAAGACCGTACATCATGGTTTTATCGGAGGACTGATGGAGCACACCTTAAGTGTCACAAAGCTCTGTGACTATATGGCAAATGCTTATCCGCTTCTCAAGAGAGACCTTCTGATCACAGCATCACTTCTTCATGATGTCGGCAAGACAAAGGAGCTTTCTTCCTTCCCGATGAATGATTACACAGACGAAGGACAGCTTCTGGGACATATCATCATCGGTGCCCAGATGGTGCATGATCTGGCAAAAGAGATCCCGGATTTCCCGGAAACACTGGAAAACCAGCTGGTACACTGCATCCTGGCACATCATGGCGAACTGGAATACGGTTCTCCGAAGAAACCAGCACTTGCAGAGGCAGTAGCACTGAATCTTGCAGACAACACAGATGCCCGCATGGAGACTCTGACAGAAATCTTTGCAGCGGACAAAGGCAGGAAAGAATGGCTTGGATACAACAGGCTTTTTGAATCAAATCTGAGAAGAACAGGAGACGTATGATCCCATGGAATATCGTAAAAATGACATTGTTACGTTAGAGATCGTGGACTGCGGAACAGACGGTGAAGGCATTGGCAAAGCTGATGGCTTCACTGTTTTTGTAAAGGACGCAGTGATTGGAGATACTGTTACCGCAAAGATCATGAAGGCAAAAAAGAACTACGGATATGGACGATTGATGGAAATCCTGAACCCATCTCCATACCGTGTAGAGCCGGTGTGTCCGTCAGCCCGTCAGTGTGGCGGATGCCAGCTTCAGGCGGTATCTTATGAAGAACAGAAAGTTTTTAAAGAAAAGAAACTCCGCGGTCATCTGGAGCGGATCGGAGGATTCCGCGACCTTCCGATGGAACCGCTGATCGGTATGGACGAGCCTTATCATTATCGAAACAAGGCACAGTTCCCAGTTGGACGAAACAAAGAAGGCAGGATCATCACCGGATTTTATGCAGGGCGCACCCATGCGATCATCGAGAACCGTGACTGTGCGCTGGGAATCCCGCAGAACAAGGAGATCCTGGATATTGTGATCGCGCATATGGAAAAGTATGGCATTGCTCCTTACGATGAGATGACAGGCAAGGGACTGGTGCGTCATATTTTTGTGCGCTATGGATTTTTTACAGGGGAGCTGATGGTCTGTCTGATCATCAATGGGCAGGACCTTCCACATCAGAAAGAACTGATCGAGAAACTGCGTGAGATCCCGGGAATGACCAGCATTTCCCTGAACATCAACAAGAAACGAAGCAACGTGATCCTTGGCGACAAGGTCAAAACAATCTGGGGACAGGAATATATCACAGATAAGATCGGGGATATTTCTTACGAGATCTCACCGCTTTCCTTCTTCCAGGTAAATCCGAAACAGACCTGGAAACTGTATTCCAAGGCACTGGAATATGCAGATCTCCATGGAGAAGAGACCGTCTGGGATCTGTACTGCGGAATCGGAACGATCTCCCTTTTCCTCGCCCAGAAAGCCAAATTCGTCCGAGGCGTAGAAATCGTCCCGGCAGCGATCGAGGATGCAAAACGAAACGCACAGATCAACAATATTGAAAACGTGGAATTCTTCGTCGGAAAAGCAGAAGAAGTCCTGCCGAGAGAATACGAGAAAAACGGCGTCTACGCAGACGTGATCGTAGTCGACCCGCCACGCAAAGGCTGCGATGAAATGCTGCTCAAGACCATCCTCAAGATGCAGCCAAAACGTGTCGTCTACGTAAGCTGCGACAGCGCGACACTCGCGCGGGATCTGAGATTTTTGTGTGATAATGGATATGAGTTGAAGAAAGTATGTGGGGTTGACCAGTTTCCGCAGACGGTTCATGTCGAGACTGTGGTGTTGCTACAAAGGAAGAATATGTAGAAATCCTTGAATTTACGCACTTTGTAGAGTTTTTCAGTTTCAGAAAAATAGGTGAAAATCACAAAGAAAAGAGCCTTGTGAAGAAAGTAACCGTTGTTATTGCGTTAGACCTCGGTACGGGGAACACAAAAAATCCTGAATATGAAAGTGAATAGTGGACTATCAGATAGTTGATAGATTATAGGGATACTTGTTAAAAGCGGGTGTCCCTATTTTTTATAGGGCATTCCAGAAATGGGGTGCCTTTTTTATTAAAATTTAGGAGGAAAATAAAAAATGACAAACACAGCGTTAAGAGCAGAGAATAGCAATTCTCGCACAATTACTTTCAAGAGCAAGGAACACGAAAAATTTTATGAGGATTATCTGGAAAAATGCAGATATCAGGATGTTTATCATCAGGCTCTGGTTTATTGCCTGGGTATCGACAGAGACACAAGAGAAAATGTGAATAAAATCTATAATTTTAAAACTGGATGTGTAAAAACGGAATGCCTGCAGGAAGGCTGGCAGACCAGTGGAAGTTTACGGATTGTCCGCATGGCATTTAATCTTTACTGCAATGGGACACCAAGTGTCGGAGATTATGAAGCAGAGGAAGATCGGTTAAAAGAGTGCCAGTATTATACCGTAGAAGATCTGTTTTGCTGCGGATATGCTCGGTATTTTTGGGAAGCCATTAAAATCCGTTATCCAGAGTATTGTTTTTGCAAAGACTGGGAGGATATGTATGCTGAAAATTAGATTACAGGGTACTTTAAAGGATATTCA
>CAKRXU010000075.1 GCA_934424575.1 uncultured Blautia sp.
AGCAACTAAATCATTCAACTTTGGAGTTGGCATAAAAAGAGCGGGCAGGCTGTTCGATATTATCGGACAGCCTGCCCCGGTAATCATGCCCATAGGCAAACAGATAAAAATCTTCACCTGTCTGCTTTCGCTCTTTCACCCACCCGTCTTCTGTGAGCAGAATGGTTTTTGAATCGTCCAGCACTGCAAATCCGTCTCTGGAAAGAATGCCTTTTTCCAGCGGGATGCTGCCATTTGCCTCGTCAAGTGTGCGTGCCGTTCCAAAAAGATTACGGTCTTCATTCTTTCCATAATACCATTCGAGATCACATCCGTTGTCCGGTTTTCTCAACCTCACACTAAGGATACTTTCTTCAAATGGTTTTCCATCATACCGTATCCGTAAGCTTTTCGTCTGGATCTCCATATACTCTTTTTTCTGTCTTATCTCAAACGGAACATCCTCAAGATCCCTGTACCATATCACCTGGGATGCATCATCTACAAATTCACCGGATCTGTCATATTCAAATCTGACCAGCCTGTCTGTCAGAAATGTAATTCGATATCCTGCTCCTGTGATCACATTTTCCGGTCTTGCCTTTGGTTTTCTATCGCATATGAACTGTTGTTTCATCATGTGTTATACATCCTTTCGTATCCTGACTTTTGAAAAAATCTTCTTTAAGAAAAAGCTGTTGATCCATGCAACCCCTGAAATGCCGATCAAAAACCATATTCCAAATGTACCTGGAATTCTGGCAACCAAGAAAAATGGAAAAACATTTATGCCCAGCATCAGCAGCGTGTATGGAATATTGGATATTCCAAGCAATAACGCATTCTTTATGGTCGCTTTCAGGCTGTTTTCAAAGTAAGACTCCATCGGAAACGCATAAGTAAAAATCTCTGCCACTAATATCCCGCCAGCGACCGCAAGTACCTGTAAAATGTCCAGTCTGCTGTCTGTGGCAAAAATCTGATAATCCAGATATAACATTGCAGCGACTGCAACACCCACAAGGTAAATGATCGTGGATGACCCGAAACATTCTTTAAACAATTTCCAAAAATCCTTTGTCAGATATCCCTCTCTTTTTTCCTGTATGCGAAAGGGGCATCCATAAACAGCTGTTATGGATGCCCCTATCGTAATAATCGGAATACAAAAGAGGATAGCTAACAGATTTAATCCAACCAGATCTGCGATCCGGTTTAATACTTTGACAAACTTTCCATCTTTCTGCAGCATTTTTCTCTCCTATGTTCTTATGCCAAAAATTCGTTTTTTCCTTTTTCTACAGTAACCATCTGTCCCATGATCTCTGCCATGAAAGCTGTGCCCTCGTTGATAACTTCCACTCCATCTTTGCAGACTGTGACATCAAGTTTATTTCCTTTCCAATAAATCGAGTATGTAAATTTTTCCCACTGTTTTGGACAGTTTGGGCGGATACGGAGATGTCCGTCATGGATTCTTACTCCTCCGAATCCCATGACTACATCCTGCCATACGCCTCCCATGTTTGCACTGTGGATGCCTGCATCAGAAGATTTCATCTCCTGTCCAAGATCCGTAAATGCGGCACTCATGAACATATCATAAGCTTCCTTGTCCATGCCAAGATCACATGCAATGATACTGTGGATCGCCTTTGAAAGTGAAGAATCATGCAGGGTTCTTGCTTCATAATATGCATAGTTCTCTGCCTTATTTTCCGGTGTCGTGATATCTTCCATCTGGTAGAGCAGTTCTACAATGTCTGCCTGTTTTCCAGCCTGCATATTCTGTACATCTTCAAAGGAATAATCATTAAAGATGGTTCTTACTACGGAAGCTTTCTTATATGCAGAAAGGTCAATTTCCTTTAATCCAAAGTACCCGTCAAACTGAGGGATAATTCCTGTCTTTTCATCCGGCTGCGGAAGATAAAGCTTCTCGATCTTATCTTCGAGTTCTCTCTCGAGCTGCTCTAAAGAAGTTCCTTCCTCCTGCATCAGTTTCTGCATCTTTCCGTAAAAATCCTTCTTTTCCCCACAGATAAGACCAATCACCTGTACAGCAAGTCTCATATTTGCATGCGCCATATAATTTGTGTATGCATTATTATCCACATGCTCTTTGTACTCATCCGGTCCTATGACATCACGGATTTCATAACGTCCGCTTTCTTCTATCCATTCCAGACGGCTGTTCCAGAAACGTGCGGTCTCGATTATCATTTCATATCCATATCTGTCCATGAAATCCTGATCGCCTGTTGCTGTATAATACTGCCATAATGCAAAAATAATATCCGAAGTGATATGCTGCTCTATCACACCGGTCAGGCAGATCATCGGCTCTCCCGTATGTACATTTATTCCAAAGGTATATGGTGTGACTTCCCCATCACTGATCCACGCAGCTTCCCATGGATACATTGCTCCTTTATAGCCGTTTTCTTTTGCTTTCTTTCTTGCACCATACAGTCCCTTATAACGGAATTCCAGAAGTGTCCTTGCCACTTCCGGCTCTGCCATCTGGAAATACGGGAAAATAAAAGTCTCTGTATCCCAGAATGAATGTCCCTTGTAGTCTTCTCCGCTGAGTGCTTTTGCTCCTATGCCAACCCGGTTGTCTTCTTTCCTTACCATGATCTGAAGATGATACAATGCAAAGCGGACAGCCACCTGTGCATCATCTTCCCTGCTATCGATCACGATATCCTGTTTTTTCCAGATCGCTTCCCAGACTTCCCTGCTTTCCTGCAGGAGTGTCCGGTATCCCTTGCATTCTGCTTCCTTTAAATTCTCTAGTCCATTTGCATATACCGTCTCTTTATCCGGCTCTTTTCCCGATCCTGTATACTCAAGATCCCTGCTGGAATGAACCGTTGAGATTTTCTCTACACGTGCCGTCTCTCCTTTCGGGATATCCAGCTGGATCCTCGCATGGATCTTTCTTCTGTCATCTCCGATCTTATATGCGGTCTCCTCTGTTTTCTCTCCATCCAAAAATACATCATGAACGGTACTGACTGCGATCGCAACTTCTGATTCTGTCGTGACCATTCCCATCTGCAGATACTTTTCATCAAATGCACGCTTGGATACTTCCGTGAGATGCTGGGCACCATTATTGGTCACCTGTGCGTTGATTCCGCTCACAACCGTTGCTTTTACGTCGCAGTTTACAGGTTTGATCTCAACATATGCACCGATCACATGCACATTCTTATAAGACACAAAACGATGGAAAGACAGCTGCACGATATCCCCGTTTTTTCCTTCCCATAGGACATTACGGCAGGTTTCCCCTGTATAAAGATTTAATGTTCTTGAATACTCTTTTATATTGTCCTCTGTCATGGAAAAACGTTCACCGTTAAGTTCGATTTCCATATTCACAATATCAGAAACATTCGGAAGTTCGGTTACTTCCTCTTTGCTTGCTTTGTTGAATGTTCCTGTGATGAACATACCCCTGACAGTATCCACATATCTTTCTTCCAGCGAATTGCGGAGGCCTAAATAACCATTCCCCTGTGTGAAGATGGCCTCACATTTTCCAGTATATTTCTCATGAAAGCTGGTCTCCTCGATGATCCAGCTTGTCTCTGCCCCTGTTCCTTTTCTGTAATTCATAACCGACATAATATCATTCTCCTTTATCAACCTTTAATTCCGGATGCAGCAACAGATTCCTGTACCTGCTCCTGCGCAAAGCAATATGCGATGATCGCAGGTACCACTACAACCGTAAGTGATGCAATAAAGTTGCTACAAACATAATAGCAGACGCTGCTGCTGCCGGAATTTTCAATGTATCTGTCATATACACTGAGAAATAGCTGGCGATTACAGCTGCCATCAACATAGCTCCCCCGTTTACCGATGTTGCATGGAACCATTTAAACGCTGTGCCAACTTCATCTTTTACGGCTGTGTTTACTGTCTTTTCATTAGCCATTTTACTACACTCCTTTTCATTTTTTCTTACTTACGTTGAGATTTCTTTCTCTCTCTTAAGATGTCTTTATTGTATTACACTCCGACATATATTCACATGTAAAAAATTAAGTAAAATACGACATTTTTTATTGTTCATTTTTTATTTCCGACATTTTTTCATATACGTCCGACATTCTTTCTTTTTTAAGAAATGTTTCATCTCACGTCCGTATGATTTTGTTGTATCTGTGATTAGCATAGCAAATATTATTTCTGGTAAACAGCGCACCA
>CAKRXU010000076.1 GCA_934424575.1 uncultured Blautia sp.
CAAAATGAGGAAAGTAACTGATAACCAGTAAACTTTCCTCATTCTTCTCTCAAACACTTTTTATATGTACTTTCCCATCAAGAAAAATCATATTTATTCCCTTCAAAAGGAATATACAACATATTACTTATCCCAGCCATAGACGTTAGAGTCGCTTTATTATAATGAATAGTTTGCATGTTTTTTTTGTTGCAAATATTCATATCCCCCAAATTGGAGGAATATAAAATATAGTTCTTCGTTTCTACAACATTGTTAAACACATATACATATTTATTTTTTGCACATAATTGTGTTATTTCCACACAATCATATTGACGATCTTTTTTTTCTTGTGGAAAAGACAACGATGCCATATCAACTTCTAACGTTCCTGACACCTTTCCATTCTTCAATTTATAAATATGATTGTCAAATTTTCGAGTAAATATTATTTCTCCGTTTGATTTCAACATATTTATTCCAGAAGAACAATATGGAGCAAATTCCACATCCAACGGTAGCAAACTTTTCTTTTCTCCTGTTTTTTTATTGATAACTGTCAATGAATAATCTGATAATTTGTTATTAACATAAGTACTATTAGTTAAATATATATATTCTTTATCAACATTGATCTCATTATAATACTCATCAAGCTGTTCACAGCCTATGTAATTCCCTTTTTTATCCAATCGCATAATTGAATTTGGATATACCAATAACAAAAGCTGTTCATTATATTCATCATAAGCGACATCATCCAAATATGTATATTCTCCATGTCCTCTACCAACGCGTTTAACTTCTTTCACATAATTGCCCAAAGAATCAAAAAAAACTATTTTTTTTTCTTTTTTACAAACAAAACAAAACATATCTCCAATTTCTAATATTTTAGACACTTTTGAAAAAAAAGCATTTTTATTGGAATCCAACAATATGAAATCTACCTTTGAAAGATAATTGACATCCAGAAATTCTGTCTTAATACTATCAACTCTTGTAAAGCCTGTATTTTTCACAAGAATATTCTCTGTTAAACACGATACACAAAATGAGATGGTACATGCCAAAATTATTAAATTAAAAATCTTTTTCATAACATTCTAATTGTTTTGTCTTTCTCACGACATTGTCGTTTGAAAGGGTTAAAAATAAAATTAATAAACTCGATACTTTCAACGTCCACTTTCTGTACACAAAAGTAAAACGTCTTCAGTATTTTGTGAGGTTGTACACTCCTCACGGTATCTCATATTCCAAAACGATAATGTATGCACTCTGTCATTATCACCAGAAGCATAGGATTGGTATGATAAGATTCGATGTAGTCCTTCTCCCATAGGGAAAGAAAGTTTGGAAATATTGTATATTCCTGCGCGCCAAGAACGCATGACAAAATTCTATAGCGCCACAAAGTGTCAAGAGCAACAATTACCAATGATTATTTCTTGTGAAAGTTTACAATCTTTCAACAGAATAAAACTCCAACATTACAAAACTATTCTTTTACGTAATTGGTCAAGAAATCTTTATATCTATCTTCAACCATCTCATTTTTTGATGGGTTACCAACAAACCTAATTTTGCAATTATGATCTACTGCAAAAACATGATACTTGGCCTTCTCTTTTACGAATTGGTTGTTATTTCCAAAAATACCATTTGAATCAATATAAACTTCATGCCTTGGCTTTATTACAGAATAAGCATCTGTCAACATTTTTATTTGCTCACCTTTTGCATTCAATATGTATTTAATGCGTGTGTTTACACCATATTCTCTTGAATAAGCAACAATTTTATCCCATAAACCTATTTTAAACAATTCGCAAGTTGTACAAGAAGCAGAATCAACATAAACAACGAATGTCAATTTTTTCGACAGATCTTTATTTTTGGGGGTATCTTTCACATCACTAAGATTGTTCATATTATCTAAAGATAATACTACTGTTTTATTCAATATGTTGTTAGATGTATCATTTCTTAATTTACAACTATAAAAAATACAAGTTAAAGCAAACAATGTCAAAAGCTGTTTTAACAATACCTTAAAATATATCATATTATTCGAACTAACAAAATTATGAAGTGCTACATAAATAATACGCAACACTCCCTGCTTAATGAAAAAACTTAAATCTATTTAAGTAGGTAATCAAAATTATTTTTAATGAATAGATAATAATATTTGTTTTTCATTATAAAAATAATTCTGATCACCTACTTAATAAAAAATCATTTTAATGTACATATTTGAATAATTGGATTTTCAAATGAAGACGCATTTTTCAAGAATTCTTTTTCCTTGGATGTTAAAATTGTTTTCTTTTTTTTGATTGCATTTATATACTCTTCTAATAAAGAATTATGATTAAATAACGACAAAATACTATTCATTTCATCACTAAATTTTTCGGCAATATCCCCCGAAACATTTGAAGGACAAGAAACATCTTTAATCATACTGTAATACTTCTCACAATTCAGAGGATCAATAACACAATAGACATTGTTATCTTTTACGCTATAAACTTGTGAACTACTTAAAAGTGCATCAATATCATTAATGCCAAGAATACCAGTAATAACGGTTCCTTCTTTTTTATCATATACTGCAAGATAACAAATCCTATTTCTAATAAGGTTCATTACAATATTATTGTCAGAAATAAAGTAAGAAGTACAGAATACCTTATTTTCATATTTACGTATTTTATCATTTAAGTCTCTATTGTTACCACAAAGCCATGCTTCTGGAATTTTGTCTTCTCCAAAATCCAAATAATACTTAAATTTTGCCGTCTTCCCACATAATTCCATTATCTTTGAAGTATATGGAGATTGAAAAAAAGTCTCTCATTATATCTACAAAAAGTGTTTTTGCATGACGGATGGAAATCTTTCATGTCTTCTCCATAAGAATCAAATTCTGTATCTATTTTACCCTCGTGAGATAGTATTTTATAATTATATCCAATATTCGTTTTAGATAAATCTTCAGAATAATCCATATAAACAATTAGGCGATTTTTATCAAGGATGTTGAAGGTTCTAATATACCAGTCTAATTTGAGTTTTTTCAACATATTCCCTTTCATATCAAAATACATCAGATTGCACTTATTATTATCCCAAACAATCACTTTATTATTATAAGGGTCATATACAACATCTTCTGGAGTTATATATTCGTTTGCCCCATTTCCACGATGACCAATATGGTTTTTATACTTACCATTTTTATCAAATAGCACAATACTGCCACTCATATTGTCAAGCACTAATATATCATTACTATTGGTTATTTCTATTTTTGAAATAACACCAATCATTGAATTTACGGTTTCTTCTAATTGTACATATCTTACTTCTGAATACACATCAGAATAATAAAATACCTCATCTCCTTTTAATTTCGGAAACTTAATAATCGTATCAACATTTGCAATATCATTATCCAACAAAGCTAAATGTGTTGATTTATGTTGACAAGAACAAATAACAATTAAGAATAAAGAATATATATATATTTTCATATATTTTGTGGGAGTGTGCACCAAAGTGCACACTCAAAATTAAGCGATTATACAAAAGAATAAATACTCATTGTAAATGTTTATTTGGTTTCAATCAAATAAACATCAAACATCTTATATACAATCCAAAGACATAATTAATTTGAAGCAATAGCATCACAGATCTTACAATCCCAGCAATGTGCCACTGTGTTACCATCTAAACACTTCTCATATTTTCCGTACCAAGTGAGTGGGCCAATTGTAAGCGAACACTGATCCTCTTGGCAACTATGTGTCTTACTATCCCACCATTCGCCAAAATCGAAAGACTGTGCTTCTGCATTTTCCAAAAGTAAAGCGCTCTCTGTAGATGGGTTAAAAGAAACATACGTTCTAAACACTCCGGCTCCAACTACCGATACTGCAACTACAGCAAGCGTAGCCTTGATAATTTTCTTTTTCATTTTTGATTTTGTTTTTCCCTCACGATACAAGTCGCTTGGGTTGTTAATAATATTGTTATTTAGTAATGTGTAAATAATAACTTCCGTAGTTTTCTGCGGTTAAGAGCAACATTTGACGAGATAGTTCCATTTGGA
>CAKRXU010000077.1 GCA_934424575.1 uncultured Blautia sp.
CTGCTCGTAGTAACCCTTATCAGCAATCCTGTATTCCATGATAACTGTAAATTTGCTTCCTTCTCCCAGCTTACTTTTTGCTTTAAGGCTTCCGCCCATCATATCTACATACTTCTTTACAATTGGCATTCCCAGTCCTGTTCCCGCAACCTTTCCAGCTGTTGTATTGCGTTCCCGGGCAAAAGCCTCAAACAGGGATGGCAGGAATTCTTCACTCATTCCAATGCCTGTATCAATTACCTGAGTCTGTATCCTCACATAGTCTTTCCTGTCACAGTCAAGCTCTGTGATCCTTATGGTAACCGTTCCCCCTGAAGCTGTATATTTTACCGCATTGCTGATCAGATTGAGGAAAATTTCCCTGTTCTTTGTCTCATCGCAGATTACATGTTCCTGCTGCACCTCATATTCCATCTCAAGGTGAATCCCCTTTTTCTCCGCTTCTGCCTGGAAAATTTTGTAAACTCCCTGATAAACATCTCTGATCTTCACATAATTCTCATCCAGTTCCATCTTACCGCTTTCAATTTTGGCCATGTCCAGCACATTATTGATAATAGACAGCAGCAGATTTCCGGACTGTTCCATCTTCTCCTGATAATCCAGAAGCTTCGGATCTGTCAGTTCCCTTTTCATCAGCTCACTGTATCCCAGCAGGGCATTCATCGGTGTACGGATATCATGTGACATATTGAAAAGAAAATCCGATTTGGCAGCATTAGCCTTTTCTGCCTGAATCTGGGCTTTCCTTGCTTTCATCATCAGGTAAACTATAATCAGTATAATAACCAGTGTCACACTTACAAAACTCATGGAAACTACCCGCAAATTATCCTTTATGTATTCTGTCAGAGTAACCCTTCCCGGTGCGTTTTCATATACAGAAAACAGGCCTGAAAGTCTGGAAGCAGGCAGAGTCTGAATGGTTTTATTCAGGATATTCATTAATGTTGTATTTTCCCTGGTGACTGCAAAGCAGGAATCGCCGGATTTTGTAAGAAAAACGCTGTACATTTTGCTGTTTGCCAGCGTCTTTAATGACTGTCCTGCCTTCACAACAAAGCAGTCTGCCTCACCACTGTGAACTGCTTTCTCGACCTCAGCAGATGAGTCATATTCCTTTATTTTCCAGAAAGGATAATTAAAAGAAATATACCACTTTCCCAACAGGTTATTTCTGCTCACCGCCACTGTGTTTTCCCCGTTTTCATCAAACTTCTCAACGCCGGTGAGCACTGCAACATTGACTTCAAAAACAGTATTTGACAGTATAATATCGTTCTGCTCAGCCTCATATGGGTTCTGATTCATATGAAAAATCATATCAATCCTGTTATCCTTTAATGCCTGCAGTTCTTCTTCCTGGGAATCAAAGCCTGTCAGCTGAAATTCTATATTTTTTTCCTCCAGACAGCCGGAAGCCAGACTGATATAATCGTTAATAATTCCTACCGGTTCCTCTGACTCTGCCTCCACCAGACTGACACCCACATCATTTTTCAGATATCCAACTCTGATTGCCCCATGCTGTTCCAGCCAGTTCTGTTCCTCATCCGTAAGAGTTTCAATGGGATTTGCGGAGAGATATCTTTTATAAAGATCTTCTTCATAAAAAGGATTCTCTTTTTCTATCTTCCGCATTGCCTGATCCAGCTCCTCTTTCAGATCCGGGCATTTTTTGCTGACTGCAAAATAATGACAGGAGCTGCCGATCAGAAGCGCAGGCGAAATGTTGTCTCTTTCCCACTGTGGAGATTCATTTAAAACAAATCCGTCAATTTCCTGATTTTGCAGTTTCTGACGGGCATCATCTGTACTGCTGATATCAACCTTCTGTGTGTCTACTCCATGGCTTGTCTCCCACTCACAGAACCGTCTGGCAGAAAGTGTATCCGGTACCACCCCGATTCGCTTTTTATTTAATATAGTCAGATCTGAAGCTGAGATATCTATATCAGAAGGATTTACATAAAGGTAATATTTATCCTCGCCCATGGGCAGTTCTGAAAAGAGCATGGAATCGGAACGTTCCTCTGCATAGGAGACACCTCCCATCAGATCGATCTCTCCACGCTTCAGCATGTTCATCAGTTCTGCCCAGCTTCCCTCCACATATTCATACTTCCATCCTGTATGCGCAGCTACTGCCTGCTGATATTCGTAACTGTAGCCTCTCTTCGTACCGTCTGGTTCTGTGGTATTATAAGTTCCTTCATACCAGCCTACCCTGACTGTCCGGTTTTTTGCTTCCTCTGCTGATACAGAAACGGGAAGCACAGTCATATATAAAACAAGGCATACTAAAATGCAGATATATCTTTGTACATTTATCTTAAACTTTTTCATATAGCTCTCTCCAAATGAAAGGTTATGCTTTTTCAGCGCACTGTGGGCATCCGTTACAGCCAGCTTTCCAAAACATCATTCAGCTTATTCATGTCCAACGGTTTCGCAAGATGCCCATTCATGCCTGTATTTTTTGCCAGCTGTACGTCTTCTGCAAAAGCATTGGCAGTCATGGCAACAATCGGAAGTTTTCCCTTTTCACCCGGAAGGCTCCTGATTGCTGCGGTTGCCTCATAACCATTCATGACAGGCATTTGGATATCCATAAAAATAAGGTCATACAGGCCCTCCGAAGAATTCTCCACTTTTTCAACTGCAATTTTTCCATTTTCTGCTGTTTCCACTTCTGCCCCTGTCATCTGAAGAATTTCAACACCAATTTCTCTGTTCAGCTCATTATCCTCAACCAGAAGAATCCTTTTCCCTGTGTAATCTGCTTC
>CAKRXU010000078.1 GCA_934424575.1 uncultured Blautia sp.
CCGGAGCTTGAACGTCCGGAGAAAAGTGAACGTGTTCCAAAAGATAATTCCGTTACGCTTGAAAATGTCAGATTTGGTTATCACGACAAAGAAATCCTGCATGGAGTAAATATGGAATTAAAAGCAGGAACGGTAAATGCAATCGTAGGACCTTCCGGAAGCGGTAAGTCGACCATTGCAAAGCTGATCGCATCCCTGTGGGATGTGGATTCCGGAAGCATCAAAATCGGCGGAGTTGATGTCAAAGAACTGGCACTTGCAGATTTTAACCGGAAAATTGCATATGTTGCACAGGACAATTATCTGTTTAATGAAACGGTCCGTGAAAATATTCGGCAGGGTAACCCAGAGGCTACAGATGAACAGATCATCGAGGTGACAAAGAAAAGCGGATGCTATGAATTTATCATGCAGCTGGAGAATGGATTTGATACGGTTGTAGGAGGTGCAGGAGGGCATCTGTCAGGTGGAGAGAGGCAGCGTATCTCGATTGCAAGAGCGATGCTGAAGGATGCTCCGATCGTAATCCTTGATGAGGCAACTGCTTACACAGATCCGGAAAACGAGGCGATCCTGCAGAATTCTATCGCAAAACTGGTAGCAGGGAAGACCCTGATCGTGATAGCACACAGGCTTTCTACCGTTAAGGACAGTGACCAGATCTTTGTTGTAAATGATGGAGATGTAACAGCACATGGCACACATGAGGAACTTCTGGTGTTATGCCCGCTTTATAAGGAAATGTGGAATGCCCATATTTCTGTAAAAGATACTGTGAAGGAGGGCGAATAATATGTTTGGGATTCTGGCAAAATTCTTTCGTTTTTCGGGCAGGGAAAATAGTAATAAATTTAAACTGTCGATGGCGATCGGACTCATAGAGGCACTTGCTTCAGCAATGAAGATTCCGGCCATTATGTACATATTGATCGGTTTGCTGAGTGGAAAAGCGATAGGAAAATATATTGGAGGCTCCATTGCGATCATGGTCATTGCAATTGTAGTCGATGTCATCTGTAAGAGATACTCTACAGTGCTTCAGACAGAAGGCGGATATAACGCAAGTGCTTTTATGAGAATCAAGATTGCAGAGCATCTGCGCTATCTGCCGATGGGATATTTTAATTCTAATAGTATTGGGGAAATTTCTTCTGTTACGACCAATACAATGGAAATACTTGGTGATGTAGCTGCAAGAGTGGTCATGCTGACCATGCAGGGGATTCTGGAAACATCAATGATCATTCTGATGCTGTTTATTTTTGACTGGAGAATCGGCCTGATCGCTGCAGCAGGAGTACTTATTTTCTTTGGCGTCAATTCTGTAATGCAGAATGCAGGGAAAAAAGATTCAGAGCAAAAAGTGATATGTGATACAGAGCTTGTAAACCAGATCATGGAGTATCTGCAGGGAATATCAGAGGTGAAGTCATACAACCTGCTTGGAAAACAGGCAAAAAGATTAAATGATGCAAATGAAGCATGTGAAAAGATCAATACAAAGATGGAGATGTT